>CAUJHF010000019.1 GCA_963204745.1 Pseudomonadota bacterium
CGGCGGGCTTCATACACCAGTGCCGCGCGATTGCACTCGCAGAGTTCGCGCGAGATGAACAGGCCGAGTCCGGTGCCGCCGCTGCGCCCGGTGGCGAAGGGCTCGAAAATCTGTTCACGCATCTCTTCGGGGATACCCGCACCGCGATCGCTGACCTCGAGATAGGGTCGACGGTTGCCGGACAGACGTCCGAAAGCGATTTCCACTGCGATACCGCCATTGCTGCTGCCGTATTTCATGGCGTTTTCGCACAGGTTCCAGACGATCTGCCGCAGATGACCGGGATCCACGCGAACTTCGACGTCCTCGGTACTCGTGACGCTGATCTGGCCTTCGTGCAACTCCAGGGTCGAGCTGAACTCGGCCGCGAAATCGCGGCTCCAGCCGGCCAGGTAGATCAGCTCGGGACGGCTGGTCTCGCGCCGCGAAAGCTGCAGCACGTTCTCGATGATCTCGTTTACCCGTCCGGAATTGGTGCGAATGATGTCGATCAGCCGCCGGTCGTCGGCGCCGAGCCGGGGTGATTCTTCGAGCAGCTGGCTGGCATGACTCAGGGCGCCGACCGGATTGCGGATCTCGTGCGCAATGCTCGCCGACAGCCGGCCGAGCGCCGCCAGCTTGGTTTGCTGGACCTTCTGGCTGAGCAGCCCCGCATCTTCGAGAAACATGAGCACCGGGCCGTCGTCGCCACCACCGAGCGGGGCGAGGTAAGCGTTGATGCGCGTGCTGCCGTCGGCGGAAAGGAAGGATGGCGGTTGCAGGAGCGGATTTCCCTGCCGGCGCCAGTCGCGGAGCATGCGGTCCAGATGCGGTGCCAGCTGCGCGAGATCCTGGCCCGGTTCACGGGTGCGGATCCCGGTGTGCTCGGCGGCGGACTGGTTGATGAGCCGCACGCGGTTGGCTGCATCCACCACGACGATGCTCTCGCGCAGGTTCTGGATGATGTAGTCATTCAACTGGGCGAGATTGGCGAGATCGATACCGCGCTGGCGGGCCAGCGCCTCGCTTTCCTCCAGGCGCCGGGCAAGCGGATAGGCAGCCGAGGCGATCATGAAGATGATGGCGCCGAGCACGCCGGCGGCGACGAAATCACCGCTGGGCGCGCCGTGCTCAAGGACGCGCAGCGACTGCTCGGCGAGTACGGCGAGGGCGGCGATGGCGGAACCAAAAAAGGCCTGCCGGCCCTGGAGCGACAGGCTCGCTGCGCCGACAAACACCACCAGCAGGCCGCCGAGACCGCTGCGTATGCCGCTGCTGGCGTACATCAGCAGGCTGATCGCCAGCACGTCGATGAGCAGTTCCACAAGCACGAGACGGGGCACGATGACGGGCCGGTGCCACTGCCAGACCAGCAGCAGCATGGCAAACAGGCAGTAGCTCGAGGTGCTGGCCAGAAACAGCCCGGCGTCGCGAATGCCGAGCAGCTGCGGATTACGGAAACCGAGCGCGATCGCCAGCAAGACGATGGCGACCACGGCGCGGAATATCGCCACGAAGCGCAGCACGCGGCGTGAGGTATCGTTGCCGATGTTCCGCGCGGCGGGCTCCGGTGTGGCGCCGGTTTGCGCGGTCAGTGTGTGTTCAGCTGTCGCCATCGATCCGGTTTGCATGTTCCAGGAGACCTGAGCAGACACATTATGTATGCCCGCTTCCCTGAAAGCGTGACGCCTTTCCCACTTCCCCCGCTGCCTGGCCCCTGTCGATGACTCTGCCCGGCGGGCCAGGCTGCGGTTTGACAGTGCGACTGATTCGCCCACAATACGCGCCTTCCCCGCTCAGGCGCGCGCCATGAATCTGCACGAATACCAGGCCAAAGAACTGTTTCACCGTTTCGGCATCCCGGTCCCCTCGGGCGAGGTGGCCAGCACCCCGACCCAGGCTGCGGCTGCTGCCGGGCGTATCGGTGGCAAGGTATGGGTGGTCAAGGCCCAGGTCCACGCCGGCGGGCGCGGCAAGGCCGGCGGCGTCAAGCTCGCCCGCAGTGCTGAAGAGGTTGGCCAGCTGGCCCGGGACATGCTCGGCACCCGGCTCGTCACCAAGCAGAGTGGCCCGCAGGGCATGCCGGTCAACCAGGTCTATGTGGAGGCGGGCAGCGAGATCGACCGCGAACTCTATCTGAGCCTGCTCGTCGACCGGTCCCGCGAACGCATCGCCTTCATCGCTTCAGCGGCCGGTGGCATGGACATCGAGGAAGTCGCGGCGAAGACGCCGGAGCAGATCCTCAGCGTGGCGATCAATCCGGGCGCCGGCCTGCAGCCCTATCAGGCGCGCCAGCTGGCTTACGGGCTGGGCCTCAACCACGAGCAGGTCAAGCAGTTTGTCGATCTGGCCACGAAGCTTTACCGCCTGTGCAACGAATGCGATGCCAGCCTGGTCGAGATCAATCCACTGATCGTCACCAAAGGCGGCGAACTGCTGTCGCTGGATGCCAAGATCAACATTGAAGACAACGCCCTGTTCCGTCAGCGCGAGCTCCAGACCATGCGCGACCCGAGCCAGGAAGACGAGATGGAGCGGCGCGCTGCCGAGCACGACCTCAACTACGTTTCACTCGACGGCAATATCGCCTGCATGGTCAACGGTGCCGGCCTGGCGATGGCGACCATGGACCTCATCAAGCTGCACGGCGGTGAGCCGGCGAATTTTCTCGATGTCGGCGGTGGCGCAACACCCGAGCGGGTGGCAGCCGCCTTCAAGCTGATCCTGTCCAACCCGGACGTGAAGGCCATTCTCGTCAACATCTTCGGCGGCATCGTGCGCTGCGACCTGATCGCCGAGGGCGTGGTACGCGCGGTGCGCGACGTGAAGGTTGCGGTGCCGGTCGTGGTGCGTCTGGAAGGCACCAATGTCGAACAGGGCCGGGCGATGCTCAAGGACAGCGGCCTCGCCATCATTCCGGCCGACGACCTCAGTGATGCGGCCCGCAAGGCTGTGGCGGCGCTGTCATGAAATTCCTGGTAGGAGCGCCTTCAGGCGCGATTCATCAACCTAACATCGCGGCTGAAGCCGCTCCCACAGTAGGAGCGGCTTCAGCCGCGATATCAGCATGAGCATTCTCGTCAACAAGAACTCCCGCATCATCTGCCAGGGCCTGACCGGCAGGCAGGGTTCGTTTCACGCCCAGCAGTGCATCGAGTACGGTTCGAAGATCGTGGCCGGCGTGACGCCGGGCCGTGGCGGTGAGGAACACCTCGGGTTGCCGGTGTTCAACACCATGCCGGAAGCGGTGCGCGCCACCGGCGCCGATGTCAGCATGATCTTCGTGCCGGCACCGGCAGCGGCGGACTCGATACTCGCGGCGGCCGATGCCGGCATCAAGCTGATCGTGTGCATCACCGAGGGTATTCCGGTGCTCGACATGGTGCGCGTGAAAGCCGGCCTCAAGGACCACGACTGCCGGCTGATCGGTCCCAATTGTCCGGGCATCATCACGCCGGGCGAATGCAAGATCGGCATCATGCCCGGCTTCATCCACAAGCCCGGCAAGATCGGCATCGTCTCGCGCTCCGGCACCCTGACCTACGAAGCGGTCTACCAGACCACGCGCAACGGCCTCGGCCAGACCACCTGCGTGGGCATCGGCGGCGATCCGATCCGCGGCATGAACTTCATCGACTGCCTGGAACTCTTTCAGCAGGACCCGGCCACTGAAGGCGTGATCATGGTCGGCGAGATCGGCGGCACGGATGAAGAGGCCGCCGCCCGCTACATCCAGCAGCATGTCACCAAGCCGGTCGTCGCTTACATCGCCGGTGTGACGGCACCGCCGGGCAAGCGCATGGGCCATGCCGGCGCGATCATCTCCGGCGGCGAAGGCACGGCAGACGCCAAGTTCGCTGCGCTAGAGGCAGCGAAGGTACGCACCGTCCGTTCACCCGCCGAACTCGGCAGCGCGATGCTTGAACTGATGCGCTGATGCGCCCATGTCAGGCTCACCGGAACTCCGTATCGCGCTAGCCCAGCAGGATTTCCCGGTTGGCGATGTCAGTGGCAACATCGACAAGATCATCGCCGTACTGCATCAGGTCCGGCAGGCCAAAAGTGCCGACCTGGTGGTCTTCCCCGAGCTCGCCATGTGCGGCTACCCGCCCGAAGACCTGCTCTTCCATGCCGGACTGAGGCGGCAGGTGGCAGAGGGCCTGGCGCGGATCTGTGCAGAGAGCGGTGAGGTCGCAGTACTGGTCGGCTATCCCGAGTATGCGGACCAGCATATCTACAATTCCGTGGCCCTGTTCGCCGGCGGCAAACAGCTCGCCAACTATCGCAAGGTTTGCCTGCCCAACTACAGCGTGTTCGACGAGCAGCGCTATTTCACGCCGGGCAGTGCCCCGGTAGTCGTCGAATTTCGCGGCATCAAGCTCGGTCTCGGCATCTGTGAGGACATCTGGCAGCCCGGCCTGCCGGCGCGCGCGGTCGCGGCCGGTGCGGAACTGCTGCTGGTCACCAACGGCTCGCCTTTCGAGATGGGCAAGCAGGCCCTGCGCGAAGCGGTGATCACGGCGCGCGCGGCAGAAACAGGTCGGCCGCTGGTCTATCTCAATCTGGTCGGCGGACAGGACGAGCTGGTGTTCGACGGCGGTTCCTGTGTGGCCGACGCTGCGGGCGAGATCGTGTTCCGCGCGCCGGCTTTCGCAGCCGGTGTGCACCTGCTGGGTTTTAGTCGCGATCGCGACGGGCGGGTGGCGGCGATACCGGGCACTGTCGTGCCGCTGCTGGAGGATGTGCCCAGCGTATATGCAGCGCTGCTTGCCGGGATTCGCGATTACGCGCACAAGAACGGTTTCCCCGGCGTGGTGCTCGGCCTGTCCGGCGGCATCGATTCGGCACTGACGCTGGCGCTGGCCGTGGACGCGCTGGGCGCGATGGCAGTGCAGGCGGTGATGATGCCCTATCGCTATACCGCGGCGATGAGCCTGGAAGACGCGGCCCTGCAGGCGAAACAGATGGGCGTCGACTATCAGGTGTTGCCGATCGAAGCGATGGTCGAGGCCACGCGCGGCTCGCTGCAGCCGCTGTTTGCCGGACTGCCCGAGGATGCCACCGAGGAGAACATCCAGTCGCGCTGTCGCGGCATCCTGCTGATGGCGATCTCCAACAAGACCGGCCGGATGGTGCTGGCCACCGGCAACAAGAGCGAGATGGCAGTCGGCTACGCGACGCTCTACGGCGATATGGCCGGCGGTTTCGCGCCGATCAAGGATTGCACCAAGACCCTCGTCTACGAACTGGCCCGTTATCGCAACAGCATCGGCGCGGTGATTCCCGAGCGCGTGATCAGCCGTCCACCGAGCGCCGAGTTGCGTCCGGATCAGCAGGACAGCGATTCACTGCCACCCTATCCGGTGCTCGATGCGATACTCGATGCGCTGATCATCGATAACCGTTCGGTCGACGAGATCGCCGCGCACGGCTTCGACAAGGAAGTGGTCGTGCGGGTTCTGGAGATGGTGCGTCGTGCCGAGTACAAGCGCCGGCAGGCGCCGCCGGGGGTACGGATTTCCGGGCGGGCCTTTGGCCGCGACTGGCGGTATCCGATCACTTCGGGCTACCGCCACAAGACGTAGGAGCGGCTTCAGCCGCGATCCCATCTCCGGTAGGAGCGCCTTCAGGCGCGATTATTTTCCGGCCTCGGATCGCGCCTGAAGGCGCTCCTACCTACCAGAACTTGTACCAGGGCTTCTTTTCTTCCTTGACGACCTGCTTGAGCGTATCCGGGTAATTGCTGGCGATCACCCGTCGTATGTCGTCAGCCTGGTCGCGCATGCCGAGTTGCCGGTAGGCATCCAGCATGATCTTCAGCGACTCAGCCACGGCCGGTGCGCCGTCGTAGTGCTCGACGATGTAGCGGGCACGGCTGGCGGCTGCCAGCCAGCCACCGCGGCTCATGTAGTACCGGGCGACATGCAGCTCGTAGTCAGCCAGCCGGTTGCGCAGGAAGACCATGCGCTGACGGGCATCCGCCGAGTAGGCGCTGTTCGGAAACCGCTGGATGAGCTGGGCAAAGGCCGAGAAGGATCCCTCGAGGTTCTTCGGCGGGCGTTGCGAGAGGTCCGCATTGAACCAGCGGTGATACCAGCTGCTCTGCCCGGAGAAGTAAGCCAGGCCGCGCATGTACAGCGCGTAATCGACGCGCGGATGGGTCGGATTTTCGCGCTCGAAAGTGGTGGCCGCATCGATCGTCGCCTCGATCTGCCGGTCGTTGTAGTAGCAGTAGATCAGGTCGAGCTGGGCCTGCTTGCTCTGGTTGGCGAACGGAAAGCGGGCTTCCAGCGCCTCGTAATACTGGATCGCGTTCTTGAAATTGCCCGAGTCCATGGACTTGTGGGCGCGCTCGTAGAGCTGTTCCACGCCGGACTTGTCTTCGCGTTCCTTCCGCCAGAAGCAGCCGCTCAGGCTGCTGGCGAGCACTGTGGCCAGCACGATCGTCACGGCGATGCGCTGAAGGGATGGCCTGCGGGAGCTGTACAGGTGCATGGGGTGGATTTCGGTTTCCGTGCTGTCGCCGGGCGGGCCGAGAGTATAGCCTAGCGCGCCATGGAGCTTCCGCCGCATCGATTGCAGATTCCACCGGGACGGGACGGTCACCGCCTCGACCAGGTGCTGGCGGAGCTTTTGCCCGACTATTCGCGCAGTCGCATCAAGCAATGGATTCTCGATGGCCAGGTACGGCTCGACGACACCGTGCCTGAACCGCGCACCCGGGTGCTGGCCGGCCAGTGGGCGGTGATCGGGATCGCCCCCCCGGAACCGGCGGACAACGCGCAGCCGGAAGCGATGCCGCTCAATGTCGTGTACGAAGACAGCGATGTGCTGGTGGTCGACAAGCCGGCGGGGTTGGTCGTGCATCCGGGTGCCGGCAATCCGGCCGGTACGCTGCAGAACGGCCTGCTGGCGTATCTGCCGGAACTCGCTGAATTGCCGCGCAGCGGGATCCTGCATCGCCTCGACAAGGACACCAGCGGCCTGTTGCTGATCGCCAGGACCATTCGCGCACACACGCACCTGGTGCGCGATCTGGAGGCGCGGCGGATCACCCGCGAGTATCGCGCCGTGTGCGTGGGTCCGATGACCGGCGGCGGCATGGTTGATGAGCCCATTGCCCGGCACCGTACGCAGCGCACGAAGATGGCGGTGGAGCAGGGCGGGCGTGCGGCGCTGACGCACTACCGGGTGCTGGCGCGTTTTGCGCATCACACCTATATCGCTGTGCGGCTCGAGACGGGCCGCACGCACCAGATCCGCGTGCACATGGCGCATGTGCGTCACCCGCTGGTCGGCGATCCCGCCTACGGCGGCCGGCTGATCATTCCGGCCGGTGCCACGCCGCGCCTCGCTGACGCGTTGCGCGGATTTCGCCGCCAGGCGCTGCACGCGCGGCGTCTGTCCTTCGTGCATCCGGTCAGCGGCGAAACGATCGATCTGCTGGCGCCCTTGCCGGCGGATTTCCGCATTCTTCTGGCCGCGCTCGCCGATGACGACGCTGCCGTCGACCGGCTGGAGGGTCTGCCATGGCCCGGGCACAAGCAGAACTCGATCTGATCCGCCCCGACTGGCCGGCACCGGCAGCCGTGCGCGCCTTCGCGACCACGCGCACCGGCGGCTGCAGCCGGGGCGTATACGCCTCGCTCAATCTCGGTGACCACGTGGCTGACGGGCGTGCGCCGGTACAGAGCAACCGCGCAAAGCTGCGCGCAGCACTCGAGCTGCCCGCCGAGCCCCTGTGGTTGCAGCAGGTGCATGGCATCGAGGTGGTGAATGCCGCTACCGCTGGCTTGCGCCCTGCAGCCGATGCCGCATATACCGATTCGCCAGGCCGGGTATGCGCCGTGCTGACAGCCGACTGCCTGCCGGTGCTGTTCTGTGATCGTGCCGGCACGCGCGTGGCCGCCGCGCATGCCGGCTGGCGCGGACTGGCAGGCGGCGTGCTTGAGGCCAGCGTCGCAGCGCTGCTCGGTTCCGGTGCGGCGGCAGAGGATCTGCTCGCCTGGCTCGGTCCGGCGATCGGCCCGCAGGCCTATGAAGTCGGTGAGGAGGTCCGCAATGCATTTCTCGCTGCCGATCCGGGCGCCGAAGCCGCTTTCCGCGACGGCCGGCCAGGCCACTGGTGGCTTGACCTCTATGCGGCCGCCCGCGCCCGGCTGGCGCGCGCCGGGGTCAGGGCGGTCTGGGGCGGCAATTACTGTACCTGGAGCGATCCGCAGCATTTCTACTCGCACCGGCGCAGCGGCAGAACCGGCCGACAGGCAACGCTGATCTGGCTGAGCCCATGTTGAATTCCTGCATCGCGTCCCCATCTTTCTGCAGTACCCGGTATTCATGAAGCCCAGGCAGCGGAGCTGAATCATGCGCATGGACAAACTGACCGCCAAGTTCCAGTCGGCACTGCAGGACGCGCAGTCGCTGGCGGTTGGCCGTGATCATCAATTCATCGAACCGGCGCATCTGATGCTCGCGCTGCTCGAACAGCGCGGCGGTACCGTGCGGCCCCTGTTCAGCCAGGCGGGCGCCAACCTCAATCTGCTGCGCTCGCGGCTCGGCGAAGCACTCGACCAGTTGCCCCAGGTCGAAGGGGCCGGCGGCGATGTGGCGATGTCGAACGACCTGGGACGGCTGCTCAATGTCACCGACAAGCTCGCGCAGAAGCGCAACGACCAGTACATCTCCAGCGAGCTGTATGCGCTCGCTGCCTGCGAGGACAAGGGCACTCTCGGCCGCATTCTCAAGGATGCCGGCGTGGTACGCGGCGCACTCGAAAAAGCCATCGACGAGGTGCGCGGCGGCGCTACCGTCGACGACCCCAACGCCGAGGAGACGCGCCAGGCGCTGGAGAAATACACCGTCGATCTCACCGCGCTTGCCGAGCAGGGCAAGCTCGATCCGGTGATCGGCCGCGACGACGAAATCCGCCGCACCATCCAGGTCCTGCAGCGGCGCACCAAGAACAACCCCGTGCTGATCGGCGCGCCCGGCGTCGGCAAGACCGCGATCGTCGAAGGTCTCGCGCAGCGCATCGTCAACGGCGAAGTCCCCGAGAGCCTGAAGAGCAAGCGCATCCTCGCGCTGGACATGGGCGCGCTGATCGCCGGCGCCAAATATCGCGGCGATTTCGAGGAGCGGCTGAAGGCGGTGCTGAAGGATCTGGCCAAACAGGAAGGCCAGGTGATTCTCTTCATCGACGAGCTGCACACCATGGTCGGCGCCGGCAAGGCCGAAGGCTCGATGGATGCCGGCAATATGCTCAAGCCCGCGCTGGCGCGTGGCGAGCTCCATTGCGTCGGCGCGACCACGCTGGATGAATACCGCAAGTATGTCGAGAAGGATGCCGCGCTCGAGCGCCGCTTCCAGAAGGTGCTGGTCGACGAGCCCTCGGTGGACGACACCATCGCCATCCTGCGCGGCCTCAAGGAGCGCTACGAGGTGCACCACGGCGTCGACATCACCGATCCGGCCATCGTCGCTGCCGCCACGCTCTCTCACCGTTACATTGCCGACCGCCAGCTGCCCGACAAGGCCATCGACCTGATCGACGAGGCGGCCTCGCGGCTGCGCATGGAGATCGACTCCAAGCCCGAGGAGATGGACCGTCTCGACCGCCGCATCATCCAGCTCAAGATCGAGCGCGAGGCGCTGAAGAAGGAATCCGACGAGGCCTCGAAGAAGCGCCTGGCGGATCTCAGCACGCAACTCGCCGCGCTGGAGAAGGAATATGCCGATCTCGAGGAGATCTGGAAGGCCGAGAAGTCGGCGGTGCAGGGCGAGGCGAATATCAAGGAAGAACTCGAACGCGCGCGCATGGAGCTGGAAACCGCGCGTCGCGGCCAGGATCTGGCGCGCATGTCGGAGTTGCAGTACGGTCGCATCCCCGAGCTCGAAAAACAGCTCGAATCCGCCGTCGGCGCCGACCAGGGCGAGACCCGCCTGCTGCGCAACCGGGTGACCGACGAGGAAATCGCCGAGGTCGTCGCCAAGTGGACCGGCATCCCGGTCAGCAAGATGCTCGAAGGCGAGAAGGACAAGTTGCTGCGCATGGAAGAGGCGCTCGGCCGCCGCGTGGTCGGCCAGACCGAAGCGCTGAAGACCGTCGCCGATGCAATCCGCCGCTCGCGCGCCGGCCTCTCGGATCCGAAGCGGCCGAACGGCTCCTTCATGTTTCTCGGCCCCACCGGCGTCGGCAAGACCGAGCTGACCCGCGCGCTGGCCGAGTTTCTCTTCGATACCGAAGACGCGATGGTGCGCATCGACATGTCCGAGTTCATGGAGAAGCATTCCGTGGCCCGGCTGATCGGCGCGCCGCCGGGTTACGTGGGCTACGAGGAGGGTGGCTATCTGACCGAGGCCGTGCGCCGCAAGCCCTACTCGGTAGTGCTGCTCGACGAGGTCGAGAAGGCGCACCCGGATGTGTTCAACGTGCTGCTGCAGGTGCTCGATGACGGGCGTCTGACCGACGGCCAGGGACGCACCGTGGATTTTCGCAACACGGTCATCGTCATGACCTCGAACCTCGGCTCGCAGCGCATCCAGAGCATGACCGGCGAGGAAAACTACGCCGCGATGAAGGCCGCCGTGATGGAAGTGCTCAGCGAGCATTTCCGGCCGGAGTTCATCAACCGCGTGGACGACATCGTGGTGTTCCATCCGCTGTCCGCCGGGCAGATCCGCGACATCGTGGTGATCCAGCTGCGCTACCTGCAGGCCCGGCTCGCCGAGCGCGACATGCGCCTGGAGCTGGATGATGCGGCGCTCGACAAGCTGGCCGAGGCCGGTTTCGACCCGGTGTACGGTGCCCGGCCGCTGAAGCGTGCCATCCAGCAGCACATCGAAAACCCGCTGGCGCAGGAGATCCTGCGCGGCCAATTCGGGCCCGGGGCGCTGATCAGGGCCACTGTCGCGGATGACCAGCTGGTGTTCAACGCCAGCGCATAAGCCTGTGCCGGGGATCGCCTCACGAAGGAGCGCCTTCAGGCGCGATCCCCGGTTGAGAAGCATGGGATCGCCTCCGTAGGAGCGCCTTCAGGCGCGATCCCTGGTTAAAGATGATGAAATCGCGGCTAAAGCCGCTCCTACGGGAAGGCGCTCCTGCGTGTAGAATCGCCCCGCGTTTTGAGAGGTCCTGACATGCCGATTTTCGACTACCAGTGTGAAGCCTGTGGCCACCACTTCGACATCCTGCAAAAAGCCGGCGAAGGAGTGCTGCGCAAGTGTCCCAAGTGCGGCAAGCTCAAACTGCGCAAGCTCCTGTCGGCACCGAGTTTCCACCTCAAGGGTGGTGGCTGGTACAAGACGCCGCCGAGCGAGGGCAAGTCCGAGGGCAAGTCGGGAAGCGCCAGCGAGAAAAAGGGGCATAACCTCGACAGCGACAAGAGCCACGATCATGGCCACAGTCATGGTCCCGGTGGCCATACACACAGCCACGGCGAAGGCGGCCACAAGCACTGAGTTTCAGGTAATTTCGAGCATGCGCACGCACTATTGTGGCGACGTCAACGCCACGGCTGTCGGTCAGGAAATCACTGTTGCCGGCTGGGTTCATCGCCGCCGCGATCACGGTGGTGTGATATTCATCGATCTGCGCGACCGCGAAGGTCTGCTGCAGGTGGTCTTCGATCCCTCCGCACCGGTGGTCTTCGCGGCCGGCGAGAAGCTGCGCGGCGAGTACGTGGTGTCGGTGCGCGGCACCATCCGCCGCCGTCCCGAAGGCACCGTAAACAGCAAGCTGGCCACCGGCGAGGTGGAACTTCTCGCCACCGAGGTGACGCTGCTCAACACCTCGGAAACTCCGCCCTTCCATCACGACGAGGAAGTCTCGGAAGAGCTGCGCCTGCGCTACCGCTATCTCGACCTGCGCCGCGAAGAGATGACAGAGCGCCTGCGCCTGCGCCACAAGGTCACGCAGGCCATGCGCGCCTTCCTCGACGGCAACGGCTTCATCGATATCGAGACGCCGATGCTGACGCGCACCACGCCGGAAGGCGCGCGCGATTACATCGTGCCGAGCCGCACGCATCCGGGCGAATTCTTCGCCCTGCCGCAGTCGCCGCAGCTCTTCAAGCAGATCCTGATGATTTCGGGATTCGACCGCTACTATCAGATCGCGCGCTGTTTCCGCGACGAAGACCTGCGCGCTGATCGCCAGCCGGAATTTACCCAGCTCGATATCGAAACCTCCTTCATGGACGAAAACGAGTTCATGACGCTGATGGAAAAGCTGATCCGTCACCTGTTCAGGGACGCTATCGGTGTCGAGTTGCCGCCCTTGCCGCGCATGACCTGGGCAGAAGCCGTCGATCGCTACGGCATCGACCGGCCGGATCTCAGCATTCCGCTGGAGCTGGTCGAAGTCGCCGACCTGATGAGCGGCGTCGAGTTCAAGGTCTTTGCCGGGCCGGCCGCCGATCCGGATGGCCGCGTGGCAGCGCTGAAGATTCCCGACGGCGGCAAGCTCACGCGCAAGGAAATCGACGACTACACCGCCTTCATCGCCCAGTACGGCGCGAGGGGTCTCGCCTACATCAAGGTCAACGAGATCGCCAAGGGCCGCGATGGCCTGCAGTCGCCGATCATGAAGTTCCTGCCAGATGCCACCGTGCAGGGGCTGATCGAACGCCTCGCGCTGAAAGACGGCGACCTGGTGTTCTTCGGCGCCGACAAGAAGAAGATCGTCAACGATTCGCTGGCCGCGCTGCGCGTGAAGATCGGCCACGACCTGAAGCTTGCGAAGCCGGGCTGGCATCCGCTCTGGGTCGTCGACTTCCCGATGTTCGAGTGGGATCCGAAGGAAAAGCGCTGGGGCGCGCTGCACCATCCCTTTACCGCGCCATCCATCGACGATATCGCTGCCCTGGAGAAAGAGCCGGGCAAGGCCTTGTCGCGCGCCTATGACATGGTGCTGAACGGCACCGAGGTCGGCGGCGGTTCGATCCGTATCCACAGTTCGGCGATGCAGTCGGCCGTGTTCCGCATCCTTGGCATCACCGACGAGGAAGCCGAAAGCAAGTTCGGCTTCCTGCTGCGCGCGCTGAAGTTCGGCGCGCCACCGCACGGTGGAATGGCTTTCGGTCTGGATCGTCTGGTGATGCTGATGGCTGGCGCGAGCAGCATTCGCGACGTGATCGCCTTTCCGAAGACGCAGAGCGCGAGCTGCCTGCTTTCCGAAGCACCGGGTCCGGTGTCGGCGCAGCAGTTGCGCGAGACCGGGATCCGCATCCGCGAGGCAGGAAAGCCCTAGGAGCGGCTTCAGCCGCGATATATTGAGCCGATAATCGCGCCTGAAGGCGCTCCCACAGGAAGCCGCTCCTACACGGAATCCATTTTGAGCGTACCCCCTGAAACCGTCGTCGTCATCCATGGCTTGTGGATGAATGGCGCCGAGGCGGGCCTGCTGCGGCATCGGCTCAGCGACGAGCACGGCTATCCGACCGAACTCTTCCAGTACGGTACCTTCGGCGCCGACTTCAGCACCAATGCCGATCGCCTGCGCGCCTTTCTCGATACCCTCAAATCGCCGACGCTGCATCTGGTCGGCCACAGCACCGGTGGCCTGATGGCGCTGGTTGCGCTCAAGCGCCGGCCGCTGGTCAAGCCGGGACGTATCGTCTGCCTCGGCTCACCGCTCCGCGGCAGCATCGCCGCCGACCAGCTGGCAAGGCTCGGCGAGCTGGGCGCGGCGGTCCTCGGCCAGACCGGTCGCGAGGCGCTGCTCGGCCAGCTGATGCAGCGCTATGACGGCGACCGTGAGGTCGGCGTGATCGCCGGGACCATGAGCGTCGGTCCCGCCATGATGCTCGGCATATTGCCTGAGCCCAATGACGGCACCATTGCGGTGGTCGAGACCGAGTTGCCGGGCATCAAGGCGCATATGCGCTATCCGGTGACCCATACCGGCTTGCTGATCTCGCCGGAAGTCGCCCGGCAGACGGCATTTTTTTTGAGACATGGCATGTTCAACCAACAGGGAAGCGCAGATGTCCAGATTCAGTGACAAGGTCGTACTCATCACCGGCGCGCTCGGCGGGATCGGCGCGGGCACGGTGCAGTGGTTTGCACGGGGTGGCGCACGTCTCGCGCTCACCGATATCAACAAGGCGGCGGCTGATGTGCCTGCGGCCATCACCGCCGGCGCGGCCGAAACCGCGTTCTGGCCGGCCGACCTCAGCCAGCAGGCCGAGGTGGATGCGCTGTTTGCCAGCGTGATGGCGCACTACGGCCGTATCGATGTGCTGGTCAACGTGGCCGGCTTCGATCACGACGCCGGCGTGCCGCTGGAGAAAGTCACGCTCGAGCGCCTGCACAAGAACGTGGACACCAATCTCAGCACCTGCTTCCTCTGCTGTCAGGCCGCTGCGAAGATCATGAAAGAACAGAAGGGCGGTGCGATCGTCAACATGAGTTCGCTCACCTGGCGCGGCAGCCCGATGCAGTTCAGCTACTCGGCTTCGAAGGGCGGCGTCTATGCGCTGACCCGTTCGCTGGCGCTCGCGCTCGGCCGTGACGGTATCCGCGTCAATGCGGTTGCGCCGGCCATGATCGAAGTCGAGAGCATCACCAAAACGCTGCCGCCCGAGATGTGGCAGAAGATCAAGGCCGGCGTGGGCAGCGGCTATCCGCTCGGCCGCATCGGCCGGCCCGATGAAGTCGGTGCCGCGATCGCCTTCCTCGCTTCGGATGAAGCCTCGTTCATCACCGGCCAGATTCTCGAAGTCTCCGGCGGCGGCCGCCTCTGATATTGGACGATACGCCCGTAGGAGCGCCCGTAGGAGCGCCCGTAGGAGCGCCTTCAGGCGCGATTCTCAAATCCTCAAACAATGATCGCGGCTGAAGCCGCTCCTACGACGTTTCCGTCAGCGTTTCCTCTCTGGTAGGAGCGCCTTCAGGCGCGATCCCCCTCCGTGGTAGGAGCGCCTTCAGGCGCGATTCCTGAATCGTCAAACGACGATCGCGGCTGAAGCCGCTCCTACGACGGTGGCTTGGGCAGCAGCCGTTTCAGCTCGTAGATCGCTTGCAGGGCCTGCTTCGGGCTCATCTCATCGGGGTTGATGGCGGCGAGCGCATCGTGCAGCGGATCAGCGGGCTCCGGCACTTCCGGCGCGCTGAAATCGAGTTGCTGCTGCGGGCCGTGTCGCGCCTTGTCGGCGGCGGACTGGTTTTCCAGGTGTTGCAGATAGCGGCGCGCACGGCGGATCACGGCCGGCGGCACGCCGGCGAGCGCGGCCACCTGCAGCCCGTAGCTCTGGTTCGCCGGCCCTTCCTTTACGGCATGCATGAACACCAGCTTGTCGCCGTACTCGGTGGCGTCGAGGTGCACGTTGGCGCAGGCGGGCAGCTCTTCGCCGAGCGCGGTCAGCTCGAAATAGTGGGTGGCGAACAGCGTGAAGGCACGCAGACTCGTGCCGATGTGGTGTGCGGTTGCCCAGGCCAGTGACAGGCCGTCGAAGGTGCTGGTGCCGCGGCCGATCTCGTCCATCAGCACCAGGCTGTTCGCGGTGGCGTTGTGCAGGATGTTGGCGGTCTCGGTCATCTCCACCATGAACGTCGAGCGCCCGCCGGCCAGGTCGTCGGCGGCGCCGATGCGCGTGTAGACGCGATCGAGTGGCCCGATCTCCGCCGCGTCAGCCGGCACGAAACTGCCGATGTGCGCGAGGATCGCGATCAGCGCGGCCTGGCGCATGTAGGTGGACTTGCCGCCCATGTTCGGTCCGGTGACGATCAGCAGCCGTCGTCCGTTGTCCAGTTGCAGGTCGTTTGGAATAAACGGGGTGTCCAGCAGTTGCTCGACGACCGGGTGACGCCCGGCGCGGATGCGCAGTCCCGGCGCCTCACCGAGTTCCGGCCGGCACCAGTTGAGCGCCTGCGCGCGTTCTGCGAGCGTGACCAGTACGTCGGTTTCGGCAACCGCCGCTGCCATGCTGCGCAATGCGGGCAGCACGCCCATCAGCGTGTCGAGCAGGCCGGTATAGAGTTCCTTCTCGCGCGCCAGTGAGCGGTCGCGGGCCGACAGCACCTTGCCCTCGAATTCCTTCAGCTCCGGCGTGATGTAGCGCTCGGCACCCTTGAGCGTCTGGCGGCGCTGGTAATCGTCGGGTGCCTTGCCGGCCTGGCCACGGCTCAGTTCGATGTAGTAGCCGTGCACGCGGTTGTAGCCGACCTTCAGTGAGGGCAGGCCGGTGCGCGCACGTTCACGGCTTTCGAGATCGGTGAGATAGCGGTCGGCGTGTTCGCTGATGTCGCGCAACTCGTCGAGGCCTGCATCGTAGCCCGTCGCGATCACGCCGCCATCGCGGATCAGCATCGGCGGATTGTCGATCAGCGCGCGAGCGAGCAGGGCGTGCGTTTCCGCATGGTCGCCGAGCTGCGCAGACAGCGAACGCAGCAGCGGCGTGTCGAATGCGGCGAGCTGCGCCCTGAGCGCCGGCAGCAGCGCACAGGCGTTGCGCAGCTGGGCCAGGTCGCGCGGCCGGGCCGAGCCGAGTGCGATGCGCGCGAGTATCCGCTCGAGATCACCGATCTCCCGCAGCTGATCGGCCAGTGTCGTCGGCATGGTGGCGCGCAGCGTGTCCAGCGCAGCATATCGATCACGCAATACCGCGCGATCGCGCAGCGGCCGGTTAAGCCAGCGACGCAGCAGGCGGCTGCCCATCGTCGTGCCGCAGTGGTCGAGCACGCCGGCAACGCTGGCGGCCGGATCGCCGCCGAGGCTGCTTTCGAGTTCCAGGTTGCGGCGCGTGGCGGCATCGATCTGCAGCGCATCGCTGTGTCGCTCGGCGCCGATCGCCGTGACATGCGGCAGGCTGCTGCGCTGGGTATCGCGCACGTACTGCAACAGGCAACCGGCAGCACGCAGGCCATCGTTGAGACCAGCGACGCCGAAGCCGCCGAGGTCGCGCGTGCCGAACTGCGCGCACAGCAGCCGGGTCGCTGTGTCGGCGTCGAACTGCCAGGGCGGCAACACCTGCCTTGCCGTGTCGCCCGTCTGCAGTTCGGCGGCGAGCCCTTCCTCGATCAGCAGCTCAGCGGGTTTGAGTCTGGCGAGTTCAGCCTGCAGGTCGGCCGCAGTCGCCGGTTCGGCGAGCAGAAAGCGGCCGGCCGAGAGATCCAGCCAGGCGAGACCGTGGCCGCGCGCGCTCCGGCACACGGCCGCCACCAGGTTGTCGCGTCGCGCTTCGAGCAGCGCCTCGTCGGTGAGCGTGCCAGGTGTGATGATGCGCACCACCTGTCGCTCGACCGGGCCCTTGCTGGTCGCCGGATCGCCGATCTGTTCGCACAGGGCGACCGACTCGCCGGCGCGCACCAGCCGCGCCAGGTACTGTTCCGCCGCGTGACAGGGCACACCGGCCATCGGAATGGCCTGGCCGGCCGTCTTGCCACGCGCGGTCAGCGTGATGTCGAGCAGCTTTGCCGCGCGCCGCGCGTCATCGAAAAACAGCTCGTAGAAATCACCCATCCGGTAAAACAGCAGGTGCTGCGGATGCTCCGCCTTGATGCGGAGGTACTGCTGCATGACCGGGGTGTGCGTTTCCATGCCGCAATTCTAGCTGGCCGGCGTCAACGGGTGCGGGGCGGATCACCGGGCGGCGGGAACTGCCGCTATCATGGCCGTTATGCACATCCTCCACCTCGAAACAGGTCGCCACCTCTACGGCGGACCGCGCCAGGTCATCGAACTGATGCGCGGCCTCGAAGCGCGCGATGTGCGCTCGACGCTCGCCTGTCCGACCGGCAGCGCGATCGCGGCGGCGGCAGCGGCGGCTGGTATCGACGTTGTCACGCATGAGATCGGCGGTGACCTCGATGTGGCCTCGGTGTCTTTCCTGGTTGCGGAAGTGCGGCGCCTGAAGCCCGACCTGCTGCACGTACACAGCCGACGCGGCGCCGACATCTTCGGTGGCGTCGCCGCAGCGCTGGCGCAAATCCCGGCGGTGCTCACCCGGCGGGTGGACAGTGCCGACACGCCGCTGATCGGCACGCTCAAGTACCTGGCCTACGAGCGCGTCGTGGCGATTTCCTCGGCAGTGCGCGCGCAACTGGAGAAGCAGGGCGTGCCGCCGACAAAACTCGCCACGATTCGCAGCAGCGTCACAGCCGCGGACTGCGCACCGGTCTGGTCGCGCGAACAGTTTCTCAGCGCGTTCAATGTCGAGCCGGGCCAGCGCACGGTGGCGATCGTCGCGCAGCTGATACCGCGCAAGGGTCACGCGCTGTTCCTCAAGGCCTGGCCGCTGATCCGCGACCAGTGTCCCGATGCCCGGCTGCTGATCTTCGGCAGTGGCCCGCTGGAAGCCGAACTGAAGTCGCGCGCCGGCTGGGGCGGTACCACGACCTTCTGCGGTTTCCGCCCCGATCTGCGCGAATTCCTCGGCCACTTCGATCTGCTCGTCCATCCGGCGCTGCATGAGGGCCTCGGCGTGGGCTTGCTGGAAGCGCAGGCGGCCGGGGTTGCGATCGTCGCCTTCGCCGCGGGCGGCATACCCGAGGTGGTGGCCGATGGCGAGACCGGCCTCCTCGTGCGGCCCGGTGATACGGCCGCGCTCGCCGCGGCGGTGATCCGCCTGCTCAGTGATCCCAATCTGCGCCAGGCTTTCGGCACAGCCGGTGCTAACCGGGTGCGGAGCCGCTTCGGGCCGCTGCAGATGGTGGACAGTTACCTCACCCTGTACCGGCAGGTGCTGGCCGGGAAAGAAGGGATGCCAAAATCGTGATCCCCACCGATGCTGATCTGGCCGCGCTGGTCGACACGCTCGCGGAGCGGCTGGACGCACGGAATGCGCGCATCGCCACCGCCGAGTCCTGTACCGGCGGCTGGCTGGCCAAGTGCCTGACCGACCGGTCCGGCAGCTCCGCCTGGTTTGAATACGGCTTCGTTACCTACGGCAACGCGGCGAAGCTCGCGCTGCTGGGCGTGGGCGAGGGCACGCTGGAAGCGCACGGCGCGGTCAGCGAGGAAGTGGCGGAACAGATGGCGATCGGCGCCCGTCTGGCGAGTGGTGCCGAGATCGCCGTGGCCATCACCGGTATCGCCGGGCCGGACGGCGGCAGCGCGGACAAGCCGGTCGGTACGGTCTGGTTCGCCTGGACCGGCCCCGGGCCGGTGCTGGAGGCTGAACTGCATCGCTTTGGCGGCGACCGGGCCGCGATCCGCCGCCAGTCGGTTGCCGCTGCACTCGAGGGCTGCATCGCCCGGCTCGGCAGCTGAATCGCAGCGAAGTACCGGTTTTCGCGCGCCTGTGTGCGCGGGTGAACTGTGGAATAATCACCCCAGCTTCAATCGCAACCGGAATCACTCCATGGATGACAATCGCAAGAAGGCGCTGAGCGCCGCACTGGGCCAGATCGAACGGCAATTTGGCAAGGGTTCCGTGATGCGGCTCGGTGATTCCGGGGTGATCAAGGACATCGACGTCATCTCCACCGGCTCGCTCAACCTCGACCTCGCACTCGGCGTCGGCGGTGTACCGAAGGGCCGCGTCATCGAGATCTTCGGGCCCGAATCCTCCGGCAAGACCACGCTCACCCTGCAGATCATCGCTGAATGCCAGAAGACCGGCGGTACCGCTGCCTTTGTCGACGCCGAGCACGCGCTCGATCCGGCCTACGCACAGAAACTCGGTGTCAACATCGACGACCTGCTGGTGTCGCAGCCGGATACCGGCGAACAGGCACTCGAAATCACCGACCTGCTGGTGCGTTCCGGCGCCATCGACGTGGTCGTGGTCGACTCGGTCGCGGCGCTCACCCCCAAGGCTGAAATCGAAGGCGAGATGGGCGACACCCACGTCGGCCTGCAGGCCCGCCTGATGTCGCAGGCGCTGCGCAAGCTCACCGGCAACATCAAGCGCTCGAACACCGCGGTGATCTTCATCAACCAGATCCGCATGAAGATCGGCGTGATGTTCGGCAACCCGGAAACCACGCCCGGCGGCAACGCCCTCAAGTTCTATTCCTCGGTGCGCATGGACATCCGCCGGGTCGGTGCGATCAAGCGCGGCGAAGAGGTGGTCGGCAACCAGACCCGCGTGAAGGTCGTCAAGAACAAGGTCGCACCGCCGTTCCGCGTGGCCGAGTTCGAGATCATCTACGAGAAGGGCATCTCCCGTGAGGGCGAGCTGATCGACCTCGGCATCAAGCACGGCATCGTGGCCAAGTCTGGTGCCTGGTACAGCTACGAAGGCGACCGTATCGGCCAGGGTCGCGACAATGCCCGCGAATTCCTCGTCGCCAATCCGGCGATGGCTGCCGAAATCGAGAAAAAGCTGCGCGCTGCACTCATAGTGAAACCGGGCGATGCCGAGAAACCAGTGGCCGAGGCGGAAGCCCTCGACGAAGCCTGAGACGACGACGCCCGGGGAAACGCCGCCTGAAGGTGCCGACGGCGGGCCGCCGCAAGGCGGCCGTGCCGGCAGCTCCCCGCGCAAGATCGCCTTCGACATCCTCGCGCGTCGCGAACACTCGGTATTTGAGCTACGCGAAAAGCTCCTCGCGCGTGAGTTCCCGCCCGACGAGGTCGAGCAGACCCTCGACGCCTTGATCGCCGACGGCCTGCTCAGCGAGCAGCGCTTCATCGACAGCTTTCTCGCCAGCTATACCCGCCGCGGGCACGGCCCGCTCTGGCTGCGCGCCGAACTCGAGCGGCGTGGCATCGCCGGTGCCCAGGTCGCCGAGGCGCTGGCCGGGCAAGACGTCGACTGGGCTGCAGAGGCCCGTGCTGTGCGCGAAAAGCGCTTCGGCCCCGACCTGCCCGCCGACTACAAGGAACGCGCCCGCCAATCCCGCTTCCTGCAATACCGCGGCTTCAGCGCCGAACAGCTCCGCGCAGCCTTCGGCGGCGCCGACGACGAGGACTGAAAGCCCGCGCTGCGTGAGCCGGCAGCCCAGGCAGCCCAAGCAGCCCATGCAGAGCGGGCATGCGGGATACCCTTTGGCAAAGCGGGTAGATCTCGCAGAGCGGTCACGCGGGACCCCCTTTGGCACTACGGCGGAGTACCGCCGTGAGCGTTGCCAAAGGGGGTCCCACATGCCCGCTCTGCTTGCACCGGCAGAATGGCTCCCGCGTGACCGCTCTGCTTACACCGGCAGAATGGCTCCCGCGTGACCGCTCGTTCACCCCGATCGGAACAGGTCCCTTTCGACCTCCGCGACGTTCACCTATCCTTAGCCCCCTTTGCCCGCCCCGGAATTTCTCTCCATGGACACTTCGATCCTGCGCCAGCGCTTCCTCGACTACTTTGCGGCCCATGAGCACCGCATCGTGGCGAGTTCGCCGCTGGTCCCCGGCAACGATCCCACGCTGCTGTTCACCAATGCCGGCATGGTGCAGTTCAAGGACGTGTTCCTCGGCCGCGATCCGCGCAGCTATACGCGCGCCGCTACCGTGCAGCGCTGCGTGCGCGCCGGCGGCAAGCACAACGACCTGGAGAACGTCGGCTACACGGCCCGCCATCACACCTTCTTCGAGATGCTCGGCAACTTCAGCTTTGGCGACTACTTCAAGCACGATGCGATCCGCTTCGCCTGGGAATTCATCACCGTCACGCTGGCCATTCCGCCGGAGCGCCTGTGGGTCACCGTCTTTCGCGACGACCAGCAGGCCGCCGACATCTGGCTGAAAGAAATCGGCATCGATCCCAAGCGCTTCAGCCGCCTCGATGAACAGTCCAACTTCTGGTCGATGGGTGACACCGGGCCCTGCGGGCCCTGCTCGGAAATCTTCTACGATCACGGCGCCGACATTCCGGGCGGACCACCCGGATCACCCGATGAAGACGGCGACCGCTACGTCGAGATCTGGAATCTCGTCTTCATGCAGTTCGACCGTGCCGCCGACGGCAAGCTGACGCCGCTGCCCAAGCCCTCGGTCGACACCGGCATGGGCCTCGAGCGCATCGCCGCCGTGATGCAGGGCGTGCACAGCAACTACGACATCGACCTGTTCCGCCGCCTGATCGCTGCGGCCGCAGCCGTGACCGGCACCACCGACCTGCAATCCACCTCGCTGCGCGTGATCGCCGACCATATCCGCGCCGCCGCCTTCCTGATCACCGACGGCGTGTTGCCAGGCAATGAAGGCCGCGGCTACGTGCTGCGGCGGATCATCCGCCGCGCGCTGCGTCACGGGCACGAACTCGGTGTCAGCGAGCCCTTTTTCTACCGGCTCGTCGAGCCGCTGGTGAAGGAGATGGGTGCGGCCTACCCCGAGTTGCGCGAGGGCCGCCTGCATGTCGAGCGCGTGCTGGTCACCGAAGAAGAGCGCTTTGCCGAAACGCTCGCCCAGGGCATGCGCCTGCTGCGCGAGGCGCTCGCCGAAACCCGCGGCAAGCCGCTGGCCGGCGAGGTGATCTTCAGGCTCTACGACACCTACGGCTTTCCGGCCGATCTCACCGCCGATGTCGCCCGTGCCCAGGGCATCGCCACCGATATGGCCGGCTTCGAGGCCGCCATGGAGGCGCAGCGCGAGCGCGCCCGCGCTGCACAGAAGTTCAACGTCGCCCACGAGGCCGGCGCACGTGTCGAGGGCCACACGCAGTTCACCGGTTATGATCATCTCAGCGACAACGGCGCGGTCATCGCCCTGCTCAAAGACGGCAAGCCGGTCGACTATCTGGGCGCCGGCCAGTCCGGCGTAGTCGTGCTCGACCGCACGCCTTTCTACGCCGAGAGCGG
This sequence comes from Pseudomonadota bacterium, assembly GCA_963204745.1. Taxonomy (GTDB): domain Bacteria; phylum Pseudomonadota; class Gammaproteobacteria; order Steroidobacterales; genus SHZI01. Next base: position 22,651 of record CAUJHF010000019.1, read on the forward strand.
TGGCCAGGTCGGCGACCGCGGCGAGCTGCGCCTGATCGGTGTGCGCTTTGTCGTCGAGGACACGCGCAAGTCCGGCGATGCCGTCCTGCATGTCGGCCGGATGGAGAGCGGCAGCATCAGCGTCGGTGACCAGCTCAGCGCGCAGGTCGATGCCGATACACGCGCCGCGACGGTTCTCAATCACTCTGCCACGCATCTCCTGCACGCCGCGCTCCGCAAGGTGCTCGGCAACCACGTCACGCAGAAGGGCTCGCTGGTCGGTCCCGACAAGCTGCGCTTCGACTTCTCGCACTACGAGGCGCTGAGCGACGAACAGCTCGCGGCGATCGAAACGCTGGTCAACACACAGATCCGCGCCAATGCCGAAGCGCGCACCCGCGTGATGAGCTACGACGAAGCCGTCGCCACCGGCGCCATGGCCCTGTTCGGCGAAAAATACGGCGACCGGGTGCGCGTGCTCACCATCGGCAACTTCTCCACCGAACTCTGCGGCGGCACGCACGTACAGCGCGCCGGCGACATCGGCCTGTGCAAGATCACCAGCGAATCAGGCATCGCCTCCGGCATCCGGCGTATCGAGGCCGTCACCGGCGAAGCCGCGCTCTCGCGCATGGTCGAGACCGAGCAGTCCCTCGACCGGCTGGCTGCGCTGTTCCGCACCGGTCGCAGCGACGTCGAGGCCAAGGTCCGCCAGGCCCTCGAGCGCAGCAAGCTGCTCGAGCGCGAGATCCAGCAACTCAAGACCAAACTCGCCGCCGGTGCCGGAGGCCGCGACCTCGCCGCCGAGGCGCAGACTGTGGCCGGCCTGCGCCTGCTGGTCGCCCGGCTCGACGACGGCACCGATGCCGCTTCCCTGCGCGACACCGTCGACCGCATGAAAGACAAGCTCGGCAGCGTCGTCATCCTGCTGGCCGCCGCCGATGTCGAGGGCGGCAAGCTCAGCCTCGCCGCCGGCGTCAGCAAAGACCTCACCGCCCGCCTCAAGGCCGGCGAGCTGGTCAATGCCGTGGCCGTCCAGGTCGGCGGCAAGGGCGGCGGGCGGCCCGACTTTGCCCAGGCCGGCGGCACCGACATCGCCGCGCTGGATGCCGCCCTCGCCGCGGTCCCGCAATGGGTAGAAAGCCGGCTCAAGCCCGCTGGCTGAACGGCCAAAAACTAAGGAGCGCGATTTAAGTGCCTGAGCGGAAAGCATATTTAATGGCTTCTGCGCCCTTCCTGTGGTTATGATCGGCGCGTCCGGTAGCTTAAAAAAACACAAATGGAGCCGGGCAGGGGAGAAGATTCCATGCTCATCTTGACGCGACGGATCGGCGAAACCGTGGTGATCGGCAACGACGTCGATATCACCGTACTCGGGGTCAAAGGCAACCAGGTGCGCCTCGGGGTCAAGGCCCCGCGCGAAGTCAGCGTGCACCGCGAAGAAATCTACGACCGCATCTGCCACGAACAAAACGCTGAGGCCCTCCTCAAACCCTCGTAGGAGCGGCTTCAGCCGCGATTCCCGCGCGATCCCCGCCCCCCTTTCTGCTATCCTCTCCGGCCCCGCAGACCTGCCTTCCTGCGGTCAGGATTTCCGGAGAGGTGGCCGAGTGGCTGAAGGCAACGGTTTGCTAAACCGTCATACGCCCTAAAGGTGTATCGAGGGTTCGAATCCCTCCCACTCCGCCAGTAAAAGAAAAGGCCCCCAGTCGGGGGCCTTTTCTTTTACCGGACAGGGATTGCGATGTAGAACCCTTCGGTTCGACAAATTCGCAGAGCGAATTTGCACAGCGCGCAGCGCTGCCCCGAAGGGGCGAGGGGCCGTACCCGGCCCCGAGTGAATCCCGACCGGGGTTTCCCGCCCCGCAGGGGTGAGCGGCCGTACCCGGCCCCGAGTTGTACTATGTGGTCAGCTCCTCTGAATAATGTTGGGGTGTGCAGCCAACAGACGTCAGCCATCGATGGCTCCCACTGGACAGGAGACCCACAATGATGAACTTTGGCTACAACGGCCTCTTCGGTCTCCTGATACTGATCGGAGATGTTTGGGCAATTATCAATATCCTCCAGAGCGCTGCTTCCAACGAGAAGAAGCTGATCTGGATAGTCGCCGTGGTGCTGCTGCCCGTGCTGGGCTTGATCGTCTGGTTCTTCCTTGGGCCGCGTGATCGCGGGGCATAGCCACGACACGCCTCGCTCCGTCACCAGCACGCACCATCAGTCAGAGCTATAATTAACCCGGCATCAAGAGTGGGCCACGAGGCCTCGCCAACCTGCCGACCCAGGCAAGGTGGACACCCGAAAGGGGATGCGGCTGACACAGCAACCAAGTGGGCCCTGTCTCGACCGTTCCCCGATCTTTGTACCTCGTGTCCACTCCGATGCTGACCGGAGCCGCCAGTCTTGATGCTGACGGCATCACCCTGGAGCCACTCAGGAGTATCGACAATGTCAGACCCTAAGCAGACGACCCCGACCCCAACGGATACCAACTCAGAGGCTCTGGTGGGCATTCCCGATTCCACGCCGGGCAAGCGACGAACTTCAATCACTGTCCATGAGGACACGTCAACTGGTCGGACCTTGACCATCCTCGGTGCGAGGATGCCCGCCAAGTCCAATCCGTCTTCGGACGACAGCAACAAGCCGCAGCCGATGACCGCAGCAGAATTCAATGCCTGGTCGGACCGGGTGTTCGAAGCGATGCTGAAGAACCTGCAACGTCCCCTTGCTTTTGAGTAGCAGCAGATTTTTAGTGGGACTAATTCTTGCAGCGTGGAAACAACTGTTGCCGGGGTAGGCTCTGACCAATATGCTCCGGGCTCGGAGTTTCGCGGGCACGGGGGATCGGAGGATGACTGACAGTGATACACCAGCCGTGGGTCGGCGCCATTTTGTCCAGGGTGTCGGTGCCGTCTTGTCATTGGCTCCGTTAATCGGCCGGAGCAATTCGGCTGCCGGGTTGCAGGCCGGTATCGTCAATGTCGGCGCACATGAGAACTCGAAGCGAAATAACACTTTTCTGCAAGCGTGCCGCGGTGAAAAAGTTGACTACACGCCAGTATGGATGATGCGGCAAGCCGGTCGTTATCTGCCTGAGTTTCGCGCTGTACTGGAGAAGAGTGATTTTCTCACGGCCTGTCGGACACCCGAGATTGCCGCGGCACTCACGATCCAGCCGGTCGACGTTCTGGGCGTTGATGCAGCGATCTTCTTTTCAGATATCACCACCACAGTCGTGCCCATGGGCATGCAACTACGTTATTCAGACAAGACCGGGCCGGCCTTCGAAAACCCGATTCGCAGCAAGGCCGACGTAGATCGGCTGATCGTGCCGGAAGATCCCGCCGACGGTTTGGGATTTGTCTACGAAGCCCAGAAAATCTGTGCCCGTGAGCTCGCCAACCGGGTGCCGCTGATCGGGTTTGCGGCCGCGCCCTTCACCATCTCGGCGTATATGGTTGACGGCAGTTCAGGTGGAGCTTTCTCGCTTTTCCGCCAGTTCGTTTTCGACGAACCCGCAGGCTATGCCACCCTGATGAACAAGGTCGCAGAGCATACAATCAGGTATCTGAAGGCCCAGGCCGCCGCCGGAGCCGATGCCCTGATGCTGTTTGATTCCAATGCGGGGCTCGTCGGGCCTCAGGACTACGAAAGCCTGAATCTGCCCTGGGTCAAAAAGATCATTGCCGCGCTGAAACCGACCGGGGTCCCGATTATCTATTTTGGCCTCGGCGCACATGGCTCGCTGGGCATGATCAAAGACTGCGGTGCCGATGTCATCAGCATCGACTATGGCATGCGACTCGACAACGCAGTGGCGCAACTTGGGCCCAATGTTTCAGTACAGGGCAATATCGAGCCGTACGTACTCTTCCAGTCGCCTAAAGAAATCCGCCGTCGGGTCGCCGAGACCCTCGAGGCCGGCAAGGCCGCGCGGGGCCATGTGTTTAACCTGGGACACGGCGTCCCGCGCAACTCACCGGTTGACCATGTCAAAGCCATGGTCGACAGCGTGCACGAACTGAGTCAGGCGAGGATGACCTGAGTCCCGATCGGGGGCTCCGAGCGAAGCCCTCTCTCTGCCAGTCAGTTTTTTCCGCCTGTGCGCTCCGGCACCGCTGCGTCAAACGCGCGAGCTACAGTGGCCAGCGGGATGAACAGGCGCAGCGGCTCGCTGGGAAACGGCCGGAAGTCATAGCGCGCGTAGAAATCTGCAGCGGCCTGGTGCTTGGCGTCGACGACGACGGCATGGACCGCAATCTCATCGGCCAGGTGCAGAATGCGCTGGAGCGCATCCATCAAAAGGTGCTCGCCGAGGCGCTGGCCCTGGAACTCGCTGCTCACCGCCAGTCGCCCGATCAACGCAGCGGGCAGTAGCGGGTACTTCGGCAGTCGGCGAGTGGTCTCGGTGGGGAGTTCCCCAAGCCGGATACCGTAAGTCGAGAGGGTGTAGTAACCGAGGATCTGCGTGGGCGCCTCGGGATCCACCGCGACGTGACAGGCTGCAAGCTTGCGAGCCTGATCCTGGCTCGCTTGCCGGTGCAGGTAGTCGTCCAGTTCAGGGACCCCGCACGAAAAACTGAGCCGGTCGTGGTGCCGGCCGAGCGGCTCCACCCGGAAAACCGCCGGGGAGCGGGATGGCACCGGGTGTTACTGCCCGGTGGCTCGCCGGTGGCGCTGGGCCGCCTGCCGCAACCGACGTCCGGGGGCGGGCGGGTCGAGGAGGGCATCGACAAAGGCTGCCTGGTCTCGTGGATCGGCCAACACCATGCCCTGGTAGCGCTCGATGGTCCGCTGGGCAGCGTCCCGGGCACTGCTCACCACAAACTCGGTCAGGCTGCGGCCAGACAGTTCGGCGGCGCGATCCAGCAAGCGTTTGTCCGCGGTCGACAAGCGCGCATCAAAACGTTCGCGGCGGTTGTTGGTGGTGGGCATAGGGATTCTCTCCGGCAGTCAATGTACGGTAATCAGCCGTACACGGCAAGTCGGAGAGAGGTGGAGATTCCATAACCTTCGTTCTGAGGTTGGGCGTACGGCGCTTCACTACAACGCGTTGCAGCGCATCGGTTCCTCTGCTAAAGAGTCTGTATGTAAGCCCAGAGATATGTCCGTCCGTGAACCCACCGATACCGCAGGCCGTCGCCAACCTGGAGCAGGCTTCCCGGGAGAATCGCCCCCGCGCCTTGGTTCAGACAGCTACTGGCTCCGGCAAGACCCTCCTCGCCATCGCGCAGACCTACCGTCTGCTCAAGTTTGCGGGTGCCAGGCGTAATCGCAGCGGAGATCGTGGAGGACCTCGAAGCAGCGCTCGAACAGATGAGACTGATCGCAGAGGATCTGGCACCCGCTGGCTCGCACGATTCGGCCTAAGCAATCGCAACACGGAGATAAGCGCTGAATGAGTCGTTATCGCAAGCGCGGCGGCGTAGAGCCGATCATTAATGCAGCGGCCCACTGGAAACGTGCTGCGCTGCTGAACCAAGGTTCTGTGCTGAGTGATGAAGCGCTATGGACCGCAGAGAACGTGGAGTCCATTCAAAAGTACTTCGTCGACAATCTCGATTATGGTGACGGTAACTTCATGACCAAGCTGGAAGGCCAGCTTGAGCAAGCGCCGCCATCTGCTCGGCGGCTTATGGCCGAGATGATGTGGGTGATGTTGCTGTGCCCGAGCAACATCGGTCCGGATAACAAGCGCGACACCGTCACAGCGATCTGGAACTGGTCTGGAAAGCCATGTCCCCAGGACAGTGAATGGCTGCAGGATGAGGTGCTAACCGGCATCGGTAGTGCGGGGACGGCGTTTAATACCCTTCGTTGGAGGGAAGTCTGTTTCTTCGTGGGGTTTTTGAGGGCCTTCTATAGCCTAAGTAAAGACAGACAACTTGCCCTGTTAGCAGACGGATGGGCGCTCGCTGAATGGATGGTGGACCTACCTGAGGTGGAAAAGCGCCAGCTGCGGCCTATGTTGCTGTACTTGTTGTTCCCAGATGAATTTGAACGGATTTTCGGCGGGACTGATCGCCGTAGGATTGTCGTTGCCTTCACAGGCAAGTCGAAATCACAAGTTAGTCATTTGCCAGTTCTCGAACTGGACCGAGAGTTATTGAGGATCAGGCGAGAGCAGGAGGTTAAGCACAGTACGACTGAATTGGATTTTTATGAAGAGCCGCTTCGCGGCCTGTGGAACCGCAGCCAATTGGGCCGTCAGCTTGATGAGATTAGCTATGAGAATGTGGTTGCGGCCATTTCTGAGATCGAAGGTGATGGTGTTCCGGACGACGCCCGATCGTCCACCTATGACCTAGTCTGGGATAAAGAGCGGTTTCCACCGAAATACGTCTTATCCGTAGCCCATCGCTACGCCACAGGTGAGGAGCTTGATCGCTCTACCTTCTCGGGCGGCGACGCCTCGCCGGGCTTCAAGAGGCTGCGAGACCTTGGTTTTCAGATCGAGCGGAAGGATTTTGTGCGCGATCTCCTAGCGCGTTTTCTAGCCCAAGCCGATGAAGGCCAGAGTCTCGCCGTCAGTGAGTTTCCCGATGGCTATCGCGATCTCAAGATCAACGTAAGTTTTGGCAAGGGTAACTTTGCCAAGATTCCTTGGATCTCTTTTACCGGGTACGAGCAGACCACAAGTAATGGGATCTATCCGGGTCTTCTGTACTACAAGTCATTGGGCCTGCTCGTCGTCGCTTACGGCATTTCTGAAACAAATGCCCCGAAAGTCGCGTGGAAGCTTAGTCAGAACGCCCAGACAATTACGGCGTACTTGAAGGAGCACCACTCGACGAGTCCGGACCGATACGGTAGTTCATTTGTTGCGCAGGCCTTTCCGCTCGAGGAAGGGGCGGACTACGACGCAATTCAAGCCGTCTTGGACCGGGTGATCGGTCAGTACCATGAGCAATTGGGTGACAAGACAGGTGGCGCGACTCCAGGTGGTGACGAACCCCCAGCTTATGGAGTTGAAGACGCGATGGAAGGCCTCTTCATGCCGCAAGAGCAGCTAGAGGAGCTGCTCGGTCTGTTAGAGCTAAAGAAGAATGTCATCCTGCAGGGGCCGCCTGGGGTGGGAAAGACATTCTTGTGCAAGCGCCTGGCCTATGCCCTCATGGGGGAGAAGGCGAAGAACCGCTTAGAAATGGTGCAGTTCCACCAAACTTACGCCTATGAGGACTTTATTCAGGGCTACCGACCCTCCGGGACTGGTTTTCAGCTAAAGAATGGTCGTTTTTTCGAGTTTTGCCGTAGGGCGGCTGACGATCCAGCGGAGAAGTACGTTTTCATCATTGACGAAATCAATCGTGGGAACCTTAGCAAAGTGTTCGGTGAGCTCATGATGCTGATTGAGTCGGATAAGCGGGGGCCAGACTGGGCGATCCCCTTAACCTATTCAAGCGGTACGGACGAACGCTTCTATATTCCAGAGAATCTGTACTTGATTGGCCTAATGAATACAGCAGATCGTTCGCTAGCTATGGTGGATTACGCGCTGCGGCGGCGATTCGCCTTTATCGATTTGGAGCCAGGCTTCGAGAGCGATGCGTTTCGTCAGTACTTGGCGGATAAGGGCGCGGAGCCTTCATTTGCTGAAGCGCTGATTTACAAGATATCCAAGGTCAATACTGCCATCGCGGAAGATAAGGCCAATTTGGGCGCTGGCTTTCGGATAGGCCATAGTTTCTTTTGCGCTATTGCTGAAGACAGGATTCCAGATCAGGACTGGTACAACCAGATTATCAACACCGAGATCGCCCCGCTGCTGCGTGAGTACTGGTTCGATGATGCCTCCCAAGCTGATTCGATGATCCGAGACTTACTGATGTCGGAGTAGCCCGATGTCGTCTGTGATTCCGGTTAAGAATGTCTACTATCTTCTTTGCTATGCCTGGAATTCTTTAGAAGAGGGCAAGCTCGTTGATGTGGGTGCTGTCGGGTCTACTGAACTTGTAGACCTATTTGCGGCGGTTCTGACCAATGGCTGCAATCACTTGTTTCGTCGTGGGCTAGATCAGGGCTACCTTGAGTATGCAGAGGAGATAGCCGGAATTCGTGGCCGTGTTGATGTGGCGGTAACAGCGCGACGTATGCTGCCCCAACATGGCAAAGCATACTGCCAGTTCGATGAGCTTAGCGTTGATACATTGCCGAATCAGATATTAAAAGCAACTATTCGGCAGTTGCTGATGGTCTATGACCTTGATGCCGGGGTACGAAAAAAGCTCCTGCAAACGTATCGGCAACTCAGTGCTGTTGGCGACGTTAAGCTGACCAAGGCGCTGTTTCGAAGAGTGCAGCTGCACAGTAATAATCGCTTCTATCGATTTCTTCTACGGGTTTGTGAGCTTGTCGTCGATTCGCTGATACTCGATGAGAGCGCCGGCGCGAATAGGTTTCGCGACTTCCTGCGAGATGACAAGAAGATGGCGAGCCTGTTCGAGGCATTCGTCCTAAACTTTCTCAAAGCAGAGCGCAAAGATCTGGCCATCAAGCGAGAGAGAATCTACTGGCTTGCGGAAAGCGAGTCGGATCCAGATCTTACTTATTTGCCGACCATGGAAACGGATATCTCAGTGCGTAGCTCCGCTCGCACCCTGATCATAGACACCAAGTACTACGGGGATACATTCCAGCGGTACTACGACCGCAAGAAGATCCACTCTAGCAATCTCTATCAAGTGTTTGCTTATCTGAAGAACCTTGAGCATCGCAATGGACCAGATGCCACCGCCGACGGCATGCTGCTCTATCCAGTCGTTTCTGAAGGGGTGCGATTGAAGTATCAGCTCGGCGCGCACCGGATAAGAATCTGTACCCTAGACCTGAGCAAGGACTGGAAAGATATTCGGGCAGAGCTACTCGAGCTCGTCGACGGACTCTAGGAGGCCTACAACCCTCCTAACATCCGCTCCCGTTGCTGCGCGTACTCCTCGTCGCTGATTAGCTGCTTGTCGTGGAGGTCCTTCAGTGCCTGCAGTCGCTCTTCGAGTGACGGTTTTTTGTCGAGCGCTTCCAGCTTCGCCAGCATCTCCGCCCGGGAGCTGAACTTCTGACCTGCCAGAGGTCCGCTGTGGCAGTGATACCCACCCGAAGTCCGGTCATTGTGACAGCCGTAGCCATCAACGCCGCCACCGTGAGCATGCAGCACACCAGCTGCCAGCAGAAGGACGGGCAGGGCGTATAGCCTGGTGATCGGTGTCGGGCGGCTCATAAGGGAAAGATAACCCGATTGGTGGTCGTGGTGGTTCGCTTTTTATAAGCCCGTGCATCCTCGATCAGCAAGACCCCCAACCCTAGATCATGCTGGCACGCTCACCCAGCAGATAGCGCGCAACATCAACGTAATCGAAGGCCAAAGACACGGCCAGCGACGCCACAAACATCCAGATGACCGACCGGAAAGGCAATGTGATTTCATTGTTCTTCGCGCGACTGATGAGATAGACAAGCAGCGGCGTCCAGAAGATCACATGCACGATGCCCAGCAATCGGACATAGCCCATCTGGTCATAGAGCCAGCCCATGGATGCGACCACGACGATATTGGTCAGCAATACGATCAATGCATCGCGGCGCGTGGCCTTTGAAAATGCCAGTGCTACCGGCGTGGCGACCATCGCCAGCCCCAGCCAGTAGAACCACGCCAGTATCCAGCCGGTAGCGGAAAACATCGCATCGTGAAAAGTTATCGTGTCATTCATTGCA
>CAUJHF010000020.1 GCA_963204745.1 Pseudomonadota bacterium
CCGTCGCCGGTGGTGGAACGCGCGAAGTCCACCATCATGCGCCGACCCATCAGGCGACTGTGTGCGGCATTGAGTGAACAGGACAGGCTGCTGAGCTGGGTCATCTGCTCGAAGGGGCTGAGCAGGCTGAAGCCGACGATATCGAACAGCGCCACCGCGCGATTGTGGATGTAGCTGACGCTGTAGCGCTTGACGATCTGGTCGATCACCGCCGCTTCATCGGCACCGCCGGTGAGTGCCTGGCGCAGACGGATCTGTATGGCATCGACGCCGAGCAGATGGGTGGCGTTGTTCATCTGCCGGGCGTTGAACTGCCGTGACCCCGACAACAGATGCATGATGAATTCGTGTGCCGGACTGAGGCTGTTGTCAGCCGGTGATTCTGTGTTGCCGCTTGCGCCATAACTGGCAACCGCATGATGAGGCACCACGAGGACCTGGATGCCGGTCGGATGCGGACACCAGGCCATCACGAGGTTCTGGCCGAGGCCCCAGTGACTGTAGAGCTGCCGGTCGAGTTCCACGAGATTGCTGCGCTGGCGGAAATCGAAAGCAGCGGCCTGGCCGAATGTGCCTTCGGGGAAAATGGGGTCAGGCATGAATATGGAACGTGTGCTCAGAACCCGGATTCCTTCCGTGGAAAGCGTGCTTTGCGACCCGGCGGGGACTGTCTTAGGATGCACGACGGGCAAGCGGCATTGCAATGGCCCGTCTTTACATCAGCAGGTTCATTTCCTTGACCGCAGTTTCCAGCCAGCTTCTCGCTGAACTCAAGGCACTTGCCGGCCCTGGCGGCCATATCGAGGATCCGGCCGAGCTCGCCGCCAGCCTGACCGAGTGGCGGGGATTGTTCAGGGGCGCTGCGCCGCTGATGCTGATGCCCGACTCGACGGCGTCCGTGGCGGCGATACTCGCCTTCTGTCACCAGCATCGCATCGCGGTCGTTCCGCAGGGTGGAAACACGGGTCTGGTTGGTGGGGCTATACCCCACTCGACGGCGGCGCGGCCGGAAATCCTCCTCTCGGCGCGTCGCCTGAACCGCATACGCGCCATCGACGCGGCGAACTACAGCATCACCGCCGAGGCCGGCTGCGTGCTGGCCACGGTACAGGCAGCGGCAGCGGAAGCGGGCCGACTTTTCCCGCTGAGCCTCGCGGCGGAGGGCAGCTGTCAGCTGGGCGGGAATATCTCCACCAACGCCGGCGGCACGGCAGTTCTGCGCTTCGGGAACATGCGCGACCTGGTGCTGGGGCTTGAAGTCGTGCTGCCGGATGGCCGCGTGCTCGACGGGCTGCGGAGCCTGCGCAAGGACAACACCGGATACGACCTGAAGCAGCTGTTTATCGGTGCGGAAGGGACGCTGGGCTTTATCACGGCGGCGAGCTGCAAGCTGTTCCCGCAGCCCCGACACACGGCAACTGCCTGGCTGGCTGTGCCCGATGTTGCCGCGGCGCTAGCGCTGTACGGTGCGGCACGCGACTCGCTGGGCGATGAACTGACGGCATTCGAGTTTGCCAACCACACGTCGCTGGATTTCGTGATGCGACATATTCCAGGCAGCCGCGCGGCCCTGGGCAGCAACTCTCCCTGGTACGTGCTGCTGGAACTCAGCACCGCGCGCGAATCGGCAGACACCGGAACGGACCTGGAGCACTTCCTGGCCGGCATGCTCGAGAGGCATACGGTGACAGATGGTGTGGTCGCGACCAGTGGCGCGCAGCGGAATGCTTTTTGGGGACTCCGTCACAGCATGTCGGAGGGGCAGAAAATCGAGGGAGCCAGCATCAAGCACGACATCTCGGTGCCGGTTTCCAGCATTGGCGAGTTTGTCGCCCGTGCATCCGCCTGGGCCGAGTCATCCGTGCCCGGGGTCCGCGTGGTCGCCTTCGGCCATCTTGGTGATGGCAATGTGCACTTCAACCTCAGTCAGCCGGTCGGCGCCGATCCGGCCGCTTTTCTCGCTCGCTGGGATGAGATTGCCGCGGAGATTCACCAGATTGCGGTGGACTTCGGTGGCAGCTTTAGTGCCGAGCACGGTATCGGCAGCCTGAAAGTGGCGGAGCTCGAACGCTGGCGGGGCGGGACGACGATTGAGGTTATGCGTGCGATCAAGGGTGTGCTCGATCCGCACAACATCATGAATCCGGGCAAGTTGTTGCGTGCCGGTTGACGGAGATTCAGCCCGATTTGCATAGGGAATCAAGGCCGAATCGGCTAAACTTGCGGCCGGTTTTGCTGCCTGAAACAGCTGCGGAGTACGGACCAGATCATGACTGACCCAAAGAACACCAAAGACAACTCGCGCCGCTATTCCAGCGTCGTCGTGGATGGCGTTTCACAGGCGCCTAGCCGCGCCATGCTGCGGGCCGTCGGATTCACCGAGGCGGATTTCAGGAAGAGCCAGATCGGCATCGCCTCGACCTGGAGCATGGTCACGCCCTGCAATATGCACATCGATCAGCTGGCCAGGCTGGCGGGCGAAGGTGCCGATGCGGCGGGCGGCAAGTCAGTAATCTTCAACACCATCACTGTTTCGGACGGGATCTCGATGGGTACGCCCGGCATGCGCTACTCGCTGGTGTCGCGCGAAGTGATCGCCGATTCGATCGAGACGGTCGTGGGCGCAGAGGGCTTTGACGGTTTTGTGACCATCGGTGGCTGCGACAAGAACATGCCGGGTTGTGCGATCGCCATGGTGCGTATGGATCGCCCCTCGGTGTTTGTTTATGGCGGTACGATCCTGCCCGGTGCCAACCGCTGTGACATCGTTTCGGTCTTCGAGGCGGTCGGCGCGGTTGCTGGTGGCCGTATGTCGAAGGCACAGCTGCTGGAAGTCGAGCAGACGGCGATTCCGGGCGCGGGCTCCTGCGGCGGCATGTACACGGCGAACACGATGGCTTCGGCCATCGAGGCGTTGGGTCTCAGCCTGCCGAACAGCTCCGCCCAGGACGCGATCTCGCCAGACAAGCTGGAAGACTGCCGTCGCGCAGGTGCGGCGGTGGTTGAACTCGTCCGTCGCGGCATCAAGCCTTCAGATATCGTCAGTCGTGAAGCCTTTGAAAATGCGATCACCGTGGTGATCGCGCTCGGCGGTTCGACCAACGCGGTCCTGCATTTGCTGGCAATTGCGCACGAAGCGAATATTCCGCTCACGCTCGATGACTTCACACGTATCGGCGCCAGGGTGCCGGTGCTTGCTGATCTGCGCCCGAGCGGGCGCTACGCGATGTCTGAGCTGGTTGCTATCGGCGGCATCCAGCCGCTGATGAAGATGCTGCTCGACCAAGGCCTGCTGCATGGCCAATGCCTGACGGTCAGTGGCAAGACCATTGCCGAAAACCTGGCTCATATAAAGCCATATCCGGCTGGCCAGGACATCATCAGAAGCTTTGATAACCCCATGAAGAATGACAGCCATCTTGTTGTTATGAATGGAAATATTGCACCAGACGGCGCCGTGGCCAAGATCACCGGCAAGGAAGGCCTGCGCTTCGTCGGCAATGCCCGCGTGTTCGGTTCTGAAGAAGCCGCGCTCGAAGCCATACTCGGTGGCGTGGTCGTTGCCGGTGATGTGGTGGTGATTCGCTATGAGGGTCCGAAGGGTGGTCCCGGCATGCGCGAGATGCTGAGCCCGACTGGCGCGATCATGGGTCGCGGTCTCGGTGCCGAGGTGGCGCTGATCACGGACGGCCGCTTCTCCGGTGGCAGTCACGGCTTTGTCGTCGGGCACGTTTCGCCCGAAGCTGCCGTGGGCGGGCCGCTGGCACTGTTGCAGGACGGGGACCGCATCACCATCGATGCTGAAAAGCGGACCCTTGATGTGGATCTTTCGCCTGCTGAGCTGGAGGCGCGTCGTGCGCGCTGGACCCTGCCGCCGCGTGAGGTGCCGCGCGGTGTGCTCAGCAAGTACGTGCAACTGGTTAACTCGGCTTCTCTCGGCGCGATCACGACTTGAGCACGGACAGGGCGAGCATGTCAGGGAAGCGCAGTGTGCGTCGCAAGGCCTCGACGCCGGCCTGGGTCGTACTGAAGTTCGGTGGCACCAGCGTGTCCAGCGCGGACCGCTGGGAGACCATCGCCGGGCTGCTGCGTCAGCGGCAGGCCGAAGGCCTGCACCCGGTGGTCGTGCACTCGGCGCTCGCCACTGTTTCCAACAAGCTTGATGAACTGCTGCATCGTGCACTGGAGGAAGACGTCACTGCCGAGGTTGCAGGGATCCGCGAACTGCACCTGCGCCTCGCCGCCGACCTGCAGGTCGATGGTGAAAAAGAACTGGGCGCGTATTTTCTCGAACTCGAACACTTGCTTGCGGGGATTCACCTGATCCGGGAAGTGAGCCCGCGTATCCAGGCCCGCGTGATGGGGCTCGGCGAACTGATGGCCACACGGCTCGGTGCTGCCTTTCTCTCGCGCCAGGGTTTGGCGGTGACCTGGATGGATGCGCGTGAGTTGTTGCTCAGTAGTGTGCGGCCCGGTGTCAACGAACGTTCCGCATACCTTGCTGCCAACTGTGATTTCGAGCCCGATACGAAACTTCAGGCGCGCTTCGCCGTTGCAGATGGCATCGTGTTGACGCAGGGCTTCATTGCCAGCAATGCGCGCGGCGATGGCGTGCTGCTCGGGCGCGGTGGCTCTGACACTTCGGCTGCGTATTTTGCGGCAAAGCTGCAGGCCGCGGCGCTGGAAATCTGGACCGATGTGCCGGGCATGTTTACCGCCAATCCAAAGGTGGTGCCGGGTGCGCGTCTGCTGCGCATGCTGAGTTACGAAGAAGCACAGGAAATCGCCTCGACCGGTGGCTCCGTGCTCCACCCGCGTTGTATCAATCCCTGCAAGCGGCACGGCATTCCGCTCAAGGTGCTGTGTACCAGCCAGCCGGAACTGCCTGGCACGCTGGTCACGGCACGCGCCGGCAGCGATGGCCCGCGCGTCAAGGCGATCCTCGGTCGCAGCCGGATCACGCTGGTGTCGATGGAAACTCTCGGCATGTGGCACGAGGTCGGATTCCTCGCCGACGCCTTCCGTTGTTTTTCCGATCTGGGGCTGTCGGTCGATCTGGTTTCAACTTCCGAGAGCAACGTGACCGTCACGCTCGATCCGGGTGCCAACCCGATCGACGCGCAGACGCTCGCTCATCTGCAGGCACGTCTTGAGCAGTTGTGCCGCGTGCGGATCATCGAAGGCGTGGAGGTCGTCAGCCTGGTCGGACAGAAAATCCGCGCGGCGCTGCATGAGATCGGTCCGGCGCTCGAGGTCTTCGACGAGTACCGTATTCACCTGGTCAGTCAGTCTGCGAGCGACCTCAACCTTTCCTTCGTGATCGAGGAAGGGCAGGCCGGGCGCCTGATCCAGCAGCTGCACGGCACGCTGGTGCACTCGGGTCCGGACGACGAGGTCTTCGGTGAAACCTGGGAGGAACTGCGCAGCGGCGGCCGGAAGCTGCGGCCACATATCGAGCCGTGGTGGGTGCGGCGACGTGCAGAACTTGTAGCGCTGGGCCATCAGCACCAGTCGGCCTACGTCTACGATCTGGCCTCGGTGCGTGCGGCCGCCGGCCGGCTCAAATCCCTGCACTCTGTGCGGCGGGTATTCTTCGCGATGAAGGCGAACAATTCGCCGGATGTGCTCAGAGTCATGGACGAGGAGGGCCTGAGCTTCGAGTGCGTATCGCCAGGTGAAATACGCCGGGTGCTCGAACTGTTCCCGGATATTGCCCGCGACCGGATTCTATATACGCCCAACTTTGCTCCGCGCAGCGATTACGAGTTCGGGCTCGCACAGGGCGTCTGGGTGACGCTCGATAACCTGCATCCCTTGCGTCACTGGCCCGGGTTATTTCGTGGCAGGGAGATCTTCCTGCGCGTCGATACCGGGCAGGGACATGGCCATCACGAGCATGTCCGGACGGCGGGCACGCATTCCAAGTTCGGGATTCCGGTCTTCGAACTGGAAGAGGCGCGTGCGCTGGTCGCCGGCTGCGGTGCGACTGTCGTCGGGCTGCACGCGCATACCGGCAGCGGCATCCTTACGCCGCAGAACTGGCAGGATGTGGGCCGGGAACTCGTCACGATTGCACAGGATTTTCCGGGGCTGCGTTTTCTGGATCTCGGTGGCGGACTGGGGGTGCCGGAGAAGGCCGGGCAGCATCCGCTGGATATGCAGGCCGTCGATGCCGGGATCGCGGAGATCCGTGCGGCGCAGCCACAGCTGGAGATCTGGCTGGAGCCGGGGCGTTATCTGGTCGCTGAAGCCGGTGTGCTGCTCGCTACCGTGACGCAGGTGAAGGGCAAGGGGCAGATGATGTATGTCGGTGTGAGTACCGGCATGAACAGCCTGATCCGTCCGGCGCTCTATGGCGCCTTCCACGAGATCGTCAACCTGAGCCGCTGGGGCGAAGATACCGATCGCGTCGTCACCATCGTCGGGCCGATCTGCGAGACGGGTGACCGGCTTGGTGCCGACCGCCTGTTGCCGACTTGTGAGGAGGGCGACGTGCTGGTGATCGCCAATGCCGGTGCCTATGGCCGCGTGATGAGTTCGAACTACAACCTGCGCGATCCGGCGGTCGAAGTCGCTATCTGAGCGACGTGCGAGCGGCCTGTGCTGCTACTTGTGTCGCCGCTCGAGTTCGGCGATCACTTCTGCCAGTCCGGACTCGCGCGAGTTCAGCAGCACGAGCATGTGGTAGAGCAAGTCTGCTGCTTCGGAAACCACTTTCTCGCGGGTATCGGTAACGCTCGCCAGGGCGAGTTCCACACCTTCCTCGCCGACCTTCTGCGCGATGCGGGGAAGCCCCGCCCTGAACAGTTTCGCTGTGTAGCTGGCCTCGCTGCCCTCGACCTTGCGGGCGGCAATCACCTGCTCAAGCTGCAGCAGGAAGCTGATATCGGCTGTGCTCATGGTCGTACCTCTATGCCTTCGCCACGCAGATAAGTCTTGAGGGTCCTGATGTTGATCGCGCCGCTGTGAAAAACGCTGGCAGCGAGCGCACCATCCACACCGGCCTGAACGAATACGTCGCGAAAATGTTCCGGTGTGCCGGCACCGCCGGAGGCGATCAGCGGTACGGTGGCCGCGACGCGCATGACTTTCAGCTGGGCCAGATCATAGCCGCGCCGCACACCGTCCTGGTTCATGCAATTCAGGACAATTTCGCCGGCACCGCGGCGCTGCGCCTCGATGATCCAGTCTTCGGTCCTCAGTCCGGCAGCGCGAGTCTTGTCCGGGTCGCCGGTAAACTGATAGACGCACCAGTTTCCATCTTCTTCCCGGCTGTCGATACCGACCACCACGCACTGGGTACCGAAGCGTCGGGCCAGTTCGGTGATCAGTGCCGGTTCAGTCAGTGCCGGTGTATTGATCGAAACCTTGTCGGCACCGAAGTTCAACACTTCCTCGGCATCACGGATGCTGCGGATGCCGCCGGCGACGCAGAAAGGTATGTCCAGCACTTCGGCGACGCGGTGGATCCAGCGTCGGTCCACGCTGCGTCCCTCCGGGCTGGCGGTGATGTCGTAGAAGACCAGTTCGTCAGCGCCTTCGTCGCGATAACGGGCAGCAAGCTCCAGGATGTCGCCGACCACGCGGTGATCGCGAAACCGGACGCCCTTGACGACCTGCCCGTCGCGGACATCGAGGCAGGGAATTATGCGTCGTGCGAGAATTTCCGGATCTCCTCAAGTGTCAGGCGTCCGTCCAGCAGGGCCTTGCCGGTGACCACGGCAGACACGCCGGTCTGTTGCAGCGCCTGCAGGTCAGCCAGCGAACTCACGCCGCCCGATGCGATGACCTGTGCATCCGGGAAGCGACGCGAACACTCCGTATACAGATCGAGATTCGGGCCACCGAGGGTGCCGTCGCGCGCGACGTCCGTACACAGGAAGTGGATGCCGCCGGATGCAGTGAATTGGCTGAGCAGCGTCCACAGGCTGAGGCCGCTGTCGTGTACCCAGCCGCGGGTCAGGATCTGCGGATCGCCGGTCTCGGGTACGCGAACGTCGAAGGCAAACACCACGTGTTCGGCGCCGAGTTCGCCGAGCCATGCCAGTGCGGTTTCCGGTTTCTCGGCCGCGATGGAGCCAAGCACGACGCGTGTGGCGCCAGCCTCGCGCAGCTGCCGCGCGCGCTGCAGGTTGCGGATTCCGCCGCCGGCCTGAACGGCCATGCCGCCGGCAGCCGCCATGGACTTGATGAGTGGCATGTTGGTCGGGCTGCCGGTGCGCGCGCCATCCAGATCGACCACATGCAGCCGTCCCATTCCCGCTGCGCGATAGGTGCTGGCCAGTTCGACCGGGTCCTGCGTGTAACCGGATACCCTGTTGAAGTCGCCCTGGTAGAGGCGGACGCATTGGCCGTCCAGCAGGTCGATTGCAGGTATCACTTCCATGTGCAGGTCTCAGCAGCGGTCCAGAAAGTTCTCGAGAATCCGTGCGCCGAGTGGTCCCGATCGTTCAGGATGAAACTGGGCGGCATAGAAGTTGTCCCGCCCGGCGACTGCCGTGAACGGCCGGCCGTAGTCGGCCGTGGCGATCGTATCGTCGGATACATCGGCGGCATAGCTGTGCACGAAATAGAAATAGCTGTCGTCGGGAACTCCGTCCAGCAGCGCCGAATCACGTCTGCGCGTGATCTGGTTCCAGCCCATGTGCGGTATGGGCCGCTCGGGTGCCGGTGCAAAGCGCCGGACCCGACCGGGCAGGACACCCAGACAAGTGACATCGTCCTCTTCCGAAGATTCAAACAGCAGTTGCAGACCCAGGCAGATGCCCAGTACTGGCTGCTTTAGTTCGGGGATCAGATTGACCAGGCCGGCTTTCTGCAGGCGCTCCATCGCCGCACGCGCTGCACCAACGCCGGGCAATATCACATGCGAGGCGGCACGAATCGTTGCCGGATCGCTGCTCAGCTGGCCCGTATAACCCAGGCGTTGCAACGCCAGGTTCAGCGAGGCGATATTCGCGCCACCGCCGTCGACGATGACGACCTCGCGCGATGCAGTGCTCACAACGTGCCTTTGGTGCTGGGCAACGACTGACCGGAGCGCGCAATCGCCTGCCGCAGCGTCCGGCCGAGACCCTTGAAGCAGGCTTCGATCATGTGGTGCGTGTTGTCGCCGCGTACCGTGATGTGCAGGTTGGCGCCCAGGCTGTCAGCCAGCGAGCGAAAGAAGTGCGGCACGAGTTCGGTCGGCAGCTGGCCGACCTCGGGGCGTGGAAACTTGCCCTTGAAGACCAGGCAAGCGCGCCCGGAGAGGTCCAGGGCGACCTGTACCCAGGCTTCATCCATAGGCAATACGAAGCCGTAGCGTGCAATACCACGCTTGTCGCCCAGCGCCTGGCGCAGGGCGGCGCCGAGCGCCAACGCCACGTCTTCGACGGTGTGGTGTTCATCGACATGCAGGTCGCCAGCGCAGTCGAGCGTCAGGGCAAAGCCGCCGTGCTTGGCGATCTGTTCGAGCATGTGATCGAAGAAACCGATACCGGTGTGCACGGAAACCGGCTGCTCCGCATCCAGATCCACGCTGACCCGGATACGGGTTTCGCGCGTTTCACGCAGCACACTCGCCGTACGTGGCTGGTCCAGGATCTCGTGCACGATACGCGCCCAGCTGTCGGGATCAGCCGGATCAGTGCGGTAGCCAGGTACGCCGATATTGCGTGCGAACTCAAGATCGGTATCGCGGTCACCAGCAACAAAACTGTGTTCGCGGTCGAAATCCAGGCTGCGCGCGGCTTCACCAAGAATGCCCGGATTCGGCTTTCTGCAGTTGCAACCATCAGCAGGCTTGTGCGGACAGATGAAGACATGGCGGAACTCGATACCCTGCGAACGGAACAGGTCGAGTACAAAATCCTGCACGCGGCGAAAATCTGCTTCTGGAAAGCTTGCGGTGCCCAGCCCGTCCTGATTGGTGACCATCGCAAATTCATAGCCCGCGTCGCGCAGACGCAAGAGCGCCGGAATCACGCCGGGTACCAGCGCGATTTTATCGAGCCGGTCGACCTGCTCGTCGGCGGGCTCGAGAACAAGGGTGCCGTCCCTGTCGAGAAATGCGATTTTGCCTGGCGCTGCCATCATGACCTCAGGGCTTTAAGCAGTTGCTCGTTGTCGGCCGGTGAGCCGACCGTGACACGCACGCAGTTTGGCAGCATCGGGTCCCAGCCAAAGTCGCGCAGCAGGACGTTGCCGGCTCGTGCACGGGCCGACAGTGTCGAGCCGGGCGTGGTTTCAACGAGCAGGAAATTTGCGTCACTAGGCCAGATCCGCAGCACATCAGGCAGTTGTTCCAGCGCTTCGGCCAGACGCTTGCGTTCGGCGATGATGATGCGGCGACGGGCAGCCAGTTCGGTCTGCGCCTCGGCGCCAAGGCAGCGGAGTACGGCATCCTGGCTGGTCGTCGGGAAGCAATAGGGCGGCATTATGCGTCCGATCAGCTCGATGAGCGGGGCGCGTCCGATCAGCGAACCGCAGCGGATGCCGGCCAGACTCAGCGACTTGGACAGGGTGCGCAGCACAACGATGTTGTCGTGGCGGGCCAGCAGCTCCTGCGTGGGATCATTGGCTGCGAATTCGATATAGGCACCGTCGACAACCACGACGCCGCGTCCGGCGAGACTGGTAGCCAGCCGGTCGATGTCGCTGTCGGGAAAGCAGTTGCCGGTCGGGTTATTCGGTGAACAGACGAAGACGAGTTTGCTGTGATCCGTCCACTGCGCGCTGATCTCGTCGACGGGCAGCATGTAGCCGTTCTCGCGGTCCAGCGGAATCCGCCGGATGTCGGCACCCTGGACCTGTGCATAGAACTCATACATGCCGAAGGTCGGCGGACAGATGATGACCTCGTCCTGCCCGGCGCGACAGAAACTGCGGATCAGCATGTCGATCGCTTCGCTCGAACCTCGCGTAACCAGCAGTGCATCTGCGGCGACGCCGTAGTGTGCCGCAAGCTTTACGGTCAGCTCCGCAGGACGCGGATCGGGATACCGGTTCAGGCCGTCGCGGCTTTCGTCGCCGGGCGGCCGCCAGGGTGTCTCGTTCGCGTTGAGGCGGATAAAGCCATCGACATAGTCGGCCGGCTTGTAAGGCTTCAGCGCGGAGATTTCCCGGCGCAGCAGGTCGAGTGTGGCGCTCATGAGCTTCGCCCGCCGTCAGTCTGCTCCAGCCGCGTGGCGACAGCCTGTGCGTGGGCATCGAGTCCCTCAAGCTGCGCGAGCGTACGTACCGTCGGTGCCAGCGTGCGCAGGCCCGCCAGTGTGGCCTCCTGCAGCGTCATGCGCCGCTCGAAGTCCGCAACGGACAACCCGCTGTAGGCGCGCGCATAGCCGTAGGTCGGCAGCACATGGTTGGTGCCGCTGCAGTAATCGCCGACTGATTCCGGCGTCCACTCACCGATGAATACCGAGCCGGCCGTATCCACGCCCGCGGCGAGTGCACGCGGCTCAGCCGTCTGCAGAATCAGATGTTCGGGCGCATAGTCATTGGCCACGGTCACCGCATCAGCCAGCGTCGGTACGATGACAGCGACGGCATGCGTGAGTGCAGTCCGGATCGTATCCCGCCGCGGCAGACCAGGCAGGGCGCGGTCGATTTCGGTCTGTACAGCGCTCGCCAGGGCCGGGTCGGTACAAACCAGCACCACATGAGAATCCGGTCCATGTTCAGCCTGTGAGAGCAGATCGAGTGCCACGAAGCGCGGATTGGCATCGCGGTCGGCAATTACCATGACCTCCGAGGGACCGGCCGGCATATCGAGTGCCGCGCCAGCAGGATCAGCGGCGACCAGCGTCTTGGCCGCAGTCACCCATGCGTTGCCCGGACCAAAAATCTTCACGACCTTGGGTACGGTCGCGGTGCCATAGGCCATTGCAGCGATGGCCTGGGCGCCGCCCGCCTTGTAGATTTCGCGGATACCGCAGGCCCATGCCGCTGTGACCACGGCCGGATCCGCACGCCCATCGGGACGCGGCGGCGTACACATGACGCGCACCGGGCAGCCGGCAATGCCCGAGGGTACAGCGAGCATGATGGCCGTGGAGGGCAATGGCGCCGTACCAGCCGGCACATAAAGGCCGACGGCCCGAAGTGGTTTGCTGATCCGCTCGCAGATGACGCCCGGCACGGTTTCGACGCGGATCGGGGCGGCCTCCTGCGCAGCATGAAAACGCGTGACGTTGGCGATTGCCGTGGCGATGGCCTGCTGGGCATCAGCTGACACTTCCGCTGCTGCTGCCTTGACCTCGTCGGCGTCAACCCGCAGTGAATCAAGCTTTGCGCCATCGAGTTCTGCTGCGAAGCTGAGCAGTGCCGAATCGCCTTCAGCGCGCACCCGGCTGACGATGTCGCTGACCCGGTTGCGAATATTGTCGCTGAGCTGCACGGCAGGACGCTGCAGCACCAGGCTGCGCGCCACACTATCCAGAGCTGTCCAGTCAACGATACGCATGTGGTTCAGGCGAGCATCTTTTCCACCGGCAGGACCAGAATCGAAGTGGCACCCGCACTCTTGAGAGCCTCCAGCGTTTCCCAAAACACGTTTTCCCGGCATACGACATGTACGGCGACCCGGTCATCCAGGCTGTCCAGCGGCAGCACTGTCGGCGACTCGGAGCCCGGCAGCAGGGCGGCGATCTGCGCCAGCGCCGACTTCGGCGCATGCATCATGATGTATTTGCTCTCGCGGACCTGCATGACGCCTTCGACACGCTGAAGCAGGCGGTTGATCCACTCGATCTTTTCCGCCGGCACTGCCACGGGGGTTTGCAGGATTACGGCGTGGCTTTCCAGGATGGTTTCGCCCTCGCGGAGCTTGTTGGCCAGCAGCGTTGAACCGGTCGAAACCAGGTCACAGATCGCCTCGGCGCGACCGAGACTCGGGGCAATCTCGACTGCACCCGAAAATTCGACGACGCCGGCATCAATATTGTTGCGCTGCAGGTAGTCGCGCACGATCGACGGATAACTGGTGGCAATCTTCTTGCCGGCCAGGTCACGAACGGTGCGCAAGGCGCTGCCGTCCGGATAGGCAAAGGCAAGCCGGCAGTGACCGTAGTCCAGCGAGCGGATGATCTGGAAAGGTGTGACCGGATCCTGCTCGAGGAAGTGCAGGCGCTTCTCTTCGACGATATTGAGCCCGGCGATACCCAGATCGCAAACATCGTCGCGCACCAGGCCGGGGATGTCGTCATCGCGGACCAGTAGTACATCGACCGGCATGTTTTCGCCAAAGGCGATCAGCTGGTCGGGACCCCGTGTGTACTTGAGGCCGCAGCGCTGCAGGAGGTCCAGCGACTGTTCGGTCAGTCGGCCGGACTTCTGGATGGCGATCTTGATACGTGCTGGCTTGTCGGTCATAAATTCCTACTTTTTGCGGCGCTGCAGAGCCTTCCGGTAGCCCCCGGCACCGATGTTCAGTGAACGGGCCACGCGGCCGATCGTCGTAACGCTGACGCCGGTCTGGTCATGGATCTGGCGATAGGGCAGGCCACGGTCCAGAAGTTCAGCGACATGCCAGCGATCGGTGAGTGCCTGCAACTCGGCAGGGGTACACAGATCGGTAAAGAAAGCGCGCAGTTCGCTGACATCACGCAGGCCGAGGAGCGCACGGAACAGTGCCTGTTCCGCGGCCGCCTCATCCTGCTTGTCGAGTATGCGATGTTCTTTCATGTGCTGATGTACTAATGCGCTAATACATTAATACATCAGCACAGGCTTTGGCAAGCCGGGTTTCCCGTCCGGGATTACTGCGTATCGAGTGCCCGCAGGACCGCATCGCCCATATCGCCGGTGCTGACCGGTGATTTGCCGGGCAGGGCGATATCTGCGGTGCGGCAACCGCTCTCGATGGCCGTGATGACCGCCTGTTCGATGGCGAGGGCTTCGGTCTCCAGACCCAGCGAATGGCGTAGCAGCATGGCGGCGCTGAGTATGGTGCCGCAGGGGTTGGCAATGCCTCGGCCGGCGATATCCGGCGCAGAACCGTGGATCGGTTCATAGAGGCCGCGTTTTTCGGCATTCAGTGAGGCGGAGGGCAGCATGCCCAGCGAACCGGTCAGCATCGAGGCTTCGTCGGTCAGGATGTCGCCGAACAGGTTCTCGGTCACCAGGACGTCGAAATCCGCAGCACGCGACAGCAGATGCATCGCCGCCGCATCCACATACATATGATCCAGTTTCACATCGGGGAATTCACGGGCGTAGAGTTCAGTGGCGATTGAGCGCCACAGCCTGGAAGTCTCCAGTACGTTCGCCTTGTCGATTGATGTGATCTTGCGCCGGCGGGTACGGGCGAGTTCGCCGGCCATGCGCAAAACGCGTTCGATCTCGGCCCGTGTATAGGTACAGACATCGGTCGCAGAGTCAGGAGTACGCTCCTTGCGTCCGAAGTAAGCGCCGCCGGTGAGTTCGCGAACGACCAGGATATCGACACCCGCAAGGCGCTCGCTGCGCAACGGCGATGCGGCATACAGTGCCGGATGCGTCTGTACCGGACGGAGATTGGCAAACACGCCCATGGCCGAGCGCATGCCCAGCAGGCCCTGCTCGGGGCGCACATTCGAGTCAGGGTCGCTCCACTTCGGGCCGCCGACTGCACCGAGCAGCACGGCATCGGCTTCCGCGCACAGCTTGCGGGTGTCAGCCGGGAAAGGATGGCCCTGGCTGTCGATGGCTATGCCGCCGATCAGCGCCTCGCGATAGACGAAATGATGCCGGTACTTCTTTTCGATGAACCGGAGTGCGCGCTGCGCCTCGGCCATCACCTCGGGGCCGATGCCATCGCCAGGCAGTACGCCGATCAGGGCTTCCATGAACGTTCGCTCTCAAAGCGTGTGATGGCATCGGACTGATGCAGCAGGTAGCCGAGCTGATCCACGCCGTTCAACAGGCAGTATTTCGAGAAGCCGTCCAGCGGAAAGGACACGGACTTGCCGTCAGGCAGCTGCAGCTGGCAACTGGCTACGTCGATGGTCAGTTCAGCACCGGGGTTCTCAAGCAGCCATGCATGGGTGGCCTTGTCGACGACGACCGGCAGCAGCCCGTTCTTCAGTGAATTGCTGCGGAAGATATCCGCGATGCCGGTGCTGACCACCGCCTGGATACCGAAGTCCAGCAGCGCCCACGGTGCGTGTTCGCGCGAGGACCCGCAGCCAAAGTTGTTGCCGGCGACGAGAATCCTGCAGCCTGCGGCGGCAGGCGTGTTGAGTATGAAATCGGTTTTGGGTTTGCCGTCCTTGTCGTAACGCCAGTCAGCAAACAGTGCCTTGCCGAGGCCCTTGCGGGTAGTGGTGGTGAGAAAACGGGCCGGGACGATCTGGTCGGTATCGATATCGGTACCAGGCATCACCACGGTCCGCGAACGTACGATGTCAATTTTTTCCATGGATATTTCTCGACTGGATGAGCCGCTCAATTCGGCAGCAGGGGTCGTGGATCGGCGACGACGCCGGCAATCGCCGAAGCGGCGGCAGTCAGCGGGCTGGCAAGCACCGACCGGGCACCGATGCCCTGCCGGCCTTCGAAATTGCGATTGCTGGTGCTTACGCAGAGCTGCCCTGGCAATGCGATGTCGCCGTTCATGCCGAGGCACATCGAGCAACCGGCTTCACGCCATTCCGCGCCAGCCTCCCGAAATACCTTGTCCAGACCCTCCGCCTCGGCCTGGCGCTGTACCTGGACAGAACCGGGGACGACGAGCATGCGTACGGAACTCGCCACCTTCCGGCCGCGCAGAATCGAGGCGGCATCGTAAAGGTCAGACATGCGTGAGTTGGTGCAGCTGCCGACGAAGACGACATCGACTGGCAGGCCGAGCATGGGCTTGCCGGCGGTGACTTTCATGTAGGCAAGTGCCTTGCGGAAGCTCGCATCATCGGAAACCGGTACCGCATCAGTAACCGGCACGACCATGCCGGGATTGGTGCCGAAGGTCACCATCGGTGCGAGTCGACTGACATCAATCGATACTTCGCTGTCAAAGCGCGCACCGGTATCCGAGGGCAGGGCGCGCCAGCGGGCCACTGCGGCATCCCAGTCGGCGCCCCGGGGAGCCAGCGGCCGGCCATTGAGATACTGGATGGTGGTGTCATCGGGCGCGATCATGCCGGCGCGTGCACCAGCCTCGATCGACATGTTGCAGATGGTCATGCGCTGCTCCATGTCGAGGCTGCGGATCGTGCTGCCGCGATACTCGATCACATGTCCGGTGCCGCCGCCGACCCCGATCTTGCCGATGATGGCGAGGATCACGTCTTTTGCCGTCACGCCGCGCGGCAATTTGCCCTCGACATTGATGGCGAGCGTCCTGGGCCGGCGCTGCAGCAGGCACTGGGTCGCCAGAACATGACCGACTTCAGTGGTGCCGATGCCGAAACCGAGTGCGCCGAACGCGCCATGCGTGCTGGTGTGGCTGTCGCCGCAGACGATGGTCTTGCCGGGCTGCGTTGCGCCGAGTTCGGGGCCGATCACATGGACGATGCCGCGCGAGTCGCTGTCGAAGCCATACATCCGGATGCCGTTCTTGTCGCAGTTCTCGATCATGGTGCGGATCTGCGCTGCCGCTGCAGGCTCCGAGACCACATCGAGGTCCTTGAGTGTCGTGATAGGCACGGTCGGCGTCGAATGATCGAGTGTTGCGACGGTCAGGTCCGGCCGGCGGATGGACAGGCCACGGGAGCGCAGGACATTGAAGGCCTCGGGCGTCGTTACCTCATGGGTCAGATGCAGGTCGATATAAAGAACGGCCGGCGTATCCGCTGATTCGGGTACGACGATATGGTCGTCCCAGACTTTCTGAAAGAGTGATCTATCGCTCATGTGATGATTCCTGGGTTAAGCAAGCGACTCGAGCCAGCCCCACTTGTCTGCAGTGCGTCCGTCGAACAGGCCAAAGAATGCGTTCTGGAGTGCGGTGGTGACCGGGCCGCGCACGCCAGAGCCGATGGTGATCCGGTCCACCGACCTGACCGGTGTGATTTCTGCCGCGGTTCCGGTGAGGAAGATCTCGTCAGCCACATAGAGCATCTCGCGGGGAATGCCCTGTTCCCTGATCGGTATGCCGAGGTCGCGCGCCAGCGTCATGACTGCATCACGGGTGATGCCCTGCAGAACCGAATCCGTCGTCGATGGCGTGATGATCGAGCCGTCGCGGATCAGAAACAGGTTTTCGCCAGCGCCTTCGCTGACCGTGCCATTGGTCGACAGCGCGATGCCTTCGGCAAAGCCGCGTTCGCGCGCCTCAAGACTGATCAGGGTGCTGGACAGGTAATTGCCGCCAGCCTTGGCCAGCGTCGGGATCGTGTTCGGTGCAGCACGCTGCCAGGAAGAAATGCAGACATCGACGCCTTTTTCAAGCGCATCGGCGCCGAGATAGGCACCCCATTCCCAGGCGGCAACCGCGACGTCGACCGGGTGTCCGGGCGGCGGTGCGAGACCCACTTCGCCGTAGCCCCGGAAGGCGATCGGCCGGATATATGCGCTGCCCAGCTTGTTGCGCGTCACGACATCGCGGCAGGCGGCATTGATCACGTCTGCCGTCCAGGGGATTTCGATGCGGTGTATGCGGGCCGAATCGAACATGCGCCGGGTGTGGGCCGCCAGGCGAAAGACGCGGGGACCATCCGGTGTCTGGTAAACGCGAATGCCTTCGAACACGGATGAACCGTAATGCAGGGCATGGGTCATGACATGAACCCGCGCGTCGTTCCACGGAATCAGTTTGCCGTTGAACCAGATCCATTCAGTCGTCTTGATAGCCATGCTGTTTCCTCGGCCCTGGGCCTGCGCAAGCGTTCAGAGGTGTACTACGTTTTCATTCGTCGGCGATTCCGGAGCAGTGTGCCCCGGTTTCTGCCGGCAGATGCGGTTAATTACATCAAGGTAGGCAAGGGCACCAGCCTCGACGATGTCGGTACTCACGCCATGCCCCCGGTGGCATTGACCGTTGTCGTTGACGGTGACGGTTACTTCGCCCTGGGCATCCTCACCCGTGGTAGCGCTGTGTACCTCGAATTTCTTCAGGTCGAGGCTGACGCCGGTAGCCCGTTCGAGCGCCTTGAGGGCGGCCTCTACCGGCCCGTCGCCGACCGAGGCTTCGTCGATGATCCGCCCGTCGGCGTGGCGCATGCGTACAGCGGCTGCAGCGATCGCGCCGGTACCGGCGGAAACATGCAGTTCGACCATCTCCCAGGGGCCGATGCTTCCCGTCTCGGCAGCCAGCACGCCCGTGTTCATGATGATGGCCTCGATGTCGCCATCGAACATTTCCTTCTTGCGGTCAGCGATTTTCTTGAATTCGGCAAACGCCACGTTGACCTGCTCGTCGTCGAGGTTGAAGCCGAGCTGCTGTACGCGTTCACGGAAAGCGTGCCGGCCACTGTGTTTGCCGAGGACCAGATTGGACTTGCTGATGCCGATGTCTTCCGGATTCATGATTTCGTAGGTGGAGGCGTGCTTCAGCATGCCGTCCTGATGGATGCCGGACTCATGGGCGAAGGCATTTTCGCCGACGACGGCCTTGTTGCGCGGAATATGCATGCCGGTGATGCTCGACACCAGCCGACTGGTCGGATAGAGACGTCGTGTCTCGATGCCGACATCGAGTCCGTAGTGACTGGCCCGCGTGCGCAGCGCCATCACCACTTCCTCCAGCGAGCAGTTGCCGGCCCGTTCGCCGATACCGTTGATCGTGCATTCCACCTGGCGTGCCCCGGCCGAAACGGCCGCCAGGCTGTTGGCGACCGCCATGCCCAGATCATCGTGGCAGTGCACGCTGAGCATGATCTGGTCGATCCCCTGCACATGGGCGCGGAGATAGCTGAACAGGGCGGCGAACTCCTCGGGTACCGTGTAACCGAGCGTATCCGGGATATTGACCGTGCGTGCGCCTGCAGCGATGACTGCCGTGACCACATCAGCCAGGTAGGCCGGCTCCGTTCGCGATGCGTCTTCAGCCGAAAACTCCACATCCTCGCAGTATTTTTTCGCCAGCTGCACGCCCTCGACTGCACGGCGGATGATCTCTTCCTTCGCCATGTGCAGCTTGTAGGTTCGATGGATCTCGCTGGTAGCGAGAAAAACGTGAATGCGGCTGCGCTGCGCCGGCTTGAGCGCTGCAGCAGCGCGTTCGATATCGTTTGGATGGCAACGGGCCAGGCTGCAGATCACCGGCCCGCTGATATCGGTGGCGATCGCCTGGACCGCATCGAAGTCGCCGGGCGAGGCCGCCGCAAAACCGGCTTCGATGACATCGACGCGAAGGTCGCGCAGCGCTGACGCAACGCGCAGCTTTTCGCTCAGGGTCATGCTGCAGCCCGGGGCCTGCTCGCCGTCGCGAAGCGTCGTATCGAAGATGATGATCCGATCCTGGCTCTGCTCGCTCATCGCTGCTCTCCCTGCCTCAGGTGAACCGGGTCACCCGGGGCCTGTTGTTCCCGTCCCTGATTGTTTGAGTGGAAATGCAACTGATAATTCTTGGCCAAAAACAAAAAACCCCGCCACCTTGCGGGTGCGGGGTCTCGGTGATTCGTCGGGAAATCAGCCAGTCAGACGCCCGCGCCCAGGCTTCGCAGTACCAGGGGCAGGGACAGACCGAAAGAAGACGCACTGATCGAAAAGAGCCGCATGCCAGAATGTTCTTTTAAGCCCGCAGCCTTGTCAACCTCGGCACATCTTGCGGGAGTGATCGTGATGCTGCGTACAATGCCCGGGCCGCTCCGCAGGGAGCTTTGTCAGTTTGCCGGACAGCCCGGATATGCCCAGAGTAATATTTCACGACAAGAACGGTCGCCGCGTCGAAGTACAGGCACCCGCCGGTTACTCGGCGATGGAGGCAGCCGTCGATAACGGCGTGGAAGGAATTGTGGCGGAATGCGGGGGGGCCTGTGCATGTGCCACCTGTCACGGCTACATTGCCGACAGCTGGCTGTCCCGTCTCAAGCCCATGGAAGAGATGGAAGATGCCATGCTCGCCGCAGCGACGGAGCGGCGGCCAAACAGCCGCCTGCTCTGCCAGGTCGAGCTTGAGCCGGACCTTGATGGCCTCGAAATAACCGTGGCCGAAAACGGAGACTGATATCTGTCATGCGCCTGGTCACACTGGACAGTCGTGAAGTCGGCGGACGGCCTGCGGTCAGTCTGCCATCCGGAGAGATCCTGGATTTGACGGCCGCGGGCGCCACGCTCGGTACTTCACAGTGGCGGCCGCAGTCGGTGGTCAGCGTACTTGCGCAGGGCGACGAGGGCGCTGCACATGTTGCGCGCCTGATTGCCGAGATCGATGCCGCGAGCGGTCCGCAGCGCCTGCAATGGCGTGCCGTGGGGCGCTTGCTGCCAGGGGCTGGTACCGAGCTGATGACTCCGATACGACGCCCGGGTCTGCTGCTGATGGTTCGGTATGAGGCTGGTGGCGGGCTGGTGGCCTACGTCAAGAATCCGAATTCGGCGGTTGGTCCGGATGCCCGTATTGCCCTGCCAGCCAACCGGGATGAGCCGCTGGACGGACTGGCAATGCCGGGCCTGGTGCTGGGTCGCCCGCTGCACGCTGCTACCGCTGAGCAGGCGCTACGAGCCATCGCCGCTGTGACACTGGTTGCCGACCTCGGGTTTTCCGCATGGTCACACCTTGACCCGGCGGGGCGGCAGTTCCCGGGTGCCTGCGTGATCGGTCCCTGTATTGCGACGCTGGATGAGTGGCCCGATCGGGTGGTGCCTGGCGCTGCTCTGACGGTCAATGCGCATACCATCGGCAGCCGCATGCCCGATATGTCGCTGCAGGATGCGGCCGGGGCCCTGGCCCGCCTGTCTGCAAGTTACGCTTTCCGTCCGGGTGACATCGTGGCGCTGTCGTCGGGTGGCGGTCAGTTCAGGATCGGACGCGGTGATCGCGCCAGCGTGGTACTCGACAGCAGCCTCGAATTGCACTTTTCGGTCTCCGCCTGAGCAGACGCTCGTCGTGTGCCTTACAGGCCGCCGGCGGCCTTGATGGCGTCCCATAACATGCGGCTGGCAGTGATGCCGAGAAAAATGCCGAACAGCTGGCGCAGGCGGTCCTGGCTCAGGGTGTGCGCGAGGTGTGCGCCGAGCGGTACGGTGAGCAGGGTCATCGGTACGATCAGCAGTAATCCCAGGACATTGACATAACCCAGGCTGAATGCCGCCAGTCCTGGCATCTTCCATCCGCCGATCGCAAAACCGATCGCTGCCGGAATCGATATGACCAGCCCGAATCCGGAGGCGGTGCCGACTGCGCGGTGCATCGGCGTGCCGTACAGGCTGAGTGCCGGAACGCTGAATGTGCCACCACCTATGCCCATCATCGCGGAAAGGCCACCAATCATGATCGGGAAAACCATGCTGGCAGGTCCGCGCGGCAGGCTGGTGCCGAGTCGCCAGCTGGAGCGGCCCAAGCCCATCTGCAATGCCATGACCAGCCCGACGATGCCGAAAACGGAGGTCAGTACGCTGAAGTCCGCCAGCGTTGCCAGCCAGGTACCGACGATTGAGCCGGCAAAAACGGCCGGCGCCCAGGCTCTGAACAACACCGGATCGAAGCCCCCGCGGTGCATATGTGCGCGAACCGAGCGGATGCTCGTCGGTATGATTGTCGCCAGCGAGGTCCCGACGGCCAGATGCATGCGTACGCCGGGGTCTATGCCCATGTAACTGAACAGGTGGTAAAGCACTGGCACGACGACGATGCCGCCGCCGACACCGAGCAGTCCGGCGAGCACGCCCGCGATGAGACCCGTCGCAGCGAGCAGCGGTACCAGCCAGAGCAGCAGGGCGGTGGTGTCGGCAGCGAACAAGGGCGGGCTGGCCTGTGGCGATGGGGCGGTGCATTGTAGCCGAGCCGTGCGGGCTGCGAAGTCACTGCGTGTAATGCGATCAGTTTTCGAAAACCCTGGCATGGAGTTCAGACCATCATGTCCAATCGCTCATTGAATCTTGATGACCGGCTGTACGCGTATTTGCAGAACGTTTCTCTGCGTGAACCGGCGGTTCTCGCGGCTCTGCGCGCTGAAACAGCGGCTTTGCCGATGGCGGTGATGCAGATTTCGCCCGAGCAGGGGCAATTCATGGCCTTGCTGCTGAAGCTGACCGGCGCGCGGCGCTGTCTGGAGATCGGTACCTTTACCGGCTACAGCGCGCTGGTCTGCGCGCTGGCCTTGCCCGCGGATGGGCGCCTGGTGGCGCTGGATATCAGTGAGGAATGGACGGCTATTGCCCGTCGCTACTGGGCAGAGGCGGGTGTTGCAGACCGGATCGATTTGCGGCTGGGTGTGGCCGGTCAGACGCTGCGCCAGCTCATCGCAGAAGGCCTGGGGGGCAGCTTTGATTTCATCTTTATCGATGCGGACAAGGCTGGCTACGATGATTACCTCGAGCAGGGCCACAAACTGCTGCGTGCAGGCGGGCTGATGGTGCTCGACAATGTGTTGTGGAGTGGCAAGGTCGCAGACCCCTCGGTACACGATACCGACACTGACGCACTGCGTGCGCTGAACCAGAAGCTGCATATCGATCCGCGTTTTGATCTCTCAATGCTGCCGGTCGGTGACGGCCTGACACTGGCGAGAAAGCGGGCCTGAGTGATCAGCGTGGGATGATTTCCAGCATCTCGCCGGCGGCGCCGCGGATGCACCTGATGCTGTCCATGCCAGCTTGCGAAGTGCCCAGGAAACTCACGATAGCAATGCCTGGCGGCAGTTCGTACTGCTCAGCGGGCAGCGGCTGTGCCGCCGCCGGCATCTCATCCGCTTCGATATAGCAGCGACCGCCGAGCGGCAGCGCGGCGATCCGGAAACGGTGTTCGCGCGAAAGGCCGAATTCCAGCGCCATCGTCTGCACACGTGATTCGAGTGCCGGCGCGCGTGGAACCGCAAAGCGCGTCGCGTAGAAGTCCTGCATGGCTTCAAGCGAGGCGCCGCCCGCTATAACGATGAAGGTGCGGTCGACTTCGCAGCGCGCAGGCGGCGCGTCGAGACCGGGCACCGGCTTCTTGAATTCAGTCAGGTAAAGGATCTCACCGCCCGGACCGCGGACCTGCATTGCGCGGATATCGGGGCAGAAGGACAGATCCATCGGCGGGGCGACGATTTCGAAAGGTGAAGAAGCGAGGCGTTCGGCGAGCACATCAACCCTGGCGACGATGAGTTCGGCCGCATTCCAGCCATGCCGGCCGAAGGCCCGGTAGCCAGGCTCTGCCGGTGTTTCTATGAAGCGGAACACGAAATCATCGGCGGTCGCCGGTGCCATGCGCAGAGAGCGTCGACCCGCTGCACCGGGTGTGTGCCAGAGGCGGGCCTGCTCGGCGCTGACCGTTTCGTAACCGAGTACGCGATAGCCGAGGTAACCGGCGTAGACGGCTTCCGCTTTGCCCAGATCCGGCGTGCTGATCGTAACGCCGGCAATCGGGCCGATCTGCGCGCTCAGATCACACCCTGTGCATGCAGCGCCGCAAGCTTTGCCGGATCGAAGTCCAGCAGGCTGCGGAGAATCTCGTCGGTATGTTCGCCGAGTTCGGGCGCCGGGAGCCGGATCCCGCCCGGCGTCGATGACAGCTTCGGCGCAACATTCTGCATGCGCAGTTCACCGAATTTCGGATGCATGGTGGTGACGATGGCCTGGCGCGCCTTGAAGTGCGCGTCCTCCAGCATTTCCGGCGTGCGATAAATCTTGCCAGAGGGAATGCCGAACTTGTCCATCAATTGCTCAAGTGCCGGGGCATCGATGGTACGCGTCCAGTCGGCGATAAGCTCATCGAGCTCGGTCTGCCGTGCGCCGCGCGCCGTATGTGTTGCGTAGCGTTCATCCTTGCCGAGTTCTGGTCGGCCCATCGCTTCAGCGAGGCGGCCGAACACGGTGTCCTGGTTGGCGGCGATCAGGATCATGCCGCCATCCCGGGTTGGATAGACATTTGAGGGTGCGACGTTGGGCAGGATCGCGCCGGTCCGCTCGCGGATGTACCCGGTCTTGTCGTATTCGGTGACGAGCGACTCCATCATGTTGAGCACTGCTTCGTAGATCGCGGAATCGACGATCTGTCCCTGGCCTGTTTTCTCGCGATAGTGCAGTGCACTGAGTGCGCCGATGCAGGCGAAGGTTGCTGCCAGTGAATCACCGATGCTGATACCCATGCGGCTCGGTGGCGTTGACGGGTCGCCGCAGACGTAGCGCAAGCCACCCATGGCCTCGCCGACGGCACCAAAACCGGCGCGGCCGGCATAGGGGCCGGTCTGTCCAAAACCCGACACGCGGATCATGATCAGTCGCGGATTGATCTTCTGCAGTTCGTCAAAAGACAGGTTCCATCGCTCGAGCGTTCCCGGGCGAAAGTTCTCCAGCAGGAAATCTGCTTTCGAAACCAGCTGCCGGACAATTTCCTGGCCTTCCTTGACGCGGAGGTTGACAGTAACGGACTTCTTGTTGCGGCCCACCACTGGCCACCACAAGGACATGCCGTGAGCTTTCTCACGGCCCCATTCGCGCATCGGATCGCCTTGTCCGGGCGGCTCGATCTTGATCACCTCGGCGCCGAAATCGCCCATCAGCTGCCCGCAGAAAGGTCCCGCCAGCAGCGTGCCCATTTCGATGAGTCGCAGCCCCGCGAGTGGACCTGCACCTGTTTTATGTTCGCTTGCCATCACCGTTATTCTTGTATCGCTGACTACGGTGTATAGAATAGCGGAATTCACTCGCCCTGTAAGGCCATGAGCCAGCAAGCACAGCACGTATCAATCATTGAAGTCGGACCTCGCGACGGGCTCCAGAGCGAGCCTGAAGTTCTGCCGACAGCCGTCAAGATTGAGTTCATCACGCGTGCGCTCGACGCTGGAATCAGGCGTCTCGAAGTCAGCAGCTTTGTACATCCGAAACGCGTGCCGCAAATGGCCGATGCGGAAGATGTAATTCGCGGCCTGCCCGCACGTGAAGGCGTGACCTACATCGGGCTGGTGCTGAACCGCAAGGGTTTTGAGCGGGCCCAGGCAACCGGTATCCATGAGATCGGCATGGCGGTTGTGGCCAGCGATACCTATAACCAGCGCAACCAGGGTGTGCCTACTTCCGAGTCGGTCAAGGCGTGGATCGATATTGCACGGGCGGCCAGGGCCGCTGGCATTCGCGCCAATGTGATGATCTCCTCGGCCTTCGGCTGTCCTTATGAGGGCGAGATTCCTGTTGCGAGGATCCTGGAGCTGGTCGATCAGGTCATGGAAGGCGAGCCGGTCGAGCTGGGTATTGCCGACAGTATCGGTGTTGCCGTGCCGAACCAGGTCAGCGATCTGCTCGGCGCCGTGATGGCGCGCGCGCCGGGCGTGCCGATCCGCTGCCATTTTCACAATACGCGCAATACCGGCATCGCGAATGCGCAGGCTGCACTGGCGGCCGGTGTTGCATCGCTGGATGCGAGTATCGGTGGAATCGGTGGCTGTCCCTTCGCGCCGGCAGCAACCGGTAATATTCCGACCGACGATCTGCTCTACATGCTGGACCGTTCCGGTATCCATACCGGCGTGTCGCTGGAGAAAATCATTGCGACCAGCCGATGGCTGCAGGAGCAGCTGGGTCGCAGCACACCGGCGATGCTGCCCAAGGCCGGCATTTTTCCGCAGATTGCTGAAAGACACCGTGCTTCAGGCGCTGCCTGACCGGAGACAAGAATCAAATACATGCTCAGGTGCCGCGACAGTTTGTGTCGTGGTTCCGAATCCGATTAATGAACACTTGTAAATCTGAGAGGGCCGTATGAGTTACCGTTTAGGGGTTGACGTTGGAGGCACGTTCACGGACCTGCTGCTCATCAATGAGCAGAACGGGGACATTTTTACAGCGAAGGTGCCCAGTACGCCCCACGACTCATCGGTCGGTGTGCTGAACGGGATTGCCAGGATTTGCGAGAACGCCGGGATCGATCCCGGCGCGATCCAACACATCATGCACGGCACCACGGTGGCTACAAACACTGTGCTGACCGGTTCGGGGGCCAAGGTTGGTCTGGTAACCACCAAGGGCTACCGTCAGGTTCTGCAGATCGCACGCTCTCTCGTGCCGGGCGGTCTTGGCGGCTGGGTGATCTACAACAAGAGCCTGCCGATGGCGCCACTGGCCCTCACCATCGAAGCTGACGAGCGCGTCGGCGCAGACGGCAAGGTGGTCCGGAAGCTGGACGAGGCAAAGCTGCGCCGCGACCTCAAGGCGCTCAGCAAGAAGGGTATCGAAGCGCTGACGATCTCACTGATCAATTCCTTTGCGAATCCGGATCCGGAACAGCGGGTGGGCAAGATTGCGCGGGAAATCATGCCGGGTATTCCCGTTTCGCTGTCTTCAGACATCGTTCCGGAAATGCAGGAATATGAGCGCACCATTACCACGGTCGCCAATTCCTATGTGCGTCCCAAGGTCGAGACATACGTCCGCAACCTGCAAAAGAACCTGCGCAAGACCATGAGCAAGGTGCAGTTGCATATTCTTCGCTCTGATGGCGGCCTTACTTCTGCACAGGCGGCTGAGGCCTTGCCGGTCAATCTGCTGATGAGCGGTCCTGCGGGCGGCGTGGCCGGTGCCGTATGGGTGGCCAAGCAGGCCGGTTTCAAGAACCTGCTCACCTTCGACATGGGTGGTACCTCGACAGATGTCTGTCTGATCGAAAATGGCAAGGCCCAGTTGCGACGTGAAACCACGGTGGGTGACGTGACCGTACGCGCATCCTCGGTCGACGTGCGTACCGTCGGTGCCGGCGGCGGTTCAATCGCCAAGGTGCCCGCGTTGACCAAGGCACTGCGTGTCGGCCCGGAGAGCGCAGGTGCAATGCCGGGTCCGGCGGCTTACGACCGCGGTGGCACGCTGCCCACGGTGACGGATGCCAACGTGGTGCTCGGCTATCTTCCGACCGGCGAAGTGCGTCTCGGTGGCGACATGCAGATCCGTCGCGACCTTGCCGAAGCAGCGGTGAAGCCCATCGCTGACAGTCTGGGTCTAAGCGTCAAGCAGGCGGCTGCAGGCATTATCGCTATCGTCAACGAGAACATGTATGGCGCGTTGCGGCTGGTCTCGGTAGAGAAAGGCTATGACCCCCGCGACTTCGCACTGATGGCATTTGGTGGCGCAGGTCCGCTGCATGCCAACGCAATCGGCAAGCTCATGAAGTCATGGCCGGTCATCATTCCGCCGGGCCCCGGCGTGCTGTGCGCCTATGGTGATGCAACCACGCGGGTGCGCGATGACGCGTCGCGTACCTTTATCCGACGCTTCAGCGAAACCACGGACAAGGAAGTTGCAAAAATCTTCCGCGCCCTGGCCAAGCAGGCGTCGAAGGCACTGGACAATGAAGGCATTCCCAAGTCAGAGCAGACCTTCAGTTATCAGGTGGATATCCGTTACCGCGGCCAGGCCCTGCTGCTTACGGTTGATTTCGAGATCGAGGAGTTTGAGACCAAGGGTCTGGATATCATCGGTGGCCGCTTCGACGAGATGCACCGTCAGTTGTTTACCTTTGCACTGCCGCTCGACAAGGAGCTGGTGAATCTGCGTGCAGTTGCCCAGGGCAAGCCGACCAACGTGCGTGCACCGAAAGTGCCGAAGGGCGGCGCGAATCCGGCTGCAGCGGCAACGGCGAAGCTCAAGATCTTCGTCGAAGGCAAGGATCGGGATGCCACGCTTTACGATCGTTCGAAGCTGCAGTCCGGAAACGTGATCAGCGGGCCGGCCATCGTGCTTGAGATGGATTCGACGACCCTTATTCTTCCGGAACACGAGGGCAGGGTGGATGACTGGGGCAATATCCTCATCACCCCCGTCGCCTGATAAACCTTTAGCCCCAGTCAGCCCAGAGCGCAGGAGCACACCAGATGCCAGCCAGAATTGTTGAAACCAAACCACGGCCGTTCAAGCGTGTGGAAGTCGATCCGATCTCGCTCGATCTCATCGAAAACTCCATGCTCAACGCACGTTGGGAAATGGATACTGTGCTGTTCCGTACGGCGATGTCACCCGGTATTCGTGAACAGCACGATGAGTTCCCGATGATCGCCAACGTCGACGGCAAGATGGTCGTCGGCCAGTTCGGCAGCTTCATTTACGGATTCAAGGCCGCCTATGACGGAACCATCGAAGAGGGCGACATGTTCCTCACGACGGATCCCTATACCTGCAATGGTGCCGTCAGCCATTCCAATGACTGGCTGCTGCTGCGACCGATTTTCAAGGATGGCCGTCTTATAGGCTATGCCGCGCAGTTCGGCCACATGACGGATATCGGCGGCAAGGTTCCGGGCAGCATGCCCACCGATGCGCAGTCGATCTTCGAGGAAGGCATTCGCGTTCCACCGATGAAGATCTACAAGAAGGATGTTCTGCAGGAGGAGATTCTGGATCTCATCCTGCACAACTGCCGCATGCCGCAGTGGAACCGCAGCGACTTCCACGCCATCGTGGCGGCGATCCGTACGGCTGAAAAGCGCGTCATCGAGATAGCCAACCGCTTCGGTGATGACATGTTCTATTCAGCCCTCGAAGAACTGCTTGATCGCAACAAGCGCGCCATGGCCCGACTTATCAAGGACACAGTGCCGACCAAGCGACAGTACTTTGAGGACTACCTGTGCGACGACGGCATGGGCATGGGGCCCTACAAGATCAAGTGCGCGATGTGGCGCGAAGGCGGCAAGGTCATATTCGACTTTGAAGGTACCGATCCGCAGTCGACCGGTTCGGTGAACTTCCTTCTGAACGAAGAAATGTTCAAGATGTTTTGCGGCGTGTACATGATCATGGTCTTTGACCCGCAGATCATGTTCAACGACGGCTTTTACGACCTGATGGAAGTGCGAATTCCGGAAGGTACATTGCTCAAGCCCCGGGCGCCCGCGGCGCTTTCCTGCCGTACACATGCTCTGGGTCGTATCTTCGACATCCTCGGTGGCCTGCTCGGGCAGGGTAATCCTGACTTCCTGTGCGCAGCCGGTTTCTCCGACAGCCCGCATCTCATGTATTCGGGTTACCGGAAGACTGGCGAGTGGTACCAGCTGTTCTCCATCGGTTTTGGCGGTATTCCAGGCAAGCCTTCCGGTGACGGTCCGGACGGACACTCGCTCTGGCCAAGCTTTACCAACGTTCCCAACGAATTCCTGGAAAGCTATTTCCCGTTACGGATCGAAGTCTACGAAACCATCACTGACAGCGGTGGTGCGGGTCTGCATCGTGGCGGCAACGCACTGCGCGTCGCCTATCGCTTCCTCGAAGATGGCCAGATTTCGATCCATGACGATCGCTGGCTTACCTACCCGTGGGGTGTTACGGGCGGCCTGCCCGGCGCCCGCAGCCGGAAGACGCTGATCCGCAAGAACGGCAAGAAGGTGTTGCTGCCCTCGAAGTGCGATCGCATTCCGGTGCTCGAAGGCGAGTTGCTGTACTTCGATACCTGGGGCGGCGGTGGCTGGGGTGATCCCTTCAAGCGGCCGATCGAGCAGGTCGCGTTTGATGTCGAAGCCGGACTGGTTTCGCGTGAAGGTGCCAAACGTTACGGTGTGGTGATCAAGGCCAACGGCAGCGTGGATGAAAAGGCTACGCTCGCGCTGCGGGCGAAACTGTCGAAGAAGCGCGGCAAGCCCAAGCTCTTCGACTTCGGCGGCACGATTCCGGAGCTCAAGAAGGCCTGCAAGAAGGAAACCGGTATGGATGCGCCGAAGCAGCCGGTATTCCAGGCACGATTCGTGGCCGGGACAGCCCCGGCATCGAAGTCAAAGAAGGCGGGCAAGAAGGTCGCCTGAGGCTGGTCGGGCGCTGCCTGCCAGAGCTCTGGCAGGCGTACAGACGCAGGGCCGGTGCACCGATGGTGTACCGGCCCTGCGCGTTTTCCGGTCGTTTCAGTCAGCGCTGCCGGCCGTACCGGGAGCGTCGGCCGCGATCGCCAGCGCCTGATGCTCATTCTGGGCCAGAAAGTCATGGCCAATCCGCTGGGCAACTGCCTTCATTTTGGGAATGAAACGCTGGATCGCGTCTGTTTCCGGCACTGCGGTACTCGAAAAACGGATGGTCAGTGCCGCAAGCAGGCGGTCCTTCGCAAAAATCGGTACCGAGAAACTCAGCTCATCGGAAATACGGCGTGGACGCCGCCACACTGAATAGCCGCGCTTCTTCGCCTCGGACAGCAGCTCGACTGTCTTCTTTCGATTGTTGCCCTGCTCATCACCGCGCTTCGGTCTAAGGAGCAGTTCCAGCAGCGCTTCCTGCTGCTCAGGCGGGCAATGTGCGAGATAACAGAGCCCGGAAGCTGAGCTAAGAATCGCCACCCGGAAACCGGGGCCGCGCTTGTCGACAGCAAGCGGGCTGCGGTGATCAGTTGTCTGGCGTACGAGCATCGTCGAACCGGACAGGGTGGCGATGGCGATCGGCCAGACCAGTTCGGTACAGAGTTCGTACATGTAGGGACGCGCAATCTGCGTCACCCAGGCCTCGTCGTCAAAGCCATCCGACAGGCCGCGCACCATGATCGTCAGACGGTAGCGCTCATCGCTGGCAGCGCGGTAGGCGTAGCCCGCGTTGCACAGCGTTTCGAGAATGCGGTAGGTGGTCGTGCGAGGCAGTTCGATCGCGGTTGCGACCTCGGATACGGTGGCACCATTTCGCTGGTTGAGCACATGCAGTACTTCGAGGCCACGCAGCAAGGCACGTATGGGGCGGGTTGAAGTCATCGCTTGTTCGACATCCCTGTTCTGACCGGCTGGCGGACGATCTTAGTCACTGCCCGCGCGATTGCCAAGCCCGTATCCTGCCCGTCGGAAGCTGCGAAGCCGTAGACTTGACACCATGTCAGGAACGGTACTTATCACCGGTGCAAACCGGGGTCTCGGTCTGGAGCACAGCCGCCAGTTTGCAGAGAGCGGCTGGCGCGTACTTGCCTGCGCGCGCAGTCCGGAGAAGGCGCGCGACCTGCATACCCTTCAGCAGGCATTCCCGGCCAGGGTGCAGATCCTGCAGCTTGATGTGACGAGCGAGGGCAGCGTAAAGGAACTGGTCAGGGAACTTAACGGTACGCCAGTCGATATCCTGCTGAACAACGCCGGCACCTATGGTCCGCTCGGCGCGCCCGAGGGGATGGTTTATCAGAGTCTGGCCAGTATGGACTATGCGATCTGGCGCGAGATACTCGAGATCAACCTGCTGGCGCCATTTCGCCTCACCGTAGCGCTGGCGCCCAATGTGCGCGCGAGCCGGCGGCGAACGGTGGTGATGATGACCAGCGATCTCGGTTCGATCAGCAGCAATACGCTCGGTGGCTCGCATGCCTATCGCACCAGCAAGGCAGGACTGAACATGCTGACGAAGGGTATCGCCAACGAGTGGCGTGACCTGATCGTGATCTCGATGGCGCCGGGCTGGTGTCACACGGATCTGGGCGGCACGGGCGCACCTATCGATCCGGTCGACAGCGTGCGTGCCCAGCAGCTCGTGTTCGACAAGCTGACGGCTGAACACAGCGGTACCTGTCTGGACCGCTTTGGTGAGCCCGTCGCCTGGTAGCTGGCGACAGGGCGGTGCTCAGTAGATGACCGTCGTCGCCTTGGTCTTCAGGTAGGCGTCGAGTCCCTCACGGCCGAACTCGCGGCCCCAGCCGGACTGCCGGTTGCCGCCGAAAGGAATCGCCGGATCCACCGCCGCGTGACAGTTGATGCTGACCTGGCCGGCATCGATCATTGCTGCCATGCGGTGTGCGACCGAGATGTCCCGGGTCCATACGCTGCCCGATAGTCCATAGATGCTGCGATTGGCCTCATCGGCGACTGCCTGCAGACCGGAATCGCTGAATGACTGCACGCACAGCACCGGCCCGAAGATTTCCTCGCGCGCGATACTCATGTCCATCGTGGTCTTGCTGAACAGGGTCGGCTTCATGAAGAAGCCGCGGCCGGGCAGTACGTCGCCACCACAGACCAGCTCAGCGCCGGACTTGCGACCGGCATTCACATAGCCCATTACCCGCTCGCGCTGTTCCGCCGAGATCAGGGGGCCGAGATCGCTGTCCGGGCTCAGACCCGGACCGATGCGGAACTGGCCTGCCATTTGTGCGACCCGTTCGACGACTGTGTCGAAGATATCGCTGTGCACGAAGAGGCGCGTGCCTGCCATGCAGTTCTGGCCGTTGAGAAAAAAGGCGCCGCGCGTAACGCCCGGGATCACTCTTTCCAGGTCAGCATCGGGGAATACCACCATCGGCGACTTGCCGCCCAGTTCCAGCGTGACGCGTTTCAGGTTGCCGACCGAAGCGGCGATGATCTTCTTGCCAACTTCTGTGGAGCCGGTAAAGGCGATCTTGTCGACATCCGGGTGCGCAGCGAGCGCGGCGCCAGCAGTCTCGCCATAGCCGGTCACGATGTTGATCACTCCGTCGGGGAAACCGACGCGTTTGATGAGATCACCAAGAAAGAGGGCGGACAGCGGCGTCAGCTCAGCCGGCTTCAGTACCACGGTGCAGCCGGCAGCCAGAGCCGGGCCGAGCTTCAGTGTGGCCATGATCAGTGGTGCGTTCCAGGGAATGATCGCGCCGACCACACCGATGGGCTCGCGCCGGGTATAGGTCAGTGACTCGCCGTTGCGTACGCCCTGCGGCGACACCGGAATCGTTTCACCGCTGAGTTTGGTGGCCCAGCCGGCGTAGTAGCGCAGGAAGTCACAACCGAATGAGGCGATCGAGTAGTGGGCAACCATGCGTGGCATGCCGTTGTCGAGCGTCTCGATCTCGCTGGCGAGACCGATGTTGGCTTCGAGTTCGTCGGCCAGCTTCAGGATAAGCCGCGTTCTGTCGTAGGAGGTCAGTTTCGACCATTCGCCGCGCAACGCCTTGCGTGCCGCAGCGACAGCCCTGTCGACGTCTTCCTTGCCACCGGCAGCTGCCACGGCCAGCCGCTGTTCGGTGGAGGGGTCGAATATCTCGGTGGTCTCACCGCTCGCTGCCGGAACCCACTGGCCGTCTATCAGCAGCCGGTGATCGCGGCCCAGAAAGGCCCGGGCTTCGCTGGATGGTGCTATGTTTTGTGCAGCAGCGTTCATCAATACTCTCCAATCGGAATCCGGCCAGCATAATTGCCGGGGACCTGTGGAGGCAAGGCGCTGGCTGTTGCCGGATGCGAGAGCGGGGGTGGTGTATCAGACACAGTATTTTTGGAAACCAGATACGCTGGCGCATTGCCGGCCTCCTGTGTGTCATAACCACGATCAACTACCTGGACCGTCAGGCCTTTGCCGTAGCGGCACCCGCGCTGGTTGCCGAGTTCGGCATCGACAACACGGGCTTCGGCACGATCACGGCTGCCTTTCTGTTCTGTTATGGCGTCGGGCACCTGATTGCCGGGCCATTCATCGATCGCGTGGGCACGCGCAGTGCTTTCAAACTGGCTGTCATCGCCTGGAGCATTGCGGGCCTCTTGCACGCCTTCGGTCGCGGCTTCTTCAGCTTCATGTTCTGCCGCTCGCTGCTGGGCCTGAGCGAAGCAGCCAACTTTCCGGCAGCGGTAAAGGCCATCGCTGAGTGGTTTCCGCGTCGTGACCGTTCGATGGCTGTCGGTATTCTCACGGTTGGCCCGGGTCTGGGTGCGCTGCTGGCACCGCCGCTGCTCGGCGGCCTGATTTTGCTGGCTGGCTGGCGCAGCGCTTTCATCGTGCCGGCGCTTGCCGGCTTTGTCTGGCTCTGGATCTGGTTGCGCTTTTACCGGTCGCCCGCGGCGCATCCGGAGATCAGCGTTGAAGAACGCGCACTGATCCTGGCCGATCACGCGCCGCAGGTCGGGGTGTCTGAACCTGTCGCTGTCTGGTCTGGAATTGGCCGCCTGTTGCGGTATCGGCAAGTCTGGGGACTGCTGCTCAGCCGGATCAGTAACGATGGCGCTTTCTATTTCTTCGTCAGCTTTTTACCGCTCTATCTGGCCCAGGCGCAGGGCTTTGATATCCGCCAGATTGCGGCATTTGCCTGGGTACCGTTCCTGGCGGCTGATGCCGGTGCGCTGGCCGGCGGCTGGCTGGGCCGCTATCTCATGCTGCGCGGCTGGTCGCTCGATGCGGCGCGCAAGAGCCTGATCTGGGGTGGAGCGCTGCTGGTGGTGCTCAGTCTCCCGGCGGCGAAGACCGGATCACCGGCGATCGCTCTGGCACTGATTGCGCTCGCCATGTTTGCGATTCAGGCCAAGGCATCGAGCCTGTTTGCGCTGCCTGCGGATCTGTTCCCGTCACTGCAGGTCGGTACTGTCTGGGGGCTGTTCGGCGCCGCCGGCAGCTTTGGTGCCGCGCTTTTCAGCTTCGCAGCTGGCTGGGTTTCGCAACACTACGCCTATGCACCGGTGTTCATTGCTGTCGTG
The DNA here is from genome assembly GCA_963204745.1 of Pseudomonadota bacterium. Taxonomy (GTDB): domain Bacteria; phylum Pseudomonadota; class Gammaproteobacteria; order Steroidobacterales; genus SHZI01. Next base: position 34,341 of record CAUJHF010000020.1, read on the forward strand.
ATCACGCAATTGCTGTCGGCCGCGTTTGTCAGCTGGCTGATACCGGAGGTGCGGGTGGTGGCCGATGACTGAAAATATGCCGAGGCAGCGGCAACGCCGGCCGTCGGCTATGCTCGTCGAGGACGGCTTCTGAATTTGCTATTCGCGTAGAACCAGCCAGGTGTATCGCTGCTTTCTCAAGGACCTGACATGCCGCCACGAATTTCCGGCGATCCGCGTATCGAACCCGCATCAAGGCATGGTTCGGCAACATGACTGTGCAGCCAGCGCACGATGTTGCCAGCCGTGAAGAGTTGCTTGCCGAGATGAACGGCGCGGCAGCCAGACAGATGGCACTTGCCCTGAAGGGTGGTTTTGACGCGATGGACAATGAGAACGTCGCGCCGTACCCGGCCGGCCTTAATGACTGCGTCTCCGGTCTGAAGTGGCTGCGCACGAACAGCACGATGCTGAACATCGATACCTCGCGCATCGTCGCCGCGGCCGACCGTGATCAGCGTGAACGAATGTGATCCGCTGCGTGATGAAGGCATCAACTTCTACAGGCTGTTGATCGCCAATGGCGTGAGTGCCAGATGCCGGCAGCTGATGGGCACCATACACGGCACCGACATACTGCCCATGTGCTGCCCGGATATCAGTCGCGGCACGGCGCGCGACATCTTGGGGTTTTGCAGGGACTGATGTCGCGTAGACAGATCAGAGCCTGCAACGCCTGATTCCGGGTGCTGACACTTGCGCAAATTCTGCACGCCCATGGTGTGGTGAGCAGCTAATACAATAGTCAGCCCGATGGGAGCGGTTGATTGCCATGAAATATGATCTGATTATCGTGGGCGCCGGCCCGGGCGGCTGCATGGCCGCGCGGAAGGCGGCACGCGACGGACTGAACGTTCTTCTCGTCGAGAAACTCAAGGAAGCCGGCAGCGTAACCCGCTTTTGCAGCCGGTTGCTGCGACTGGGCGAAGGCGGTTTTTCCTCCGACAAGCCGGTGACCGACGTCAACATACAACGTGCAACCTGTACGATTGATGTAGGCGCACCCGGTCGGCATGTAATCCGTATGCACGGCTTGCCCGACGATGCGTCATTTGCCTATGCCGGTGAACTGGATCCCTGTTTCAACGAATCATGGGTATCACCGTCCGGCGCCAGCTTTCACCGCAAAGCAAACAACCGGGCTATCGATGGCTTCGTGGTCGACAAGGAAGTCATGCTGCGCGGCCTGCTCGATGACGCGGCGGCCGCCGGTTGCAGGATTCAGGCTGCTACCAGATGTCTGGCGATAGATGACACGGACGATGGAATCAGTCTCAAGGTCAAGACTTCAGCCGGCGAACAGACATTGCTGGCGAAGCGTGCAATATTGGCCGACGGGTCTTTTTCGCCATTGGCAGCCCAGTTGGGATTTGACGACGGGCGAGGCGAAGGTCCGGGAAAACTCAGATTCATGAGTTTTATTCTGGACCGTTGTGATGTCCCGTTCGGGGAGATGCACCGGGCACGCTTTACTCAACCCTCGGTGCACAAGGGGTTCCTGAATGTCGGCCCATGGCCACCCGGTCTCTGGGAAATCAGCTGCTCGGCACCGGTAGCAAGCCCCGTCCGGCTACCGCAGGTGCTCGAAGCATTTATGGAGAACTCGGCTTTTTCCGATCTGTTCAAGCGGGCGAAAATTGTCGACAGACAGGGCTGCAGCATGGATCTTCGTCCGGCGGTCCGGGAGGCTGCGCGTGGCAATGTAATTTGTATCGGTGACAACCTTGCTTATGCGGAGACTGCGATCAAGGGTGCGTTCGGGTGTGGTTACATGGCTGCCGAGGCAACTGCGAGGGCGCTTGACGGGAAACCGGGTAATGACGAATACAATCATTACTGGACTCATGCATTCAATTTTTTCAGTCCGCAATACACTGTTCGCAGCACGCGCCAGCCGCCGATTCCGGTTGTTCTTGACGATGGCGAGACGGACAGCCTTTTTGCATGGTTCACCGAGAACGGTATTTATGGAATGCCCGCAGATATTCTGCCGGCCAACCGGGATAAACTGATGGCGGACCTGCCGCAAATAGCCTTGAAGCTTTTTGGTCGCGGCAGCGTCGCCCAGATCACAAATCTGAGTGGGGAGGAGGGTGCGTAATACAACCGGCGAAGGAACAGCTGTACCGTGCCCCGGAATCCTCGAAGCTGGCCGCTGACCTCAACCATGTGCCCCGGCCTGCCTCGCTTGGCGAAGCCGAGGCCAGGGGCCGTTGCGATCCCTGGCCAACCAGACCAGATCGTCACATCGATTGGGACCGGTTCAATGCCGGCCTCATGCGGTTGCCAACAGCGCTCCGCAACCTGTTGCGGACTGCGTACAGGATCTTCCGCGGTCACCCGGCCATTGATGTTGAGGTAATGGACCTTGATCGCCGTCTGCTGAAGTGACAGTGCCAGATTGTGACTGAAATTCTGCAGATCCTGTGCCGCTGCTCGCAACGAATCAGCCTGCACCGCAGGTGCTGCCGGTTCATGCGGGTTGTCACACAGGCCGTGGCGGGCATCAATAGAGTCGGCGGCGAAACAGCCGGCCGGCGGCTACCAGCGTCAGGCTGCCGATCAGCAGCATGGGCCAGATCTGCGGCCAGAGCACGCGCAGCGATGCGCCCTCTACAAACACGCCACGCAGTATCACCATGAAATATCGCAATGGGTTGGTGAGCGTCAGCGTCTGCATCCATTCCGGCATGTTCGCAACGGGTGTTGCAAAGCCGGACAGCAGAATGGCAGGAACCATGAAAAGAAAAGCGCCGAGCAGACCCTGCTGCATGGTGACCGAGAGCGAAGAAATCATCAGTCCGATACCAATCGCGGAACTGAGAAAGGCTGCAAGCCCGATGTACAAGGTCCACGGGCTTCCCCGCAGCGGCACGCCAAACCACAGGGTAACGATCAGCACCATGACCGTCGCTTCGACAAAGCCGATGGCCAGTCCCGGGAGTGACTTGCCGAGCAGGATATCGAGCGGTCGCAGCGGCGTGACCAGCAACTGGTCGAAGGTGCCCTGTTCGCGTTCCCTGGCGACTGAAAGTGCGGTGACCATCATGGTCACGAGCAGGGTGAGTATGCCGATGATGCCGGGGACAATGAACCAGCGACTTTCGAGATTAGGGTTGAACCAGGCGCGTACCACCGGTTGACCTGGCAGCGTCTGGTCGGGCTGACGACTCATCGCGAAGCCATTGATGACTTCCCGTGCGTAGTTCAGCACGATCAGCGCCGTGTTTGAATTGCGCCCGTCGATGATCAGCTGCACCTGGCCAGATCGGCCTGCAAGAATGTTCCGCTCAAAGCCCGGATCGAGTCGCACCACCAGCAGCGCTTCACGCCGGTCGACGGTTGGCGCGATATCCCCGGCAGCCGCGATCATCTTATTTTCCAGGAATACGGGCGAGCCACGAAAGCGCTCGACCAGTTCGCGGGAGATCGCCGAGCGGTCAGCGTCATATACAGCGTAAGCGACATGGTTCAGGTCAAAGGTCGCGGCGTAGCCAAAGACCAGTGTTTGTATGATCGGTGGCACGATCACCACGGCGCGACTGCGCGGATCCTTGAGGATGGCGAGAAATTCCTTGGTAGCTAGGGCCAGGATACGGCGCAACATGTGTCAGTCCAGCCGTTTCCGGGAACGGGCCACAACGATACCCAGGAACACACCGGCCATCGCCAGCAGGGCGGCCGCGTTGGGGAGAATCACCGGCCAGATGTTACCGGCGAGGAAGATGGTCTGGATGATGGCGATGAAATAGCGCGCTGCGACCAGATAGGTCACAGCCTGTACCGCCACTGGTGCACTGGCGATATCGAAGATGAAACCCGACAGCATGAATGCCGGCAGAAACGTGGTGATGATGGCTGCAAGGCCCGCGACGAACTGGTTGCGTGCCGTAATCGAAATAGCGAGCCCCATGCCAAGCGCAGCCAGCAGGAAGATGGCCGCGCTGGCGAACAGCACCACAGCGGACCCACGCAGTGGCACATGGAACAGCCATAGCGCCATGGCTACCGAGAGGACCATGCCGCCCATGCCCAGAACGAAGTACGGGATGAGCTTGCCGAGCAGAACTTCGCGCATGGACACCGGGGTCACCATAAGGGCTTCCATCGTGCCCCGTTCCCACTCGCGAGCCATCACCAGCGCTGTTAGCAGCGCGCCAATCAAGGTCATGATGACGGCAATCAGCCCGGGTACCAGGTAGTTGCGGCTCGATACCGCCGTGTTGTACCAGATGCGATGATCGATGCTCACTACCGGCGCCTGTCCGGTCGCCTGCAGTCGCTGTTCAAGCCAGAGTGCCCAGACCGAGCCCAGATAGCCCTGCACCATGCGTGCGGTATTGGCGTCCACACCGTTGACGATGACCTGGATTCCGGATTCGCGCTGCGCTTTCAGGTCGGCGGCAAAGCTGGCGCGCAGATGAACGATGCCGTCAACTTCATGCGTACGCAATGCGAGCTCGGCGTCACGCATGCTGGCGAAGTCTTTTGGCGAGAAATACCGGGACTGCTGCAGCATGCCGGTAAAGCGGGCGGTTTCTGCGGAGGGTTTTTCCACCACGACAGCTAGCGGCACGTGTTCCGCGTCAAGCGACAGGCCGTAGCCAAACAGCAGAAGCAGAAACACCGGCATCAGGAAGGCTATCGCGATGCTGCTCGGATCGCGCAGGATCTGCAGGAACTCCTTGCGGACCAGGCCACGCACGCGCCGGTTGTCGCTCACGCTGCCTCCGCGCCTGACGTTGCCAGCCGGATAAACGCTTCTTCCAGGCTGGATGCCGGACCCGTCTCGTCGGCAGTTTGTGCCTTGATTTCGGCAGGAGTGCCGAGGGCGAGGACGCGGCCTGCAGCCATGATGGCCAGCCGGTCGCAGTATTCGGCTTCCTCCATGAAATGGGTGGTGACCAGGACGGTCACACCGGCCCCGGCCAGCGCATTGATCCGCTGCCAGAAGTCTCGTCGCGCCAGCGGATCGACGCCGGAGGTCGGCTCATCGAGAAAGAGAATCTCGGGTTCGTGCATCAGCGCCGCGGCCATCGCCAGACGCTGCTTGAAGCCCAGCGGCAGCGACTCGCTGCCGGCTTCGGCATGGTCAGCAAGCTCAAACTGCGCCAGTGCCCAGTCGATACGTTCTGTGCGAAGTGCGCCGGACAGGCCATAGGCGCTGGCAAAGAATCTCAGGTTTTCCCGGACCGTCAGGTTGCCGTAGAGCGAGAAGCGCTGAGCCATGTAACCGATACGCGCCCGCGCCTCGGCTGGTGCGGTGCGGAGATCGACACCGGCAACCTCGATATGTCCACCGCTTGGTGGCAGCAGTCCGCAAAGCATCCGGAAGGTCGTTGACTTGCCGGCACCATTCGCGCCCAGCAGGCCGAACACTTCGCCGCGGCGCACGGCAAGATCCAGTTCGCGCACCGCATGGAAATCGCCAAAGCGACGTTCGAGATTTTCCGTTCTGATCACCACCTCACGCCCGCCAGCCACTGGTCGCATGGCAAGGTCGACGACGCCCGCATGGGGTCCGCGACTTTCCTTGATATGCACCACGAAGCCGTCTTCGAAGCGCGGTGCCACCGGACTGATCGTGCTGGACGCTGCCAGGCCCAGCGTTGCTGTCGTCGGTATATCAGCCGTCGCCGTGATGATGCGTACCTGGTCCCCCTGGATCACCGCGTCGAGAATCTTTGCCGAGGCCTGGAGGCTGGTTGCCAGCGCACGACGCTGCACACCCGGAGCTGCGACGAGAAAGGTGCGGCCCGCAAGGCCTGCGCTGAAACTGCCGGGCTTGCCCGTACCGATCACCCGGCCTTCATGCAGCACGATAACCTCCGCGCATCGCTCAGCTTCGTCGAGATAGGCGGTACTCACCAGCACCGTGGTGCCGGTGTCCTGCACCATGCGATCGACGATCGCCCAGAGCTCGCGTCGCGATACCGGGTCTACGCCCACGGTGGGCTCGTCCAGCAACAGCAGCCGGGGTGGCTTAAGCAGCGCACAGGCCACGCCCAGCTTCTGTTTCATGCCGCCGGACAAACGGCCTGCCAGGCGCGCCATGAATGGTGCAAGACCGGTCATCTGCATCAGCTCGCCATAACGGGCTGGCCGGCCGGCCGGGGACAGTCCCTGAAGATCGGCGTAGAGCGCCAGGTTTTCGGCTACCGACAGGTCTTCATAGAGCCCGAAGCGCTGTGGCATATAGCGCACCTCGGCTTGCACGCTTTGCGGTTCGGTAGCGACGTCCATGCCCAGCACCGTAAGCGTGCCGGCATCGGCGCGCAGCAGGCCGCAGGCCAGGCGCATGAATGTGGTTTTGCCCGCGCCGTCCGGGCCGATGAGTCCGGTCACCTGTCCGCGCCGAACCTCAATGTCAACTGCATCGAGCGCCGTGCTCAGGCCTGTATCAGTAGCGAAGCGCCGCGTGAGACCTTGCGCAGACAAGACCACGTCACTGGCCGGGGGCACCGCTACATCGGAAAGCGGCATTTTCAGTATTCCGGGTCGGCTTCCGGGCAACCGGGTATTGCGACTGGCGCTGCTTCGATATTCACATTCACCGTGGCCGGCATTCCGAGCCGAAGCTCGCCCGCAGGATTGCAGACATAAATCCGGGCCTGGTACACGAGCTGGCTGCGCAGCTCGCGTGTCTCGACCGGTTTGGGGGTGAATTCTGCAGTGGGCGAGATGAAGCCGACCCAGCCCGCATACTGCTTGCCTGGAAAGCTGTCGGTGTGTACTTCCGCACGTTGTCCTTCCCGGATACGGCCCAGATCGGGTTCTTCGACGTACACCCGTATCCAGACCGGATCCACGAGCGCCAGCGTGTAGACCGGTCGTTGAGCTGAAGCCATGTCGCCCGGCTCGAGGATGCGATTGCGAATGATGCCGTCGCCGGGAGCACGGAGTTCAGCGTTCGCAAGCTGGCGTCGTGCCAGTGCCAGCGCCGCACGTGCGGCGTCGCGCCGTGCACGTGCGGCCGCGATTTCTTCCTTTCGCGGGCCGGCGATGACCAGATCATGTTGCGCCTTGAGCGCATTGAGTCGTGCCTGTGCCGCATCGGCAGCGGCTTTGGCATCGTCGAGCTGCGCCTGGGCTGCGAGTTGACGGCTGACCAGTTCGCGGGCGCGTGTCAGGCGAAGCCGGGCATTTGTGAGTTCGGCGTCAGCAGCGACCACGTCAGCACCGGCTTTGCGGACCTCTTCTGTACGACTACCCGCCACCAGGCGGGCCAGATCCTGTTCCTGTGCTTCCAGGTTGGCGAGAGCCTGATCGGTGTCCGCGCGCAGACCTTCAGTGTCGAGTGTGCCGAGGAGATCGCCAGCCTTGACGCGCTGGCCTTCCTTCGCGGCGAGGCTCACGATGCGTTCGCTGCCATCGAAGGCGAGTTCAACCTCGCGGATATCCACATTGCCATGCATCACGACGATGGCGCCATTTGCCGTCTGGTCCGGCCGCAGCCACCACCAGGCGGCAGTCGCGGCGACTGCGATAGCGAGTACGGCAGCGATCCCGAGGCGCCGGTTCATCGTGGGGGGTCCTTCCGGATTGAATAACGATGGATGACGATAGCCTGTCCTCTTTTATACTGCACTTTCTGCCAGTCCCTTGCACAGCGGCGATTTGACCGGTTTCCCGCTGACGTGCCTGGCCCGGCTGGTAGTCCCTGCTGCAGCAATCACCAGGATCCGCGATGCAATTCAAGGACTACTACCAGACGATGGGCGTGGCGCGCGATGCAACACCCGATGACATCAAGCGGGCATATCGCAAGCTTGCCCGCAAATATCATCCTGATGTCAGCAAGGAGCCCGAAGCCGAGGCCCGTTTCAAGGAGGTGGGCGAGGCTTACGAAGTCCTGAGGGATCCGGACAAACGTGCAGCCTATGACCAGCTGGGTGCCGACTGGAAATCAGGGCAGGAATTTCGACCACCACCTGAGTGGGGTGCGCGCTCCGCTGCTGCTGGCCCGACGGATTTCAGTGACTTTTTCGAGGCCCTGTATGGTCGCGGTACACCGGGCGGCAGCGGTGAACGCACGCGATTCAACCTGAACGGTGAAGACCAGCATGCACGACTGGTGATCAATCTGGAGGATGCCTGGAAGGAGACCACGCAGACGCTGACACTGCGGAGCCCCGAATTCGACGAGCAGGGGCGGGTGACATTGCGGGAGCGCACGCTCAACGTTCGCATTCCGCGCGGTGTGCGACCTGGACAACATATCCGCCTCGCGGGACAAGGCGCGTCAGGCATCGGTGACGGCAAGCGGGGGGATCTCTATCTGGAGATCGGGTTCCGGCAACACCCGCTATACCGGATCAAGGATCTCGATGTGTATCTGGATTTGCCGCTCGCACCATGGGAAGCGGCGTTGGGTGCAAGCCTGAAGCTGCCCACGCCCGACGGGACGGTCGAACTCAAGGTGCCACCCGACACGCCAGCGGGGCGCAAGCTGCGGCTGAAGGGGCGCGGAATCCCGGCGAATCCGCCCGGCGATTTCTACGCCGTTGCGCAGATCGCATTGCCACCGGCAAGTGACCCGGCCGCGACAGCGGTTTACCGGCAGATGAGCGAGCATTTTCATGCCTACAATCCACGGGCGGGCCTTGGCGTATGAGCAGAAAAGATCGCGAATACGAAGCAGTCCTTTCCGGCGTCATCGTCGAGGAGCAGTCGGCGTTGACCCTGATCGAAGTGAGCCGCGCCTGCGCGGTAGAGGTCGAATGGGTCGTTGAGCTGGTGCACGAGGGCGTGATCGAACCGGGGGGCGGGCAGCAGCCGGACTGGATCTTTCCCGGCAGGCAATTGCGGCGTGCGTTGACCGCCCGGCGACTGCAGCAGGACCTTGGGCTCAATCTAGCCGGTGTCGCCCTTGCGCTGCAGCTGCTGGACGAAATTGCCGAGCTTCGCCAACGCCTGGAGGTGCCCGACAGCAAGTGAAGGCGGTGGCAACGGCTTTCATTTCCTGTTTCTTGAAATTTGCACGGTTTTGCTGTAAGATAATGATTATTAATGGATTATTGACAACACTCAGATATCATATCGGCAGGAGAAGGCTTATCACCATACATCAGGGCGACTGTATTCATCATCCCCACCACGGTATCGGCGAGGTGCTGTCCATCCGCAAGCGGCGTTTCTCGGGAGATACCGAAGCCCTGTTTGCAAAGCTGTTCTTCAAGCGGGATCGCCTCACGGTAATGCTGCGCAAGGAAGACCTGGCGAAAACCGTACGCGACCCGATTAATGCCACTGAAGCGAAGAAGTTGCTGGCTTATCTGAAAAGCTGGAAAGGCAAGGTCAGCAGCCAGTGGAAGGCCAGGGCCAATGCCCACCAGCAGACGATGGAGAAAGGTGACCCCTTTGGCTATGCGCAGGTCTACAAGGGGCTGAGCAAGCTCGAAGCGGAAGGTAATTTGCGTGCTGCCGACCGGACCCACTACAACCAGTCACTGAGCTTCCTGTCTGAAGAACTGGCCAATGCCCTTGGCAAGACCGAGGATGAGGCTCGCGCGCAGATCGAAGAATTGGCGGGTCGCGTGAGTCAGTAATTTCCACGAACGTTTCGTAAATTCGGCCAAGCTGAGTATCATTGCGCACCGTCAAGGGCCGCTGTTGCGGGTTCCCCGCGACATTAATCTGAACCGAGACCACAGTTCCAGGCTCTTGCCGAGGTTGCCATGTCGCTGACAATTGGGGTTCCCCGCGAACTGTATCCCGGCGAAAAGCGTGTCGCCAGCGTACCGGAAGTGGTCGAGAAGCTGATCAAGCTCGGCTTTGCCGTTAGCGTCGAAACAGGCGCGGGCGCTGCCGCAAACTTCGACGACGAGGCCTATCGCGCGGCCGGTGCGCAGATTGCCGAGAGTGCAGCCAGCCTGTGGGCGGCCTCGGACATGGTTTTCAAGGTTCGTGCGCCACAGCCAGAAGAAATCGGCCTGATCAAGGCCGGTACCACGCTGGTCAGTTTCATCTGGCCGGCGCAGAACCCCGAACTCATGCAGCAACTGGCCGAGCGCAAGATTACCGTGCTGGCCATGGACTCGCTGCCGCGCCAGCTGAGTCGCGCACAGAAGATGGACGCGCTGACCTCCATGGCGAGCATCAGTGGTTATCGCGCCGTCATTGAGGCTGCCAATGCCTTCGGTCGTTTTTTCAACGGTCAGGTGACAGCCGCTGGCAAGATCCCGCCGGCAAAGGTGTTCATCGCCGGTGCCGGTGTCGCAGGCCTGTCCGCCATCGGCACTGCCGCCAATCTGGGTGCCATGGTGCGCGCCAACGACACCCGTGCCGAAGTGGCCGATCAGGTGGTGTCTCTGGGCGGTGAGTTCGTCAAGGTCGACTACGAGGAAGAAGGCTCGGGCGGTGGCGGTTACGCCAAGGTCATGAGCGAGGGCTTCCAGCAGGCGCAGCGCGAGATGTATGCGCGCCAGGCGAAAGAAGCCGACATCATCATCACCACGGCGCTGATCCCGGGCAAGCCCGCACCGCTGCTCATCACTGCAGACATGGTCAAGTCCATGAAACCCGGCAGCGTGATCGTCGATATGGCCGGCGAGCAGGGCGGCAACTGCGAGCTGACCGTGCCGGGCGAAAGCGTGGTGCGCCACAACGTCACCATCATCGGCTACACGGACCTCCCGAGCCGGCTCGCCAAGCAGTCCTCGACGCTGTATGGGAATAACCTGCTGCGGCTCTCCGAGGATCTGTGCAAGACCAAGGACGGTCAGATAGACGTCAACTTCGACGACGAGGCCATTCGCGGACTCACTGTCATCAAGGCTGGTGAGATCACCTGGCCACCACCACCGCCGAAAATTCCGGCAGTGCCTCGGCAGGCAAAGCCTGTCGCAGCGCCAACCGCAGCAAAGAAGTCAGCCCATGGCCACGGCGAAAGCGAGCCGATGTCCGGCACCAGTCTCGCCGTGATCTTTGCTGTGGGTGCCGCACTGTTCTGGCTGGTCGGTGCCTATGCACCAGCTACCTTTCTGTCGCACTTCACCGTGTTCGTACTGGCCTGTTTCATCGGTTACATGGTGATCTGGAACGTCAAACCATCGCTGCATACGCCGCTGATGAGCGTAACCAATGCGATATCAAGCATCATCGCCGTCGGTGCGCTCGTGCAGATTGCGCCGCCGCTGATCGGGGTGGGGGATGATCGTCCGTCGACACTGATTCTCGGGCTCGCTGTCGTGGCACTCGCGCTGACGGCAATCAACATGTTCGGCGGATTCGCCGTTACCCGCCGCATGCTGGCGATGTTCCGCAAATAAGAGGTCACGGGCATGTCCGCCAGTCTCGCTGCAGTTGCCTATATCGGCGCCACGATTCTCTTCATCCTGAGTCTCGGGGGGCTCGCCAATCCTGAAACCGCGCGCCGCGGCAATTTCTACGGCATCGTCGGCATGACCCTCGCAGTGCTGGCGACGGTGTTCGGGCCCCGCGTCACCTTGGCCGGCGTGCCCTGGATCATCGGCGCCATGCTCGTCGGCGGCAGCATCGGTCTCTACGCTGCCCGCAAGGTGCAGATGACGCAGATGCCCGAACTCGTCGCACTGATGCACAGCCTGGTCGGTCTCGCTGCCTGCCTGGTCGGCTTTGCGAGCTATGTCGATACCTCGATCGAATTTGCCGGCGCCGAGAAGTCCATTCACGAAATCGAGATCTACATCGGCATCCTCATCGGTGCGATAACTTTCTCGGGTTCGGTTATCGCTTTCGGCAAGCTGTCTGGCAAGATTGGTGGCAAGCCACTGCTGCTGCCGGCGCGTCACTGGCTCAACCTCGTCGGGTTGCTGGTCGTGATCTGGTTTGGCTATGCATTCCTGCAGGCTCCGGATATCGGTGCCGGCATGATGCCGCTGCTCGTGATGACAGTTGTCGCTGTCCTGTTCGGAATCCATATGGTGATGGCCATCGGCGGTGCCGACATGCCGGTGGTGGTGTCGATGCTGAACAGCTATTCCGGTTGGGCGGCGGCAGCGACCGGCTTCATGCTCTCCAATGATCTGCTGATCGTTGTCGGAGCACTCGTCGGTTCCTCCGGCGCAATCCTGTCCTACATCATGTGCCGGGCGATGAATCGCAACTTCATCAGCGTCATTGCCGGCGGTTTCGGTACGGGTGAGGGGGGGGCGCCCGCGACTGGTGCGCAGCCAGCCGGTGAGGTCACGCCGATCAGTGCGATCGAAACTGCGGAACTGCTTGGTACGGCAAAGAGCGTGATCATCATTCCCGGCTATGGTATGGCTGTGGCCCAGGCCCAGCACACGGTCTACGAGATCACGAAGTTCCTGCGCGAAAAGGGCGTCAACGTGCGCTTCGGTATTCACCCGGTCGCGGGGCGCATGCCCGGCCATATGAACGTGTTGCTGGCCGAAGCCAAGGTACCCTACGACATCGTGCTGGAAATGGATGAGATCAACGACGATTTCCCGGACACGGACGTTGTGATGGTCATCGGCGCCAACGACATCGTGAATCCCGGTGCCGAGGATGATCCGAGCAGTCCCATAGCTGGCATGCCAGTGCTGCAGGCCTGGAAGGCGAAAATTTCCATCGTCATGAAGCGCTCGATGGCCTCGGGTTATGCCGGTGTAGATAACCCGCTCTTCTATAAAGAAAACAACCGCATGCTGTTCGGCGATGCGAAGAAAATGCTCGACGAGGTGTTCTCGGCCCTGAAGGGCTGACGGTCAGAAACAGATGCCGGATGACACTGAAGGCCAGGACGCACTTCAGCGCGCCATCGGTGAACGTGCGCGCGAATTCGCTGCAGACAATCGCCAGCAACCGCGACGCTACTGGCAGCATGCAATCACCCTGATCGCTGCTGTGCTCGTCGTAGCGCTGGTATTTTTCGGCTTCGATGTCTTCCTCACCAGCATGCAGAAGCTGATCGCCATCATGGGCGCCGAGCCGACGCCAACCGAGCCGATGCCCGTATTCATGGTGCCCGAGTCGCCCGGCGAGCCCTGAGCAGCGTGGTCGATACACATGCTCGGCCTGGCCCGTTCTGACGGGATCTTTCCTTTTCCGCCCTGAGGACGACTCCGGTATGCTGGGCGCCTGCGCCGGTATTGGACGGTACAATCCGGCATCGATTTCCAACGATCAGTCAAGGAGACTTCCATGACCATCAAAGTCGGCGACCGTGTACCCGAGGGCAAGTTCAGCGTGATGATCGAGGGCGCACCCGGATCGATCACGACGCAGGAGCTGTTCGGCGGCAAGAAAGTCGTGTTTTTCTCCGTGCCAGGCGCCTTCACGCCAACCTGCTCGAACAGCCATCTGCCGGGCTATATCAGGACAGCAGCGGAGATCAAGGCCAAGGGCGTGGCGACGATCGCCTGCATGTCGGTCAACGATGTGTTCGTGATGGACGCCTGGGGCAAGGACCGCGGTGTCGGCGACAAGGTACTGATGCTCGCAGACGGCAATGCCGAGTACACGCGTGCCCTGGGCCTTGAACTGGATGGCAGCGGTTTCGGTCTTGGCACTCGCAGCCAGCGCTTTTCGATGGTTGTCGATAACGGTGTCGTCACCGAGCTCAACGTGGAAGCGCCACGCGAGTTCAAGGTGAGTACCGCCGAGTGCGTGCTCAAGCAGCTCTGATAGCAATCCTGATCGGGAACTGAACCATGGAAGAGATGCAGGTCGTCCAGACGCTGCCGTTTGCCTATGCCGCAGTAAAGTTCGTGCACATCCTGCTGTTTGTGTACTGGCTGGGCGGTGATGCCGGGGTGTACTACTCCAGTACCTTTGTCATCAACGACAAGCTGTCGCGCGAAGCGCGGCTGACGGCCTTCAAGATCTTCATCAACCTCGACATGCTGCCACGCTATTGCCTGGCGCTGATGCTGACGGTCGGCGGCATACTCGCCGAGTTTGTCGGCTACGAGCATCCGCTCTGGCAGACGATTGCAATCGTCGCACTGGGCCCGATCTGGGTCTGGGTCGTGCACATGGTGCATGTGAAGGAGGGCACGGACTTCGGGCGGTTGCTGGCCAGGGGTGACTACTGGTTCCGCTTCCTGATGATCTTCGCGCTGCTGGGTTCAGTGGTCTACCACTGGATCACCGGGCCGCTGCAGGCGTTCCCGTGGCTGGCTGCCAAGCTGACGATCTTCGCCTTCCTGATCTTCTGCGGCTTCATGATCCGCGTCAAACTGCCGCCCTTTGTCGAAGGCTTCCGGGTGCTGGCGGCCAAGGGCGCGACCCCGGAGAGCGACAAGCTGATGTATGACGGCATCATGGCCTGCAGACCCTATGTCTGGGCGATCTGGATCGGGGTCGCGCTGTCTGCATGGCTGGGCGTCTGGAAGCCCGGCATGGGCGGCTGAGCGCCGGCTCAGCGCAGCTGTTCGCTGATCTCCTTGATCGCCTCGAAGAGGTCGCCGACCAGGCCGATATCTGCAACCTCGAAAATGGGTGCCTCGGCGTCCTTGTTGATCGCGACGATGGTGCCGGCGTCCTTGATGCCGGTGAGATGCTGGATAGCGCCCGAGATACCGAAGGCCAGGTAAAAGTCAGGCGCGATGATCTTGCCGGTCTGGCCGACCTGCATCTCGTTGGGTACAAAACCGGCGTCGACGGCTGCACGGGAAGCACCTACCGCAGCGCCCATGCGATCAGCCAGCGCATAGAGCTGCTTGAAGTTGTCTGCACTGCCAAGGCCGCGGCCGCCGGACAGGACTATTTTCGCGCTCTGCAGGTCGGGGCGATCGCTGGAACCAGACTGCAGTTCAATGAAACGGGTATGCGTTGGCAACGCGGCCGAAACGCTGACCGGTTCGATGGGCGCTTCCGCACCATTCCCGACAGGCTTGAAGGAGGCGCTGCGCACGGTACCGATAACCTGTTGTCCTTCCGGTACCTCGACGGTAACGATGGCATTGCCCGCATAGATGGGCCGCTTGAAGCTGCGCGGACCGATCACGGCCATGATGTCAGTCACCTGTGCCAGGCCAAGCAGCGCGGCCACGCGCGGCAGCAAGTCCCGGCCAAAAGTCGTCGATGGTGCGAGGATGCAGTCATAGTCGGCGGCCAGCGCGACGATCTGCGGCGCGAGGACGGCGGCCAGCGAGCCGGCCTTTTCTTTCTGGGCGACCAGCAGCACGCGCTTTACGCCGCTGAGCTTCGATGCCTCGACAGCTGCGGTACTGTCGGCTGCGGCGAATACCACCACATCCGCACCGGCGGCTTCGATCTGTACGGCGCAGTTCAGGCAGCGGGCCGTGCTCTGCTGGACATGCTGTCCGTCGTGTTCGGCAATGACGAGTATTCTGGTCATGCGGAAAGGCCCCGTTCGCGAAGTGCGCCAATGAGTTCAGCGACGTCCTTGACCATGATGCCCTTGCCGCGCGGTGCGGGTGTTTCATGGCGCAGCGTGCGCAGTTTGACGGCAGTATCTGCACCAAGACTTTCGAGCGGGAGCGTCTCGATGGGTTTTTTCTTTGCCTTCATGATGTCCGGCAGCTTCACGTAGCGGGGTTCATTGAGGCGCAGGTCAGTGGTGATAACGGCCGGCAGATCGACTTCGATGACCTCGAGCCCGGCATCCACTTCGCGCGTCACACGCACCGACTGATCCCTGATCTCTACCTTCGAGGCAAAGGTCGCCTGCGGACGTCCCCACAATGCCGCGAGCATCTGGCCGGTCTGGCTGCAGTCGTCATCGATGGCCTGTTTGCCCAGCAGCACCAGTTCCGGCTGCTCGCGCTCGACGATCTTCAGCAGGCTGCGGGCCGCACCGAGCGGCTCAAGTTCTGTGCCGGTCTGCACGAGGATGGCGCGGTCGGCGCCCATGGCCAGCGCGGTGCGTAACTGCTGCTGGCAATCATCCGGGCCTATGGAAACCGCAATGATTTCATCGACGGCGCCCTGTTCGCGGATGCGCAGGGCTTCTTCGAGTGCGATTTCATCGAAGGGGTTGATGCTCATCTTGAGCCCCTCGGTAATCACCCCGGAGCCGTCCGGCTTGACGCGTATGCGCACGTTGTAATCCACAACGCGCTTGAGACAAACGATGATTTTGTGCATGTTGGCTTCCTGAAGAAGCGCTATTTTCAACCACTGGCCCAGCCCCGACAAGTACAGAGCAGGATTCATGCTTGTTTCAATCAACGACCTTGCGGCTGATTTGGGCAATCCCGACCTCGTTGTGGTGGATTGCCGGTTCAACCTGCAGCAGCCTGCGGCGGGTTCACGCCTGTATGCAGAGAGACATATCCCCGGTGCCTTCTACGCAGATCTGGACCGGGACCTGTCCGGCACCAGGACGGCCGAACTTGGCCGTCATCCACTTCCGGATGTGGATGATCTGCAGAAGCTGCTATCAGGCTTTGGCATCGGGCCTGAGACGCGGGTTGTGGTCTATGACGAGGGTAGTGGTGGCCTGGCCGCGCGCCTCTGGTGGCTGCTGCGCTGGCTGGGCCATGCGCAGGTCAGCCTGCTGGATGGCGGTTTTGCTGCATGGTGTGCGGCGGGATTGCCGGTCACCGCGCAACTACCAGCCGGGCGCAAGGGCCGGTTTGTGGCCCGGCCCGGCAGCATGCCGGTACTCACAACCCGTGACATCGAGGCTGCGCTCGGTACGGAGCAGATCCTGCTGCTGGATCTGCGCGCACACGATCGCTATCTCGGACGGGTGGAGCCTATCGATCCGGTGGCCGGGCATGTGCCGGGCGCGGTGAGTGCACCGTTTTCGGCAAACCTGGGGTCTGATGGCCGTTTTCGTCCTGTTGAGGAGCTGCGCCGGAATTATTCGGCGATGCTCGGTGATCGGCCAGTCGGTGAAGTCGTTTGTATGTGCGGTTCGGGGGTGACGGCCTGCCACGGCATATTCGCTCTTGAACTGGCCGGCTGGCGAGGAGCCGGGCTGTATGCGGGCTCGTGGAGCGAATGGATACGCTCCGCCGGGCGGCCGGTGGCGCGGGAAAGCTGAGCCATTTTCTGTGCAGGCTGTTGGCGGCAGGCTCCTTTCCCCGTAAAGTCTGCGCCCCGGTAAAGCCTGCGGCGGCCCATCTGCGCGGCGGCAGGGAATCACACAGACCTCGAAGGACTGAAACAGCATGAGCACCAGCATCCTGCAGCGCGACCAGCGCGCCGTACGCGGCACCATCGCCTATACCAGCAACAAGCCTGACCGTGTCGGTCAGGAGCGTGGGCGCGAGTATTTCCACATCACCGTGCACAGCGACGGCCGCCGCACCTGCATGGCCCATTCGGAAATCGACGATCGGCCCAGCGTGATGCGCGACATCGTCTACAGTCTCGACGCGCAGTGGCTGCCGACTGACTGCTTTGTCCGCCTGAGCGTCAATGACGGCTTTACCGGCACCGGCTGGTTTCGTTTCGGCAAGGATTTCGCTGAGTGCGAGACCTATACCGCCCTCGATGGCCGTGTTACGCAGCGCATGGAAACGACAGGCCGGCTGCAGGCCTTCCAGAACCACGCGATCGTCTGCGATGCCTGGCATATGCAGCTCTTTGACCGTAACAAGGGCCCCGGTGTGCAGAGCATCGACGAAATGCTCCTGTCGTCTCCGGATCATCGCGGTGCCACCGGGCCGATGCTGTTCCGTATCGGTTTTGGCGTGGAGTATGTGGGCGAGGAGAAGATAACGGTCAAGGCCGGAACCTTCGATGCCCTGCATTACCGTTTCGTGTCATCGCCGGGCTTGCCCGAGGCACATCCACCCTATGACATCTGGTGTACCGCAGATGGCGACTACATCTTCCTGAGGGGCGTCATCGGCGGCTACATGCTCACCGAGTATGAGCTGGTCGACTTCGAACGCTCGGTCTGAAGTTACTTCGGCACTGCAGGCGTGGCCGCTTCAATGAACTCCAGCCATTCGCCCGCAGGCCCCGTCGTTACGGCTGAACGCCGGCCGTTATAGGGAAATTCCGCGATCCGTGCGGGCGGTGCTCGCCAGTCGACGCGGAGATCCTCAAGCCGGTCGACGCCGATACTGACCATCGCGATACCGGGCGGCAGCGAGCCTGCGCGAACCGCACGAGGCTTCGACACCGACGGATATTCGTCCAGTTCGATCTCGAAGTCGCGCGGCATGGGGGCGATCGACAACTGGTACCTGGTTTCCGGTGGCAGTTTCAGTGTCTGTGACAGCGTATTGATCTGCCAGGCGCTGGCCGCTCCGGGCTTGAGTCCGAGCGCATCGCGGTACCAGTCCTGCATCGTGGCCATCGAGGGACCGCCGACGACCATGATGAATACCCGGTCCACCGGGCTGCTGGCCGGTGTCATGGGAATCCTGAACGCGGAGGGGATCACGCGGGTGAAATAGAGCAGTTCACCGGCCGGACCGAAAGCCTGCATGGCGCGCGGTGCATCCGGTGCAGACCACAGATCACGGGGCTCTCCGATCACGCGAAACGCCGACCCCTCCAGCTCACCGGCGAGACGGTCCGGATCAGTGACCAGCAGTTCAGCCGCATTCCAGCCAAAACTTGTGCCGGGTGGAGGCATTACCGCCGACTGGTCTTCGATAAAGCGCAGATAGACGGGTTTGCCACTGGCTGGCCCGAGGATCACAAACGGCTTGCCTGTCATCGCCGGCGTGGCCCACAGCGCTGCCTGTTCCGCGCTGACGGTGCCACGGTGCACGGCCGTATAGTCCAGTTGCTGGCGATAAGGCTCTTCAACTACCGACAACTGATTGACGACGAGGGTGACGACAGCGATATATCTGAGCATGCGGGCCTGTGGTCCTGTGCGACGTCCGGCCCGATTCTAGCCCGTCGCAGCTGACCGGCAAGCAGCTTGGGGAACTGCCCTTAATCCGGTATCGTGGCCGCCGCGTGACGCACGCCGGCAAAACGGATTCGGGGCGATGGCAAGACTGGACGGCAAGGCTTTCTACTATGGCTGGGTCATCGCCTTTGCTTCGGGCTTTATCCTGCTCATCACGAATGGCATGACGCTGGGCGGGCTGAACGTCTTCGACAAGCCCCTGCTGGAATCACTGAACGAGTCGATGGGCGGCAGCGTCACGCTCGCCGGCCTCAAGACACGCGATGCGATCACCCTCGCTGTCGGTGGACTCATGACGCCGATTGCCGGAGCGGCAGCCGACCGGTTTGGCGTTCGGCCACTGATGGTACTTGGCGCGCTGCTGCTCTCGGCCGGGTATTACCTCTATTCGACGGTCGACAGCCTCAGTCAGATCTACTGGATCCACGTGTTGTTTGCCGCGACGCTGGCGAGCTGCGGGCTGGTGGTGAACGTCATCCTGATTTCGCGCTGGTTCATCAAGGATCGCGGGCTTGCCCTGGGCATCGCGGTGGCCGGAACCAGTCTGGGCAACGGCACGATGCCGCCGATCAATGCGGCACTGATGGGCGAGTTCGGCTGGCGTGCCAGCTTCGCCTGGACCAGCCTGCTGCCGCTGCTCCTGCTGCCGGTGATCTTCTTTGTCATCCGTGAGCGTCCGGCTGATCTCGGTTCCCAGCAGCCGGCAGCGCAGCGCGCAGCCGGAACCCCGACAGTCATCGGTGGCATGTCACTGCCCGACGCCTTGCGTACGCGAAACTTCTGGCTGCTTGCCTTTATCGCGATGTTCAGTTTTTTCTCGATCATCGGCACGCAGGCGCACCTGAATCTTTACATGCTGAACCGGGGCTTTTCCCAGATGGATGCCGGTCTGAGTTATACGGTGCTTTTCTATCTGGGATTGTGTGGCAAGGTTCTCAATGGATTTCTCGCCGACCGGCTGGGTAAAAAGCGCGTATTCGTGGCTACGCTGGCTGTCATGGTGGTCGGTGCCCTGGTGCTCCGCGCGCCTCAGGTGAACGCGATCTGGGCCGGTCTGGCGCTGTTCGGTCTCGGCTGGGGCGGTCTGTACACGCTGCTGCAACTGCTGGCCGCCGATTACTTCGGCCCGCGTCATCTCGGCAAGATTCTCGGTGCGATTACCGTGCTCGACACGCTGGGCGGTGGCCTGGGTCCGCCGATGATCGGTGCGATCCGTGACAACACGGGCTCCTATGACCAGGCTTTCCTGCTGGTTGCCGTACTGGTCGGACTGGCATTCATTCTGTCGATGCTGTTCCATACCGACACACAGGCCGGTACCGGGAAGCCGACAGCCACATAACAGGGCGTTTCGCATGCAGCAATCATTTACATTCAAAACCAGCGCGGCACTCGCCGGCGTTCGCTACGAAATCCGCGGACGGCTGGCGAATCGCGCGCACGAGATGGAGCGGCGCGGTTACGAGATCATCTCGCTGAATATCGGCAATCCGGGGCGCTTTGGTTTTCGGGCACCGGAAACCATGCGACTGGCGATCATCGAGAATCTGCAAAGCGCTGAAGGCTATTGTCATCAGAAGGGTATTTTTCCCGCCCGTGAAGCCGTGGTCATGCAGCAACAGGAGCGGGGCGTTACCGGTGTAACCGCGGAGGATGTGTTCATCGGCAACGGGGTCAGCGAACTCATCGACCTGAGTTTGCGTGCGCTCCTGAACCCGGGCGACGAGGTGCTGGTGCCAAGTCCCGACTATCCGTTGTGGACAGCCAGCGTGACCCTGAACCAGGGGCGGGCGGTGCACTATCCCTGTCGTCCCGAGGCCGGATTCCAGCCGGATCCGGAAGCGATTGCCCGACTCATCACGCCGCGTACACGTGCGATCGTCGTGATCAATCCGAACAATCCCACCGGTGCTGTCTACAAGGAAGAAACGCTGCGCGCCATCGTGCGCCTCGCCGAGAAACATCAGCTGATCCTGTTCAGTGACGAGATCTACGATCAGATGACCTACGAGGACGCGCGCTTCATACCGCTGGCGCCGATGGTGAACGACACGCTGTGCGCAACCTTCAGCGGCCTGTCGAAGGTTTACCGTGCCTGCGGTTATCGCGTGGGCTGGGTTTCACTGAGTGGAGCGCGCGAGCAGGCCTGCGACTATTTGCATGCCATGGATCTGCTTGCCTCGCTGCGTCTGTGCAGTAATGTGCCGGCGCAATGGGCGGTGCAGACGGCACTCGGCGGCTTCCAGAGCGTGCAGGAACTGGTGCGGCCCGGCGGGCGGCTATATGAGTCGCGGCGCGTGATCATCGATTCGATTGCAGACAGTCCCTACCTCAATGTCACGCCGCCGGCCGGCGCGATGTATGCTTTCGTCGGCATCGACAAGACCCGCTTTCCGGACTTTGATGACCAGGCCTTCGCACTTGATCTGCTCGAGAAGAAGCATGTGCTGGTCGCGCCGGGCACCAGTTTCAATACCCGTGACAGCAACTTCTTCCGCATAACCAATCTGCCCGATGCCGACATGCTGAAGGATGTATTCGGGCGGATCCAGGAGTTGCTCGACGGCTATGTGGCCGAACGGACGGCCTGAACGATTCACCGCGCTGTGCCTTTGTGCCTGACAGCCGCATGCCCGAAGTGACACCCGCCACACGGGAGATCCTTGCCGGCGGCGGTACGGTCATCACTGCCACGCATCGTCTGGCCCGTACGCTGCGACTCGACTGGGATCGCAGCCAGTCCGCTGCCGGACTCGACGTCTGGCCCGGTGCCGACATCCTGCCACTGGACGCCTGGATACGACGCAGCTGGGATGCTGCGGTTGTGCGAGGTATTCCGGCGGGCACCCGTCGGCTTTTGTCCGAAGAAGAGTGTCGACTGCTCTGGCGGCGGGTGATCGCACGCTGGGCGGAACGCAACGGCAGCGCTGCCGCCGACGTCGGCGTGCTGGTGCCACTCGCGAGTTCAGGCTGGCGTCTTTGCCAGACCTGGGGGATCAGTGCTGCCGACCTGCAGGCGGCCGCAGACGGCGAGGATGCCCGCGCTTTCGCGCAGTGGGTATATGCCTACGAGGCTCTGTTGCAAGACGGCGAGTGGCTTGACGTTGCCGGTGCGATGCAGGCTCTGACAGCCGATTTCGCCGCCGGATTGCTGCCGCTACCGGGGGGGTGCATCGGCTGGATGGCATTCGATCCATGGCCGCCCGCACATGCAGCCCTCGGCACGGCCTTGGCCGATGCGGGCTGTACGGTAGCCAGGCTGTGGCCGGCAGCGCGTGCCGGTGAAGCATGCGTCGTCGTTTGCCCGGATGAGGCCGATGAACTGGTACAGGCGGGCTGGTGGGCGCGCCAGCGTCTGGCCGAGTCGCCGGATGCCCTGGTGGCCATCATCGTGCCGGAACTCGGGCAGCGGGCCGCTGCGGTCCGCAGAAGCCTGCTTGAGATACTGGCGCCAGGCTGGCAACTGCATCCGCCATCCGCGCCGCCGCTCAGCCTGTCGGGCGGATGGGTGCTGGCGGATTATCCTGTGGTTGCTGCCGCCCTGCGTCTCTTGCAGGCGTCGGCTGCCGAGCCCGACTTCGAAGTCCTGAGCCACGTATTGCGCTCGGTTTATCCGGGTGGCGCCGCTGCTGAGCAGGCCGGGCGAGCCGAGCTCGAGCTTTGGCTGCGTAATGCGCCCGGCGGCCACATCAGTCGCGAGTTGCTGGTTGCGCGGGCACGAAAGCTGTCGCCACGACTCGCTGCCGGTTTTGATGCGGCAGCCGGCTTGCTCGGTGATGCCGGTCGCCGGCTTGTACCCAGCCAATGGTCGGCGCTGTTTGCGCGCGTACTCGAAGCGCATGGATGGCCCGGCGAGCGCGGGCTCGACAGCGAGGAGTTTCAGGCCGCAGGTGCATGGCAGGGTTTGCTGCAGTCCTGGGCTGCCTGCGATGAGGTGATCGGCCGCGTCTCGCTGCGTACTGCTCTGGCCAGCATCGAGAGTCTGGCACGTGAGCGGCCTTTCGTTCCGGAGGCCAGTCCCGAAGGCTTGCAGGTACTCAGTCTGGAGGAGGCGGCCGGCCAGACCTTCGATCACCTTTGGGTGTGTGGCATGAGCGGAGACCGATGGCCACCGGCGCCTCATCCCCATTCGTTGGTGGCGCTGCAACTGCAGCGCGCTACAGGCCTTCCGGCGGCTGCACCGGCCACGTTGCAGGCATGGACAGAGCGGCGTTTTTCCCGGTTGCTGACCGCCGCCGACGAGGTGGTCCTCAGCTGGGCGCGTCAGCGTGGCGACGCAGATTTGCTGATGAGTCCCCTGCTGGCCGGGATCCGTGTGACAGCGAGCGGTGAGGAGTCGGTGAGTCCGGCAGCAAAGCAGAGTCCGGATCGGCACAGTGTGAGTCAATCAGCACAGCCGGAGACTGTCACCGTGGATCCGCCGCCCGCGTGGCCGTCGGGTCAGCGTGTACGCGGCGGTGCCCGTGTCTTGTCGCAGCAGGCAGTCTGTCCGGCGCGGGCTTTTATCGAAGCGCGGCTGCACGGTATGGAACTGCCACAGCCCTCGCGTCCACTGGATCCGGCTACGCGCGGCAATCTGCTTCACCGGCTGCTTGAACGCCTCTACGGTCATGAGGAGTGCAGGCATGGACTGGCGCTGGTGCCCCGGTCGCGCCTGTCGGAAATGTTTTTGCGACTGGTCGAAGGCGTGCTGGATGATTGCCTGCCGCGTAGCGACGCTTTTCTGCGCCGTCTGCGCGAACTTGAGCGGGAGCGTCTGTGGTCCCAACTCGTGTTACTGGCGGCACGGGAGATGGAGTGGGGGGCGTTCACTGCTGAAACCGAAACGCCGCGCTCGCTGACTATTGGTCCGCTTGCCCTGGCATTGCGCCTTGATCGCATTGACAGCTTTGCGGATGGTGCGCAGCTGGTCATCGACTACAAGACGGGCAGCTTCACGCCAAGGTCGTGGCGTAGCCAGCGTCTGGAAGATTGCCAGCTCCCGCTGTATGCCGTAACGACAGGCTGTAGCGGCGTGGCGGTGCTGCAGTTCACGCCGTCCACCGTCGTGGTTTACGGCGTCGGTGATCCGGCGCTGGGTCTGGGCTGCCTGAAGACGCCGGCGAAGTTCTTTGCCGAGCCGGAGCTGGACTGGAACGGTGTGGTGGCGGGCTGGAAGAACCAGCTTGAATTGCTTGCCGACGAGTTTGCAGCGGGCGATTACCGCATCGATCCTGCAAAACCGGCAATGGCTTCCGGGCAGTTCGCTGTGCTCACCGGCGTGTATGCGACAGAAGCGACAGAAGAAGACGCCGAATGAAGATCGCCGGCACCGCCCCCGATGAAGAATTGCGCGAGCGTGCACTCGCACCGGATCGTTCGTTTCTGGTCCAGGCGCCGGCTGGTGCCGGCAAGACCGAACTGCTGATCCAACGCTATCTGCGATTGCTCAGTCTGGTCGATGAACCGGAGGAAATTCTTGCCATCACCTTTACGCGCAAGGCTGCAGCCGAGATGCAGCGAAGGATCTGCCAGGCCTTGACGGGCGAGGTGGTCGCCGCGACGGACGAAACCGCCAGCAGCCGACGGCAGCGGGAACTGGTCGCCGCGGTCCGGGCCAGGGATCAGGCGCGCGGCTGGGGTCTTGCCGCCTACCCGTCTCGTCTGCACATCAGCACGATCGACAGCCTGAATGCATCGCTCGCGCGCAGTACACCGGTGAGCGGCGGCGCCAACGTGCTGCGCCCGCTGGCGACACAGTTCGAACCGCTGTATCGGCAGGCGGCGCGTGAGGCCTTGCGACTGCTCGTCGAGGACGATGCGGCAGGTGCGGCAGTGGCCAGCCTGCTGGCTCATTTCGATAACCGCCTGGACCGTCTGGAAAGTCTGCTGGCCGGCATGCTGGCGCATCGCGACCAATGGCTGCCGATCATCGGTACCCGCATGGATATGGGCCTGGCACGTGCCGAGCTTGAAGCCGCACTGGGTCGGGTGGTGAGTCATGAGCTGGATCTGGTTCAGGCGGCGATACCGGCAGCGCTGCTCGATCAACTCATGGAGATCATCCACGCTGCCTCGATCAATCGTGGTCACCTTGTCGCAGCGGGCCCCGACAGCAGGCACCCGGTTGCTGAGCGTCTGGCATGGTGGCAGTTTGCAGCGGCGACGATCCTGACGAAATCAGGTACGCCGCGCGCGCGACTCACCGTGGCAGAGGGATTCCCGGCTGCGCAGAAGGATCTCAAGGCACATGCTGCGGAGCTGATCGCGCGAATCGGCGAGGTCCACGGACTGTTACCCGTGCTGGCGACGGTCGCCGGTTTGCCATCGCCGGTTTATCCGGCTGCGCAGTGGCAGGCGCTCGAGGCGCTTCTGCAGCTGCTGCCCGTCGCGGCTGCCGGATTGAAGCTGGTCTTCGCTGCGCGTGGCCTGACCGACTACGTGGAAATCGCGGCGGAGGGCAGGGCAGCACTGGGCGACCACGATGCGCCCAGCGAACTGGCGATGCGTGTGGACTGGCGGATCCGCCATGTGCTGCTCGACGAGTTCCAGGACACCTCGCAGCCCCAATACGAGTTGCTGCAGGCACTGACGCGCGGCTGGTCGCCTGGCGACGGCCGTACACTGTTTCTGGTCGGCGATCCGATGCAGTCCATCTACGGTTTTCGACAGGCTGAAGTACGCCTGTTTCTGGCCAGTCGCGATCAGGGGATTCCCGGCGTGCAACTGGAATTCATCCGCCTGTGTGCCAACTTCCGCTCAGTGCCTCCGCTGGTCGAGTGGGTCAACCGGATCTTTCCGCAGATTTTTCCGCCACGCGACGACCTGCTCACAAGTGCCATCAGTTTCGTCCCCAGTACCCCCGCGATTCCTCCGGTGGAAGGTTGCACTGCGGAGGGAGCGGATTCAGGCGAGCCTGAATATGGTGTGCGTCTGCACGGTTGCAGCTGGATGCAGGCGGAATCCGAAGGTATCCAGGTTGCTGCTCTGGTGGCGCGCTGCCTGCAGCGCTGGCCGGCGGACAGTATCGGCATTCTGGTGCGCAGCCGGGCACATGCGGCGGCGGTCGTTTCGGCGCTGCGGGCGGCACAGATCGATTTTTCTGCGGCCGACCTTGTACAGCTCGGCAAGACGGCGATCGCCAGCGAGCTTCTTGCACTCACCCACGCGCTTCTGCATGCCGGTGACCGGCTGGCCTGGCTGTCTGTGCTGCGGGCGCCCTGGTGCGGGCTGATGCTGACCGATCTCGAAGCTCTGGCTGCTCCGGCAGCTGATGACCGGTCTCTGCTGATCGAACGTTGTAGCGATGAACAGTGGCTGTCCAGGCTGAGTACGGAAGGCCGCAATCGCGTGACGCGGCTTGGGGCAGCATTCGCGCGCGCGCGCGCGCGTCTCGGTCAGATCGCCTTGCGTGATGTGATCGAAGGCCTGTGGGTGGAACTGGGTGGACCAGCCGTTGCCGGTGCGGACCTGCCGCTTGCGGATCTCGTGCTCGATACGATCGCGCGGCACGACAGCGGGGGCGATTGCGCGGACCTGCTCGCGCTGGATGCTTCCATCGCCGCATCGCCATCGTCATTGCCCGGTAGCGGCGGCCAGGTTCAGGTGATGACGATTCACAAGGCCAAGGGGCTGCAGTTCGATACGGTCATCCTGCCGGCCCTCGGCCGGGAAACCCGCCGCGATCAGCAACCGGCACTTCTCTGGCAGGAAGTGCCTTTGGCCGGCGGCAAGCCTGAGCTGCTGCTGGCGCCGGTGAATGCGGCCGGTGAGAAGAATGCCGATCCACTTTACGCGCTGCTGTGGCGTCTGCGGCGTCAGCAGAGACTTGCCGAAACCGATCGCCTGCTCTATGTCGCGGCGACCCGCGCCATCAAGCGCCTCCACCTTTACGGCCAGCTCAAGACTGCTGAGCCGGCTGACGATGGTGCCGTATCGGCCGTGCCCGCGGCGGGCAGCCTGCTGGAGCGCCTGTGGCCGGCACTCGCCTCCTGCTGGCCCGACATCACCGAGACAACGGTTCCTGCGACAGACGATTGTGTGTCCCGCTGGCAGCAACCTGTATTGCGCCGACTGCCTGGCGAGTGGCAGCGGCCGCTGCCGCCGCCCGGCCTGGGCCTGACAATCAGGGAAGCGGCACAGCCCGCAACCCTCGTGCCTTACGACTGGGCGAGCTCCTGGGCGATGCATGCCGGTGCCGTCGCGCATCGCTGGTTGCAGCATATTGCGACGGTCGGCGCCGAGCAGTTCGCGGGCGACGACGCGGCGCTCCGCGATCTGCAACCCGCCATCCGCCGTTTGCTGATCCGCGCTGGCGTCGAAGCGGACAATCTGAGCCGTGCGATTGAGCGGGTGCATGCGGTGTTGAGCAATGCGCTGGCAGATGAGCGTGGACGCTGGCTGATGTCTTCACGGCACGATGAGGCGGTGAACGAGTATCCGTTGACGGTGAAGTCCGGCAATCGTTTCACGCACCTGGTCATCGACCGCTCATTCATCTGCGGGCAGGGCATCCGCTGGATCGTCGATTACAAGACCAGCAGCCACGAGGGCGGTGACCGCGCGCAGTTTATCGCTTCAGAAATACGGCGCTACACGCCACAGCTGACTGCCTACCGCAACGCTTTCGCGCGGATTGAAGCACGGCCGATCTCGGTGGCGCTGTACTTTCCGCTGCTCAGGCTGCTGCATACCGTCGAGCTGCCCGTACCCGGATCAGAATGAGCCGGCCAGACTGAACTCGCGGCCTCCGTCGGGTGCGCGCGGGCCGGCCGACTTCAGAATATTGACCAGTTCCGGCGGCGCCGTGTCGCGCGCCTTGACCGTGGCCGAGAGTTCGTAGCTGCGCGGCGGACTCAGGTTCAGTACGCCACTGATTTCCAGCGGGCCGCCGCCGTCGGCAACCTTCCCGCTGAGCGGCGTGCCGGCTGCCAGCGATTCGCTGTCGAAGCTGATGATGTAATTGCCAGGCGGAGTTCGGCCGGCAAGTACTGGAATCGGCAACACGACCTGCGACAGCTGTACTGTGCCAATCGCGGTTTCAACCCAGCCGTCGAGCCAGGCGATCTGCTGCATCCTGATGCTGAGCTGGCTATTGCCGGTCAGCGACGCCATGCCAGGCGACAGTACCTGCAGCGGTGCCGCCGCTTCGATATCGCGAATGACAAGTCTGCCGCCCAGCGAGCGCGAGACGTGTCCGGAAAAGAAGCCATCTGGCAGCCGCCCTTCGATATGCGCGCCGAGCTCGCCGCGCAACAGTTGCCACGGCTCAAATTGCCAGCGCAGCTGGTCGAAGCGCAGCGGTCCCGCACTCAGGGTACGCGCGCTGCCTGACCAGACGGTGCCAGCGAGGCCGCTGGTGACCGCACCGGATTTTGTCAGCAGTGGCAGAACGGTCCTTGCCGGAATGAGCAGCAGCAGCGACAGGCCCAGGGACGCCAGGCCAGTGAACAGCAGGGTGCGGTGCATGCGCGTCATGCCAACTCAGCGTCCGACCGGACTCAGCACAAGGTTGGCGTTCACGCGTCCCGGCTCACCGGTCGGGTCGAAGCTGGCCGACACGGCTGCGAGTCCCTGTCCGGACTGCACATCGGAGATCCACAGCAGCAGCTCGTCGAAGGGTGCGTTTTCCAGGCGCAGGCGAACACCGCCATTGCCTTCAGGCTGATTGCGCTTCAGATAGCTGCTTAGCCCGCGCTCCCTGGTCGAGCGGTCAACGAGCACGATTACCGATTCGCCACTGCTCTGCGCCTGCACAGCAGGACCGGATTGCGGCCCGAAGCGCTGCGCGACCTGTTCGATATCGTCGAGCAGCCGGCGCTGTTCGGCAACGCGCTCCGCAGCAGCATCGCGGGCCTGGTACAGCGGCCGGATGCCGAGCACGAAGATCAGTGCGACCAGCGTAAACAGTGCACCGGCCATCACCATCCAGCGCTCGCGCGGCGCCAGCTTGTCGAACCACTGCTGAAGCGGTGCCAGGTTCATGCCTCACCCGGCTTGCCGGCTGGCGTGATCCGGATGCGTCCCTGGATCTGCTCACCTTCGGCATTGGAAGACTGGATTTCGGCATTGAGCTGACCGCCTTCGGTCACCAGCTTGCGGATACTGTCGAGGGAATCGGCACTGGGCACACGCAAGGTCAGTTCCATGATGCCGGTGCGGAAGTTAAGTGCCTCGATCCGTGCGTTGCCGGTGCGTGATACAGCCCCCGCAACAGTACGCAGCGTATCGAGAAACTGCCTGCCTGTCGCGAGGCCCTGTTGCGGACCGCCAGCCTGCAGGCGCTGATCGACAAGCGCACGTACATCCTGTGCGGCCGAGCCGGGAAAAGTATGCCCGATGGCCTGGCTCAGTTCGGTTTCAAGCGCTGCGGATTCGCGCTTCAGGTGCCAGGTGTCGATTCCGGCATTCAGCAGCATCGCGAGACCCAGCGCCGCAATGAGTGCAGCGGCCAGCCGCCAGCGCGGCCAGTAACTCGCGAAGGTAGAACGAGTCGCATACCGGCCCTGCAGCAGATTGACACCCGGACTGACGACGACGCCGGCTGCCAGGCGTGCCAGCGCCCCGTCCGGCAAACGCCGGACCTCGAGGCTCTGTACCTGCTCCTGCAATCCCTCCCAGACCGAGTTTGGCCAGCCGTCGGTAGTGGCGTCATAAATCTGTAGCTGGCGGGGTGGCGTCGTGCTGTCATCACTGGCGGGCCTGGTCTGCGTCAGCCAGAGGCTCAGCAATGCATCAAGGCCATCGGTCTCGGCGGCCACCGCATCGCCGCCCGGATCGCGCAGAATCACCTGTGTGTCTTCGAGCAGTATCGTCGTCGTGCCGACAAGATCGGCGACGCCGTCGCTGTCGGCAAATATCGCCTTGGGCGCCACACCAGCTTCTGCCAGCAGGGCGAGACAGTCTTCCAGATGTGTACGACGGATCACCGCAACGCTGATCCGGCCATCGGTATGCCGCATGCCACTGGCGAAATGCAGGTCATCGATGTCTTCCGCGAGCAGGTCTTCCAGGGCGAAGGGCAGGGCAAGAGCGAGTCGGCTCTGGTTGCGAACCGGAAGGTCGGCACGGGTGCGCAGCACCCGCGTTGAGGGCAGCAGACAGACGACGCGTCTGCCGCTCGCATGCTCTGCTGCGCCCGCTACCGGTCCGGCAGCAGGTGCCTGCGTGCAGGCGCCGGTGTCATCGACCACAATCCACTCGGCGAGTCCGGTGTCGCTGGCACGGAGGCGGACTACGAGGGTTTCACTCATCGGTCATTTCACGTCAAAACTGCGCAGACGGACCGTGACGTTTTCGCCACGGCGTTCGAGGAGACTGTACAGAGTGGACTGGGTGGTGCCAATAGATGTGGTCACAGTCAGCAGAAACCAGTCGCTTTTTACGTCGATATCGTTCTCGACGGCTTTGAACCCCGGCGCCTCCTCGATGAAGTCACTTGCCTGCGCGTATTCCTGATTGAGCAGCGGTTCAACGCTTTCCAGGCTTTCGTTGTCCACCAGTGAGGCCAGCACCACATCGGTGGCTGTGTTGATGTTGGTCTTGCGACGCTCTTTCCCGACCGGCGGCAGGGCTGTGACATGCGGTTCCAGCGCGGTATAGATTTCCTGCGTGTAGCCTTGCACCGCCTGCAACTCGCTGGTGGAAACAAACCAGAAATTCGCCGGCCGGTAGGGTGGTTCGCGGCTGGTATACCGGTCGTCCTCGGCGCCGTTCAGCTGTGGCGCTTCATCCGGATCGATCCAGTCCAGAGTCGCTTCCATGAGCCCGGTTGCAGTGCTTGTATCCAGCGGCGACTCAAGGGGCAGCAAGGTCAGCATGCGCACAAACTGGCGGCAGGCCTTCTCATCCGGTTTGCCGTCCGCACCGAGCATGCTGTTCACATCGAAGCGGCCCTGCTGGTCGAGCAGCCAGCCCTCGAAGAACCCGCCCTCGAAATCACGCTTCAGTGGCGTAGCCCAGATCTCCTTCGTCGTATCCATGCCATCGGGATCATTGCGATAGTCCCTGACCAGAAACACCCTGGCGAGTTCTTCGCCACCGAGATCGTACTGACGCGCCTGGTCCTGCAGCAGCAGGGTCTCGGTACGGCGCAGATCGACACTGCTCTGCCACAGCAGGTTGACTGCGAGCACCGTCGCCACGGTAACCACCAGCACTGCCGTGAGCACGGCGATACCACGCTGGCGGGCCGGACCTGCACACCGTTTCACTGGGTCACCTCGATCAGGCGTTCGACAGCGCCCCAGTCCTCGAGGTCCAGAACGATGCGTACCGCGCGTGGTCGCTGGCCGACGACTGTGCTGCCTGTCTGTGCGGGCGGCCACTGGGTCTGCCATTCATTCTGCGTATCGAGATAGAACAGTTTGAATTCGTTGACACCGCTCAGCAGTTCTTCGCTGCGCGGCTCCTGAGCCAGTACATGATCCATTACGGGCCAGTATTCGCGAATCAGCTTGTCGTCATCCAGACGATACTGCACGCGCTGCAGGGTGCCGCGATGGGGCAGGGCGGCTGGATTGGGCCAGCCGCCACGGCTGAGTCGCAGCTCCACGCCGAACAGGCGGCCATCCGCAAGCAGGGGCGCCTCACCGGCTGTACCGAGTTCGTCGCGGACAAAGCGTGGTGCGAGATTGCTGAAGTCGCCGCTCATCAGGCGCAGTGCCCGCTGCAGCTTGCCGAGACGATCCATCTGCTCGCGAGCGATGGTGGTCTGGTCGACTACGGTATTCAGGCCTCCAAGCGCCATCGCACCGATTACCGCAAAGATACCCATCGCCACCAGCAGCTCGAGCAGCGTAAAGCCGCTGAGCTTGCGTCTGGCGCCAGGCAGTGATCCCCGGCGGACGGGCTTGCGATACAACATGTTCAGCGATCCGGCTCGACCGGTACCCAGTCGGCGCGCTGGCTACCGGGTTCTACAGCCTGACTGGCCGCCCGTCCGATGAAGCCGGAGATGGAGCTGACGGCCTGTTCCGGGTTATCGGCGAAGGCGACCGAAACGTCGATCTGGCGCAGATCTTCGAAGTCGGTTTTCTCGACCTTGACGGTGTAGCGCCATCTGGCGCGCCCCATTTCGGTTTCCCCGGAGTTGCTGCCGATGGCAGGAAATTCACCCGGCAGCCGTTGTGCCGTGAGCTGGTTCAGTGCGACCCAGTCGGCGAGGGTCTTGTCCCGCAGCCGGCTCGCCGTGGTCAGCGTCTGGTTGACCTGGCCGAAGGCGGCGAGCAGTCCCAGTGCAACGATTACCAGTGCGACCAGCACCTCGATGAGCGTGAAACCCGGCTGTCCGTGCCGCTCATTTGTCATCGCGCGTGATTTCCGTCGTGCCATCTGTTGCCACATCGAGTGTGTAGCTCCGCTGCTCGATGCGATCACGGATACGCACCACAAAGGCATCGCTGATATCGCCGGAAGAAAATATGAAGACCTGTGGCCGGTAGTTTTTTTCCACTTCCTTTGCACTGTTTTCGAGGACGACACTGCGTCCCTCGATTTCCAGCTCGAAGCCGAAGCTCTTGTTGAGTTTTCGTGGTGCCAGAACCTCATCCTGGATTTGTACCCAGGTGTCATCGGTGGGGTCTGCGATCTGCCCGCGTGACCAGACAGAGAACTCGTAGCTCTGCGGATAAAAGCGTATGCCCAGCTCGTGCGCCTGGAAGGTCGAGTCCTCCAGCGCAAGATGTATGAGTGTTTCCAGGCGTTCGGTTTCCTGACGCAGTTCCCGGTCTACGCCACCGGCTACACCCACGGCAAGTGTAAACATCGTGGCAATGACGCCGACGATGAACACCACCACCAGCACTTCGAGTAGGGTGAAGCCCTGCTGCTGCCGATCATTTGCCGGACAGGGCATGCGGCCGGTCAGTCTATATCCCAGTTACCGATATCGGCATCTACACCGTCACCGCCCGGCTGCCCGTCGCGGCCCAGCGTATAGATGTCGAAAGCCCCCTGTTTGCCGGGGTTCTCATAGATGTACGGTCGGTCCCAGGGATCCTTGGGCAAGCGGTCGAGATAACCGCCATCCGGCCACTTTTGACCGGGATCCTGTGGCGGGGTAACGAGGGCATCGAGCCCTTCCTGGCCGGTAGGATATCGAAAGCTGTCCAGGCGATAGAGCTTCAGAGCGCTTTCGATGGCGCGGATATCCTGCTGCACCTTGGCGCCCTGGGCATCGTCGATACGGCTGATCACGTTGGGTGCAATCAGCGCGGCAAGAATGCCGAGAATGACCACCACAACCATGATTTCTATCAGCGTAAAGCCGCGCGCTGCCCGGAACGGAGCGTTCTCGAACTTCATGTATTGGCCTCGTGATTCTGCGATGATCCGCTGCAACCCAACAGCAGCGGCAACCCGCAGGCGATTATCCGCCACCGGGACAGGGCCTGCCAGTAAATTTCAGAAAGATTTGACCTGGTGCGCATAACAGCACGAAACATAAGCTTTTCCCCCTGGCAGAACTCGTCGTCCCTGGTGTGGGCCATGGGTTTCGCGCTGCTGCTCGTCAGCCTTCAGTTCCTGCCTGCCGAACTGCACCGGAATCTCTGGTATGCGCGTGACGCAGTGGCGGGCGGCGAATACTGGCGGCTTCTGACCGGCAATCTGGTGCATCTGGGCTGGCGTCATCTGGCGCTGAATGTGGGCGCGCTGCTGCTGGGGATATGGGTGTTTTACCCCGCGCGAACGCCTGTCGGCTGGATCCTTGCACAGCTGGTCTGTTCCCTTGTCAGCACCCTGGGGCTTTATCTGTTCAGCCCGGAAGTTTTCTGGTGTGTAGGTATGTCCGGTGCGCTGCACGGTCTGCTGGTCATCGGTGCGCTGGACTGGATCCGTCAGGGTGATCGGTTCGGCTGGGTCCTGCTGCTGATCTGGATCGCGAAGCTGGGATGGGAGCAACTTAACGGTGCCGTACCCCTGTCAACAGAAACGATCGGTTCAACGGTAGTCACGGACGCGCACCTGTGGGGCGCAGTCGGCGGCTTCCTGTTTGCCGGCGGTGAGTCCGCTGTGCGGAAGCTGCGCGCCTGAAACCCGATCGGCTGTGCCGTGCCTGTCTATAATGCGGCGCCTGAAGTCACCACTTGAGCTTGCGGAGATAATAGTTGGATAAGCCAGCAACGCTTTTTTCACTTGCCGGTGAGCGGGCGCTCGTTACCGGTGCTTCGCGCGGAATAGGCGCAGCGATCGCCGATCTGCTCGGGCAGGCCGGTGCCACCGTGATCGGTACGGCGACGACCGGAGCGGGGGCCGCCGCGATCAGTGCCAGGTTTCAGGCCCTGGGTGTAACCGGTCGTGGTCTGGTGCTGGATGCCTCACAAGCGACGTCCGTCAGCGCCGTAGAAGCCGATATCAGCGCGAATGAGGGTTCGGTCAGTATTCTGGTCAACAATGCGGGCATCACGCGTGACAATCTGCTGATGCGCATGAAAGAGGAAGACTGGCAGGCTGTCATCGATACGAATCTCTCCGCCGTGTTCCTCACAAGCAAGACATTCATGCGCGGCATGCTCAAGGCGCGGCATGGCCGGATCATCAATATTTCGTCGGTTGTGGGTGTCATGGGCAACCCTGGCCAGACGAACTACGCAGCGGCCAAGGCAGGGATGATCGGCTTCAGCAAGGCGATGGCGCGCGAGGTGGCCAGCCGGGGTATCACCGTAAACGTCATCGCGCCGGGTTTTATTGCCACCGACATGACTGCAGGCCTCGCTGAGGCCCAGCGCACGGAGCTTGAGGCACGTGTGCCACTGCAGCGCCTGGGCACGGTGGAGGATGTGGCGGCCGCGGCCCTGTTTCTGGCCGCGCGCTCCGGTAGTTACATCACCGGGGAGACCGTACATGTCAATGGTGGCATGCTCATGCCGTGATCCGGCTTATCGCCCGGCGAGGGTTTTTTTGCAATGCTAGATTGACCGGTGGGCTTAACCTAGAATACCCGCCCGGTGGGGCACTCAATTGGTGGGCATACAAGCCGGCCCACACTATTTTCGGACTCACGAGAAGAGGACATAGAGACATGAGCAGTATTGAGGAACAGGTCAAGAGCATCGTTGCCGAGCAGCTCGGCGTAAAGGAAGAAGAGGTCACCAACAAGGCCTCTTTCGTGGATGACCTTGGCGCCGATTCCCTGGATACGGTCGAACTGGTCATGGCTCTTGAAGAAGAGTTCGAGACCGAGATCCCCGACGAGGACGCCGAGAAAATCAAGACGGTACAGCAGGCTATCGACTACATCACTCAACGGGCTGCTGCTTCCTGAGCTTCGTTTTCGTCCCCGGGGCACTTCAGCCCGCTTTGTTTCGAGGGTAGACCGGCATGTCCAGCCGACGCGTCGTCGTTACCGGTATGGGAATCATTGCGCCCGTGGGCAATGATGTGGAGACCGCCTGGTCACAGGTGGTTTCCGGTCGCAGTGGTATCGGGCCGATCACCGATTTCGATGCCAGCCAGTTTTCGACGACCATCGGCGGCAGCATCCGCAACTTCGATGCGGGTCAGTACATTCCACCCAAAGAACAGAAGAAAATGGACCCGTTCATCCATTTCGGTATCGCTTCGGCCCAGCAGGCTGTGGTGCATGCCGGCCTGGCTGCGGCGGGCTATGCGCCGGACCGTATTGGTGTGGCCATAGGCTCGGGAATCGGCGGGCTCGGTACGATTGAAGCAAATTTCATTCGCTACACCGAGGGTGGTCCGCGCAAGATTTCGCCGTTCTTCGTTCCGGCCAGCATCATCAACATGATCTCCGGCCATATTTCGATCCAGTACGATTTCCGTGGTCCGAATATCGCGCTGGTCAGTGCCTGCACAACCTCTACCCACTGTATCGGCATGGCGGCACGCCTGATCGCCTATGGCGATGCCGACGTCATGCTGGCCGGCGGTGCAGAGCACGGGCTCACGCCGCTTGGCCTCGGCGGATTCTGTTCGGCGCGCGCGCTTTCGCAGCGCAATGCGGATCCGGAGGGCGCAAGCAGGCCCTGGGACAGCGATCGCGACGGTTTTGTACTCAGCGATGGCGCGGCATGTCTGGTACTTGAAGAGTACGAGGCGGCACGCCGTCGCGGTGCGCAGATTTTTGCTGAAGTGGCCGGTTTTGGTATGAGTGCCGATGCACACCACATCACCGCACCCGCGGAGACTGGCGACGGTGCGCAGGCCAGCATGCGTGCGGCACTGAAAGACGCCGGAATGAATCCCGAAGATCTCCAGTACATCAATGCGCACGGCACATCCACCCCGCTGGGTGATGCGGCAGAAACACGGGCAGTCCGCTCGGTCTTCGGTGCGCATGCAGACAAGCTGGCCGTGAGTTCGACGAAATCCACGACCGGACATCTGCTGGGTGCGGCGGGTGCGGTGGAGGCCGTATTCAGCATACTGGCCATTCGTGACCAGGTTGCGCCGCCGACCATCAACCTGCACAAGCCGGGTCCGGATTGCGATCTGGACTACGTGCCGAACACTGCGCGCAAGATGCCGATCGATGCAGTATTGAGTAACTCATTCGGCTTCGGCGGAACCAACGGCAGCCTCGTTTTCCGGCGCGTTTGAGATTCCGGTGCCGGTTGCCGGCAGCACATCGACGGCGGCCTGAATCGCTGTGACTCCGCCCACCGTCACTCCAGTCCATCTGCCGGCAGAATTCGACTTTCTCGATCTGCACCGCCTGGCGCCGGAGCGCTATCCTTTCCTGCTTGAAAGCCTTGGTGGTGTAATCGCACGGGAACGTTTCGACATCCTGTTTGCCTTTCCCGGTGAGATGATTCGCCTGGACGAGGACTGGAAACTCTCCGGAGACCGTGCCGGGCGGTCGACCGGGTTTCTCGCGGCTCTCGATGCCTGGTGGGCGAGTGAATCGGCCGAATACCGTTCCGGGACCGGTGCAGACAACCGTGCTGCCGCGATACCCGGTCTGCCGTTTCAGGGCGGCTGGTTCATCTTTCTGGCCTATGAGCTGGTTCGTGAAACCGAGCCGACTGTCAGGTCTGCAGCGCTGTCCGGATTCCCTGTTGCGCTTGCAGTTCGGATACCGGTGGCGCTCATCCGTGACCGGCACAGCGGCCAGGCATGGCTGCTGGCCGAGCCGGGAAATGAACCGGCTACCGCACAGATGACAGCCGATATCGATGCCGCGATCCAGACCCGGAACCGGCCGCCCCGGTGCCCAGGAACTCTTGCTGACGGCATTCATGAACCGGACCCACATGAATTCCTCAACGCTGTCGAAAGAACGCGCCAGCTGATTGCAGCCGGTGAGGTATTCCAGGTCAACCTGGCCCGCCGGTGGACGGGTGAGTTGCAAGCGGAAGTTGAAGCCTGGCAAATCTATCACCGGCTGCGTGAAGTAAATCCGGCACCATTTGCCGGATTCGCAACGTTCGGCGATTGCGCGATCATCAGTTCATCGCCTGAGCGGCTGGTACGCGTTCGGGACGGATACGTAGAGACGCGGCCGATAGCCGGCACGCGGCCGCGTGCGAGCATGGCTGACCCCGAGGAGGAGCGATGCAGGGCATTGCTCGGTAACGCAAAGGAGCGTGCCGAGCACGTGATGCTGATTGATCTGGAACGTAACGACCTCGGCAGGATCTGTGTGCCGGGTACCATAACGGTAAATGAGCTGATGACTGTTGAGTCCTATGCTCACGTACATCATATCGTTTCAAATATTCGCGGCGAGCTGCGCACAGGTGTTACACCGGGCATGCTGATTCGTGCGGTTTTTCCCGGCGGTACGATCACCGGTTGTCCCAAAGTGCGCTGCATGGAAATCATCCGGGATCTGGAATCGCAACCGCGCGGGCCATATACGGGTTCGATGGGTTATCTCAATCGCGATGGCAGCTGTGATTTCAATATTCTGATCCGTACCATCCAGGTGTGTGGCAAGGGGGTGGCGCTTTCGGCAGGGAGCGGCATCGTTGCCGATTCCGTTGCAGAGCGGGAACTCGATGAGACCCGGGCGAAGGCCAGGGGCATGCTGCTGGCACTGGAGAGCTGACGGGCAATGGAGCGGTACTGGATCAACGGTGTGCCCGGCAGGCTTGTCGATATCGACGATCGCGGTCTGACCTATGGTGACGGTCTGTTTGAGACCATTGCGATCCGCTGTTCTGTTGCCCGGTTTCTCGATCTGCATCTGGACCGGCTGTATGCTGGTGCTGCACGGCTCAAGCTCCCTGCACCGGAGCGCGACTCACTCCGTGCGCAGTTGTCAGCCGCAGCGGCTGGCATCGATGAAGGCGTGATGAAGCTGATCCTGACGCGTGGTCCAGGGCCGCGTGGCTATGTGCCACTACAGCATCAGCAGCCGACTGTCGCCTGGGGCCTGGAGCGGTGTAGAGCGCAGCGCTGGACACCGATCAGGGTGCGCTGGTGTGAGACTATCGCCGGGCGGAATCCTGTCACGGCGGGTCTGAAAACGCTGTGCCGACTGGAGCAAGTGCTGGCTCGCGCCGAGTGGCAGGATGAATTGATCGCCGAGGGTTTTATGTGCGACGAGCAGGGCCAACTGGTAGGTGGTACCGCCTGCAATATTTTCATCGTCTCGGGCGGGAGACTGCTCACGCCCTCGGTCACACATGCGGGCATCAGCGGTGTGATGCGTCGGGTCATCCTGCAGCAGGCGCAGGGAGCAGGCATCGAGTCTTACGAGGGGCCAGTGACAAAAATGGCGTTGCTGGATGCGGATGAGGTGTTCGTCAGCAATGCACTGATCGGGATACGGCCCGTCGGGCAGCTCGGCGAACGTCAGTGGAACCCGGGTCCGGTGACCTGCAAGCTGGCGGCAAAGCTGGTCGATTTGGGTGTGGGCGAGTGCGCCGGCCGCTGCTGATCCTGACCGGTGTGATCGTGCTGGCCGTTGTGGCCGGCACGGTCTGGGCGCGCACTTACCTTTCTGCGCCGCTGCCGATTGCGGCTACCGGCTATCGTCTGGAAGTGCCAGCAGGAGCCTCGTTGGCCACCGTTGCCCGTCAGCTTTCTGCGGATGGGATTATCTCTGCGCCCGCCATTCTCACCCTCTATGGTCGTCTCAGCGGACAGGCGGGCCGGATCAAGGCCGGCGAATATGCGTTCAGTTCGGGACTGACTGCGCGTGGCCTGCTGGCCGAACTCGTGGCGGGCCGCGTGCAGCTGCACGGCTTTACCCTGGTTGAGGGCTGGACGGTTGCCGAGATCATGGCCGCCCTGAAAAAAACAGCGGTGCTGAAGCAGACGCTGACTGCCAGCGATGCTGGCGAGCTGGCCACACAGCTGAAACTGGAATTTGCGAGCGCCGAAGGTGCATTCCTGCCGGAGACCTATCTGTTTCCGCGCGGTACGACGGATGCTGAACTCCTCGCCATGTCGCACAAGGCCATGCAGGAGCAGCTCAGGCAGGCATGGAAGGGCAGGGAACCTGATCTCCCGCTGCACAGTGCCTATGAGTTACTGGTGCTGGCTTCCATCGTCGAGCGTGAAACAGCGCTGGCGGCGGAGCGGCCACAGATCGCTGGCGTATTCGTGCGGCGGCTGCGGAAAGGAATGCTGCTGCAGACTGACCCGAGCGTGATCTATGGCGTCGGCCCGCAATTCGATGGCAATCTGACCCGGCGCCACCTCGAAACCGACACGCCCTGGAACACCTATACGAGAACAGGTTTGCCGCCGACGCCGATCGCAGCACCGGGTGCCGCCGCCTTGTCTGCCGCAGCTCATCCCGCGCCTGGTACGGCCCTGTTCTTTGTTGCAAGCGGTGCCGGTGACGGCAGTCATCGCTTTAGCGATACGCTGGCGGAGCACCAGAAAGCTGTTCAGCTGTACCTTGCTGCTTTGAAGGCACGACACTAACGATGAACAGGCCAGCTTCAGCACGGGAACCCGGGCGTCTGATTACAGTGGAGGGCATCGAGGGTGTCGGCAAATCCACGAACCTCGCTTTTGTTGCTGAAGAATTGCGGCGGGCCGGACACGAAGTCTTGTCGACCCGTGAGCCGGGAGGGACACCGCTGGGCGAGAAAATCCGTGAACTGCTGCTCCGGCCTGACGGTGAAATCGTGCCGATGGCCGAGCTGCTCCTGATGTATGCAGCCCGTGCTGCACACATCGAGACAGTTATCCGCCCGGCGCTGCAGGCAGGGCGCTGGGTGGTCTGTGACCGCTTTACCGATGCCAGTCATGCCTATCAGGGCGGGGGCCGGGGCATCGCGCGCGATACCATAGAGACCCTCGATCAGCTGGTGACGGGCGGACTACGTGCGGACCTGACCCTGCTGCTCGATGTGTCACTGGAGGTCTCGGTGTCCCGACAGTCCGGCCGTGCTGAGCGCGACCGCTTCGAGCGTGAGGCGAGTCCGTTTTTCAGCCGCGTGAGGGCGCGCTATCTGGAGCTGGCGAGGCAGTACCCGGAACGGATTCGCCTGATCGATGCCGCGCGAGCGCTGCCTGAGGTCAAGGCGGATATCAGTCGGGCCTTGCAGGATATTTTATTCAAATGAATTCTGCGAATAGCGTATAAGCTATTGTAATATGACTCTTATTAATGACTTATTCTGGCTGGAGTCTCCGGCTCGGCAGCTCAAGTCACGCCTGCAGCGGGATCAGCCTCCGCAGGCGCAGTTGATCTATGGACCACCTGGCACGGGGCGGCGCCATTTCGCCCTGTGGTCTGCAGCGCAGATCCTGGGTACGGACTGGGAGCCGGCGGCCGACAGCGAAGCGGAAGCCTTGCCGGCACTGCCGCATCCGGATTTCTTTTCCATCAGCATGGAAGAGGACAAAAAATCCATTGGAATCGCCCAGCTGCGGGAGCTGATCGCCAATCTTGAGCTGACCAGTCACCGGGGCGGGCGCAAGGTTGCGATCATCTGTCCTGCCGATCGCATGCTGCACAATGCTGCAAACTGCCTGTTGAAGACCCTTGAGGAGCCACCTGGCGCGACCACGATCCTGCTGGTCTGTGATTCGCCGGCGCGCGTGCCTGCCACCATCGTCAGCCGGTGCGAGCGCGTGCGGCTGGCACCGCCGGACTGGTCGGCCGGGCTCGCCTGGCTGCGGCGTGCCCATCCGGCAGGCGGCGGTGTGGAGGCAGCACTGGGCTTTGCGGGCCGCGCACCACTGGGCGCCAGGACGCTGCTGCGTGAAGGCTTCGGCGAACAGGCCGGGAAACTGGCCGCGGATCTGGAAAAGATCGTACAACGTGAGGTTTCACCCGGCGCGGTAGCGCGCCGCTGGGCCAGACTCGACCGAGGTCTCTGTCTCCGCTGGCTCTACTGGCAAGTGGCAACGCTGATGCGTGAAGCAATGAATATTGCCGAACCGGTGACTGCTGTAGCGAAAGCACACTTGAATATTTCGGACTCGCGCCTGAACATGAGCGCCTGCTGCGACTACCTGGATCAGCTCAATCAGGCAAATCGACTGCAGGATCGTTCGCTGAATCCGGAACTTCAGTGGGCAGAGCTGTTGATGTGGTGGTACGGTTCGGCGGGATATGCAAGGTAACGTCATGGCAAGACCTGGGCTGCTGACGCTCACAATCAGGGACAAAAGTGCACTGTATCTCGCGTACATGCCGTTTGTGCGTAATGGCGGCCTGTTTATCCCGACCAGTACCAGCTACCGGATCGGTGATGAAGTCTTCATGCTGCTTAACGTGATGGGTGAGGACGAGAAGATTCCGGTCGCCGGCAAGGTGATCTGGGTGACGCCCAAGGGTGCGCAGGGTAAACGTACCGCCGGCATCGGTGTGCAGTTCAGCGACCAGGACGGCGGCTCAACGCAGAAAAAGATAGAGAATTATCTGGCCGGCGCCCTGGGTGGCGACAAACCAACTCATACCATGTAGCCCACGGGAGCCTGGCGGCTCCCGGACCGACCCGGACATCAGTCGGCCAGATTCAGTCCGTTGCGCAGCACCCGCGCATCGAACCCCCGTTCGTTCAGTACGAAGGCTCCGGCCGAACTGCGACGTCCGGTATCGCAGCAGACGATATAGGGTATTTTCGGATCCAGTGTGCCGAGCTTCAGCCGGATAAAGTAGAGCGGAATATTGATTGCTCCGGGTTCGTGGCGTGTTTCGAAC
Organism: Pseudomonadota bacterium; assembly: GCA_963204745.1. Taxonomy (GTDB): domain Bacteria; phylum Pseudomonadota; class Gammaproteobacteria; order Steroidobacterales; genus SHZI01. Next base: position 76,205 of record CAUJHF010000020.1, read on the forward strand.
TCGCTCGGCAGGCGCACATCAAGCCACTTGCCGCCATTGGCCACGATCTTCTGCGCTTCCTCACGGTCCACCCAGACCGTCATTGGTTCGTTGAGCAGGGTGTTGAAGTCCTGCTCGCCGAGGCGCATGACCGAACCGTCGGTCTGCATGGTGATGGTCGCATTGCGCCGGTTCTGCGAAATCAGCGCTTCTTCACCAAAAGTATCGCCGACGCCAAGTTCGGCAAGTTTGATGCCTTCCTTGTTCAGTGGCGTTTCGCGCATCACCGTGCACTGACCACGGGTGATGACATAGAAATAGTCACCTTCGTCACCCTGCTTGATGATGACGTCGCCGGCACTGTAATTCACCTTCTGCATGCGCATGAATATGGCCTGTATGTTTGCCGGCGGAATGCGGTGAAAGGCGCGTGTCTGCAGCAGCGTCGTCATCCAGTCATCGGATTCGCCATGCTCGTCGTCGTGCAGTTCGCTGACCTCATAGCTGCCGGTCTGGTCCCAGGTCAGCATGACATCCAGCAGTTCCGTGTCGACGGACAGATACTGGACATGGTCAACTGCCTTGACGGTATAGCGCCGGGGCAGTAACGGCGTTATCGGGTTGCTTGAGTCGGCGCTGTCGGCACGCATCAGTCTGACGCTATTGCTGCGATCGGTGAGTTCAAGCGTGCCGGATACCAGGTAATAGGTGCGTTTGTCGGTATCCCCCTCGCGCAGCAGTGTCTTGCCGCTTTCCAGGGTCCGGATCTCCATTTTCTTGGCGAGCGCCGCCACGTTCTCCCGCTTGAGGCTGTCGAGCGGGGAGAAGCGCCGCAGAATGGCTTCGGTGAGTATCAGTTCAGACATCTGGGGCCATTGTAACCGCAAGCTTTTGCGGGGCGGAAGAATGCCTGTGTGGAATCTGTGACGTCAGTTGGCCAAAAGCTTCCAGCCGGGCGATGGCCGAAAACGTGACCCATGTTGTATTGCCAGCGCCTCAAGACGGTCAACCACAGCGTCTATTCCAGTCGCCCGTGCGTAGTGCAGCGGGCCGCCGCGGAAGGGTGCAAAGCCGGTACCGAAAATCACACCGGCATCAACCAGATCTGCATCAGCGACAATCGCTTCCTGCAGGCAGCTCACCGCTTCGTTCAGCAGAGCCAGGATCAGCCGCTCCTGGACCGCGGAATCAGAGCTGCCGGGCGCCAGTGCTGGGCGCACCGGCTTTCTTTCACGGTAGGTATAGAAGCCCTGACCGGTCTTGAGTCCCAGGTGCTTTTGCCGCACCAGTTCTTCAATTTCGGGCGCAACCTCCCTGCCGATAACCGGTGCCAGGATCCTCGCCACATGGGCGCTCACATCGAGTCCGACAGAATCAGCAAGCTCGATGGGGCCCATCGGCATGCCGAAATCGGTCGCCGCGAGGTCGATCTCGGCGGCCGGAACGCCTTCCCGAAGCAGTTCCAGTGCTTCTGCTATGTAGGGTGCGAGTATCCGATTGACCAGAAAGCCCGGGTGACTCCGGCAGGGCAGAGGCAGTTTGGCGATCCGGCGCGCGAAGGCAATGCCGGCATCCACCGACGCCGCGCTGCTGGCGGGTGCCGCCACGACCTCGACCAGCGGCAGCTTTGCCACCGGATTGAAAAAGTGCAGTCCGATCAGTCTGCCGGGCTCCTGCAAACAGGTGCTCAGGTCCTCAAGCCGGATGCTTGAGGTGTTGGTTGCCAGTATTGCACCGGCTTTCAATTGCGGCTCCACGCGCGCAAAAAGTTCACGCTTTGCAGCCAGGTCTTCGAAGATGGCTTCTATTACCACATCGGCTGTGGCGATCCCCCGGCCCTCGGGATCTGCCGTGAGGCGCGATGTCGCGGCATCGAGGGCATCCGGTTGTCTGAGTTTGCGCTCAAAGAGCTTGCGGGCCCGCTCCAGGGCAGGTTCGATATATTTCAGTTCGCGGTCCTGCAGGCTGACCTCGATGCCGCGCAATGCGCACCACGCCGCAATATCCCCCCCCATCACACCCGCGCCGACAACATGTACCCGCTTCACTGGCTCTGCATTGCTGACGAGTTTCTTCAGGCGTTCCTGCAGAAAGAACACCCGTACCAGGTTGCGTGAAGTCGGCGTCATGACCAGTCGGGCAAACGACTCTGCTTCCGCGTTGTAGGCGGCCGGCGTCGCCAGGTTACCGTTTTTCTCCCACAATGCGATCAACGCATGGGGGGCGGGGTAGTGTTCAACCGGCGCTTTCTTGCTGACCTTGTCTCGGAGTTTCCGTGCCAGCCGGGGTCGCAGGAGAGCGAGACCGAGAAGCCGGTCAAGCCATGGTGCCCGCGCTCTCTCAAGGCCTTCGGCCAGCAGGTGCGTGGCGCCGCTGCGCCACTTTTCTTCCGTAGCTACCGCGTCCACCAAACCATATTTCCAGGCCTGAACCGGGCGTATGGACCGGCCGGTCAGCATCAGGTCCATCGCCTTGCGCACGCCGATGAGCTGCGTCAGACGCACCGTGCCGCCAAAGCCCGGATGCACGCCGAGCAGTACCTCAGGCAGACCATAAACCGGTTCACTTCCGGCAATCGCGAGGCGCCGGGTGCAGGCCAGTGCCAGCTCCAGTCCGCCGCCCAGGGCAAAGCCGTTCAGTACGGCAACGCTGGGAAAGGGCAGGGCTTCCAGGCGGGCCAGAATGTCCTGCCCCTGCCGCACCACTGCATAGGCGCGTGCCTCGGAATCCAGTGCGGGAAACTCGTTGATATCGGCACCGGCAATGAAGCCCCGGGACTTGCCCGAATAGATGACCAGTCCTTTGAGTGCGGATGCTTCCAGTGCGTCCAGACACGCTCCCAGTTCCGCCATCGTTTCGGCGGAGAGGGTGTTGGCGCCGGCATCCTGCCGGTCAAAGCACAACCAGCCGATTCCGTCTGCATCGCTTTCCAGCCGCCAGTGAACGAGCGTCAGCAGGACATTCGCGAGCGATGAATGCAGCATGTGGTTACCTCAGCTGAAAGTCACAGATCAGCGGCAAATGGTCGGAATAGATGACATGAGGGATGTCGAAAGCGGTAATGTCTATCCCGTCACCATACAGGACAAAGTCGAGTTCCATACGTGGCGACTTGCTGGGGTAGGAGGGCAGTCCGCTCACGTTGGCGCTGCGCAGCCCGGCTGCCTTCATGAAAAGGAACATCTCGTTCTCGCCCCAGAAAGTATTGAAGTCGCCCGCAACGATGACCGGTTTCTTCGCTTTCGATACGAGTTCGTACAGATAGCGAAGCTGAAACTGTCGATGCCGGTACTTGAGTGACAGATGCACCAGGAAAATGATCACTCCGTCGAGTTCGAGCTCGATGATAAGGCGCTTGATGCCGGTGTCGAAGTAGTGGAAGCGTTCGCCAACAATCGAGGGTGCAGCCAGAAAGGCATTGGCCTGCTTGCGCAGTATGGGCAGCAGCTGGTTCAGTGATTCTTCGCCGTATTTGCATTCATAGCTGGAGAAGTGCCCCAGGGCATTTGCGATCACTTCGGCCTGGTTGACCCCGCCGCTGCGCATTGAACCGACATCCACCTCGATCAGGCCCACCACGTCCGGTGTGACAGACTTCGCGAAATTTATGATGTTGTCGAGGTTTCCGGGTGCGCCAAACAGGTAACCTGCCCCTGGTACCGGCATTTGCGGCGGGGCTCCGGCCCCAATGGCGTAGCGGATGTTGTATACGAGGAGGCGCATCTGGACCGGGAGTGTAATGCTGCCGGGACCGCCGGCAACAGGAACTGTAGTATGTCCCGCAGAATACTGGATGGAGGACGGGATTTTGTCCGATAAAGCACCCATTCGCGTCTTTGTGAGTCATCTGTTCGAGAAGCACCCGGATTATCTGCGGGTTATCGAGTATCTCGAGAGCCGGGACAACTTCCTGTACCTGGCGACCAGCGACCCCGACCGGATTCCGTCTGGCGGCAAGGAAGACCTGAAAGACGAGTTGCGGAACCAGATCAAGGCGGCCGAGATCATGGTGCTGCCGGTTTCAATCTACGAAGCAAATCCGGACCTGGTGACCTTCCAGATGGATGTTGCAGGCGCTTTCAGCAAGCCGATCGTGGCGGTCAAGTCATTTGGCGAGACGGTAATGTTGAGGAAGCTGATTGTTGATCGTGCCGCTGACGTCGTGGAGTGGAACGAGCGCGTACTTGTTGACGCAATCCGGCTCCATGCCCGCCATGAGGATACGGCGCGCTGGGACGTCGTTGAGTTCAAGCTGGACTGACAGCCGGACAGGCGGCGCGCTTGCCGGCCAGCGCGCTTGTCTGAAAAGACATGGCTCAGTAACATCGCCTGCTTGCCGGATGTCCCGGCGTAGCTTGCTTTAAATCCGGTTCAAAATCATGACGATCAATACAGATGCCCTGATCATCGGGGCGGGCCCGGCAGGGCTGTTTCAGGTGTTCGAGCTGGGTCTGCTGGGGATCAAGGCGGACCTCGTCGATACGTTATCAGCGCCTGGTGGCCAGTGCGCATGGTTGTATCCCGACAAGCCAATTTATGACATTCCCGCCGTACCGGTCTGCACGGGCGCAGAACTCGTGGCGAACCTGATGAAACAGATTGAGCCCTTTCAGCCGACTTTTCATCTCAGCGAAGAAGTCGTTGAGCTGAAGGCGGTTGCGGACGGCGGATTTACGGCCCGCACCAGCGAAGGCAAGCAGTTCATGGCGAAGACGGTCTTCATTGCCGCAGGCGTGGGTTCGTTCCAGCCGCGCCGCGTACATGTCGATGGTGCGGATGCGCTCGAAGGCACGCAGATTCACTACCATGTGAAAGATCCCGGAATTTTTGCCGGCAAGCGCCTGGTGATTTTCGGTGGCGGCGATTCAGCCCTGGACTGGGCGCTGGCACTGGGGCCGAAGGCCGCCGCGCTTACGCTGGTGCATCGACGCGACGAGTACCGCGCAGCACCGGCTTCAGTGGCGCTGCTCAAGGAACGTGCAGGCCGCGGCGAAGTGCAGCTTGTCGAGCAGGCTAATCCGACCAGCTTGCGCATGGACGGTTCCCTGATGACGGGTGTCGAGGTCACCACCACATCCGGCACTTCTCAAATTCTGGATGTGGACCATGTGCTGGTGTTTTACGGTCTCTCTCCGAAACTTGGCCCCATTGCGAACTGGGGACTGGAGTTCAACAAGAAGGCCATCGTGGTCGATACCGAGAAGTTCCAGAGCAATATCCCGGGCGTCTTCGCCATCGGCGATATCTGTGATTATCCGGGAAAGAAGAAGCTCATCCTGAGCGGCTTTCATGAGGCTGCGCTGGCGGCGTTTACCGCCAAGGCGATCGTGGAACCCGGCAAGAAGGTTCACCTGCAGTACACCACGACCAGCCCGCTTATGCAGAAACGCCTTGGAGTTGCCGGCGAGCAGTAATCGCCACGACGCACCGAGGTATGGTAATCCGGCCCCTCGTTATTGCTCATCGCGGCGCATCGGCTTATCTGCCCGAGCATACGCTGGCTGGAAAGGCCATGGCGCACGCGATGGGCGCCGATTTCCTCGAGCAGGATGTGGTTGCGACACGTGATGGCGAGCTGATCGTTTTTCACGATCTGCATCTCGATGATCTCACTGATGTGGCGCTCCGCTTCCCGGGCCGGGCGCGTGCCGACGGGCGGCACTACTGTATCGATTTTGATCTTGCCGAAATCCGGCAATTGGCGGTCAGCGAGCGGCGACGCGCAGGGAGCGGGCAGCTGCGTTTTCCTGGTCGGTTCCCGGGCGCTGCCGGCAGTTTTGCAATTTCAACACTCGACGAGGAAATCCGCTTCATACACGGACTGAATCATTCCACCGGGCGTTGTGTCGGCATTTACCCTGAAGTGAAATCACCCGCATGGCATCACGAACATGGCGTTGATCTGGCGGTGCAGATGCTCGCCAGCTTGAGCCGTCATGGCTACTCCGGTCCCGGCGATTCAGCGATCGTGCAGTGCTTTGATGCCGGGGAGCTGCAACGTATCCGCAGCGGACTGGGTTGCCGCTTGCGGCTGGTACAACTGATGGAAGGTGAGGGCGCTTTACCCTCAGATGCTGAGCTGGTCGCAATCCGGGGGTATGCCAACGGGATCGGTCCAGGCCTGGGGCTGGTGCTGGGTACCGGGCTGGTTCAGGCAGCGCATCGCGCAGGTCTGCAGATCCATCCCTATACGCTTCGCGCTGACGCTTTGCCGCCGGGGTTCGCTAACCTTGAGGAACTGCTCAGGGCCCTGTGTGGCGCTGAAGCCGTCGATGCCGTCTTTACGGACTTTCCGGATCGGGTTATTCGCTTTTTAAATCAATATACTGCGGGACTTTCCTGAGCTTTGTTATATCGAATCCGTTCTGCTCAAGGACTGCAATCATCGCCTGGTAGTCCGGCTCTGAAACGGATGGCGTACGTGCCATCAGCCAGACCCAGCGCCGGTCCGGAACAGCGATGATGGTGCGTGTGTAGGCTTCATCCCGGTCGATAATCAGATAATCACCGGCTGGCAGAAACCAGAAAAATTTCATTTTCCACTCGGTATTTACCGGTGGATTGGCGACGCGTGCGCGCGGCGTCATGCGCCGTACGGGACCATCGAAGCTGCCGTCACGAAACGTATAGGTGGTTTCAATTGAGCCATCGGCATTGAGCTGATAGGACTCCACGCCGTTGTGTGCATCCTTCTCGGAGACGAATGGCAGGTCGATGGGAATGAAGGCGAGCACGTACCAGTCGCCCATGAAGCGCGGCAGATCGAGGGGTTCCTGCATGCCGCGTAACGGTGGCAGGGAGCTGGTGCAGCCACTGAGCAGCAGGCACAGCATGGCCAGTCCTGAAGTGCGCATAATATATATTATGTTAAGTAATAGCGTATGCGGCCTAATTGACCACCTGGTCGATCACGATGGAGATGGCCCCGCCAGACCGACCCTTTCCGTCCCAGCGCGCTTCACCATAGAGGTCGCCGGCCTGTGCGACCGGATTCCCCGCATTGGCAATACGCGCCACCAGTGCGGCCGACTTCACTGCCGCGAGGCCAGGTCCACCAGGCAACATCAGGTCCGCATCACTGATTCGCAGGGACACCGGCAACTCGCTGGCAAGTCGGCGCACCACAGCCAGTGGTGGTCCAGGCTTGCCAGGATCGCGAACGAATATGAAAAGTGGCGCCGAAGGCGAGATCCGTGCGCGCAAGCCAGCACTGACCGAGACCTTGATATCGATGCCCGTACTGTAAGCCGGACGGGCGCCGGGGGCTGGTTCATTTGCTGCTGATGAACCTGCATCAGGTGTTGCAAGGGATTGATCAATACCCAGCTCAGCAAGCTGCCGCACAATGATCTGCTGAATCTCCGCCGGCGGATCCATATCAAGCAATGCCTGCCATCGCGAGCGTACGGTTGCGATGTCACCGCGTGACAAGGCAAGCATCCCGCCATACCAGAGCGCCTTGGGATTGCCCGGGTCCATCACCAGAACTGCCTCGACTTCCTGGCCTGCAGCGCCTGACAGAGCCGCCGGATTCTCGGCGATCTGTGCCTCAGCGGCGCCCAGGCGTGCCGCCATGTTGTTGCCATTCGACAGTTCGATGGCGCGTCGATAAGCCTGTACGGCGTCAGCCGGACGCTGAACCGCCAGATAGGAGCTGCCCAGCAATACCCAGCCCTCCTCGTCAGACGGATTCTCAACCAGCTTCTGTTCGAGTCCGCTGATCGCTTCATCCAGCGAACGGGGCTGCGCCGCAGGATCGGCAGCCTGGGCAGGTGGTGTTACCCAGTCGTAAGTGCTGATCTTCGGGTAAAGCAGCCAGACAAGTATCGGAATCAGGCAAGCTGCGAGCGTTGCTGCCAGCGGTGAGCGGTGTGGACCCGCGGCGCGCCACAGTGGCCAGGCGACCAGTCCGACGCTCAGCAAGGTCAGCAGAACGGAAGTCAGTACGAAAAGTGTCATGCTGTCATTCATTCAGCTTGCCAACGGCGGATCGCCGTCCTCAGGGGGGACAGGCAGCGCAGCGCGGCGCCTGATGATTCGCCACAAGCCACCGCCGCCGATCAGCAACAACAGCATCGGCGCCAGCCACAGCAGTGCTGTATTCGCCTGCCAACGAGGCCGGTACAGCACAAAGTCGCCGTAGCGGTCGAGCAGAAAGGTCTTGATCTCCTCCTCCGACCGTCCGGCTTCCAGCATCTGCCGGATTTCACGCCGCAGATCGATGGCCAGAGGTGCAGTGGAATCAGCGATCGTCTGGTTCTGGCAGACGAGGCAGCGCACCTCATTGGTCAATTGCTCATAGATAGCTTGCTGCGCCGGGTCCGCAAGTGCTTCATCGTTTTCAATCGCCCACGCTGAAAGAGTCGCCAGCGACAGCAGGATCCCTGAAAACAATGCAACGGTTCGCACTAGAGCTTCGATCCGGTCCGGGCTGCGGTGATACGTGGCAGAAACTCTTCTCGCCATACGGTGAGCGTCATCGGCGCGATATGTTTGTACAGTACTGTGCCGTCAGGGCCAATCAGAAACGTTTCCGGTGCGCCGTATACGCCCCATTCGATGGCGGTCCCGCCCTTCTCGTCTACGCCCACGGCCGCGTACGGGTTACCGAGTTGTTGCAGCCACTGGCGGGCAAGAGCGGGATCATCTTTCCAGTTGATGCCATAGATCGGGATACCGCCGTCCTGTGCCAGCGTAAGCAGCGTGTCGTGTTCCTGCCGGCAACCTGAACACCAGGTTCCCCATACATTGACGAGGCTGACTTTGCCGAGCAGATCCGAACGCTGGAGGGTCTTTTGCGGATCATCAAGACGCGGCAGACTGAACTGTGGCGCCGGTTTCCCGATCAGTGGCGAAGGCACATAGCCCGGATCACGGTACAGGCCGACGGCAAATACGGCGACCAGCAGCGCAAACACGGCTCCAGGGATGAGATAGCGCCACATCGCTGCCCGGAATTCCTCAGGACTGCACGGGCTGCGAAGCGGAGCTTGAGCTTGCAGCGGAAACGCTGGCCTGCACCGGTACACGGTAACGCCGGTCGCTTGCAGCGAGAATGCCGCCGAAGGCCATGACCAGCGCACCCAGCCAGATGAACCGGATCAGCGGCTTGTACTGGAGACGCACGCTCCATGCATTTTCACCCAGGTCATCACCGAGAGCTACAAAGATATCGCGGGACCAGCCGGCGTCGATGCCTGCTTCCGTCATTGGCGAGCTCCGCTCACCATAGATGCGCTTTTCAGGGTGCAATGTTGCAACCGGCTGACCATTTCGTGTGACGACCATTTCGCCGCGCAGCCCCTGATAGTTCGGTCCACGTACCGGCTCGGCGCCATTGAAGCGGATGCTGTAGTCACCAATGCTCGCCGTTTCACCGATGGCAATACGCTGATCGGTTTCAATATTGAACGACGTCGTTACGGTAACGCCCAGCACGAACAGACCCAGTCCCAGATGTGCAACGGACATGCCAAGGGCCGCCCGGCTGAATCGCGGCCCGCGACCCACAAGCTGCCGTACCGGATCCAGCAATGCCGCGAATACCAGCCACAGGCCTGCCGCTATGCCGACCATGGTGAGCACATTCTTACCACCGTAGACGAACAGCGTGATGGCAATTCCGGCCACGACGGACAGCGCGGCCGGAATGCGCAAACGTCTTGCCACAGCAGATGTATCCGCCGAGCGCCATGCCGTATGCATGCCGACACCCACGGCCACCAGCAATGGCAGCATCGGCAACAGGAACACCGTTTCAAAATAAGGCGGTCCTACCGAGATCTTGCCCGCATTGAGCGCATCCAGAATCAGTGGATACAGGGTGCCAAGCAGTACCAGTCCTGCGGCCACGCACAGCAGAATATTGTTGATCAGCAAAAAGGTCTCGCGCGAGAAAGCGCTGAAGCCAACCGCCCGGTCAAGTGTTGGTGCGCGCCAGGCATACAGGCCGAGCGCCACACCGATCACAACCGACAGAAAGCCGAGGATGAACAGCCCTCGCGCCGGATCCGATGCAAAGGAATGTACCGATACCAGTACGCCGGAACGCACCAGAAAGGTCCCGACCAGGCTCAGCGAAAACGCGGTGATCGCCAGCAACAGGGTCGAGCCCTTGAAGAGGCCGCGCTTCTCGGTTACGGCGAGCGAGTGAATGAGCGCCGTGCCTACCAGCCAGGGCATGAACGAGGCATTTTCCACCGGATCCCAGAACCACCAGCCGCCCCAGCCGAGTTCATAGTAGGCCCACCAGCTGCCCAGCGCGATGCCGATGGTCAGAAAGACCCATGCGGCTGTTGTCCATGGCCGGGCCCACCGCGCCCACTCGCTGTCAATCTTGCCAGCGAGCAGTGCGGCTATCGCAAAAGAGAATGCGACCGAGAAGCCGACATAGCCCGCATAAAGTATGGGCGGATGCAGAGCCATTGCCGGATCCTGCAGCAACGGGTTCAGGTCATTGCCGTCGAAGGGGGCCGGGTCAAGCCGTGCAAAAGGATTGGATGTAAAGAGGATAAAGGCGATGAGACCGAAATTGACCGCACCCATCACGCCGAGAATACGCGCCCTGATGTCCTGGGGCAGGCGCGCGGACAGTGCAGCCACGGCGATCGCCCAGACTGACAGCACCAGTGACCACAACAGCAGCGATCCCTCGTGACCGCCCCACACAGCCGCTACCTTGTAGATTTCCGGGAGTCTGGTATTCGAGTTGCTGGCGACATAGAGAAGCGAAAAATCATCGTGCTGGAAGGCCCAGGCCAGCGCAAGGAAGGCACCGGCGACAAACACGAACTGACCGGCCGTGGCGGGCGTACCCACAGCCATCCATGCAGCCCTGCCAGTATGTGCGCCGACGAGTGTAAAAATTGCCTGGGAAGCGGTCAGGCACAGGGCAAGTACCAGACAGATTTGACCGATCTCGGGAATCATACCGACAGTGTGCCAGACTTCAATTCAAGGCGGCGTCGGTGGCAGGCGGGGTGGCAGGCGGCGCCTGACCGTCAGTGGCCATGGTCGCTGCAACTTCCGGTGGCATGTAATTTTCATCGTGCTTGGCCAGAACCTCCTCGGCACGGAAGACACCATCGGCATCAACGTGTCCCATCGCGATGACTCCCTGTCCTTCCCTGAACAGATCCGGCAGGACACCCGAGTAGGCCACTGTCATGGTCTTCTCGTTATCGGTGACGTCAAAGCGGAGTTCGAGGTCGCCCGGTTCCCGGCGGAGACTGCCCTTCTCGACCATGCCGCCGAGGCGGATTTTCTTGCCATCGGGCGCTTCCCCGGCAATCGCCTGGGTCGGGGTATAGAAATACAGGAGGTTTTCCTGAAAGGCGCGCAATGCCAGCCCTACGGCGACTGCGACACCAGCCACGAAAAGCCCTACCAGCATCATTCTCTGTCTGCGCGGCGTCATATGCTCACCTTCCTGCCCGACTGTCTGACCAGCCGCAGCTGCAGACGTTCCCTGGTTTGCCGCAGTTGGCTGCGTGCCGCCAGCAGATTTAACATCAGCACGATGGCGGTGATGCCAAAGGACGGCCATACGTATTTGGCGTAACCGCCCATGGCCAGAAATTCACTCATCGGTCCGCTTCCATAATACTGGTGCTACGCAGCACATCCTGTGCCCAGCGCGAGTGGAATTCACGCTCGAGTACCTCGCCCCGCACCCGCATCGCGAGTACGCCCAGAAAAAAGAACGTAAAGCCCAGAATCATCGTCAGCAATGGCCAGAGCATGTTGAAGACGATCGACGGCGCATCGAGTTTGGAGATCGACGGCCCCTGGTGCAACCCCGCCCACCACAATACCGAGAAGTGGATGATCGGCACATTGACCACGCCAGCCAGCGCGAGTACCGCACTGGCCCGGTCGGACTGGTTCAGGTCATTGAAGGCGCTGCGCAGACTCATATAGCCGAAGTAGAGAAACAGCAGGATCAGCTCCGAAGTCAGGCGTGGTTCCCACTGCCAGTAGGTTCCCCACATGGGCTTGCCCCACAGCATGCCCGTGATCAGCGCCGCCGCAGTGAAACTCGCGCCGATGGGTGCACAGCTCGCAGCCACCGCATGCGCGAGTTTGATGCGCCAGATCAGGCCGATACCAGCGGCAAGTGCCATCGTTACGTAGATCATCATCGACAGATAGGCAGATGGCACGTGCACGTAGATGATCCGGTAGCCGTCACCCTGCTGATAGTCAGCCGGCGCAACCACGAGTCCGCCCCAGATGCCGAGGACGATCAGCAGCAAGGCCGGCCAGAGCAGCCATGGCACCAGGCTTGCTGCCACGCGATAGAAATGCGGCGGCGAGGCGAGGCGATAAAACCATGTCCACATAGGTCCGTATGCTCCGTATTCAATCTGCGCTGATGCGTATCGCCATGGCCGCGGCAGGCGGTGCAAGACTCAAGGCCAGAGCCAGCAGCGCACCCAGAAGATAGAGTGGCCCGGTAGGGTCATCGCCGCTCAGGGCGATATCCGTCGCGCGCGCACCCAGCATCAGCACCGGCAGCATCAGCGGCCCGACCATCAATGCCAGCAGCACGCCGGACTGTCGCAGTCCGGCTGTCAATGCTGCGCCGATCGAGCCCAGCAGACTGATCGTTGGTGTACCGATCAGCAATGAAAGCAGCAAAGTGCTGATCGCGTCGGCTGGCAAATGGTAGGTGATGGCAAGCATCGGTGCCACGGCTACAACCGGCAGGCCGGTAACCAGCCAGTGCGCAAGCGTCTTGGCGAGTATAACGAGACCCAATGGATAGGGTAGCGTCAGCAGCTGCTCCATGGTGCCGTCCTCGATGTCGGCACGAAACAGCTGGTTGAGTGAGAGCAAGGCGGCCAGCAGCGCGGCAATCCACAGCACCCCTGGCGCGAGCGCGCGCAGAAACTCTGCACGGGGATTCAGTGCCAGCGGGAACAGGGCGACAACCAGCACAAAGAAAACAACCGGATTGCAGATATCCGACCAGCGTCGCATGGCGATCATCAGATCACGCTGGAGCACGATCAGGAACAGACTGCCCAGTCCGAGATTCAAGCCGCCTCTCCCATTTGCAGCACCGTGGTTCGCGCTGAACCCATGTCGATGGACTGATGGGCGACGATGACGGCAGTGCCTGCGTTGGCCAGGTGCTTCTGCAACACTCGTTCCAGAAACTCCCGTCCCGCAGCGTCCAGATTCGTCTGTGGCTCATCCAGCAACCAGAGCGGTGCGCCGGACATCAGCACCCGGGCAAGTGCGGCGCGACGCTTCTGCCCGGCCGAGAGGACGCGGGCAGGCAGATCAGCACATGGAGTGAGCCCGGTCGATGCGAGAAGCTCAGGAAGCGCACTGGTTGCATAGCCGGACAGCCGGGCAAAAAAACGCAGGTTTTCGAGCGTCGTCAGATCAGGCTTCAGCGCAGTCGCATGGCCACAATAGGCGATCGTGTGGCGACCGGTCTCGTCGCGTGCGGACAAAGGGCGCCCCTGCCACCGAACATCACCCTCTTCGGCCAGGGTCAGGCCAGCAATCACGCGCAGCAACGTTGTCTTTCCCGAGCCATTCGGACCCCGAATCAGCAACGCACCGCCCGGTGCGGCAGAAAACGACAGCTGATCGAACAGACAGTTCGCACCGCGCCACAGCGTCAGACCCGTGCCCGTAAGCAACTCCACCTCCGTAAACCGCTTTCCTTGCGGCGCGCCATCCTGCACCAGAATCCGCTTTTGGAACAAGTTATTGAATGAATTCGTTCATACCACTTCGCAAATTTGCTGGCGGAAGTGAAGCGGCGATCGCCCTGGTCTCCTTCAGGCTTTACATAACTGAAATGCCAAACTAGACTGATCCCAAACAAGAAATGAGCGTTCTAGCCTTTGTCAGCACTGATCAACACCGGGGAACTTCAGGCTTCCGGTCGCGAGCAGGTACCGCGCGTCGCGACACTGACCGCTGCCTCGGCCTATCTGAACCGCTGCCTGCTTGGTCAGCGTCCATTCGCGGTGCTTACCGGCAGCGCGCAACTGACGCTCGGCGCCCTCCTCGATCATCTTGTCGCTGAATGCCAGCGCCGCGACGATCTTCACCTGGTGCGGATCAATGCGCCTGGTGACAGTATCCCGAATTTCCTTACGCGCGCACTGACGCAGCTTGGCTTCGAGCTTCAGGCCGTCGAAGTTGAAGATCTCCATAATCTGCTCATGGTCTTTCTGCGGCATGAAGGTGCGCGCGGACGCAGAACCGTATTCCTGATTGAGCACACTGAGCAGTGTGGGCCTCGTGTCCTCGAGTTCCTGCAGCTTCTTTCGCGAGTCCGGGTGACTGCGATACCCGCCGCCACCTTTGTCCTTGCGGGGACCCAGACGCTGTGCCGGATCCTCGATTCACCCGGCATGGCCGGACTCAGGCCGTTTACGCGTGAGCGCTTTGATCTCGACGCGGCTGTTGTACGCGTCGCCGAGCCGGCGCTCAGCGTGGTTCGTAGTCCGCACGCCGCCGGACGGTCGCCCTCGGAACCGGTCGACGCTATCGCGCGTAAAAGCCTGGTCGTTATGCTTGATGGCGAGATTCTGGAGCGCCGGGCGCTCGCATGCGGGCGTATGTTGATCGGCCGCAGTCAGCACAACGATTTATGCCTGCGGAGCCGCTTCGTGAGTCGCCACCACGCTGTACTGATCGTTACTGCAAACGAGGTCCATATAGTGGACCTGCGCAGCACCAACCCTGTGCGCGTAAATGGACGGGCCGTACAAAACCAGGCTCTGGCAACGGGTGACCTGCTCACTATAGGCAACTATCAGCTACGCTTCGACGCCAGTATTTGACCTGTTCGTCGTGGAGTGGCCAGTCGATGGTGGTTCGCTACAGCCTGTATTTCATTGTTATGACTCTGTACACGGTGCCCCTGCTGGGCGTCACCGTGATGCCGCCAGCATTCCTGCTCGACTGGGAGCACGGTGCAGTATTCCTGCTCGTTATCCACGAGTTTTCCGGGTTTGTCTTTTTCGGCCACACACTGTTCAGCAACATCTGGGCCATGCGCGTGCGCATGACTGCCGACCACGCAACTGGCGTAATGGCCCGCGCGATGCTGCGCAAGATGGCGCTCGGCATCACTGCCCCAACGTCGATACTGAGCCCGCTGGCCGGTCTGCTGCTGGTCAACGGCTGGTTTGGCGGATTCGCGTCGGCACCATGGGCGCTCGCTGCCTACGTCGCATTCTGGGTCATGGCGGCAATACAGCTGGTGCCAGACATCATCCGTTACGCAGTCGATACCCATGCCGCAGATCCGAAGCGGGATGTGAAGACCGCAGCGATCCGCGGAATCGGCTCGACGATCCTGACCTTCTACATCATCTGGTGCATGGTCACGAAGAACGCATTGATCATCTGAGGATACCCGTTACCAGAGGATCGGCTTCCAGACCATCAGGTACAGCACCACGAAAACGCTGACCGTGATACCGATCCAGCTAAAAGTGAGTCCGCGTGCAAGTCCTGCAATCTGTTGCTGCTCCGGCGGTTGCCGCGCAGTAAGGCGAATCCACTTCTTCATGAACGGACCGTAGGCAGTGCCCATCGCCGCCAGCACCAGTGTCAGAACCAGGCTGACGATAATCCATGGCGTGTTCGTCGGCCATAGTGACAGCCACATGGTGGTACCGCAGATCGTGGCGACGACATAGGCCGGAACCGCCAGTCTGTCATCTATTTTCTTGATCAGACGCAAAATATTCGAGCCATGCACGGGATCCGCATTGGCTGCCAGCAGCCAGAAAATATGCGTTACGTTTGACCCGAAGCCGATACAGGCAGAGACGATATGCAACCATTTCAGGCTGAGATAGATTTCGGCAGTCATCCCGCCCCCGTCTGCCAGTTTCTCCGAACGGGAGAATACTAAGGTACAGGAAGCGAGTCGACTTCAATCAATACTTCGTTACGCCGCATAAACGGCAGGGTGAAGGGCGCGTTATAGCGTGCCAGTTGCGGTTCCCCGCGCACACCGATACCAGCTTCGGCGAGGATGCCCAGCAGCTCGTCCCGATTGGCATTGTAGTTGCGCTCGGTCCAGCGACCGGAGTAACGAAGCACGGCGAACAGTCTTGCCGGCTCACGCACGATTTCTATTCTTGAGTCTGCCGGTACCGGTGCGGTTTCAAGGGTATATTTCTGCGGCAGGGTAAAGGCGATACGCCATCCACGGGCCGAACCGGTTTGCTGAACCGGTACAGTCATGGCGATTTTCTCGCTTCCTGCCGTCTGCGATACGGGCGCCGTCATGGCGATCTTCGACTGAGCAGTGTTGCCGCCGCTGATGTATCTGAACAGCCGGCGGAAACCTTCGTTACCTGCGCTCTCGAAATCGGCTGCGTCCTCCACCAGGGTCTCAGCCTTCAGGTAAGAGGCATATTCCCTGTACTCAACCTTTCCATCTGTGTGCCGGACCGTGTATGCGGGCTCCTCAATACTCATGGCGGGACTCCCAGATAAAAGCGCGATCGCAAATACAAGCAGTTGGATCAGGCCAGATGAACGCAGCAGGTGTTTCATGATGACCGGGGCGAAGCTGCCGGACCCGACAAGACAGATACAACGCTGACCACCACCATTACTGCGCAAGCCGCCGCAGCTGACAGCCTTACCGCAGGGCTTGTTTCGAGCGTCTGCAATACGATGCCAAGCGATGCCCAGCCGAATACCGCGGTATACAGGACGTCATGCGTTTTGACCCCCATGGCCGTATAGATGGCTGTTGCCGTAACAACACTGAGAAGTGCCCAGTCCTCCATCGGCAATCCAAACGGCCAGGTTTTCAGTTCAAAGAACCATGCCGCAAGATTGGCAAGAACGGCCGTGCTGATCCAGCCGAAATACAGGCTGAACGGTGCATTCACGCAAAGCCGTTCAGTCTGGGATGACGCTGGCGTTGCACGCAGTCGGACATAGATGAAGGTCAGGCTGGCGAGGATGACGAGCATCAGTACCAGACTCTCGAATATCCGGCCGTAATGCCACATGAAGATCCAGAGTACATTGGCCACACAGCTGAGCCAGTATGCGGGTTCTATGCTGCGTACCCGCGACGCATTGGCCATCGGGACACGGGCAGCATAGACAGAGAAGGCTGCAAGTCCGAGATAGATCAGTCCCCAGATCGAGAACACCCAACCCGCGGGTGTAAAGCCCGTGGGATAGCGCGCGCTGATCTCACCCGTATTCACCCCGTTGATGGGCAAAATATTTGCAGCTGCGTTTACCCCTATGACAAGCAGAGTGAAGAAAATGGAGAGATATCTGCGCATGGCGGGATCTCCGTTCTAGATATACCGAATCGCGAGACAGCAGTTGCCGCTGCCTGATTAATGTATTCGCGGCCAGCGGCAATCCGGATTCGCCGCGTTGGCTGGTCATGCTGACGGGGGCTGATCGGCCTGATTGTTGGTGCTGCCCCTTGCCTGCGGTATCAACAGACGGAATGGTGCCCGGGGCCGGAATTGAACCGGCACGACCGTTTCCGGTCAACGGATTTTAAGTCCGTAGCGTCTACCAGTTCCGCCACCCGGGCCTGCGGATATTCTAGTGCCTGGCGGCGGCAGCCGCATCGGCATGGTTCTCCTCAGGGTTTTTTCAGCATGGCGAGCCACTTGCCCATGCCGACGCTGTCAGCCTGTTCCTTTACGACAGCCGCAGTGACGACCCGATACGTCTTTTCCTCGGCAAAATCTTCCACGTTGCCGACCGCAAACTTGCGTACAAATTTCGGCGCCTTCGCGATCACCGCCATTGCCTCCTCCTCCCAGGGCATGCTGATAACAAGGCCATATTTTTCCCTGGCCAGTTGCGCACCGTCGGCGAGGTCCGGTGACGCCTGATCCTGCAATTCGACAGCGCGCTCGTGCTTTTTCGCCTTGCGGATCCAGTAGATTGAATCAGGTGGGCGCGTCGCTTCGTAGATACCCTTCACATCGAGCGAGCCGCCCAGGAGTTTGACGAGATTGTTCGCCCAGCGTGCCGGAATGACCACAAACATCTCTTCCGGTTTGAGCTTGTTGTTCATGCGGCCGCCCATGTCGCCGGGTGTCAGCACCACATTCTCTTCGTACCACGGCGTTGCGAACATGTCGCTGCAAAATGATGAACCGGCCGCGGCACTCGGCTGCACACCATCTTCAACGGAGCGTACGGCGCCGATCTGCCCGGCCCAGAACGGTGTGCAGACAACGACGATGGAGTCGATGCGAATATCCGCCGGTACCTTGTCCAGCGGCGCCGCACCTGCTCCGACGATTGCGCCTTGCGGCAAGATGTAGCGACCCGAATTGAACTGGTGCGCGGCGTCGGGTTCGTAGGCTGGCAGATAGTCCGTCAGCAGACGACCGCTGCGAATCTGTTCGGTTCCCTCATGTACGCCGGTAATGTAGGCACCGTGCAGGCAATCCTGATGTGATCTGTCGAAGTAGACGATTTGTCCGTCATCCATCGCGTGCCTGAGTATCTGGCAGGGATCAACCTTGATGCCGGTGTACTCAGGCGGGATGCGCTCATGAAACAGGCTGATCGCCACCGGGTTACCACGGATCTTGCCGGACAGCACCGTACAGATGCCGGCTATATCCAGCTGCGAAGGCAGCAGCGGCGTTGATGTCTGCTTCAGGGTTGTGCCGGTCGATCCGGTCAAACAGGCTTCCTCCATCGCGCAACCATATCAGCAACAAGGGAATATGCCGCAGGAACCACAACCAGAGACAACAAGGTAGACGTGAGCAGTCCACCGATCACGGAGACGCCTAGCGGAGCACGGAAATTGCCATCAGCACCAAATCCCAGCGCAATCGGCAGCATGCCTGCGCCCATCGCCACCGTTGTCATGATGACCGGACGCGCACGCTTGCGGCAGGCTTCCAGTACAGCTTCGCGTCGGGACAAGCCCTGGTCGCGCTCGCCGATGATGGCGTAGTCGACGATGAGAATGGAATTCTTGGTTGCGACGCCGGTCAGCATGAGGAGGCCGATCAGGGATGGCAGCGACAGCGCATATCCCGTGAGCAGCAGCCCGCCGAACGCACCCGCGCCGCACAGTGGTACGGCGGCAAGTATTACCCAGGGCTGCGAAGCGCTGCCGAAAAGCAGCAGCAGGACGACATATATGCTGACCAGACCTGCCAGGATCGACATGCCGAAACCGAACAACAGTTCGCCGAGTGCCTCGGCATCACCGCTCGGCAGGACGCGGACGCCGGCCGGCAGATTTCTTAGCGCAGGCAAGGCCCGTACTGCCTTGAGCACGGTGCCGACCGGCAGTCCATTCAACTCGGCCGTCACACGAATATTGCGCTCGCGGTTGAGACGGTCGATCTGCGCTGGCCCGCTGCCTTCGCGAATCGTCGCGACGGCCGAGAGCGGCACGCTGCCATCCCGTGTTGGTATACGCAGCATCGACAGCAGTGCGACATCGCCAAGTGCCCGCTCCGCAACCTGCACACGAATCGGGATCTGTCGCTCAGCCAGATTCAGTTTGGCCAGCCGCTGCGTAAAATCACCGCTGGTAGCAACACGTGCGGCAGCTGCGATATCGACCGTTGTGACGCCCAGATCTGCGGCCCTGGCCGGGTCCGGTGTGATGATTACCTCCGGCTGCAGCAGCGATGCAGTGGATGAAACACTGCCGAGCCCGGGCAACGTACGAACCGCCGCTTCCACCTCGCGCGCGGCGACAGTCAGTATTTCCGGATCGTTGCCGGCAAGTATGATCTCGAACAGCTTGCCAGGACCTACTGCCACAAAGGTGCTGCGCACGCCGGGCAGATCTCCGAGCCGTTTGCGCAGTTCGTCCTCCAGTTCCGGGACACCCCGTTTGTGATCCGGCTTGAAGGTTATGATCAGGCCGGCCTTGCGAAGATCTCCCAGGAAACCACCTTCATAGCCCATGTTGGCAACGGCACCTATGCGTGCATAGACGCTATCAACTTCCGGAACCTGTAAAACCAGCTGCCGAGCCTGCTCCGCAACTTCGGCAGTCTCGCGCAGACTGGCCCCTGGTGGCAGTTCGAGCGATACCTCGGTACGAGTGCCGCTGCCCGGCGGAAGAAAGGTGGTTGGAATCAGCGGTACCAGTGCGAGAGAGCCCAGGAATACGGCGAATGCAAGCAGCAGCGTCCGCTTGCGGTGGCGAAGCGCCGCTTCCACCCAGCGAATATAGCCCGGCATCCAGCCCGATTCCGCCATGGTCTCCCCGGCCGACTGCATGAACTGGGCAGCCAGCATGGGCGTCAGGAGCCGGGCCACCAGCAGCGAACACAGGACGGCCGTTGCCGCAGTCCAGCCGAACTCGCGGAAAAACAGGCCAACCTGGCCACCGATCATGGCCACCGGAACGAAAACTGCAACCAGCGTCGCAGAAGTTGCGATCACCGCGATGCCGATCTCGTCTGCTGCGTCAATGGCAGCCTGCCGCGCCGACTTGCCCATGGCGCGATGACGGGCGATGTTTTCAACCTCGACGATGGCATCGTCGACGAGAATGCCGATGACTACCGCAAAGGCGAGCAGTGAAAGCAGGTTCAGGCTGAAACCAAACCAGTGCATCATGGCGAAAGTCGGAATCACGGAGAGCGGCAAGGCCACGGCACAGATCCACGTAGCCCGCCAGTCGCGAAGGAAGATCCAGACCACCACGACGGCAAGCACGGTCCCCTCAAGCAGCATGGCGACCGATGCGTCGTAGGAGCGCTCGGCAGGCTCTACGGCCGAGGCTACTTCGACAAAGCTGATCTCCGGATGATCGGCCGCAAGCCTTGCAATGCGTTCGCGAATACCGCGTCCCACCCCCACTTCGCTCGTGCTGTGCGCGCGCTGTACGGAAAAAGACACGACTGGTTGGCCGTTGAGCAGAGCGACATCCCTGGGTTCAGCGAAGCCGTCGGTGACGGTCGCCACCGCAGACAGGCGCACAACTCGCCCATCCGGCAATGACAGCGGGTAATTGGATAGCGCCGCTGCGCTGCGTACGGTCGCGACCGTACGCACCGACTGTTCGCTGCCACCCAGCGTGGTGCGCCCGCCGGGCTGCTCCACCTGGATGCGCGCCAGCTGGTCGGAAAGCGTACCGGCCGTCAGCCCATACGCCTGCAGGCCATCAGGCCTAAGATCGACACGGATCTCACGATCGAAGCCGCCGATGCGGGTGACCCCGCCGACCCCGGGTACATCGAAGAGCGCCTTGCGAACTGTGTCGTCGACAAACCAGCTCAGTTCATCCGGTGCCATGTTTTTTGACAGCACGGCATAGGTGAGCACTGCCCCGCCAATGGTGTTCACCCTGGCGACAACGGGCTCATCGATATTCTGCGGAAGATCGATGCGGATCCGGTCGACCGCATCGCGCACTTCGTCCAGTGTCCTGCTCATGTCGTGGCCAAGCAGGAACTGGATGCGTGTCTGCGAGCGGCCTTCAGTGATGGTTGAATGGAGCTTGTCGATATTCGCAATGCTTGCGACTGCATCTTCAACTTTGCGGGTTACATCAGTCTCAAGCTGGGCTGGCGTTGCACCACTGAGGGTTACCGTCACCGTGATCTGCGGGACGGTAAAGTCCGGCAGCGTTGCAATCGGCAGCTGGCGCAGGCCGTATAGTCCCGCTACGCACAGCGCGACGAAAATAATCACCGCTCCGGCCGGGTTGCGGATACCCCAGAGCGAAACGTTCATTGCAGCGATCCGGACGCTCCGTCAGCGTCATCACCGACTTCGCGAACCACGTCGCCATTACCCAGAAAACCTGCACCGCGACGCACCACGCGCTCATCGGGTTGCAGCCCGGAGAGAATCTCGGTGAAAACTCCCCGGCGGACCCCGATTTTCACGCGACGCTGTTCGATCCGTCGCAGTGTGCTGCCGGCTTCGGCTCCCTCCAGTCCCTTTGTAACGAAAATATAGGCAAAGCCGTCGCGGAACACGACCGACTCGCGCGGCACGACGCTGGCTGGCGCGCTGCCAAGCAGGATCCGTCCCTCCGCGAACATGCCTGCGCGCAATGGCCCCGGTTCAGGAAGATCAGCATAAAGAAGGCCGGTGCGTGTCGATGGATCGACGGCAGGTGATACCGCTCGTACCTTTCCGCTGATCGTCTCGTTTGACGGACCGCTTACCTCTACAACCGCGCCGGCTTTAACCCGGATCAGGTCTGCCTCGGCGAGGTCTGCCCGCCATTCGAGGCGGCCACGCCTGATGAGCCGCAACAGTTCGCTGCCTGCTGATACGACTTGCCCGGGTTGTACCGAGCGCGCCGAGATGATGCCATCGTCGGGGGCCGCCAGCGTTGCGAAGCTGAGGCGCAGTCGCGCCGCATCACGGTCGGCCTGGGCGGCGACAAGCTGTGCTTCAGCACTGCGCAGGTCGGCACGCAATTTGTCACTGTCGCTGGAGGATATAAGCCCCTGCCCCACCAGCGAATCACCGCGGGCAGCGTTGGCCTGGGCGAGTTCCATGGCAGCCTCGGCCTGGGTGACGCTGGCTTCGGCCTGGCGAAACTGCACATCTAGTGTGCGGCTGTCGAGACGCAACAGTGGCTGCCCCGCGCGCACATGGTCACCCACGTCGACCAGAACCTCCGTGGCACGGTTACCAGTCAGTTCCACGCCGAGCGACATTTCCTGCCAGGCGCTGACTGAGCCGGACACGGCAATCGAACGGGCGACCTCACGGGTTACCGGTGCGACCGTGGTTACTACCAGGCCGGGAGCCGGCGGAGCTGATGATGGTGCTTTGGCGGAGCCGCAGGCAGCGAGGATTGTCGCGAACGCGACGCCCAGAAACAGCCTTCCCCGCGAGTGCAGACAGCAATGCTGGTTCATGATGCAGATACTGACGAAAGGCCCCGGAGTGTAACGTATCGCTGCACCGTCATAACCGGACCACGCGGGTGCACCGCGGTGCAGACACACGCCTGCGGATACCACAGTGACTCTTGCAGGGACTGAATGGAGGCTAGGGTCGGAATCGAACCGGCATACGCGGCTTTGCAGGCCGCTGCATAACCATTCTGCCACCTAGCCGGATACAGAAAAGCAAGGAGAAAACTGGAGCGGGAAACCGGACTCGAACCGGCGACCTATACCTTGGCAAGGTATCGCTCTACCAACTGAGCTATTCCCGCCCGCAAGGAGTGCATATGGTATCGGCGAACCACACAGAGTCAAGAAACCTCGTCATGTTCGCCGCTGGAGGGCCAGGCGGCACGGATATAGCCGACCATGGACCAGATGGTCAGGCCGGCTGCCAGCACGAGGCAGACTACGCCAAGTTCGTAGACCGGCAGTCCCAACAGAGGCTGATAAAAGATCATGCAGCACAGGCCGGTCATCTGCGTGATGGTCTTCAGCTTGCCATAACCGGAAACCGCCACCCGCTGCCGCGCTCCGAGCTCAGCCATCCATTCGCGCAAGGCGGAAACTGCAATTTCCCTGCCGATGATGATTGCCGCCAGTATCGCCACGATATTTCGCGTATCCGATTGCACCAGCAGGACAAGCGCTGTTGCGACCATCATTTTGTCGGCGACGGGGTCCAGAAAGGCGCCAAATGCCGAGGTTTGCTGGAAGCGGCGCGCGACATAGCCATCGAGCCAGTCGGTAATGGCTGCAAGCAGAAATACCATGGCAGCTGCGGGCCGGGCCCACGACACCGGGCTGTAAAACACCAGTACAACCAGTGGAATGGCCGCTATGCGGAACCAGGTCAGGGATGTTGCTGTGTTGAATTGCGGGTACATCGTGCGTCATTCTAGCGCGCGCTTGACGAACGGGTTTCGATCACGGCGGAAATAATTAAGCCCTCAGGGCGTCCCGCCGTGCAGATGGTCATAGATTCGCTGCGCAAGGGTCCGGCTGATGCCCTGAACCCGGGCAAGATCCGTGACGCCGGCCTGAAGAATGCCCTGCAGCCCACCGAACTCGCGCAACAGGGCGCGGCGGCGCTGTGGTCCAAGGCCGGGAATGGCCTCAAGACTGGAAGTCCGCCGAACCTGCGCGCGGCGTTGCCTGTGCCCGGTTATCGCAAAGCGGTGCGCCTCATCGCGAATCTGCTGAATCAAGTGCAGGGCTGACGAATCTGCCGGCAATGCAATCAGCCCTCTTCCGCGCGGCAGAACCAGCTTTTCTTCACCCGCCCGTCGTTCGGGTCCCTTCGCAACCCCAAGCAGGGGCAAATGACTGAGTTGCAGTTCTTCGAGTACCCCATATGCCCGGTCGGTCTGGCCGGAGCCACCGTCGATGAGGATCAGCCCCGGTAACGCCGCATCCTCGTTTCGTACCCGGGTATAGCGGCGCTCCACCGCCTGGGCGATCGCTGCATAGTCGTCTCCGGGGTCAATACCCTTGATATTGAAGCGTCGATAGTCGGACTTCAGCGGACCCTCGGTGCCGAATACCACGCAGGCTGCGACGGTTTCTTCCCCGGCGGTGTGACTGATATCGAAGCACTCGATCCGCTCCGGTACCTCTTCCAGTGTCATCGCCTCCGCCAGCCGTTCAAACTGTTCGCGCAGGGTAGCGGTGCTGGCAAGCCGCGTGGCAAGTCCCTGTGCCGCATTGTTTGCCGCCATTTCCAGCCAGCGACTGCGGGTGCCGCGCACCCGATCGCGAATCTGACACCGGCTTCCCGTTCGGGTTTCCAGTGCCGCCTGCAGAAGCGGCCGGTCCTGCAGCGGAACCGGGACCAGAACTTCAGCCGGTGGCGCGGCATGAAAATAGTGCTGCGCGATGAAGGCTGCAAGGATCTCCTGCTCCTCGGTGCCATGGGCGATACGCGGAAACCAGGTACGACTGCCGAGTACACGGCTGCCACGGATCATGAGCACCGCGACACAAGCCTGTCCCTGTCCGGTTCGTACGCCTAGTACGTCAGCATCCGTCATGCCCGGCGCGTTGATCACCTGCTCTGCCTGGATCTTTCGAACCAGCTGAATCTGGTCACGCAGAAGCGCTGCGCGCTCGTAGTCCATTGCTGCTGCGGCCTGCTCCATGCGGGAACCGAGGTTTGTGAGGACGCTTTCGTTCCGGCCCTCCAGAAACAGCAGCGCATCGGCGACGTCACGCTGATAGTCCCCGGCGCTGACGAGTCCGACGCAGGGCGCGGTACAGCGCCGGATCTGGTACTGCAGGCAAGGCCGCGTACGATTGGCGAAAAAGGATTCACTGCACTGACGAACCCGAAACAGCTTCTGCAACTGGATCAGGCTCTCGCGCACCGTGTTGGCCGATGGCCATGGGCCGAGAAAACGGCCTGGACCGCGACGGCTGCCACGATGCAGTTCAAAGCGCGGGAATTCCTGGTTTGTTGACACATGGATCCACGGATAGCTTTTGTCATCGCGCAAAATGACGTTGAAGCGTGGCCGGTATTCCTTGATGAGGTTGTGTTCGAGCAGCAGCGCTTCGTGCTCCGTACCGGTGACCGTCACTTCAACGCGACTGGTCTCCGCCATCAGTGCCTGCGTCTTGGGCAGATGCGCCTTGTTGCCAAAGTAGCTCGAAACCCGCTTTCTGAGATCCTTCGCCTTGCCGACATAGAGAACCGTGTCGTCGACAGCGAGCATCCGGTAGACACCGGGACGGTGCGTCAGCGAGGCGAGAAATCGGCTGCTGTCGAAAGGCGGTTGGGTCGGGTCTGCCGCCATGAGGCTTATTTCGCGGCTTCGCGTGCCCTGGCCTGTCGGCCATGACCGGCGATGCGCATCGCCACCTCCATGGCTTGCTCGTAATTGAGGCGCGGATCGACCTGGCTGCGATAGTCGCGGCGCAGATCCGCATCGGTCAGACCGCGGGCGCCGCCGGTGCACTCCGTGACATGCTCGCCGGTCAGCTCCAGGTGCACGCCGCCGAGCCAGGTGCCGCAGGCGCGATGCACCTCGAACGCGCTGGCAAGTTCATCGAGGATATTTTCGAAGCGCCGCGTCTTCAGCCCGTTGCTGGCAGTCTCCGTATTGCCGTGCATCGGGTCGCAGACCCAGAGTACCTGTGCACCTTCCTCTCTTGCCGTCTCGATCAGCGGCGGCAGCAAGGCCTTGATGCGTGAAGCGCCGAAACGATGGATCAGCGTGAGTCGGCCGGGTTCGTTGTCCGGATTGAGGCTGCGCAACAAGCTGCGCAGCCAGTCAGGCTTCATGTCGGAGCCGATTTTGACCCCCACCGGATTGCTGATGCCGCGAAAGAACTCGATATGGGCGCTGCCTGGCTGGCTGGTTCGCGCACCGATCCAGGGGAAGTGCGTGGTCAGGTCATACCACTTCTGACGGTGTGCGAGGAAACGCGTCTGCGCCTGCTCATAGGGCAGATGCAGCCCCTCGTGTGCGGTATAGAAATCCACGCGCCGCGCCTGATCGATCGACTTGCCGGTGATGCTCTCGAAAAAGTCCAGGCCATCGGCGACCGTTTGCACCATCTGATGATACTCACCAGCAAGCGGCGAATGGCTGACCCAGTCCAGATCCCAGTTCTCCGGGTGATGCAGATCGGCGAAACCGCCATCGATCAGCGCGCGTATGAAGTTGAGCGTCAGCGCTGCGCGTTCGTAGGCGCGCAGCATGAGTTGGGGGTCGGGTTCGCGATCATCAGCGGTAAAAGCATTGCGGTTGATGATGTCGCCGCGAAAGCTCGGCAGGGAAACGCCGTCGCGGACCTCGGTATCGGCTGAGCGTGGCTTGGCGTATTGTCCGGCAATACGGCCAATACGCACGACCGGCAGCTTGATCCCGGAGATGATGGCAACACTCATCTGCAGCAGGATTTTCAGCTTGTTGACGATGGCCGCCGAAGTACAGTCTTCAAAGGTCTCTGCACAGTCGCCACCCTGCAGGACGAAAGCCTTGCCGGCCTGGGCAAGCGCGATCTGTTCACGCAGCGCCTCGATTTCCCAGGAGGTCACCAGCGGCGGCAGTTTCGCAAGTGCAGCCATAACCGCTTCGCTTTGCGCGGTATTGCCATAGCGGGGTATCTGGCCCACGGTACCGCACTGCCAGCTGTCCGGTTTCCATTCTGTACTGACGCCGGCGTCGCTCATGTTCCTTGCTCGTCTGCCTTGATGGACTTCCACAGCCGGTCGAGATCCTCGGGGCTTTGCGTACTCCAGTCCGTATCGGCATCCTCCAGCAAAGCTTCCAAGGCCCTGAAGCGGCGTTCAAACTTGCGGTTGGCTGCCCGCAAGGCATGTTCAGGATCCACGCGCAGGTGGCGCGCCAGGTTGGCAGCCGTGAACAACAGGTCGCCGATTTCTTCTTCGATCGCATCGGGCGATTCGGCATTCCTGGCTGCCATCAGTTCATCGAGTTCCTCATGCAGCTTGGCAATCACCCCGTCGACTTCTGGCCAGTCGAAGCCGACCCGTGCGGCGCGTTTGCCCAGCTTGCCGGCGCGGCTCAAGGCTGGCAGCGCCTGTCCGATTCCGGCTATTGCGGATGTGTCGCCGTTTTCCGCGCGCTCGCCGGCTTTCAGGTTTTCCCAGGCCACGCGCTGGTCGTCGGCAGTCAACGCTTGTTCTGTCGCAAAAATATGCGGATGTCGCCGCAGCATTTTTTCGCAGATGGCCTGCACGACGTCGGCAAAAGTGAAAGCCCCGAGTTCGCTCGCCATCTGTGCGTGGAAGACGACCTGAAAGAGCAGATCGCCGAGCTCGTCACGAAGCTCGGCGAGATCATCCCGGTCGATTGCATCGGCGACTTCGTAGGCTTCCTCAATCGTATAAGGGGCGATAGAGCCGAAGTCCTGCTCGCGGTCCCACGGGCACCCCCGGACCGGATCGCGCAACACCGCCATGATCCTCAGCAGGGTATCTATGGACTGCTTGTCCTGCCGGGTCATGACATAAGGCTCAGGACTTGATGCCACCGCGAGTAAGATCTCTGGCATTCAGCAGGCGATCGAGTTCCCGGTCTGAAAGGTCGGTGCTTTCCGCAGCGACTTCCCGAACCGGACGCCGCTCGGCATAGGCCTTCTTGGCGATCGCAGCGCCTTTCTCGTAACCGATGACCGGATTCAGGGCCGTAACGAGAATCGGGTTTCGATCCAGCGCCTCGGCCAGCTTGTCATGGTTGACCTTGAACCCGGCGATCGCCTTGTCGGCCAGCAGCCTGCTTGCATTAGCCAGCAGGTTCACGCTCTGCAGTACGTTGAGTGCGATGACCGGCAGCATGACGTTCAGCTGAAAATTGCCCGACTGGCCGGCGACAGTTACCGTCACGTCGTTGCCGATAGTCTGTGCCGCCACCATGGCGACGGCCTCTGGAATGACCGGGTTGACCTTTCCCGGCATGATGCTGCTGCCTGGCTGCAGGCCAGGCAGGGAGATCTCGCCGAGGCCGGCCAGGGGGCCGCTGTTCATCCAGCGCAGATCATTGGCGATCTTCATCAGTGCCACGGCAAGCGTGCGCAAATGTCCCGAAAGCTCGACCGCTGTGTCCTGGCAACTGAGTGATTCAAAAAGATTTTTCGATACGTCGAACTTTACTCCCGTGTTTTCTGCGAGGAGTACGGCAACCTTCTTGCCGAAGTTCGGATGGGCGTTGATCCCTGTACCAACGGCTGTACCCCCCTGGGCCAGACGCGTGAGCCGTGGCAGACAGTCCCTGATGCGTGCTTCGGCATTGCCGATCTGCTGCGCCCAGCCACCGAGTTCCTGGCCCAGCCGCACCGGCATCGCATCCATGAGATGTGTCCGCCCGGTCTTCACCACACTGTCGGTTTCTTTTGCTTTCTTAAGGATCACCTTGCGCAAGTGGGTGAGCGCCGGCAACAGGTCTTCGCTAACGCCGAGTGCGGCACTCACATGGATGGCAGTTGGAATGACATCGTTGCTGCTCTGGCCCATGTTGACGTCATCGTTCGGATGCACCTCGGCGCCGAGTCGTTTCGTCGCCAGTCGTGCGATGACCTCATTCGCATTCATGTTCGAGCTGGTGCCCGAGCCAGTCTGGAATACATCGATGGGAAAGTGCTCATCATGCCGGCCGGTTGCCACTTCAAGCGCAGCAGCCTGGATCGACATGGCCCGGCGACTCTTGAGGAGCCCCAGTTCGGCGTTTGCGCCAGCCGCTGCCCATTTGATGAGGCCCAGTGCGCGGATGAAACCGCGCGGCATCGCGATACCGCTGATCGGGAAATTATCGACGGCACGTTGCGTCTGGGCCCCCCACAGAGCCTGCTCCGGAACCTGCAGTTCGCCCATGCTGTCGCGTTCAACGCGGTAATTGCTGTCTGCCACTCGTGTTTCCTCGGTTTGCCTGCCCGCAGTCGCCGCCGACAATGTGCAGGCAGGACCCGTTGCTGTTGGTGTATGATTTCTCCGCCGAATTATAGGGGCTTTTTGCACAGTCTGGCATGGATCGCGACCCGCTCACTGCCCTCTCCCCGCTCGACGGGCGTTACTCCGCCAGGACTGATTCCCTTCGGGAAATCTTCAGCGAGTACGGCCTGATCCGGTTCCGTGTACTCACGGAAGTGCGCTGGGTGCAGTTTCTGGCTGCCGAGAGCGCGGTGGGCGATTTCGGGCCGCTGTCGCCGGTCGTCAGTCAGGTACTGGACGAAATAGCCGAAAAGTTCAGCCCCGATGATGCCCGGCGCATCAAGGAAATCGAGCGTCGGACCAATCACGATGTCAAGGCGGTCGAGTATTTCATCGGCGAGCGCCTCGGGCAGGATGCCGAACTGGCCCGGATCAGGCCTTTTCTGCATTTCGCCTGTACCTCGGAGGACATCAACAATATTGCCTATGCGCTGATGCTGCGCCACGGACGGGACGATGTCTTGCTGCCCCAGTTGCGGCAGGTGGTCAGCCTGCTCGACACCATGGCGCGCAACATGGCAGACATACCGATGCTGGCGCGCACACATGGCCAGCCGGCAAGCCCGACCACGATCGGCAAGGAGCTCGCCAATTCGGCATGGCGCCTGAAGCGGCAGCTAAAACAACTCCGTGCAGTCGAACCACTGGCCAAACTCAATGGCGCGGTAGGCAACTTCAACGCGCACCTGGCCGCATATCCTGACGGCAACTGGTCGGAAATCTCCCGCCGGTTTGTCGAGTCGCTCGGGTTGGTCTGGAACCCGTATACGACACAGATCGAACCACACGACTGGATAGCCGAGTATTGCGATGTACTGGCACGAATCAACACGATACTGCTCGACTTGTCTCGTGATGCCTGGGGCTATATCTCGATCGGCCACTTCCGGCAGCGCCGGGTCGAAACCGAGGTCGGTTCTTCAACCATGCCGCACAAGGTAAACCCGATTGATTTCGAGAATGCCGAGGGTAATCTCGGTATCGCCAACGCCCTGTTGCGCCATTTCAGTGCGAAGCTGCCGGTGTCGCGCTGGCAACGTGATCTCAGCGACTCGACGGTACTGCGTAACCTGGGCGTTGCGGCCGGCCATATCGTACTGGCGGTGCATTCCCTGCTGACCGGACTGCGAAAGCTCGAGCCGGATGCCGCCAGCATGCAGGCGGAACTCGATGCCAGCTGGCAGGTTCTTGGCGAGGCGATTCAGACTGTAATGCGTCGCTTTGGTCATGCTGATGCCTACGAACAGCTAAAGGCCCTGACTCGTGGATCCAGCATTGCCAGGGACGATCTGCAACGCTTCCTCCAGTCCGTCAATCTGCCCACCGCGGAGCGGGCCCGGCTGCTCGCCCTCACGCCGGCCGCCTATATCGGTGATGCAGCACGGCTGGCCCATGAGGCGGCCGACAGCGAGCCCTGAGCGGGCCTTCGGCGCCGACTCTCCCTGGCCAGCACAACTGTGACGCATTTGGCACTTTAAGCCGGATGCCGTCTTTACAATGCTGGTATGAATGCCGAAAAAACACGGGGACGGCGCTGGGTCCTGACGACTTTTGAGGACACCCGGGCAGCCGCAACCGAAGTGGCTGCTACCGCACAACGCGGACTGTCCATACTGACTCCCGATCTGGAACCAGGACTCTACGATCACGAAAGGTTCCTGGCCATCGTCAAGCGGCTTGTGCTTGCCAAGCGCTGTGCGCGGGTGCGTGTGCTGATTTCCGAGCCCGCGCGCACCGCGCGTAACGGTAACCGCCTGGTCGGGCTCGGGCGCCGACTCGACACCTATATCGAATTCAGGAACCTGCACGATGACTACGCCGGACATCGTGAGGCATTCTTGCTGGCGGACGACACTGCCCTGCTCTATCGCGTCAACAACAGGCGCTGGGAAGGCATCGCAGATACGCATGAACCTGCAGTGGCGCGCCGGTATCTGACACTCTTCGAAGAGATCTGGGCAGCTTCAGAAACTTCGAGGGAGCTGCGCCAGTTGCGGGTCTGAGTACAGAAACAGAAGCAATCAAAAAAACGCCGTGCGGATCGGGGGATTACAAGATGGCGAATATCCAGGAAGCCGGAGTCCGGCCTGAACTCACCGTGGCTGCCGTCATCGAGCGGGATGGCTGCTTCATGTTTGTAGAGGAGCAGATCCGCGGGCGGCTGCTGATCAATCAGCCTGCCGGACATGTCGAACCAGGAGAAACCCTGCTTCAGGCTGTCAGTCGCGAGACCCTGGAAGAAACGGCGTGGACTTTCGTTCCGGAGTCCATGGTCGGAATCTACCTCTGGAGCCGTGGCCGCGGTCAACCGACATTTCTGCGTGTCGCGTACGCGGGCCGCTGTGACCAGCATCATGAGCACCGTGCGCTTGACACCGGAATCGAGCGGGTACTCTGGCTGAGCCGTGACGAACTGCTTGCGCGCACGTCACAGTTGCGCAGCCCGATGGTGCTCCGTGCCGTAGACGACTATCTGGCCGGCATCCGCCACCCGACTGACCTGATTCGCGAAATCGAACCTGCACAACTGCTGAAGCGCGCCGCACTCATCGCCTGATCCCGTGCAGGTCATGCCAGGGTTGCGTATAGGGCGCTGGTTCGATCAGCTGCGACGCGCGAAACGCCGCGCGGCGAGACCGGCGAGACCGGTCAGCAGCAGCCATACACCGGCTGGAGCGGGAACGGCGGACGGCGGCGACATAAAGGCGAACTCACCGGTGTCGGTTGTGAGCTGGTAGTCGACTGTCTGGTTTTGGCTGTCGAAGAACTCAATGCTCACCACTCCGGCAGTGCTGCTGAAGTCTGCGCCCAGGCTGCCGCTGCCAACACCGACCGAGCTCAAAGCGCCATTGACCAAGTGCGTCCATGTATTCAGCGTCAGGGTCATATAAGAATTGAAGGTGCGGTTGGCATCCAGCGTCAATGACTTCGTGAACAAACTGGTGATATCCGTTGACCCAATGGGTGTGACCAACGTGTCGGCAACATTTAGAAACGACGCCATCTGATTGATATCGGGAACGCCAAAATTCACGGAGCTGAGTTCGGTCCCCATCGTGGCCAGGTTGCCATCGTGGAACAGACTTTCGTCAACGTATTCGTAGTTGGTGCCGTGCAGTCGCATCACGGTTTTCATCGTGAGCGTCGAGCCTGGTGCAGCATTTGGAAAGCTAAAGCGAAACCAGTCTTTGTACTGTACCAACGCATTGGTGCTGACCGGGTAATCACTGGTCGCACCGGCGCGCCCTTCCAACAGCCCATCGAAAGTGATACTGCCGCTGGTTCGCAGCCCACCCAGTACATAGCCCGTTGCTGCGGACGCCTGGATGCTATAGCTGTAGCGACCCAGGCCGCCTATGGTTGTCTTCGTACCCGAGTTCTCGCACCAGGCACTTGTGCTGGTGCTCTCCCGACCCTGCGTACCACAAGCGACCCTTGCCTGTGTCACGAGACTCGCCATGACCGGGGTTGAAGCCAGTGCCGAAATCAGCCACAGCGCCAGCGACATTCTGGAAAGTGAAAATATGACCTTCTTGTGCATTGGATTTCCTGGGGGCAAAAAACAAACCTGATGAGCACATCTTGGTGAACAGGAAACCGCAATGTTCGCGCCAGCCTTGAAGAACAAAATAAAATCAACAACGTCTGTAGCTTCTTTCTATCATTGTACCGTCGGGCGCAAAGGAAGTCGGCATATTCTCGCCAAGAATGACTGCGCTCTTGCGTTGTCAGTGTCGAGAATGAGTGGGGATCTCGTTCTTGAGCACAGGAAGGATCAAGTAAAGGAAGGTTGAAAAAAGTCGGTGACAGATGATTCCTGTCCGGTCTCTTTGGTTCCTTCGGGACCTGACTTTTGTGAGAAGAAAACTTTATTCCCCATCGCTTTTTAAATTGAGCCATGAATTTTGCATTGTCATGAAACACAGAGAAGCTGACAACAGACATGTCATGCATAAGCTATGCATTCATCTGCTCGCCTGATTCCATACTGGCAGGCATGCCCTGCTAGAATTGGCCCCCATGTCTGCGGCCCGAAAGCCCGTTATCGTTGCCCTTTCCGGCGGGGTTGATTCTGCTGTCGCAGCACTGTGTCTGCAGCGCGCAGGTTATTCCGTCGAAGCGCTGCACATGACCAACTGGGATGATGCTGACGAGCATTGCACCGCTGCTGCCGATTTTGCCGATGCGCAGCAGGTTGCCGGCGATCTTGGTATCCCACTGCACCACGTGAATTTTGCACGCGAATACCGGGAGCAGGTATTCGCTGATTTCCTGTCGGAGTACCGCGCAGGCCGGACGCCGAATCCCGATGTAGCCTGTAACCGGCACATCAAGTTCGGTGCTTTCCTGCATCAGGCACAGCGACTGGGTGCGGATTACATTGCCACCGGTCATTACGCCCGCGTTGTGCATAAGGGCGGCCAGGGCTTTCTCTACAAGGCCGCCGATGCTGACAAGGATCAGACCTATTTTCTTCATTCGGTGAGGAGCGAAGCGCTTTCACGCACACTCTTTCCGCTCGGTGAGATTCAGAAAAGCGAAGTCAGGGCCATGGCACAGGAGTACGGCCTTGCCAATCACGCCAAGGCGGACAGCACCGGCATCTGTTTCATTGGCGAGCGACCATTCAGGGAATTTCTGGCGCAGTACGTCGTGGCCGAGCCCGGCCCCATCCTGACGCTGGACGGGCAGACGATCGGCAAACATTCCGGGCTGCCCTATTACACCCTGGGTCAGCGACATGGACTCAACATCGGCGGCCAGGCAAGCAGGGAGCAGGCGGCCTGGTTTGTTGCTGGCAGGGATCCGGACAGAAATGCCCTGATTGTCGTTCAGGGCCACGATCATCCGGCCTTGCTGAGCAGCGCGCTGGATGTGGGCGAACTGCACTGGATCAACGGTCCACCCGACGATCTCACGGCAACCGGTACGGTCAAACTGCACACCCGGCTCCGGCACCGGCAGGCCGAGGTTGCCTGCGAACTGAGCCGGTCCGGAAATGACGCCACCCTGCGGCTGAAGTTCCTGATCCCGCAGAGGGCCGCCACGCCCGGGCAGTATGCGGTCTTCTATTGCGGTGATGAATGCCTGGGCGGCGGTGTGATTCTGGCCACGCGCTGCGGCGACTGAGGGTCTCAATCCGCATCGAGCCCCGGCGCATGGAAGGGCCATCCGTTATACTGCAGGGCTCCCAGGCCGTCCCTGCGAGCTGTCCACCCGATTGGAGATCCGACCCATGGCGAAAGCGCCCGACACCAGATCCACACTTGCCGTCAACGGCATCGATTATCAGATTTACAGTCTTGCGGCGATCGGCTCCGGACATGTAAACCGCCTGCCCTATTCGCTCAAGATCCTCCTCGAAAACCTCCTGCGCCATGCTGATGGTGGCGACGTGCGCGCCGAGGATATCCAGGCGCTGGCTGCCTGGGACCCGCAACACCAGTCCGAGCATGAAATTGCCTTCACGCCGGCGCGGGTCGTATTACAGGATTTTACCGGGGTGCCGGCGGTGGTTGATCTGGCTGCCATGCGCGATGCGGTTGTAAAACTGGGCGGCAAAGCCGAATCGATCAATCCGCTCTCGCCGGCTGAGCTGGTCATAGATCACTCAGTGCAGGTTGATTACTACGGGACTACCAGATCGCTTGAGCAGAACACTGCCGTGGAGTTCGAGCGCAATCAGGAACGCTATGGCTTCCTGCGCTGGGGTCAGAATGCCTTCCGGAATTTCAAGGTTGTACCGCCAAACACGGGCATCGTGCACCAGGTCAATCTTGAGTTCCTGTCCCGCGTGGTTTTCGTCGCAGAAAAGAATGGCCAGCACACCGCGTATCCCGATACCGTCGTCGGTACCGATTCGCACACCACGATGATCAACGGCCTCGGCGTACTCGGCTGGGGCGTCGGTGGAATCGAGGCTGAGGCCGCCATGCTCGGTCAGGCCGTTACCATGCTTATTCCCGAGGTGATAGGTGTGCGGCTGACAGGCCAGATGCGTGAAGGCACCACCGCAACGGATCTGGTACTGACTGTGACCGAGATGCTGCGCAAGCAGCGTGTGGTCGGCAAGTTCGTTGAATTCTTCGGCGACGGCCTTGCGAATCTGCCGCTGGCCGACCGCGCGACGATCAGCAACATGTCACCGGAATTCGGCAGCACCGTCGCAATTTTCCCGGTCGACCGGGAAACCATCCGCTATCTGGAGCTCTCGAACCGTCCGGCGCAGGAAATCGCACTGATCGAGGCATACGCCAGGACCCAGGGACTCTGGCGCGAGAATGGCCAGCCCGATCCGCTTTTCACCGATATAGTCGAACTGGATCTGGGCACCATTCAGCCGAGCCTTGCCGGACCCAAGCGCCCGCAGGACCGGATTACCCTGCAGGCGCTTGCCAAAACCTACGACAAGATCGAGGCAGAACAGACAGCCGATGGCAAAACCGGCACAGCACCGGTCAGGCTGACACACAAGGGCCAGACCTTTGATCTGAAAAACGGCGCAGTCCTGATCGCGGCGATCACCAGTTGTACAAATACCTCGAACCCGTACGTGATGATGGGCGCAGGCCTGTTGGCCCGGAATGCTGTCCGGCGCGGCCTGAGCAGCAAGCCCTGGGTCAAGACCAGTCTTGCTCCGGGTTCGCGGGTCGTCAGCAACTACCTCCTGAAAGCGGGCCTGCAGAAAGACCTCGACGCGCTGGGTTTTGACATCGCCGGCTTTGGCTGTACCACCTGCATCGGCAACTCGGGTCCGCTGGATCCCGTGATCGAAACCGCGGTCCGCGACGGCAAGCTGATCGGCTGCAGCGTGCTGTCCGGCAACCGCAATTTTGAAGGCCGCATTCATCCGCTGGTACGCAACAACTTCCTCGCCTCCCCACCGCTCGTCGTGGCCTATGCCCTGGCGGGTACCCTGCACATCGATATGGCGACGGAGCCGCTCGGCGTTGGCAGCGACGGCAAGCCTGTTTACCTCCGCGATATCTGGCCATCGCAGGCGGAGATCCAGGAAGCCGTGACCAGTTGCATCGATTCGGCGATGTTCCGCGACAGCTATGCCAATGTATTCAGCGGCGATGCCAACTGGAACTCGGTAAAGGTACCCACCGGCAACCGCTTCGCATGGGCCGACGACTCGACCTACGTGCGCAACCCGCCCTACTTCGAAGGCATGACCGCCAAGCCAGGCGCCGTTGCCGATATTCGTGGTGCCCGAGTGCTGGCACTGCTGGGTGACTCGGTGACGACGGACCACATCTCCCCTGCCGGTTCGATCGGTAAAGACACGCCAGCAGGTAAATATCTTCTGAGCAAAGGCGTGCAACAGGCTGATTTTAATCAGTATGGAGCACGGCGCGGAAATCACGAAGTCATGATGCGCGGCACTTTCGCCAACATCCGCTTGCGCAACCAGCTGGTACCCGGCACAGAGGGCGGTATCACCGTTCATTTGCCGAGCGGCGACCAACTCTCCATCTATGAGGCAGCGATGCGCTATGTCGGCGAGCAGGTGCCGCTGGTGATCCTTGCCGGCAAGGAATACGGCAGCGGATCATCGCGCGACTGGGCGGCCAAAGGCACCAAGCTGCTGGGTGTGCAGGCGGTCATCGCCGAGAGCTATGAACGCATCCATCGCTCAAACCTGATCGGTATGGGCGTACTGCCGCTCGAATATCTGCCTGGCGAAAGCGCTGCAAGTCTTGGCCTGACCGGCCGGGAGATCCTGGACATCACTGGTCTGGATCAGGGTAATGCTCGCGAAGTCAGTATTGCTGCACGTCGTGAAGACGGCTCGACATTCAGCTTCAAGGCGCGGGTGCGCATTGATACGCCGAAGGAACGCGATTACTACGTGCACGGCGGGATCCTGCAGTACGTACTGCGCCAGCTGGCGAGTGGCAAAGCTGCAGCCTGAGCCGGGAGCAACGCGCCCGGCCGGCGCATCCGCACATGCTGACCGATATCGGGGCCAATCTGACGCACGAGAGCTTCGCCCATGACCTGGACGACGTTCTCGTGCGTGCCGCCCGGAGTGG
Organism: Pseudomonadota bacterium; assembly: GCA_963204745.1. GTDB lineage: Bacteria > Pseudomonadota > Gammaproteobacteria > Steroidobacterales > SHZI01. Next base: position 113,548 of record CAUJHF010000020.1, read on the forward strand.
CGTCACCCGCTGCATCGCCACTGGCACCACCGTAGCCGGCAGTGAGGCCGCGCTGCAAACTGCCGGACAGCACCCGGGGATTGTGTGGGCGACAGTCGGGATTCATCCGCACCATGCCGGCGAATTCTCTCCGTCAACGGCAGCGCAGCTGCGTGAATTGCTCAGGCACCCGCGCGCAGTAGCGGTTGGCGAGTGCGGTCTGGACTATTGCCGGAACTACGCCCCGTCGGGTGATCAGCGTCTGGCCTTCGAAGGGCAGTTGCAGCTGGCGGCAGCCTGCGGCAAGCCGGTTTTCCTGCACCAGCGCGATGCGCACGATGAGTTTCTCAGGATGCTGCGCGACTATTGGCCTTCACTCTCCGGCGGTGTTGCGCACTGTTTCACCGGCGGCCCGGCGGAGCTCGATGACTATCTCGGTCTGGGCCTGTATATCGGCATCACGGGCTGGATCTGTGATGAAAGACGGGGTGAAGACCTGCGCAAGGCAGTCGCCGGGTTGCCGCTGGACCGGCTCCTGCTCGAAACCGACGCTCCCTATCTGCTGCCACGCACGCTCAGTCCGAAGCCACGCACGCGACGGAATGAACCGGCGTATCTCACTGAAGTACAACGGGCAGTAGCGGGATGTATGCGGCTACCGGTCGAAGCGGTCGCAGCTGCCAGTTCAGCTAACGCCGAACGCCTGTTCAGGCTTGAGAGCGCCCGCTAGTTGCCTCACCCTGTGCCGACCCCGCCGCTGCGCACAGACGATCCCAGTACGGGCGAAAACTTTCAGCAGCCGTTGACCGGTCTGCCTGGGCCTCCTGCTCCAGGTCCTGCAGCAGTTCCTCCAGCATGATCACACTGCGCGGTTGCCCCTTGGAGAAGCGCGCTTTGGCACCAAAAGCTACGTGACCGGTCACCGGAACTTCAGGCGTCAGCCGCTTTACCGCCGCCAGACGATCCCACAGGCCGGGTTGCGGATTGACAAAGGTATAGCGCCGGTCGTTTGCCAGCACCGTCCAGTCCTGCATGCCTTCACTGCCGAACACGTGACCTTCGACCTCCTTGATGTCGAGGATCAGGATGCCGCGCCGGGTGAGCAAGGCATATTGGAGATGGATATGACCACCGTTGCCATCCGGTATCAGGGAGTTCTTCAGCATGCCGCAGCTGGCATCATGGAGCCGGCGCTCGACATCGCGCTGTCGTCGGCGACGCAGTACCCAGATCGCGATACCGCCGGCCACCAGCACAACGAGCAGAACAAGAGCGCCAAGCACCCACGCTTCGTTATCGACCGAACCGGGGGGCATGGTGTTCAGAGCTGGCTGGCAAGATCGGCGAGCTTTGCATCGATCGTTGCAAAGCTGGATGGCAGCGCCAGCAGCGCAGCCAGTTCCGCGGGCGGCGTGATATCACAACCGAGCAGTGGTTCCACGATCGTATCGAACTTGGCCGCATGAGCCGTTGCAACGACAGCCCAGTGACGTTGACCGCGTTGAGCCGCGGACAGCCCGCGATAGACATGCAGGCCCGTGGCAGTATGCGGGCACCAGGCGATGCCATGACGCCTGAACTCATCGCGCAGACTGTTGCGGATCTCCGCGTCTGATACAGCCACTGCGCTGACCTCTTCCCGCAGATTAGTGATGTCGCCGCAGAGCTGGCGCAGCCTTTCCATATTGCTCGGATTGCCCACATCCATTGCTGATGCGAGCGTCGCCACACTCGGCCTCGGCAGCCACTGTCCGGTGGCCAGATAATCTTCGATCGGCGTATTGGCATTGGTAGCCAGTACGATGCGATCGATGGGCAGGCCCAGGCGCCTTGCCCAGACGCATGCAAAACCGTTGCCGAGGTTACCGGTGGGGATGACAAAACTCAGTGGCTGGCCGGTTTTCCGCCAGTGTTCCAGGCTGGCCTTTGCATAGTAGGCAGCCTGGGGCAGCAGACGGCCGACGTTGATGCTGTTGGCCGAACAAAGGCGGTGCGCACCGGCGAGCGACTGGTCGGCAAATGCCTCCTTGACGAGGCGCTGGCAATCGTCGAATTCACCGCGTACCGCCAGCGAGATCACATTGTCGCCCCAGCAGGTGAGCTGGTGTTGCTGGCGTGGCGATACACGGCCAAGGGGGAACAGCACCACCACGCGCATCCCCGCTCGCCGGTGATAAGCAGAAGCCACCGCACCGCCGGTATCACCCGAAGTGGCAACCATGATCGTCACGGGTGGTGTGGCAAAGCGTCCATCATCGATGATGCGTTCCATGGCAGCGGCAAGAAATCGCGCGCCCACGTCCTTGAAAGCAGCGGTCGGTCCATGGAATAGCTCAAGCACCGAAAGCTGCCCGCTCTCCAGCTCACGCAGCGGCACCGGAAAATCCAGCGCTTGCCTGCAGATATCGCCCAGTCGTCCCGCCAGTGTTGAATCGGCAAAGAATGGCCTCAGCAACTGTTCGGCGATTTCCGGCAGGGTCTCGCGTCCTGCAAAGTCGGCAGGCTGTGTCGCCGGCAGACTCATCGGTACATACAGTCCCCCGTCGGGGGCCGTCCCGCTCATGATGGCCTGCTCGATGCTGGCCGGCGCTCCTCCGCGTGTACTGATGTATTGCATAGTGGAACTCAGAGCGCGGTGCCCAGATAGGTCGCAAGTCGCAACAGGTCGGCGAAAACGCCAGCTGCCGTTACCGCACGCCCGGCGCCCGGACCCTGAACGACGAGCGGGTTCTCGCTGTAACGTGCCGATGCAAAGCGGACGATGTTATCCGTCAGATTGATGTTGGCGAAAGGATGTGTGCGCGGCAGGTTTTCCAGCTGCACCGTGGCCGTGCCACGCTGCCGGTCAAGGCGCCCGACATAGCGCAGCACCTGCCCCTCGGCATCGGCCTTCTGCCAGCGCGCGGTCATGGCCGCATCGTGGGTCGGGAGCCCGCGCAGGAATTCATCCGCATCACCGGCATCAAGACCGGCTGGCACCAGGCTTTCGATGCGCACATCCTTGAGTTCAAGGCGCATGCCCATCTCGCGACCGAGAATGATCAGCTTGCGGGCCACATCCATACCCGACAGGTCGTCGCGCGGATCGGGCTCCGTATAGCCGGCGTCGCGCGCCTCGCGCACGATGGCCGAGAATGGCTTGCTGCCGTCGAAAACGTTGAAGAGATAAGCCAGCGTGCCTGAAAAAATACCGTCGATGCTACGGATCTCGTCGCCAGTTTCGCGCAGGTCGCGCACGGTACCGATGATCGGCAGCGCGGCTCCCACCGTGGTTTCATAAAGGAAGCGCGTATTGTGCTGGCGACGGACTTCATGCAACTTGTCGTAATTCGCGAGCGGACCGCTGGCTGCTTTCTTGTTGGGTGTCACGACGTGCACACCGGTACCCAGCCAGTCCAGGTAGCGTGAAGCCACGGTCTCGCTGGCGGAGCAGTCAACGACGGCGGCATGCGGCAGATGTTCAGCATGTACATGCCGGGTGAAACGATCCCAATCCAGCGGTTCGGATTTCTGCGCAAAGTCCGTCTGCCAGTCGGTGAGATCGATCCGCCCGTCTGCGAGCAACATGTGGCTCGAACTGGCAATCGCGCGCACGCGCAGATCCAGATTGAACTGTGATTTGAGGCGCGGGAGTTCCGCCGCCATCTGGTCGAGCAGCACCCGGCCGACATTGCCCGGACCGACGATGCCGATGGAAACCGTCTCCGCAGAAAGGTAGAAGCCTGAATGCACGGCCCGCAGGGCCCGCGTGGAGTCCGCTCGGGCCACCACAGCGGAAATATTGCGCTCCGATGAGCCTTGCGCAATCGCCATCACGTTAATGCCGGCGGCGCCGAGCGTGCTGAGGAATCGCCCCGCGACGCCAGGTATTCCGGCCATGCCATCGCCCACCACGGCGATGATGCTGCACGGATTCTTGATGGACACGCTCTGGATCAGCCCCTGATCAAGCTCGACGGAAAAGGCACGGCGCAGGACCCGGTCGGCCTGTTCCGCCATCCGGCTCGGCACGCCGATGCAGATCGAATGTTCGGAGCTGGCCTGCGAAATGAGAATGACCGAAATGGATGCCTCACGCAGTACACCGAACAGGCGATTTGCAGTACCGGGTACGCCGATCATGCCGGCTCCCTCGATATTCACGAGCGCAACATCGTCAACGGAGGTGATGCCCTTGATGGGCTGCAGCGAACCGGTGGCCGGGCCGATCAGCGAACCGGTTGCGGCGGGGTTAAACGTATTGCGTATCCAGATCGGAATCGAACGCTGGACAGCCGGTGCCATGGTTTGTGGATGAATCACCTTGGCGCCAAAATAGGCCAGCTCCATCGCTTCGTTATAGGACAGCGAACTGATGATCGTTGCTTCCGGGACCCGGTTCGGGTCGGCACTCATCACGCCGTCGACGTCGGTCCAGATGGTGATCTTTTCCGCATCCACGAGCGCGCCGACGATCGATGCAGAAAAATCGCTGCCGTTGCGACCCAGCGTACAAAACAGGCCGTCTGGTTCGGAGGCGATAAAACCGGTAATGACCGAGATTCCCCGGACATCTGCGCCGAAGTGACGACGTGCGCGGGCGCGCGACTCCTCCCACCGCACCGCAGGTCCCATTTCACCCCGCTCGATCACGATGAGGTCGCGCGCATCCACCCATCTGATCTGGGGTTTGCGGGCGTCCGCCTGTGCGCGCTCGCCCAGATAAGCGGCCAGTAGTCGCGATGACCAGAGCTCACCATATCCGGCCACCATATCCCGGCTGCGCTCGCCCGCCTGTCGCACCAGTGAAATCGAGTGCAACAGACCGCGCAGGTCGGTCATGTCTGCATCAAAGGCGCCGAGGACCTCGTCTGCCCGGGCCTGCTGCTTGATCAATGCACCAACTGTCGCGCGGTAACGGCTGTTCAGGGCTTCCTGGCGACTGGCCAGGTCCGGGGCAGACTGCTCGGCAGCAGCCACGAGGCCGAGCAGTGCATCGGTAGTCCTGGCCATGGCGGAAACGACAACTGCCTGCCGTTCCGCGGGTTCGGCCAGCAGAATATCGGCGACCCGGCGAAAGCAATCCGCATCACCGAGACTGGTACCGCCAAACTTGTGAACCTGCCAACCCGGCTCCATCCGTCCGTTCCTGCTCAAGGGAAAAAATCGCTCGCAATAATACCCGTTCCGCCGGTCGGCCACAGTGCTTAAGACCAGTCAGGCAGCTTTGTAGGCTAGAATTGGCCTCACCTCAGCCTCGACAGACACACGTCGAAATATGACCAGTATCTTTGTCGCCGCAGTGGACTCCGCACAGGACCGGACTGATCTTGAAAGATCGGTCGCCATGCCGATTGAGCGTCAGCATGTAATCCGCAGTTTCAGCGATGCAACCTACCCGGAACTCATCGATATAGAGCGGCGCGGCCACGGGTTTTATGGCTGGGGCCTGCACGGACAACCCGAGAATATCCAGCACTGGTTCCAGATGGGGGTCGGGGACTTTGTGCTGCTGGTCCAGCGGGACCATTTTCGCTATTACGCCAAGGTACTCGGGCGGTACCAGAATGCCAGGGCGGCCACCCTGATTTGGGGGGCGGATCGACCTGAAGAGGAAATCCGCGAGTATCTGTTCTTCCTGTCCGAACCGGTGCCACTCAGTCTGCCTTGCACCGAACTGGTGGACTATCTGCCCGTCAGTCCAGGCGAAATCAGCCGCATATCCGCCGAGAGCGTCGACCGGATTGAGGCAGATTTTGGCGGTATTGAGCGTTTCGTGCGCCGGCGACTGCTGAATACTTCGGTCGGCGGCCCGATCCTCGACATGAGCGGAATGATCCGCATGTCCGAACGCGATATGGCAAAACTGCAGCTGCTCGAACCACAGAACAGCAAGGAAGGCCGCCAGGCCGTTGTCGACACCATCATCAAGCGCCGCGGTCACCCCGGATTCCGGCAAGCCCTGCTCGAAGCTTACGAGCACCGGTGTGCGATCACCAACTTCACCGCTGTAGATGCGCTGGAGGCGGCCTATATCGTGCCGTTTCGGGGCAAATCTACCCATGACGCCTCAAATGGCCTGCTGCTCCGCGCCGACGTACACACCCTGTTTGATCTGGGCAAGATCGCCATAGACACGAAAACCATGTCGGTGGTCATCAGCGATGACCTGATGGACACCAGCTACCGGATCCTCGCCGGCCGCCCGCTGCGCTACCCGCGTGACGAGAGCCAGCGCCCCAGCACTGAAGCACTCGACCTGCACCGCCGGCTGGCCGGTCTCTGACGACCCACGGTTATACTGTCGCCATGTTCATGACCCGCGATGAGTTTCTGGCCTGGCCGCGCCGCGCGATCACGCTCCTCGGCATGTCCGGTGTCGGCAAAACCACCCTCGCCTACAAATTGCCAAATTCCAGCTGGTTTCATTATTCGGGCGACTACCGCATCGGCACCAAGTACCTGGAAGAGCCGTTTCTTGACAACGTCAAGGAGCAGGCCATGAATGTGCCGTTTCTGCGCGACCTGCTGCGCAGCGACTCGATCTATATTTCAAGCAATATCACCGTCCATAACCTCGAGCCGATATCGACCTTCCTCGGCAAGATCGGTGCGGTAGCCCACGGCGGCCTTCCGTTTGCCGAGTTTCAGCGGCGTCAACGTTTGCACCGCGATGCGGAGATTTCGGCAATGAAGGACGTAGCTGCCTTCATCGACAAGGCTCACGACATCTACGGCTATGACCACTTTCTGAATGATGCCGGTGGCAGCATCTGCGAACTCGACGATGCGGACATGCTTGCAGTGCTGGCCAGGCACACCCTGATCCTCTACCTCCGTGCCGGCGACGATATGGAGCAGGAACTCATCCGTCGTGCAGTCGATCGGCCCAAGCCCCTCTACTACCGCGAAGATTTTCTCGAGGCACAACTGGCAACTTACCTCGACGAAACCGGTTGCACCTCGGCAGAGCAGATCGATCCGGACAGGTTCGTTACCTGGATTTTTCCGCGGCTTGTCCAGCATCGACGACCGCGCTATACGGCCATCGCTCAACGTCACGGCTATACCGTCGACGCGCGCGACATCAATACGCTGCGCGATGAGGCCGACTTCCTGGAAATGGTTTCTGCTGCGATTACCCGGCGCAGCGAGACGCGGGCGGGGTAGTCCGTATGGGCTTCTATAATGACCGCATCCTGCCCCGGCTGATCTCGGCCGGAATGAAGAACAAGGCCATGACCAAACACCGGCCGCGTATTCCGGTGCTCGCCAGCGGCCGGGTTCTTGAGGTCGGTATGGGGCCCGGTTTGAATATCCCCTACTACGACCGCAAGGTCACACACCTGTTCGGCCTGGAACCCTCTGAATTGCTGCAGACCAGAGCCGCTGAACTGGCTGCCGCTGCCAACAGCCCCTTTCCGGTGGAGTTTCTGACTGCCGGTGCGGAAAACATCCCGCTGGAGCGCGCCAGCATGGACTGTGTAGTGAGTACCTGGACACTGTGCTCGATCCCGGATCTGGACCGTGCCCTGGCCGAGATCCGGCGAGTACTGAAGCCGGACGGGCAGCTGCTGTTTCTCGAGCATGGCCGGGCACCCGATGCTGCTGTTGCACGGTGGCAGGACCGGCTCGCGCCGGTATTTCGCGGACTGGCCGGCTGCAATCCGAACCGCCAAATCGACGCCTCTATTGAAGCCGCCGGATTTCGGTTTACGGACATCGAACGCAGCTATTTTGACGGACCGCGATTCATCTCCTGGCACTTCGTCGGCAAGGCCACGCCCGACAAGCGCTAGCCTGCCGGTTTTGCAGGCAGCATCGGAACTGGCAGAATGCCCGTTCCACGGACTACCTCCACCACGACCTCAGTGAGCGATCCAATGATGGACAAGAAGAAGGGCGAAAGGCCCCTCGACGGCTACCGCGTTCTCGAAATGGGCCAGTTGCTGGCCGGCCCTTTTGCGGCCAGCGTGCTTGGCTATTTCGGTGCCGAGGTCATCAAGATCGAACCACCCGGCAGTGGCGATCCGATTCGCACCTGGCGCGTGATGAAGGACGGCGTATCACTCTGGTGGCACAGTCTCGGCCGGAACAAGAAATCGGTAACGATTGATCTGCGCACTCCGCGCGGCCGGAAAATCGCTCGCGAACTGGCGCTGAAATCAGACATCCTGATCGAGAATTTTCGCCCCGGTACGCTGGAAAAATGGGGCCTCGGGCCGGCAGATCTCTGGAAAGACAATCCGGGCCTCATCTACGGCCGTATTTCGGGCTATGGCCAGGATGGTCCCTACGCCGCGAAGCCGGGCTTTGCGTCGGTCTGCGAGGGGCTGGGCGGCCTGCGGTACGTCAACGGCTTTCCGGGTGAGGCGCCTGTGCGCCCGAACCTGAGTATCGGCGATACGCTGGGTGGTATTCACTGCGTGCTTGGCGTGCTGCTGGCTTGCATCCAGCGGGCCAAGGATCCGGAGCGACGTGGCCAGGTGATCGATGCGGCTCTTTATGAATCGGTCTTCAATCTGATGGAGGGCGTGGTCCCTGAATATTCGGGCGCAGGTGTTGTCCGTGAGCCCTCCGGATCCACGCTTACCGGCATCGTGCCGACGAATACCTACAAGTGCCAGGACGGCAAGTTTGTCATCATCGGCGGTAATGGTGATTCGATCTACAAGCGCCTGATGCAGGCGATCGGGCGTACTGATCTGGGTGACGACCCACGCATGGCGGACAATGCCGGTCGCGTTGCCCACGAGAAGGAGCTTGATGCAGCCATCGGTGCGTGGACGGCTTCACTGACTTCGGTTCAGGTTCTCGATGTACTCGAGAAAGCCGTGGTGCCTTCCGGCCCGATATACAGTGTCGTGGACATGCTGAGCGATCCACATTTCAATGCTCGCGGGCTGTTCGAAGAAGTGCAGGTCAATGGCGAGACGCTCAAGATCCCGGCGATGATGCCATTCCTCAGCGCGACACCCGGCCGCACTGAATGGCCCGGCGCAACAGTCGGTGAACACAATGACGAAGTGCTCGGCGATTTGCTCGGCTATGGAGCCGAAGAACGCCAGACGCTGGCGCGCGACGGCGTGATCTGAGTGTCGTCCGGATCCTTCAGCCTGCCATTTGTTGAAGATCTGGTCGGACGCAGCCTCGCCAGCCTTGACTTCAGTGAGTGCACTGGGGATGCGGGCGGACCTCTCATGCGGCTGAAGGCTCTGGATGCGCCGCATGGAGATGCCGGTTTTGTGCGACTGTGGATTGCCAGACCGGGCAGCTTTGCTGATCGCATGGTGCATTTCCGCCTGTGCGCAGGTCCGGTCGATACACAGCTGTTCTTTCTGTTCGGCCGTGCCGACAGCGTGATGCCGCATTTTCATGCGCAGGTGGTGCAGTTCTCGCCGGAGGCCTGTGTGTTCAACGCGGATTTCCTGCCGAGGGTCGATCCGGTCGACTATCCGGACTATTTCCGTCAGGTGTTCGCCCCCTTGAACATGCCGTACTGGAAAGCCATCAACGACTACCGGAACGTGTGTTCACATGCCCCAGGAAATCCGGCCATTGCCACCTATCTGTCCCACTGGTCCATCGGCACGAGTCGCCCCGCAACTGCAACCGAGCTTGCGAAGATAACGCCAAGTATCCACGCGTATCTCGCGCACTGGCTGGCGTTGGCAAATACACTGCGTTTCGATGGCCCGGCCGAGGAGGTCCTGCGCCAGCGCGATGCGAAGCACCTGGCGTGCTTTCTGGACGAGGACCTGGATCCGCGGGCCTGGAAGGGTGTCTATACCGTGGTCGGGAAGGAAGTCGGACAGCAGATCCGGCAGACCATCGCAGAGCCCCTGCATTAGACTGAAACAACAAATTAACGACCAACGGGGCAGGTATGAAAATTGCAATCGTCGGCGCTGCGTATACCGGCCGGGCCGCTGCCCTTTACTTCAGGGACAGGGGATACTCCGTCAGCGTCAGCACCACGCGGCAGGAACGGACGACCGACCTTGCCGAGGTCGCCAATCATATCGTGGTGATGAAAGGCAGTGATTCGGCAGCAATGGCAAGCCTGATCAGGGATGCAGATATTGTGCTCCTGAGCATGGCCGGTGGACTCGGTGTCAAGGACGGCAAGCCCTATATGGATCCGGTCGCTTACCGGGACTCCTATGTTGGCACCGCTGATGGACTCATCGGTGCAATCTCTGCGGCACCGAAGCTCCGGCAGATCATCTTTTGCAGCTCCATGAATGCCTACGGCGATGCAAATGGAGTCAATCCGGTCGACGAAAACACGCCCGCCAATGCTGCCTCCCCTGCCGCCCAGGTATTTCTCGAGACCGAAAAAAAGCTGGCTGCTCTCGAAACAGACACTCTCAAGGTCTGCAATTTCCGTACCGGTACGATTTACGGCCCGGGCCGCGAACACCGCGATGAACTGAAGCACATCGCCGGCAAGCAGATTCCGTTTGACGGACAATCCGATGCCATGCTGATTCACAGGGACGATGTGGTGCGCGCCATCAGCTTTGCCGTCGACCATCACCTGTCGGGGCTCTACAACCTCTTCAATGACATTCCGGAAAACAAGGCAGACTTCTTTGCCCGGGTTGCACAACGTGAAGGTCTGGAACCGGTGATCTGGCTGGGCGTATTCAAGGGCCCGCGCGGTGTGTCCAATGCGAAGCTCAAACAGGCCGGATTCAGCTTCGCAGATCCGCTCGGCAAGCGAGAGAGCGAAATCCTGCTCGCATGATCCGATCCGCTGTCGTGGTCATCAATCAGACGGCGGCAGTATTCCGGCGAGTTGTGCATGATCATGCCTGAGTCGGCGTATGCCGGCCCACAGGGCCAGTCCGGTACTGATCAACTTTAGTGCCCGTCCGCGGCCTGCTATCGCAAGCGTGACCAGTATGGATCCGACCACCAGCACACCGGGCATCGTCGTCAGCTGCTGCGCAATGCGGATGCCACGCTGAACACCGCCCAGCTGTTCCTCGATATGGCTGATTTCCCAGCAAAGCTGCTCGCGCTGGCTGGCGCAACGCTGCAACAGCATCGCGCGCCGCTGTTCGGGACTGGAAATACCAGCGTGCATTATCGGTCTCTCATCCCGCCCCTCAGGCGGTCGCTGTCTTTTTTCAGCTCACCCAGTGTGTCGGCGAGCAGCGGTGGCTTGCGGCGCAGTTGACTGGCCAGTTTCCAGCCTCCCAGGCTTGCCATCAGGAAGAAAAAAGCCGTGACCAGGACAGATACGAGGATTCGCTGGCTGTCCCAAAACGCAAAGATCAGCGACAGGCCGGCCAGCAGGCACCCCATCGCGGCAAAGAAGATCGTGAAAAAGCCGATAGCCAGCAAACCGGCGGCACGGCGAACCTCGACCTGCAGTTCAAGGGTCAGCAGTTCGAGGCGCGTCTGGCCCACATCGATAAGCGACGCCAGGACGTTGCTTATCGACCGAAGCAGTTTGCTGATCGGGCCGCCGGCTGAAGGCGTGCTGTTTTCCATGACTGGTGCTTCCGCAACAGGTGTCAACGCCGGTTCAGCAGGATCCCGAGCAGCAGGCCGAGACCGGCAGCCATTCCAACCGCCTGCCACGGGTTCTTGTGTACATATTCATCTGCTGATTCTGCAGCCTGCTTTGCCTGATCAGTCGTCTTCTTCTGGATTTCTGACAACCTTGCTTTGGCCTGATTCACCGAGGCCCTTGCCCGTGCGCGGACAACATCTATTTTTTCACCGGTCTGGCTTGCCGTAGCCTGCAACAGCGCTTCCGCATCTTCGATGACCGTCTGCAAATCGCTGAACAGCTTGTCTTTCGTTACCCTTTCCATATCCGTCATGTTGGTATGCTCCGTAGGTCTGGCTCTTCAGTGTACATGAGATGCAATCGGCACTGCCCGGACCGGCACTTGTGCTTTGCTGCATACTCCGCAGCGGGATGCGCTTCAGGGATGATGTCCGCGGAGGATTTATGCGATTTTCTCATGTGTTTGGCGCCCTGGCGGCAGGGTTTCTCGTTGCGCAGAGCGGCATCGCGCAAAGCGCCCCGGATGGCGAAACTGCCCAGCAGCCCCGGCTGTCCGATGCGACGGCGCGCCTGATCGTCAAACTCAGGCCTGCCGAAGGCACCAGCACCCGCGTTCAGGCACTTGCCCTCAGCGACAGCACAGCGGATCGCGTCAGCGCGCTCGGCCAGCGTAAAGGTCTTTCACAGCGTGCGGCGCGGAGTCTGGGCGGTGACATGAGCGTGGTCCTTCTGGACAAGCCTCTTGCGGGTACGGAACTGGAGACAACTCTCCTTTCACTGCGCGCCGATCCGGAAGTTGAGTTTGTCGAGATCGATCAGCGCCGCTACGCACAGGCGGTGCCCACTGATCCGCTGTATGCGGACCAGTGGTACCTGCAGGCCGATCAGGTATCAGCCGTAAATTTTACGGCGGCCTGGGATCTGACGACCGGCATCTCCGACACGGTCGTTGCAGTACTCGATACGGGCGTGCGCTTTGATCATCCTGATCTGGGGCGATATGGCACCGACCCGGGTGGCCGGTTGCTGCCCGGCTATGATTTTGTCTCCGGGGAGTCCGCCAGCAGTTTTGTCGGTGCAAATGATGGCAACGGATGGGATGCCGATGCTTCTGATCCGGGTGACTGGGTTCGCGATGAAGACCCGGCGGGTCCTTTGGCCGATTGCGATGAACACGACAGTTCCTGGCACGGTACGCGTGTTGCCGGCATGCTGGGTGCGATTACGGACAACAATACGGGCATTGCGGGTGCCACCTGGAACGCGCGCATCCTGCCGGTTCGCGTATTGGGCAAGTGCGGTGGCTATGACTCCGACATCATCGCTGGAATGCGTTGGGCTGCCGGATTGAGTGTTCCGGGTGCACAGGCCAACCCGACGCCGGCGAAAATCCTGAATCTGAGTCTCGGTGGCACCGGCAACTGCAGCAGCAGCTATCGGCAGACGATAACGGCATTGACCGCAGCTGGCGTGCTGGTGGTGGCTGCTGCCGGTAACACGGATGGCGAGGCCGTGGAAACGCCGGCAAATTGTGCAGGCGTATTGGCTGTAGCTGGCCTGCGACAGGTTGGCAGCAAGGTTGGCTATAGCAGTCTGGGCCCGGAAGTCGGCATTGCCGCCCCGGCTGGCAATTGTGTCAACATCGGTGCCGGACAGCCCTGCCTTTTTGCGCTGACCACGACTTCCAACACCGGGTTGACCTCGCCCGCGCTCTATACCTACAGGGCCAGCATCGGCACGAGTTTTTCGGCACCAATCGTTGCGGCCATCGCCGGTCTGATGCATGCGGTGAATGGGGAGTTGGCCAACAGCGAGATGATTGCGCGCATCAAGTCGGGCGCCCGGCCCTTTCCAGCGCCTGATCCGGCCATTCCAACTTGCCCCGCGCTGGACAGCCTGACAGCGCAGTGCAATTGCACGACCACGACCTGCGGTGCCGGAATGGCTGATGCGCCTGGAGCTGTGAGTGAAGCCTTGCGACCGATTGCACGCGTTGTTGATCCGGGCAGCGCCAGGGCTGGCGAAACCATAACCCTGGACGGCTCCACCAGTGGCGCGGCCCGCGGACGCAGTGTGGCCAGCTATGCGTGGAGCGTGTCGGGCGGCATGGCAGAGATCATCGGTACCAGCACTGCTGCGACGGCTACGCTGCAGATTTCGGCAGCGGGGCCCGTGGGCGTGCTGTTGACGGTTACTGACGACATTGGTGCCGAAGATTATGCCGGGGTCACCGTAAATGCGGCTGCCAGTGGCGGCGGTGGCGGTGGACTGATCCACCCGCTGCTGCTTGTTATTCTGCTTGCGGCCGGTCTGCGCCGTCGGCGCCAACCGGTGCACCGCTAGCGATAACCCTGAGCCTGCAGCTGGAACAGGTGGGCATAGCGGCCATTCATCTCCAGCAGTTCGGCATGGGTGCCATATTCGGTGATGCGGCCATACTCGATAACCGCGATCCGGTCGGCCTGACGCACTGTAGAAAACCGGTGTGAGATGAGAATCGACATCCGGCCCGCAGTATGTTCCCGAAAATATTCGAAGAGTTCTGCCTCGGCTGCAGCATCCATCGAGGCCGTGGGCTCATCCAGTATCAGTACATCCGCCGAAACCCGCATGAAGGCCCGCGACAGGGCAACCTTCTGCCATTGCCCGGTGGAAAGCTCTTTGCCGCCACGGAACCAGCTGCCGAGCTGGGTCGCAAAGCCCCGTTCCAGCCGCTCGATGAAACTCATGGCCATACCCTTGCGCGCCGATTCTTCCCAGCGACTTTCATCTGCGTAGGCTTCTACATCGCCAGCGCCGATATTCTCACCGACGGTGAACTGATAGCGGTTGAAGTCCTGGAAGATCACCGCAATCTGCCTGCGCAGCGCCTCGCGATCCCATTTGCGGATCTCCAGCCCATGCAAGGAGACGACCCCGGAGTCTGGTTGATAAAGTCCGCATAAGATCTTGATAAGTGTTGATTTGCCAGCGCCATTCTCGCCCACAAGAGCGAGGCTTTCTCCTGGCCGTATATGCAGGTTGATATCGCTCAGCGTCGGCGCGGTCGCACCCGGGTAGGTGAATGACACATGCTCGAAACGCACCCCATCGCTGCGATCCGGGCCGTGGCTCAGCGTCCCCCAGCGATATACCGGCGCCTGCTCCAGATATTCATACAGATTGGTCAGGTACAGGTTGTCTTCATACATTCCGCCAATCGATGCAAGGCTGGCGGAGACCGCGCCCTGTCCTTGCTTGAACAGCAGCAAGTACATGGTCATCTCACCGATGGTGATCAAGCCCTGAACAGCGCTGACGGCGATCCAGCCATAGGCACCATAGAGCACGCCAGTCCCAAACAGGCTGAGCAGCAGGCCCCAGGTTTCGCGCTTGAGGGTAAGTGCCTTGTCCTCGCTGTAGATCTTCGTGAAGATCTGCTTGTAGCGCCCGAGCAGTAGCGGGCCGAGCTGGAACAGCTGGACTTCCTTGGCGTTGTCGTCCCGCGCAAGGACGGTCTCCAGATAGAACTGCAATCGCGATTCAGGGGCGCGGATGCGGAATAACCTGAAGGTATCTCCGGAGAACTTGGTTTCGGCCACAAATGAAGGCAGTCCCGCGAAGATCAGCAGTGCCATGGCCCATGGCGAGAACTGGGCCAGCAAGAAGCCAAAGCTCACCAGTGACACAAGCTGCTGGAACAGTCCGAAATTGCGCATCACCAGGCTGAGGGGCCGGCTGGATGCTTCGCGTCGGGCACGGGTCAGCTTGTCGTAAAAACCGGCGTCTTCAAACTGCGTCAAATCGAGCGTCAGGGCTTTCTCCAGAATCATCTCGTTGACGCGCTGACCAAGTTGCGCCCGCAGGAGCGACTGGCAGGCACTGATGCCGCGCTGTGCTGCGCCCAGCAGCGCTATGACGGCAGCCTCCAGAACAACCAGTTGCAGAACGTGCACATAGACGGGCGCAGCCCCGGCCTTCACCAGGCCCATCTGCAGGACGATTGCATCGATGACCAGCTTGCCGACCCACGCAGCAACAGCCGGCAGTACGCCGCTGGCAATGGTCAGTGCGGCCAGCGCCAGCGCCAGCTGGCGGTTAGTCTCCCAGACCAGCCGGATGGCTCGCCCGCTGTAGCGGAGTACCGACAGGTTGAGGCCAAGCTTGTTCAGCAGGCCGGGCGGTGGCGGCGGTGCGGGCCCGGGAGCAGGCCCGTGAGGACTCCATGTGCTGCGGGTCATGGAGGAGCTAAAGCGCGCTCAGAGCCCGCGAAGGCCCCGATTTCAGGGCGCGATTCCGGAAGGTCCGGGAGGCTTGCCGAACAGGGCCTTGAAGCCGGCCAGATCGGCGAAGTTGACGATTCCGCCGCTGCCATTGAGATCGCCATTCGCATTCGTGGTTCCAAACATCGCTTTGAAGGCGGCCAGATCGGCAAAATTTACGATTCCGCCGCTGTTATCCAGATCGCCATCGCAGATGTTGCCATAACCATCGCCGTCCGTATCGCGCTGACTGTTGCCACCCGCATCCGGCAAGAGCGGACCATTGGCGGCATAGATGCAGTTGTCCTGCTCGTCGTAAGCGCCATCAGCATCTGAATCGGCGAGCAGCTGCCAGGCGAGACCGTAATCCCATCTGAATGATCCAACCGGCATCACGCGCAATGCATACTGTGCGCCGGCCGGAACGATCATCCAGATATTTTCGGTATTCTCAACGGTACTCTGTGAAGCAACAACGACCGGGCTGCCGTCCCCACCCAGGTCGATGACCTCGATATTCAGATCGTGCAGCGTCGCGGCAGGATTGAAATTGTTTGCCGATCCACCATTGATATCCAGATTCCAGACCAGTGCAGCAGTCAGCAGACGTGGCTTTGCATCGACGGGCAGCGGATAGGTGGCGGTCGAGTTGCTGCCTGAAGCACCGCCAAAGGCAGGATCATAGTCAAAACCGCGACTGGCGACGCTGCCGCCGGCATTGCCGTCTTCTGTGCTGCCCTGTTCACCACCGGCAAGGATCCAGTAGCTGTTGTGGACATTCAGCTGCCCGGCACCATAGCGACGATCCAGGCCATTACCGGTCTGGTCTGCAATGCTGGACCGGTAATTGAGCAGATCGGTGGAAGTGCTGTCATGCGTGACACGATCGGCGCCCGCCATCAACGCGGCCTTGAGGACTTCTGAACGTTCGGCATTGCGGACCAGGATCCCGGCCCGGTTCGTCATGCCCGTGCTGACAGGATCATTCGACCATGCCGGGTTGTCGTGCCCTGCCTGCGCCAGCATGCCCACGGCTGACGCAATGCGCGGCGCAGCCGTGCTCGTGTAGTCCGACGGATCAACCAGATCCGGACGAGTTCGCCCGGCCGTGTATGTTTCATCCAGCGCAACCGAACCGACCTGTGTCTGACCATCTGTACGGCCGGTGGCAATCACGTTGTAGGCCGACCCGAGCATGGCTACATAACTCGTGCCGGCACCATTACCCAGACCCACAACCTGAAGATATTCGTCGGTCTCAACCAGCCAGTCCACGCGTCGTAGCACATAGCTCTCGGCGCCCGGTGCGCTGCCAACATAGCTGTGATTGGCCACACGGCTGGTCGATGACAGCGGCCGGCTGCCACCGCTCCCCAGGATCGTAAGAAGTGCACCACCACCCATCCAGTCGTTTGCGGAGAAGGCCGTGATAGTGCTGACGCCCGGCGCGATCGAACGCATGTTGCCGTAAAAACTGCCACCGACACTGGTCGCATGACTGGAATAGAGTCCGGTCGGGGCGCCAGAGGCATTGCTGATTGTCTTGCCGACAAACTCTGCATTGGCCGGATCAGGGAACCACGCCTCCTGGCCGTTGACCTGGGTACTGCCCTCCACCTGGGTAACCCGTATCCCGGTGCCATCCGGGGTTGCAACACCCAGCTGCTGCTGCAGCTTCGTATAGCCGATATCTGCCCGATAGTCTGCTGCAGCGACTGCGGGAAGCAGCGCGAGTACGGCAAAGTACAGGAGGATCGGTAACTGGCCATGCTGGTACATGGTCTCGATAGTAGATCAACAGGGCTCCTGTGTGGGAGCCGGAACGCCCAATGACAGCAGCTTATGTAACGGCGCGGCATAATCCATTGCCATGGCAATACCCGAAATCACACGCTTTGCGCCAAGTCCCACCGGCGGTCTGCATCTCGGGCACGCCTATTCGGCGCGGCTGGCGCATGCGGTCGCCCGGGACACCGGCGGCAGTTTCCTGCTGCGCATCGAAGACATCGATACAGTCCGGTGCCGGCCGGAATACACAGCGCAGATCATCGATGAGCTGAAATGGCTGGGGCTCGACTGGGACGGCCCGGTGCGGCACCAGTCCGAACGCATCGCTGATTATCGCCGCGAAATTGCCGGCCTCACCGCCCGCGGCCTGACCTATCCCTGCTTCTGCACGCGTCGGGATATCGCCGATGAAATTTCACGCATGCAGTCGGCGCCGCAAGGACCTGAGGGTCCGTTGTATCCGGGAATCTGCCGGAAACTCGACGAAAGCGAGCGAGCCATGCGGCTTGCTGCCGGCGAGCCACATGCCATCCGTCTGAATATTGCAGCCTGCATCGAGACTCTCGCTGCACCGTTGGATGGCTTTGTGGAAACCGGTCGCGGCGCGGCCGGACAGACCGGACTGATCGCGCCGCAACCAGGGATACTCGGCGATATCGTGCTCGGACGTCGTGATGTTGGCGTCAGCTATCACCTGGCTGTCGTGATCGACGACCATGATCAGGGCGTGACACTCGTAACCCGGGGTGATGACCTGTTTATGGCAACCCATGTCCAGCGGCTACTGCAGGCTGTGCTGGGTTTCGCGGCACCACGTTACCGCCATCACCGCCTGATTCGCGATGCCAGCGGGCGTCGTCTGGCAAAAAGGGATCAGGCTCAGACGCTCGCTGCATTACGCGCATCCGGGGTCTCGCCTGCAGCAGTACGCGCCTCGCTACGTCTGAACCAGTAGCGACCTATCTCGGCACTGCCCCCCATGAACAGCGGCATGCCACGGCTGATTTTGGAGTCGCAGGCGGTCTCCTCGAGTTCAGGCGCGAAGTAGCGGCCAAGAGTCGTACGACGGATTCGTCGCGGACCAATCGGCCAGCGATCCCACCAGCCACGACGGCCAAAATGCAGCAGTATGTAGTCGCCGTCCGGGGCCAGCCAGGAGAGGATTTGCCGCTTGTAAGCCGGACGCAGGACATCTGGCAGGCCGTGCAGGCATCCGACATCGAGAATCACCTCGAAGGGCCCAGGGTGGGCAAGCCGGGTCGCATCAGACGTGACATCGCCCTGGGCCACGGTTACATCAAGACCCGCCCGCTTTGCCCGCTCACTTGCCAGGCGTACCGCCTGCGGCATGAAGTCGAGAGCCGTCACCTTGTAGCCGCGCTCGGCAAGCCACAGCGAATAGGTGCCGGCACCGCAGCCCAGGTCCAGTGCCCTGCCCGGCGACTTCCGCGCCTGCAATGCCCGGCCCAGCAGCGCCGGTGGTTCCACCTCATGCCAGGGCAGATCTTCAGCGCGATGGGCACGCGCATACAGTCGCTCAAAAATCCGGCGGTCCTGCTGGCTCATGTCGTCAGCAACTCCTCATCGGTCACAGCTTGTATACGCACGGCCGTGATCTTGTATTCGGGACACCGGATCGATACCGGTCCACTGCCGGAGGTCAGCATCAACTGACCCCGGGCGAGTTGATCGCCTTACTGTCCATCCCCTGTCGCACCCCTGTGGCAGACTATGCCAGTCCCATTATCCCGCGCGAGTCGCTGTGCCACCATGCCCGAAATGCAAACGTCGGATCCAGGCCCCAGGCGGTACCGGGCGCAGATAAAAAGCCGGGCAAGCTTCGGTTTCGGCCAGCGCGTCAAACGGGACCCCGCACTTCGCCAGCCTCTGCGATCTGATGCTGAACTGCGCTGATGGCGAGTCCGTTAATCTGGTGCGGGACTGGCTGAACCGGCGACCACTGGCAGAGAGCTAAACACATGGCCATACATGAAATTCTGAAAATGGGCGATCCGCGACTGCTCCGGATTGCGCAGCCGGTCATTCAGTTCAACGTGTCTGCGCTGGAAGAACTGATCCGTGACATGTTCGAAACGATGACCGCTGCAGACGGGGTTGGCCTGGCCGCCCCGCAGATCGGGGTGGACCTGGCTGTCGTGGTCATGGGCTTCGACAGCAACGACCGCTATCCGGATGCGCCCGCGGTGCCGGAAACAATCCTCATCAATCCGGTGATCGAGCCGCTGGGACCGGAGGAGGAAGAGGACTGGGAAGGCTGCCTGTCAGTACCCGGCATGAACGGCGTGGTGCCCCGTTTCAGCCGCATCCGCTACCGGGGTTTCGATGCGCAGGGCCAGACCATCGATCGCGTCGCAGAGGGCTTTCACGCCCGCGTCGTGCAACACGAGTGCGATCATCTGATCGGCAAACTGTACCCGATGCGGATTCGCGATTTCAGCCGCTTCGGGTACAGCTCCGCCCTCTTTCCGGATCCGGCCACACAGCCGCGGGACTGACCGGCAGCAGCGTCTCAGCCGACCTTGGGCAGATGCGCCAGGGATTCCTTGATCGCTTCCGCAGGATAGTCATAGTCGCGCAGTTCCCCGGCAAAGTAGCGGTCATAGGAACTCATGTCGAAATGGCCATGACCCGACAGGTTCAGCAACAGCACCTGACTCTGCCCCGTTTCCGCACAGCGCCGCGCTTCACGGATCGTGGCAGCGATGGCGTGCGTGGATTCAGGCGCTGGCACGATCCCTTCAGTACGCGCAAAGAGCAGGCCCGCTTCAAAGGTTTCCAGCTGCGGAATGGCCACAGCTTCGACCAGCCCCGCGTCGACCAGTTGGCTGACCAGCGGTGAAGCGCCGTGGTAGCGCAGCCCGCCGGCATGGATACCTGGCGGCACGAAATCGTGGCCGAGAGTATGCATTTTCAGCAGCGGCGTCAGGCCTGTGGCATCACCGAAGTCATAGGTGTAGATGCCCTTGGTCAACGTCGGACAGGACGTCGGTTCAACAGCCACGAGCCGGACCTCGCGCCCCGCAGCCTTGTCGGCGAAGAACGGGAAGGCGATACCAGCGAAGTTTGAACCACCACCGCAGCAGCCGAATACCGCATCCGGATAGTCATCCGCAAGGGCCATCTGCTGGCGAGCCTCGAGACCGATAACCGTCTGGTGCAGCATCACATGGTTGAGGACCGAGCCCAACGCATAGTTTGTGTCGGACCGCCCGATGGCCTCCTCGACCGCCTCGGAGATAGCTATCCCCAGCGAACCGGGGGTGTCAGGATTTCTCTGCAGGATCTGTCGGCCCGCAGCCGTGAGATTGGTCGGACTGGCGAAAACCTCGGCACCCCAGGTTTGCATCATCGAGCGCCGGTATGGTTTCTGCTCATAGCTGATCCTGACCATATAGACGCGGACCTCAAGCCCGAGCAGTTGACCGGCAAGTGCCAGCGAACAGCCCCACTGCCCGGCCCCGGTTTCGGTCGCGAGCCGCCGGATGCCGGCGAGCTTGTTGTAATAGGCCTGTGGAATCGAGGTGTTTGGCTTGTGTGAGCCGGTCGGACTCACCGACTCGTTCTTGTAGTAGATCCGGGCCGGGGTTCCCAGCGCCTGCTCCAGGCGATGTGCCCGATACAGCGGGCTCGGGCGCCAGAGTTTGTAAATCTCCCGCACCTCGTCCGGAATCTGGATCCAACGTTCGGCACTGACCTCCTGCTCGATCAGTCCGGGCGGGAAGATCGCCGCAAGGGCATCGAGCGTCGCCGGTTTGCCGTCTGCACCCAGCGGCGGGGGCGGCGGGCTGGGCAGGTCGGCCACCACGTTGTACCAGTGCGTCGGCATTTCGGATTCCGGCAACAGAAACTTGGTCGTCATCGTCTCACTCCGCGTAGATTGAGGATTTTTGCAGGATGCAGCATATCAGGCCCGGGTCGCACCGATTGCGTAAAAGCCCTTATATGGCTCATCCTGCAAGTGAGGCATGTTGTAATCGTCATGGTTGACGCTGCCCCGGTTTGCGCGTCATGCGAACGCAATGCCGAGGAGACTGAAATATGCTGAAACTCACCTCACGCAGCAAGGTTGCAGAGCTGCAGAATGGTCCGCCTGGAATGATGCGGATCCTGGTTTCTACGGGTATTTTCCGCGATGGCGATGATCCGGAAGTCACCATCGGCGAACTGTGCTGGAACTTCGGCTTCAATCCCGGAATTCTCCTCAATATGCTGCAGTCGGCCAATATCAGGGAGGAAGCTCCTCCGATCGATATCGCGCCATTCAAGGCCATGCCCCTGCTCGAACTCGTCGAACACATTGAAGACGTTCATCACCGCTACTTGCGGGAAAACCTCCCGGTTCTGACCGGGCTGACCAGCCAGGTCGCCGCCGAGCATGCCGGCGACGAGCGACTTGCTGTCCTGGATACCGAGATGCAGAAAATCGCCTTTGAGCTCGAATCACATCTGGCGCACGAGGAAGAGGCCTTGTTCGCGATGGTGCGTGACCTGGCGCTCCGCGGCACGGTCAAAGCCACACGTTGTGGAGATGCGGTGGGTGGCCCCATCGCTTGCATGGAGACCGAGCACGATGCAGCCACAGAAACCCTGAAGAAGATGCGTGAGCTCACTGACGGCTATACGGCCCCGGCCGATGCCGATGAAACCTGGCAACAGATGCTCGCAGGAATTGCACGTTTCGATCAGGACATGATTGAGCACATGTACAAGGAGAACAGGGTGCTTTTCCCGCGTGCGCTGGATGCACAGCGGGGGAAGAGCAGATGAACCGCCGCCTCGGCTGCCTTGCAGTCGGGCAGGACTGAATGACTTGAAGTGAAGTGTTGTTAAAGTGAAGTTGAAGTGAAGTTGAAGCGAAGTAAGCGGACCTGATCTAGATCAGGGTGTTTCCGGGTCAGCTAAGCGATAAATAACTCAAGTTTTGCTGAGATTCTCAAGAGGAGTAAATGGCGTGTATATAAATTTCTGGTACCCGATTATTCGCAGTGAAGACCTTGGTGAAGGCAAGCCCGAGAAGGTCAAGGTCCTTGGTTGCAATCTCGTTGCGTTCCGTGACGACGAGGGCAACGCCCACGTCCTGAGCGATACCTGTACCCACCGTGGTGCATCGCTCGGCGGTGGCTGGTCGCTGGCCGGCAAGCCGCGCATCGTCAACAACTGCATCGTCTGCCCATACCATGGCTGGGAATTTGGTGGCGACGGCGAATGCAAAAATATTCCGTCCATTGGCTACGGCACCAAGACGCCGCCGCGTGCCAAGGTCGACTCCTATCCCGTGCAGGAAAAGTACGGCATCGTCTTCGCCTTCCTGGGCGATGAGCCGGAAGCGACCCGTCCGCCGTTGCTGCAGATCGAAGAATACGGTCAGCCGGGTTGGCGTGCCAACCAGGTGCTGGTTCTCGAAGTCGACTACTACTTCGAGCGCTCCATCGAGAACGGCCTGGATCCGGCTCACAACGAGTTCGTTCATCCGACCCACGGTCACTCGGCCATCAATCGTGACACCTACAAGGTTCGCCCCTACGAGACCGAGGATCACCGTCAGGGCTGGGGCTTCTGGTTCATGCACGAGTTCGATTCCCCGCCGCTGCCGCAATCAGACCACATAACCGCAGGTGGACAGGCGACGCCGTGGGGCAATACGAAGACCGTAAGCAGCAACATCTTTGCCGGCGGCGGTACCTATGGTCCGAACATCATGCCGACCTATATCACCATCACTGACGACAAGATGTTCCGGCAGTACTTCTTTGAGCAGCCGGTGGATGAGAACAAGACCAAGATCTTCTTCCTGAACATGCGGAACTTCCTGCTTGAGCCGGAGAAGGATGGCCCGATCCACGCGCGCAACAAGGTCATCGCTGGTCAGGACATCACCCTTCTGGTCGACCTTGAGCCCAGACTGACGCCGTTGAGCAACACCAAGGAAGTGCTCATGCCGGCCGACAAGGCCATCGTCGCCTACCGCGACTGGCTGGCCAAGTTTGACGACAAAGGCTGGCGTATCGACTGGAATACATTCAAGGCCCGTCACGGAAAGGACCTGATGTATGCGATCCCGTCGCCGGGTCGTCGCACCAGCGGCAACTGGGTTCTTGAGGCAGTCCCGCTGTTCAAGAACCGCGCTGCCCGCAAGGCGGCTGACGAAGCCTAAATCGGCTGAGTCTGTCTGAAAGGAATCGGGGTGCCGGTAGCGATACCGGCACCCCTTTTTTTGCCTTGCCGATTTGGCCGCGATCTAGTCAATCGTTACCTTGATCATCGAGTCGCCCTGCTCTATCGCATCGACGACATCCAGGCCCTTGCTGACTTTGCCGAACACCGTGTGCCGCCCGTCCAGGTGCGGCTGCGGCCCATGCGTGATGAAGAACTGGCTGCCGTTGGTGCCGGGACCGGCATTGGCCATCGAGATCACCCCGCGCTCATGACGCAAGGGATTGCCCTCAAACTCATCTTCGAAGCGATAACCTGGTCCACCACGCCCGCTGCCGGTCGGATCGCCGCCCTGAATCATGAAATCTGCAATCACGCGATGGAATACCACGCCATCGTAGAAGCCATCCCGGGCAAGGAATACAAAGTTGTTGACGGTTATGGGTGCGTGTTCCGGAAACAGCTCGATTTCGATGTTGCCTTTTTCCGTCTCGATCACTGCCTTGTAGGTGCGATCAGTCTCCACCTGCATGGCGGGGGGGCTTGAATACTGCTTTGTAGCCACGGCGCGACTCCAGATGCTTGAAGGGGGTGTGTTTATACCAGATGACCGGGTCCTGCGGGCCGCCGGTGGCGTAAGCTTGCCTGAGCAATCAAGGATGAGAGATGAGCAAGGCGTTTACCCGGGAACCTGATCCCGATGATGACGAAAACGATGAGGCCGGCATGGGACCAGCTGTGCCGGCACTGCCGGCCGGATCCAGGAACTACATAACGCCTGGCGGTCTTCAGCGACTCAAGGACGAGCTTCAGTATTTGCTGCACAAGGAGCGGCCTGCGGTGACCGCTGTCGTTTCCTGGGCTGCTGGCAACGGCGACCGCAGCGAAAACGCTGACTATCATTACGGCAAGCGGCGGTTACGGGAAATCGACCGTCGTATCCGCTTTCTCGGCAAGCGCATCGACATCGCTGAAGTCATTGATCCGGTACAGCCGCGCGGTGAGCGCGCCAGTCAGGTGTTTTTCGGCGCCACGGTCACCTATTCAGGTCGGGCGGGCGAGCAGCATACGATCACCATTGTCGGCGTCGACGAAATCGATCTCGCACTCGGCCGGATCAGCTGGGTCTCACCCCTCGCCCGCGCCCTGCTCAAGGCGCGGGCTGGTGACACGCTCGTATTCCATGCACCGGCCGGGAGCGAAGAGCTGACCATCGTTGAAGTGCGGTATGCGCCCATTGATACCAGTGCCTTCCGGCCGTAAAAAGCTAATGGGGAAACAGCTTCACGAAGGCGCGATGGGTATCGATCACATCGTTTCCGGGTTCTGCCAGCTGTGAATGGCGGTACCCGGAACTGATTGCCTCGACCAGCACATTCTGCTCGTCCACCTGGAAGCGAACCCGCCACTCCTTCACGGCGAGACGAAATTTCTCGCCATCGGGTCGTATACGCCGATATGGGTGCGGTGCCGGTCCCGTCGAGAGAATCGCAACGATCCGGTCGCGAATGGCCAGCCCGGTGTGTGCCTCTATCCACCTGGACTGTTCCATCGCCGAAGCTGAAAAGTGGATCAGATAGCGGCTGACGGGATCGGCAGGTGACATGCCCCGACCCGCCGACGGTAACGCATCTTCCAGCCAACCGCTGCGGGCACCAGGGTAGGCATCCGTGTACGGTACATAGGGTTTTATGTCGAGTACTGGTGTTCCGTCCAGCATATCGACGCCCTCCACGTGCAAGGTGAGGCCATCGACTCTTTCCAGCTTCAGGGCGGACAGTCCGATCGGATTGGGGCGGTAAGGTGCGCGTGTGGCAAACACGCCTTTGCGGCCCGAGGTACTGCGGGGTGGCAGAACCTTCGGACGCCATGTCCTGTTCTGATGAAACCAGAACACCACCCAGATGTAGTCCCAGCCCCCGAGATCCTGCAACGCATGCTCGAAGTGTCGCCCCGGAAACAACTCTATGCGGCCCCTGACGCCGGCCGCAGCGCCGGGCTGTCGTGGCGCTTCGATACGGGTTCTTGCCTCGGTCCTGACGAAGCCGATGGGACTGACCGTCAGGATCTCGCTGCTCTCTGGCTGCTCCGGACGCATTACCCGGTTGGCGATGTCATCAGGCGCTCCAGGCTGAATTCCCGGATGCCGAGCTGGCTCTTCAACAGCTCGACTGAAGCTGCGGCAGCGGGATCAGGGCAGTTGCGCCGGACCGCGCGGAGCAGCAAGTTCTTTGGCGTATGCTCAAGATCGATGAATTCAAGGATCTGGGTCTGATACCCGGCGCGCTCAAGGATGGCCGCACGCAGTGCATCGGTTGCCAGAGCTGCAAATCGCTCCTTGAGGATTCCAAACCCCAGTATCCCGGGCAGCAGATCATCAGAAAGCAAACCAGCTACTTCATGCTGACAGCAGGGTGCGGCAAGAATGACTCTTGCCTGCCAACGTATGGCCTGGGCAATTGCAGCATCGCTGGCTGTATCGCAGGCATGTAATGTGACGACAAGATCTACTGCACCGGAGGGGGCATACCCGGCAATATCGCCCACTTCAAATCGAAGCCCGCTACAACCAAGCTTTTCAGCGATATGCTGACAATCGCGCACCACGTCGGCCTTCAGATCGAGTCCGACAATCTCGACGTCGCGCTGACGGATGTTGCAGAGCAGATGGTGCAGTGCGAATGTCAGATAACTCTTGCCGCAACCGAAATCGATCACACGCAAGCGCCCGTCCGGCGGCAATTCCGGTAGCGCATCGTCCACCAGTTCCAGAAACCGGTTCACCTGCCGGAACTTGGCCTGTCTTGCTGCCCGCACCTGGCCCGCGGGCGTCATTACACCGATCGCCTGCATGAAGGCACAGGGCTGCCCTTCCGGAATGAGGTATTGCTTGCGCCGGTCATGGGCAAGCGCCGGTGCTGTACGTGAAGGTTTTCGACGTGTCAGGCGCGGTTCATGACGCCCGGTCAGGCGCAGGGAGAGGTCAGCTGAGCTGGTGTACAGATCGGCCCGGGCAAAGTTGACGGGTATTTCAGCAGCTATAAGCTCGCGCAAATCCGCCGCATCGAGATTGCGATGAAACTCCTGCTGCCCGCGACGTTCGGCCAGCTGATAGCAGCGGCGACCCGCAATTTCGACGGGCCGTACACTGAGCTTGTCGGCCCGGCCGGAGTTGCCACCGGACGGCCTTGAGCGAGGCTGGTGCAGAACCAGGCCCCAGCACTGATCCCGCTGCAAGGCTTCGGCAAGCCCGGCCATGAACTGCGCCATTGCGCCCGCAGGGGCATCTGTCGACGCCCGCGCCGATCCCTGTGTTGCTGCACTCACACCTGATCAGTCATGGGCAAGCGATTTGGTGCTAAAGAGGTAATCCTTCAACTCTTTGGACATGACGGGATCATTGCGGCGAATCCACTCGATGAGCATGGACGCATGCTCTTTTTCCTCGTCACGGTTATGCGCCAGAATCGCCTTCAGCTCTGCATCTGTGCAGACGTCGACGCGCTGGTTGTACCAGTCTATCGCCTCAAGCTCCTCTTTCAGGGACTCGATGGCGCGATGCATGTCCCGTGTCTTTGCTGACAGCTCATTTCCGGGTTCCTGATAACTCATGGCTCTCTCCTGTGCTGTGGGCAGCCCTTTGGGACGCCCGCCGGGAAGATGGTACCTCCCGCCCACCGGCAGGGACAGTCTGACTGGCGGATACGGCCATCAACCCGGGCAGTAAGCCGGCTACATCCTTTAGAATGGCCTCCCCGAGGGACCGCCGCAGGAGAGACGTCCGTGCTGGATTTCAGAGGACTCATAAGGCTTCTTGAACAACGAGGTGAGCTGTACCGCATCAGCCGGCCGGTCGATCCCGAGTTCGAGATAGCGGCTGTCATGGAGCAGATCGATCACCAGCGACGCGCATTTCTATTTGAGAACGTCATCGGAGCACGATTCCCGGTCATCGGCGGTCTACTGAACCGCATCGAGTGTTTTGGCTGGGCTCTCGGCAGTACACCGGGCGAGCCGTTTGATGCCAACGATCTGGACGCCCGGTTCGAAGCTGCCAAGCAGAATCTCATTGCACCCCGTGAAGTGCCCACTGCCCCGGTAAAGGAAGTTGTCCGCCGTGGTGAGCAGATTGATCTCCCGGACCTGCCTGTACCGACATTTTTCGAACTCGACAGCGGACCATTCATCACTGCCGCCTGTGGCATCTCGCGTAACCCGGATACCGGGCTGCTGAATGTCGGTGTCTACCGGTCCGTCATTCTCGGACGGAACACCCTGGCCGTTAATGCCAGTTCCCTGTCCGACCTCCGCAAGTTCTACAAACATGCCGAACAACGTGGCGAGTCGATGCCGCTCGCCCTGGCAATCGGCGTTGAGCCTGCGCTGCAGATGGCAGCGGCCTGCAAGCTGCCTCCGGACCAGTCCGAACTCGATCTGGCCGGTGGACTGCAGGGCAAGCCCGTCGATCTGGTCAAGTGTGAAACCAGCGACCTGCTGGTTCCTGCAAACGCGGAGATGATCATCGAACTGAAGGTCAGCTTCACGGACAATATCGACAACAATCTCGGCGAGTTTGCCGGGCAGTACGGGCTTGAGAGAGCACCCGTTGCGGAAGTCACGGCCATCACCCACCGCAAGGACGCGATGTTCTACTCGATCCTTGCGGGGAGGAACCCGGAACACAACACCCTGGGGTCCATCGCTACCTTCTCGATCAGGCGTGCGCTGATCGGTGCGCTGC
The DNA here is from genome assembly GCA_963204745.1 of Pseudomonadota bacterium. GTDB lineage: Bacteria > Pseudomonadota > Gammaproteobacteria > Steroidobacterales > SHZI01. Next base: position 141,974 of record CAUJHF010000020.1, read on the forward strand.
GCAGCCAATTGACGGGGATTATCGATATCGATGTGTTCCTCGAACCCCGCATGGGCGCAATGGCGCATATCGTCATGTCGATCCGCAAGCAGAACGATGCGGAACCCATGGCGCTGATCGAGGCAGCGTTCAAGGCGGCTGGCGGGTTCTTCCCGGTCAGTCGCATCACCAAGCGGATCATTGTGGTCGACGAAGACGTGAATGTGCACGATCTTGGTGATGTGGAATGGGCGATGTATACACGCACTGCACGTGCTGACAAATATCGGGTGATCCCCGATGTAAAGAGCTGGGAGCTCGAGCGCTGCGCCAAGGGCGACAGGGGTTCGCTCCGGCTGGCGATAGATGCAACCAAGGACATCGAGGATCGAGAGGACATGGTGCGTCCGGTCATCCCCGGCGCCCGCAATGTCAAACTCGCGGACTACCTGCAGAAGAAGCCATAGCGATGATAGATCCTTATATCGCTGTCGCCTTGCAGACTACAGTTCGGCACTGCGCAACGCGAAGTGAGACCGAAAAGAACCTCAGCCATATAGGCAGCATGATTGACCTGGTGTGTCACATCTGTGCACTGGAATTGCCCGTAAGACTGGTCGCCCTCGGTGAGGGCTGTATCCAGGGCTTCGCCGACGAAATCCTGCATCTCTCTTCGGCTGAATATGCGGCAACGATGGCGGCTGAAATCCCGGGGCCGGAAACCGATCATCTGGCCGCCAAGGCCCGCCAGCACGGCATTTTCCTGATTGCCCAGCTAAAGGAAAAATTGCCTCAGTATCCGGACCGCTTCTTCAACACGGTCTTCATCATCGATCCTGTCGGCCAGATCATCTACAAGCACCGCAAGAACGTGGTTCTTTTTGTGGAGCATTCCACTACCCCGCACGACGTCTACGACCAGTGGCTCAGGGAAAACGGGGATACGCTTGATGCATTCTTCCCGGTAGCAAAGACAGATATCGGCAATATCGGTGGCAGCGTCGGGGTTGAAGGCGCTTTCCCGGAAAGCTATCGCGGCTTTGCGATGAATGGTGCAGAAATCATGTATCGCGCGTCACTACCGGAACCCTGGGTATCGCGCGGGATCTGGGATGTGCAGAACCGGGCCCGTGCGGTCGACAACACCGCGTACGTGCTGGCCCCGAACTGCGGTGCCCTCATCATGCCGGGCAACCCGCCGACAACGATTGGCGGAGCGCTGGGTGGACGGTCGATGATTGTCGGTTACAAGGGCGAAGTACTGGCCCAGAGCAGCGTGGTCGATGACTGCTATGTGGCATCCGAGATCAATATCGATGCACTGCGCCATTACCGGGAACATGCCCGGTTCCAGAACTGGCTTCCCTGCCTGCGCACGGAGATCTACCGCAAGATATATGAACAGCCGGTCTGGCCCAAAAACCTGCCGCCTATGGATGATGCCGCCGCCGGGAAGGTCCTGGACGCGACCATCAGCCAACTGACCGCCAGGGGCAGTTTCACCAAACGCTGATTTCAGCCATCGGCACACGGGGCACGGCAAAAAAAGGCCAGCTTGAAAGCTGGCCTTTTTGTGGTCTGGAACCAGGCACAGGTCAGCGAACTTCCTTCTCCATGAGTTTGTCCACCAGTCCGGGTGCAACCTCTGCATAGCGCGCAAATTCCATCGTGAAGGTACCTCGGCCGCTGGTCGCTGAACGCAACCAGTTGATGTAGCCAAACATTTCCGAGAGCGGAATAAAGCCCTGCACGAAGGCCTGCGGACCCTTCTGTCCCTGCTCGCTGATCTGACCACGCCGCCGGTTGAAGTCACCGATGATTTCACCCAGGTAGTCCGACTCGGTTACCGTTTCGACAGCCATGATCGGCTCAAGAAGCTTCGGCCGACTCGCCTTGTGCGCCTCACGGAAGCAGGCACGGCCTGCGATCTCGAAGGCCAGCGCAGAGCTGTCCACATCATGGTACTTGCCATCGATCAGACGAGCCTTGAAGTCTACAACCTCATAGCCGGCGATCTGGCCGCGCTTTGATTCGGTACGAATCGCATGCTCAACAGCCGGAATATATTCGCGCGGTACCCGGCCACCGACGATTTCGTCAGAAAACTCGATGCCGGTCCCGGCCGGCAGCGGCTCAAAGATCATCTTGATCTCGGCATACTGGCCTGAACCACCGGACTGCTTCTTGTGCGTATAGATATGTTCGATGGTCGAGCCGAAAGCTTCACGGAAGCTGACCCGCGGCTTGCCCATGTTCGCTTCCACGCCCAGTTCGGTACGCATGCGGTCGATTGTCACTTCAAGGTGCAACTCACCCATGCCCTTCAGTACGGTCTGGCCCGTCTCCTTGTCTACCTCAAGCTGCAGGGATGGATCAGCCTTGGCCATCTTGTAAAGGGCTGCAGACATCTTGTCGATGTCGGTGCGCGTCTTGGGTTCAACCGATACGCTGATTACCGGATCCGGGAAGCGCATGCGCTCCAGCAAGGCGGGATGTGCCGGATCGCTCAGGGAGTCACCGGTCTCGGTATCCTTCATGGATACAAACGCACAGATATCGCCGGCGCGTACTTCTTCGATATCCTTGGTCGAGTCTGCCTGTACCTCAACGATCCGCCCTATGCGCTCTTTCTTGCCACGCGTGACATTCATGAGGGTGTCACCTTTCTTGATAACACCGGAATAGACACGGGCAAAGGTCAGCGTGCCGAACTGGTCATTGATGACCTTGAAGGCCAGTGCACGAGCCGGGGCATCGTCGCGGACTTCCTGCGTACCGATGACATTACCGTCCGGATCCACCAGCGAAGTACCACCGTTCTCACCCGGGTATGGCAAGTAAGCAACCACGGCATCAAGCAGCTGCTGGACTCCCTTGTTCTTGAATGAGGAACCGCAGAAGACCGGCACCAGCTGGCCAGTCACCGTACCTTTGCGGATACATGCCTTCAGCACGACCGGATCAAATTCACCCGTTTCGACAAAGGTCATGAAGGCATCATCGTCAAGTGCCAGCGCTGTCTCCAGAGCATCCTGACGCAGCTTGGGAAGCTGATCAATCCAGTCATTGTCGCGACTGGTCGCAAAATTGAATCGGCTCCTGACCTGGTCGAGCGGCACGGTTTCCCACGGGCTGTCCTTGCCTTCCGCTGTCCAGATATAGGCGACGTTCTCGATGAGATCGCACATACCGACAAACTCATCGTGGCTGCCAACCGGCACTTGGCACAGCAATACGTTGGCGCCAAGCCGCTCGCGAATACCCTTTACGCAATGGCCGAAATTGGCACCCATGCGATCCATCTTGTTGACGTAACACATGCGGGGAACGTTGTACTGGTTAGCCAGGCGCCAGTTGGTTTCCGTCTGTGGTTCGACACCGGCTACGCCATCAAAAACCACGACGGCGCCATCGAGGACCCGCAGACTCCGGTTAACCTCGATCGTGAAATCCACATGTCCCGGCGTGTCGATGACGTTGATCTGATGGCCTTTCCACTCAGTGGATACCGCGGCGCTCTGGATCGTGATGCCACGTTTCCGCTCCTGCTCCATGTAGTCGGTCGTGGTGCTGCCCTTGCCATCCTTGGTGTCATGCACCTCGACGATCTGGTGTTTCTTGCCCGTGTAGTACAACACGCGCTCGGTAGTGGTCGTTTTACCTGCATCGATGTGCGCCACGATACCGATGTTGCGGTAGAGCTTGATGTCTTTCTTCCTGGCCATAATTCCGACTTCGTGTTGTGTACTGTGGAGGGCAGGCAGCGCCATGGCGCCACCCGGGTCACGATAACCTCGCATTGTAGCCTGTCAGCCGCACTGGCTGCCAACCCCGGATTGGCCAACCATGGGGCCCGCCCCTTGCCCCTTACAGGGCACCAGCGCGCCGGATCCGCTCTGCGACCTCGGCCTTTACCACATAGGGCGTCCAGTCGGCCGGCGGGGTAAATACCCCCCAGTCGACCATCTTGTTGATCTGGTGCTTCACCATCTCGAGCTGGTCAGCCTCCACCAGGGGCGGTTCTTCCATGCACAGGTTTCTCGGGTAGATGCCACCCTGCGCCATTGCAGCGTCGTATATGGTCTTGTATTCCTCGACACGCATGTCCTTGATGAGGTTTTGCCACTGGGCGCGCACGCGGAAGTCGCGCAGCCCGTCTATGTCCAGCAGGGCACTGACCAGGGTCTCTCCCCCGCCGAGATACTGGGACACAACATTGCCGCGATAGTCGATGATCTGGCTCTTGCCACAACTCATCTGGTGGCCGCCGCCCGGAAAGTCGATCGCACCGATATTGGGCGACAGCACATAGCAGTTATTGAAAACAGCATGGGCCCGGTTCTGGATCTCGGCGATACCATTGCCCATCCACGGTTCCGGATACTGGGTGCGCCAGATTATCTCCGCACCGTTCAAAGCCAGGCCGCGGGCAGCTTCCGGATAACTGCCCTCAGCGCAGATCAGGGTACCGATATTGCCGATCTCGGTCCTGGCAACCGGAAATACTGCCTTGAACAGGCTGAGCGGGTCGTCGCCATATTTCTTCAGATAGATATTCCAGATATCGCTCGGCGCAACATTGGGCTCACGCTGGTAAAAGGCCGTCTTGTAATGTTTGTGAATGACTTTGCCCTGCGGATCGATAACGAAGGCGATGTTGAAAATCCGGTCTTCCATCAATTCGGGGTCTTTTGCCACCATCTGCGCGATGATGTAGATCCCAAGCTCCTTCGCCAGTTCGCCCAGCGCCTCGGTCTCACGGCCCGGAATTTCCGGCACCACCTCACGGCAGATTCGCAGGTGCTCATCCCCACCACCGAGGCACCAGCCGCCGATTCCGCCTTCGGAGACGGCCACAAGCTTCACGGGGAGGTCCAGACTGCAATTCCAGACCGCGTAGCGCATGCTGAGCGCCAGCCTGTCGATGTCTTTCATGTAATCGTCCCGGGAAAGAGCCATCCGGGACACGTTCTGGATACCAACTGCGGTGTAGTGGAGACGCATGACCAGCCTTCATTGTCGATGGGAGAGCCTTTGACTATAGGTCATGGTCATCGGCCCGGCCAAGCAGCGGCCAGATGCCAATGAGCGATTGGTGACCACAGGGCAATCAACGTAGGCTGGAATCGTCGCTCGACGACAGCCGCCAGCTACCGCCGGGAGAATCGCAGCATGTGGATTCGCAAAAGTGACCGCGACCGCCAAACAGGCAACATGACACCGGTTCCGACCCAGATCGTGGGTAATGAAGAATTCGAGCCCATGCCGCAGACGCCTGATCAGCGGCAGGTAGAGCAGCGGATATTCGAACTCGCTGATCACTACAGCCGGAAACTCGGCATGTCGCGCCGCGCATTCCTGCGCACCAGTGGCGGTATGGCGGTGTCTTTCATGGCCATGAATGAAGTCTTCGGTCCGGCATTCATGGTCAGTGAGGCCGAAGCAGCTGAACCTGCCGCGAGCCGCGAGATGTGGCCAAAGAAGGAGTTCATTCTTGACCTGCAGACACACCATGTGAAAGACAGCATGGTCGGCCCTGCCGTTTTTCGTTCGCTGACCGGCAGGTTCGGACTAAACCCGGCGCTGAGCGGCGCGGCGCCCACAAAAGACAGCCTTCACCGGGCCAACTATGTGAAGGAGATCTTCTTTGACAGCGACACGGTGATGTCCTGTCTGACAGGTGCGGCGTTCGGACCACCGGACAAGTACGTACTGTCCGCGGACGACATCGTGGAAACACGCAATCTGGTTAACGAGGCGGCAGGCTCACGGCGCATGCTGGCACATGGTATCGGTACACCGGCAAATCCGGACTGGCTCGAGGAGGCTGAACGGCAAGTTCGCGACCTCAGAATTGACGCGTGGAAGTTCTATACCGGCGACCCCATACAGCCATGGCGGCACGATGACGAGAAGCTGGCGTATCCGTTCTATGAAAAGACGCTGAAGCTTGGCGTAAGGAATATCTGCACGCATAAGGGCCTGCCACTGCCAGGACCCGGCGCCGATTATTTTCGGCCGGATGACGTCCTCAAAGCAGCGAAGGACTGGCCGGATCTCAACTTCATCGTCTTTCACTCCGGAATGAAGCACATGATGACGATGCTCCTGCCTGGTGAAAGCGGTATCGACGAAAGCGGGAATATCCCCTGGACGACCGACTTCTGCGCGCAGATCAAGGCAAACGGTCTGAAGAACATCTATCTCGAACTGGGTGCTGTATTCGGCCACTCCGTTGTTACCCATCCCGAAGTCTGCGGACATCTGCTCGGCCAGCTCATAGACGCTGTCGGCGCTGATCACGTGATCTGGGGCACGGACAGCATCTGGTGGGGATCTCCACAGTGGCAGATCGAAGCATTCCGGCGCTTCGACATCCCGGAAGACTTGCAGGCGAAGTTCGGATACAAACCCATCTCCGCGCGCGACCGTGAGCTGATCTTCGGTCTGAATTCCGCCCGCCTGTTTGGCCTGGATCTGCAGGAAGCCCGCAAGGCGATCCCGGTTGATGCACTGACCAGGATGAAGGTCGCCTATCAGGCCGCAGGCGCGGAACCGAGCATGACACAGTACGGATGGATTGCTGCAGTCTGAATCATGCTCCGGTTAATCGCCATTCCAATCGTTGCGCTGTCGGTTGCCGGTATCGCCCAAGCGGGCGAGAGAGCAGAAGCGGCTGAATCCTGCGCACCTTCCGGCGAGCTGCGGGGCGATGAAAAACGGGGGGCAGCGCTGCATCTTCAGCACTGCGCCGTATGTCATGGCGTTGACGGCAAAGCCGAGGTGATCGTCATGCATATGGACGAGCCACCGAAAGACCAGAGCGATCCGGCTTATATGAAAACCCTGCCGGACGAGTATCTCTACCTGGTGATCTGCAAGGGGGGTGCCGCAGTTGGCAAGAACTTCATCATGCCGAAGTTCGGTGACGTGATTTCTGATCAGGACATCCGTGACATCATTGTCTGGATACGGACCTTCTCCGGAACCTGAAGCTGTGCACTCGCCGCCTGTGACTGCTGCCGCAAAGCCGGGCCTCCGGGAGTCTCTGCAACAGGTTTCCGGACACAGCTGGCGGGTATTTCTGATCTGCCTGATTGGCGTGACCTTCGCCAATCTGGACCACTCCCTGTTCACCTTTGTCCTTACCGAACTTTCTGCGGAATTTGGCTGGTCGGAGCTGGAGCGCGGGATCTACATCGCAATCACCTTTGTCGCAGCCGGCGTGCTGATCACCCAGATCGGTGCACTGGCGGATCGTATCGGTCGGCGTGCGGTGTTGCTGGCCAGCACCCTGCTGACCCCGGTGTTTGTAGCCGCCCTGGCGTTTGCCCCGACGACGGTCAGCCTGCTGATCGCACGCACGCTCGGATTTACCACGTCCGGCGTACAGTCGCCGGTAACCGGCACGCTGGTGTTCGAGGAGTCCCCGCCCCGCCTGCGCGGACTATTCACCGGTGTACTTCAGATCGGCTTTCCCCTGGGCTTCTTCCTCGCTTCGTTGCTAGTTCCTTTTATTTATGAAACATGGGGTTGGAGGTATATCTTCCTGTTGAGTCTCCTGTTCCTGCCCTACGCGTGGGTGATCTACCGTCACCTCAAGGACTCGCAACTCTGGCTGGACAGCCGCGCAGCACGCAGCAGGGCAAGTCGTCCGGCACCGGCAACCCGTGAACTGTTTCAGCCTGCCTATCGACGGCGGACCGTGCTGCTGTTCCTCGGCACTTTTCTCTACGTTTTTGCCTACGGCGCGACAATCATGCTGACGCCCTACTTTCGTGAAGCTCGCGGCTGGGAGGCGCGCGAGGCGATCGAGCTGGTCGGACTCTCTTTCCTGATTGGTACGTTTGGCTATGTGCTCGCAGCGTACTTCGGCGAGTTCCTGATCAGCCGCCGGAATACCATCGTCGTCTGGTGCTGGCTCGGCGGGCTGGCCTTCAGCGTCATGATCTGGTTTACCCAACGCTGGTGGCCGACTTTCCTGGCGTTCAGTGCGATGACGTTTTTCTTCTACGGCGCCTATGCCGTGATGTTCACATTCATTGCGGAAAACTATCCTGCCGGGCTGCGCGCGACTGCAGCCAGCTTCGCCAGTTCACTTGCGGTGGAGCTCGGACTCGGCCTCGGGCCGTTTGCCCTCTCATGGGCGATAGGTGTGGTTGGCTGGGCAGCCGCATTCACGTGGTGTGCCGTGCTGCCGGTGATACTCGCTGGCGCCACGTTTCTCGCCCTGCCCGCTGATGTACCAGCCGAGCCAGTCATACCAGACTGATGCTTTCAGCTGGCGGTCGAAACCGCTGCTTCCACATGCCGTTCAAAGTCACAAGTGAAGTCGTGAAAGGTTGAATTCGGTTCAAAGTTCAGTGCCCGGTAAGTGATATGTCCGTAGCCACTGACCAGTGCCGTCGGCTTTATCAGTGCGGAACTGCTCACGACTGCGCCGAAATTCTGCCGACCATTGCGGAACATCATCGGGTCCCAGCCGTGATACATGAAGATGCTCCCGGGCTGCATGCTTGGCGTCACATGTGCCATGGCGATAAATGAGCCCAGCGAGTTGAAGACCCGGATCAGCTCGCCATCGCTGACCTTGCGCGACTGCGCATCGTCCGGGCTCACGTAAACATCCGGTTCGCCGCGACGCAGGCTTAGCAGCAGGGAATCATCGGTCCACATGCTGTGTATGCCGTGTCGCAAGTGACCCATCAGCATCTGCAGCGGATAGCCATCCAGCCGCATTGGATCCTTGTGCCGCGGCAACTGCTCGTCCTCGGCGATAAACCAGTCATGGTCGATGTAGAACTGCTGCCGGCCAGTCAGCGTCGGGTATGGTTCGCGCTTTTCAACCGCACGCAACAGTACAGAACCATAGGGTGCATTTTCATCGTAAACGACGCGTGCCGTACCCTCATTGCGCATCAGGCCATGGCTGCGCATTTCATCGAAGGTCACCTTGGGCACCCCGGGATCCTTGTCGATGAGGAACTGAATCAGGTCACGTGTATCGCTGATCTGGCCATTGAGGGTGAACAGCGCGTGATACCGGGTGAAATCCCGCGCTATGGGCTGCCCGAAAAAACTGTCCTGGATCGGCGTAATGCCGCGCACCACCGCCCGCTCCGAGATGGCCTTGCTCAACCGGTTGAGTGCATGCCAGTCGTCCATCGATTCGCCCAGGGGCGCCACTGCCGCATCCATCACCTGCACGTATGGCGTGCGGGCCTCCAGCAGGTAATCCTGCCGTTCGTAGTGATGAGCGATCGGCAGCACGTAGTCTGAGTACATGGCGGTGATACCCATGTCGGGCGTCAGCGTCACGATGGTTTCCAGGCTCTCGAATGCGGTCTTGCGCCAGCGGCCAGCGCCGGAGCGCCAACTCGCCGTATTGCTGCCGGCAAAGATACCCATCTTCCACGGCGTAGCCGCATAGTCCGGCCAGGCGCCGGAGCGTATGGATTCCTGGAAATAGTGGTCGACCTTGTCGGCCACGGCCTTGCCGTAGATCCGCTCGTTGAGATCCCTGCCGTCTGCATGGACATAGTCCCAGCGGGCCAGTGTTGCGATGTTCAGGGTAGGCGGCAGGCCTGCGAGCATAAATGCGATCTGGCTCGCGGTGCTGCCGAGATTTTCCAGCTGAAAGCCACCGCCGGCCTTGCCTAGGTTGCCCGTCAGCGACAGCAACAGCATGAACGCCCGCTGCAGGAGATCACCCTGCAGCCATTTGCACATGCGGTAGCCGGTAAAGATCATCGCCGGCCGGGTCTTCCCAAAGATCCGCGCGACCTCACGGATATTGTCGGCATGCACACCGCAGATCTTTGCGGCCTGCTCGGGCGTATAGCCGGAGGCGCGCTGCTTCACCAGTTCAAAGACAGTGGTAACGCGAACGGCGCCCTGCCGGGTTTTTACCGTCCAGCTGCCTTCCAGAGCGGGTTCAAGATCGCCAAGCGCAAGACTGCCTGCCGGGATGACCGGTACGGGTGAACCGGGCGGTGGCGGCGGATTGCCGGTCGCCGGTGCAGCGACAGCCTTCCCGGTCCGTTCGTCCCAGACATAAAACAGATTGTCGCGAGCAGTTACTCCATCGATGAAATCGCTCTCACGGAGAAAACGCCCGTTATCGCTGCGCACGAGAAACGGCAGATCTGTCTGCTCACGGATATAGCTGTGATCGATCAGGTCTTCGGCGAGCAGAACCTGGACCATGGCCATGGCCAGCGCGATGTCCGTTCCCGGCCTCGGATTGAGCCACTTGTTCGCATGCATCGCACTCGGCGTAAATTCAGGCGAAATCGCGATTACTTCCGTGCCGTTATACCTCGCCTCCCAGAAGAAGTGCGCGTCGGGAATACGGGTCACCGCCGGATTGCAGAACCAGACCAGACAGCATCTGGATTTGAAGACGGCCGCCATCGTATCGCCCAGCAGCGGTTCTCCGACCGTCATCTGCACACCGGTCGGCAGGTCGCCTACCCCGGCAAAAGCTTCGGGCAACTCGATGCCGCTGATGGTCGCAAAACGGCCCAGCGCTGCGAATGAAGCCCGTTTGAGCACCATCTGCGTACCCAGATCGAAACTGATGGAGCGCGGCCCTGAGGCTATCGAGTGATCGATAAAGCGATCGGCAATATCGCTCATCGCCTGGTCCCAGCTGACCCGTTGCCACTTGCCCTCGCCACGCTCGCCGACCCGCTTCATCGGATACAGCACCCGCTGCTTGCCGTACATGTATTTGGCGTGGCGCAGACCCTTTTGACAGCCTCTGGGCCCGTAGTCCGGGGCATCCTCCGACCGGCCGTATTCGCCCTGCTGCTCTTCGCGCCAGACGATGCCGTTCTTCACGTAGATATTGAATGCACAGGTGCCAGTGCAGTTCGTCCCGTGTGTGCCGTGGGTTACGCGGTCCCAGCTCCACTTCGTGCGCTGCAAGTCTTCCCATGCACCATATGGCAGCGTCGCCTGCCCCTGTGCGGCAGCGGGCGCATAACGCAGGCTGAGTGCGAGGCCTAGCGCTCCCGATCCGGCCAGGAATCCCCGCCGTGTCGTCATTGCTGATGTGTGCTGTGTAACAGTCATTGCAGGCTCCACCTGTGTCCCGGGCTCAGCGCCCGTGCTCGCCGGGCATCACGAGGCGCATACCGCCGGCGCGGGCCAGTGCAATCTCCACCAGTGGCATGCGATCGTTACCGAAATAGAGATCGGTACCCACCAGCATGGTGGGCGTACCAAAGCCGCCATGCTGAAGCAGGCGCGCTGCGTTCTCGCGAAGCTCGCCCAGTGTGTCCGGTGCGCCAAGCGCGGCGGCGAACCTCTCAGCATCCAGACCGGCACTTTCTGCCACCGCAGTGACTTCGCCCGGCTGGCTGATATCACGCTGATCTGCAAACCGGGCCCGATATATGCCATCCAGATAGGCAACCACGCACCCTGCTCTCAGCGCCACAATCGCTCCCCGCTGCGCCCAGCCGGTTTCCACACACCCGGCATCCGGCTCATGCAGAGCGACACCACAAAATCGCGCCCAGTCCTGCAAATCCTTGCTCCGATAGCGCTGCCTCGCTGCAGACAGATCATCCTGCGCCTGGCCCGGATGCGTCGCGCCGCGACTGCTGATCTCCGCGAGCCGCACCGGCCGGTAGACGATTCGCGCTCCGGTGCGGATCGCCGCTTCCTGCAACCGTCCGAAAGCCAGATAACTCCAGGGGCAACTACAGTCGAAAAAGAATTCCACTGTGGCCTGGGCGGAATTACCGGCAGACACTGGCATTCAGCCCCGGGCGCGCAACGCAGTCTTCAGGACCTTGCCGCTTGCGTTACGTGGAATCTGCTCGATAAATTCAACATACTTTGGCTGTTTCATGCGGGATATCTTTCCTTCCAGAAACGCAGTCAGAGCGGCCTCATCGAGTCCGGAGCCGGAACGCCTGACCACAAAGGCCTTCAGGACTTCACCCCAGCGTTCATCCGGAACACCAATCAGTGCGACATCAGAAACCTCCGGATTCCGGAAGATAACCTCCTCTACTTCGCGCGGATAGATGTTGATACCGCCTGAGATCACCATGTCCTTGATCCGGTCAACGATATACAGATGGCCTTCGGCATCGCGCCGCGCGAGATCGCCGACTGTTACCCAGCCATCACGATATGTCCCGGCTGTTTCCTCCGGACGACCCCAATAGCCATTGAAAAGGTAGGGACTGCGGGAGTGGAGCTCGCCGACCTCATCAGCTGCGCAGACGCTGCCATCCGGTCGCCGGATTTCAATCAGCGTGCATGGAAATGGCTGACCGACACACTGCTGTTTTCGCAACTGATCCGCTGGCCTCAGGTTGGAAACAATACCGGCCTCAGTCGATCCGTAGGTGTCGTGCAGCAGACCCGGACCGAGCTGCGCGACCAGTTGTTCTTTCATGGCCTGCGGCATTGCCGCTGCATTGGAAATGACCGCACGCAAGCTGCCCTTGCTGCTCGCCGTCTGCAACCCGGAGCCGGCTTCCAGCAGTGCATGGAAATGCGTCGGCACCCCAAAGAATCCAGTGATTGATTCTCCGGCCAGACAGTTCAGAACCTCCTCCGGTTCAAACTTGTCCATGATCTCGGCATAGCCACCGAAGAATATCGGTGCCAGGGAAAACACCATGCCAGCGCCGTGGCACATGGGCGCAATTGCCAGAAAGCGGTCATCCGGCCCGTAACAGCCATACTCGACCGCCATGGCAAACAGGGTAAGTATCCGTGAGCGGTGCGGTACAAGCACCCCCTTGGGTTTGCCGGTAGTGCCTGATGTATAGGGAATTGTAAAAACATCCCATTCACTGACTGTCGGCAGGCCGGTCGCCGGACCTGCTTTGGCAAGCCATGCCTCGAAAGCCGGACCGATCTCGATGATGACGGGCGCGGACGCCAGTTTCGCGTCGCGCAGCAAGGCAACCACTTCGCGATCAGCAAACACAACCGCGGCCCCGGCATCCTCACAGATACTGACCATTTCGCCGACAGACAGGCGCGGATTGACCGTCGCCAGTGCAATACCCGCCTGCGAAGCACCGATGACGATCTCCATGTATTCGATGGAGTTCCTGGCGATGATCGCACCGTGCATGCCGGGCTGCAGTCCGAGGCCACTACCCAGCGCAGCGCTGACCTTGTCAATGCGCGACATGAGCTCTGCATAACTTCGCGTGCGATCGCGATGCCGATAGGCAATCTTGCCCGGGCTGCGATGCATCGCCGCACGCACACCCGCTGCCAGCGACAGATGCTGAAAGGAAAACGGCAGGCTGGCGCTCGGTGAAGACATTGTCAGATCAGACCGGACCACCGGGCAACCTGAATACACGCAATGCATTGTCACGCATCAACAAGCGTCTGGATTCCTCAAGCAAGTTCAGTTCATCGACCTCGCGTACCGCACGCTCCGGGTCAATCACCGGCCAGTCTGTGCCAAACATGACCTTGTGGCGTCCGTAGGTATTCGCGTAATGCACGAAAGCGGGCGGCCAGTACTTCGGCGCATAGGCATCGCCAGCGGTATAGACGTTCTCATGCTTCCAGCACATGGAAATCATCTCATCGGTCCAAGGAATGCCGATATGAATTCCGATCAGGCGCAGTTCCGGAAAATCGATGGCGACCTGATCCAGACAGATGGGCCTGCCAACTGAAGGCAGACGGCGTTCGCGTGAATAGACGAGATTATGGCCGACCTGCATCATGATCGGGATGTCGAGTTCACAGCACTTCGCGTAGTACGGATAGTACTTCGCATGATCAGGCGCCAGTCCACACCAATGCGGATATAGATGTGCACCGACAAAGCCGTATTCGCGCACGCCCTGCTCAAGATCCCTGAGCCCTTGCATGCCGCGAAAGGGATCGATACCCGCAAGTCCGGAGAAGCGCTGGGGATACTCCTGGCAGACCTCATGGACCCGTTCATAGGGCAGTTCAAACCCACCCTTCACATTGATGTCGCCCGCCCGCACTGCGATCAGCAGCGAGCGCTCGATACCAGCCCGGTCCATGCGCTGCAGGTAATTCCCGATGCTGACCCCGCCGCGAATTTCCTCGGGCATACGCACCTGGGCCTTGAATGCATCATCAAGACCGGTATGCCCGTCCGCAACCTCACGCGGCGTAAAGAGATTGCAGACGATATCTATTGCACCCGGCACTGGCATGCTGAAGCTCTCCGGTCAGCCGTAAAAACCCTGATCGGCAGGGTAACAAGGAACTGATGACCTCAGTAGCCGCGCGGGGTACCGGCGACCGGCAAAGGGCCACCATGCGGTCAATGCGGACACACCCGGAGCGACGTCAATGCAGGCTGTGGGGTAGAGTCCCCCGCAGGACAGCAGGGGTTGAAGAATGTCGAGCTATCTCGTCTGGAAGTATGCGCACATCCTGATGTTTGTCTTCTGGGTAGGGACGGACATGGGCGTCTTTCTCGCTGCGCGCCGCTGCACCGACCCGAAGCTCTCCTTCGCAAGCCGCGTTACGCTGTTGCATATGGCCTTGCGTATCGAGTTGCTGCCGCGAACGATGTGGAAAGCCGCCCTGCCCTTCGGTGTGATGCTCTCGCGGGATATGGGTCTGCTACCGATATCGGCAGGTGCCCTGACTGCCGTCTGGATATTCAGCTTCGGCTGGTGGGCGATCAGCATGACCGGCGCATGGTTCTACGACAAACCGCTTGGCCATCGCCTGGGGCGCCTCACGAACCTGCTGACGCTGCTCACGGGCATCTGCCTGATTCTGCTGGCGCTGTCCTCCTGGGCCGGCTACGGACCCATCGTTTCCGATGCAGGCTGGCTGCAGCTCAAGGTCGGGCTTTATGGCCTCATCAATCTGTTCGTCATATGGATGCTCGTGGCATTCGACCCGTTGGGTGCGGCTTTCGGTCAGCTTGCGGTCGAGGGCTCAAAACCGGAGATAGAGGCCATCATCAGCCGGACCATGAACCGCTCTACCGTGATTATCTGGGCGACCTATCTGCTCATCGTACTGACCGGGTTCATCGGCACAACGAAACTCGCTGCTTAAAAAAACGCCCCGGATGCAATCAGGCATCCGGGGCGCATCGGGCGAAAGGTTCGTTCCCGGAGTCGGCCCCTAGCGGCCACCCCCGAAACGATAGCCGGCCCGGATTCCGAAGACGCGCGGATCAGGCATGCTGGCGAAATAGTGTGTGGTGCCGAGGCCGGCCGTAAAACCGAGGTCGGTAACCTGGTCGCCGAAGTCCGGACCGCTGCCACCCGTCTTGAAGGTGTCATCGTCCAGCAGGTTGTCCACGTAGGCAATGACCTCCCATTTATCGGAGACCAGGCCAAGACGAACATCCATGAGGGCATAGGAATCGAGCTCGACCAGGTTCTCCGGCTCCGCCCAACGCTTGTCCTGCCAGCTGCCACTCAGCTCGAAGAGATACTCGTAGGGCGTATCGAGAAATGGCCGCTGAATCCGCATCGAGGCCGCGTAGGCTTGCTTTGGCGTGCGCTCAAGTTCATTACCGGCGTAGTCCAGCCGGCAGAATGGCGTGGGCTGGGGATCATTGGCATCGATACCGTCGTTTGCATAACTCCCGTTCTGCAATTTGTTTGTATCCTCGATCGTGATATCGGCCGGGTCCTCCGCTTGCTGCTCCACTCCATCGCGCCCGGTGTACTTGTAGATCAGTGGGCAGGAGCCATAGGCAGCAGCCTTGACCAGGTTCCGGGTATCGTCCGTCCAGTTCGTGTACGAGGTATCCAGAAGTGTGCCGCTCAGACTGAACAGCAAGCCCTCCATGAACTCCGGCTGCCAGATCGCCTCAAACTCCAGGCCCCAGACTTCTGCGCCGGACGCATTGACCACCCGCGGTTGGGCGATACCGGCATCATCCAGCACCTGGATGCTCACTTGCTTGGACGCATAGTCCTGATAAAAGAGCGAGGTATTCAGCTGCCAGTATCCAGCCGCCTGGAACTGGGTCTTCAGCCCCAGTTCGTAGGCTTTCAGCTTCTCCGGGTCGAACCGCTCGTTCTCGATGGTCGGCGGTGCCGTGCCACCGCCACCGATCAGGGCATTGATGCCACCCGGTTTCTGTGCAAAGGCGTAGGAGAAGAACAGCTTGGTACCGTCGACCGGGCTCCAGTCGAGGGTCAGCTTCGGGGTGTTGTATCGCGAAGTCGTCGATCCCTCGATATAGCGCCAGGTCAGCTCAACCGGCAGCGTGACCGGCGGCGTCAGAATTTCATTGTTGACGTATCCGAACATGACCCGTTCGTTGTCGCACAGCGTGCGGGTCTGATCCAGCCATGCCAGCGCCCGGTTTGCAGCGCCCGGATTCAGCGAATTCACCGAACCCGGTATGAACGCAAGCTCGGTGCAACTGGAGCCACCAGGCTTGGTCATGCTGGATTCTTCATTGACAAACCGGTCCTCAATACTGAGGTTCAGCTCGTCGGTGAGTGCCCAGTCGACCCGCGCATAGAAAGACCAGTGGCGGGTGGTTGCATCCCAGGTTGACGCGGTTTGGCCAGGCGACGCATTCGGGTACTGGACCGAATCATAGACACCGAGCTGACGATACAAATCCTGGTACGAAGTCAGGCTCGCGGGGTAAGCGGTGCTGCCATCGCAAAGCCCGGCTACCTGGGTCATGCTCCCGGTAGCAGGGTCCGAAACGGGATTACCCAGGGAATCGAGAACCGGGTTTCCGGCACCATCAAGCAGCGGCGATGTGGTGGCCTGGTCCCGCGAGAAGGGCGCGCAGCCAATGATCCAGTTACGATCCCAAAGCAACCGGTGATCCTGCCAGTACAGCGCGCCACCGGTCAGCTTCCAGGGACCGTCCCACTGGGTCTCGAAACGGAATTCCTGGCTGAACTGCGTGGTCTTGGTGTCCTGATCCGAGCCCTGTGCACCCAGCAGGGTATCGCGGCGGCCCCCCAGTACATTCCCGTTGGCATCAAAGGTATAGGGGACCTGTCCGTTGCCGTTGAAATCGAGCCCTGAGCTGGCCTGATAGTCCTGGTCATAGCGGTCGCTGGAATTGAAATTCGTCCATCCCGTATAGGACGAGAGCAGCCCATAACCCAGATCAATACTGGCCAGCAGGCTGGCGCGGAACGTTTCGGTATGCGTACCAGGAAATTCGCCGCCCGTGGCGGGATCTTCGCTGAGAGACACTACGTGACCATCGGCGCTGCCCAGATTAAGGGGCAGGCAGAAGCCCGGTGCGCCTGAAATATCAGTGAGCGGATCGAAATTACCGCCCGGAGAGTTCTTCGGGCAGTAGGTGCCGAAGTTGTAGAGGTTGGTTCCGCCGCTGGATGACTTTTGCAGTGTCGGGTCGCCATAGACATCACCGGTGATGATCGGCCTGACGATTTCCAGTGCGCGCGGATCGTTGAGGTAGACGGGGGTATCACCCTGCAGCTTCACCACGGCACGCGGATCGTAATTCTCTTCACTGTACTCCATGCGTCCCTTGAGCTTGACAGCATCCGCCGGTTTCCATACCGCAGTCAGCGCACCGCCATATCCGTGCGAACCACCGACATCGGCTCCCGACTGGCTGTTTGTATAAAAGCCCTCTTCATTAAACTGGACACCCGATATTCCAAGACTGATGGTGTCAGTAAGCGGACCGCTCAAACCACCGTCAATGGTCCGACGACCATAGTCTCCGATATCCAGGTTGACCCGTCCTTCAAGCTCGTCACCAGGCTCTTTGGTGATATATGACAGCGCGCCCGCAAACGCAGACCGGCCAAACAGCGCACTCTGGGGGCCCTTGACCACCTCGATCCGCTCGACATCGCTGAGCAGGCGCCGATTGGCCAGCAGACCGGAACCAGCGGAAATGAGGTTCTCGGTGGTGACGTCGATGCCGTCGATAAGGAATGCGACGTTTGAACGGCCACGGGTATTCGACAGGCCGCGAACCGTGATGCGGTTGTCGGCCGGTCCGTAAGACTGGTCGAACTGCACGCTCGGCTGGTTCTGGACCACATCGTTCAGACTGCTGATTCCCTGACGCTGTATCTGCTCCGCAGAGATGGCGGAAACAGCCAGCGGGATATCCTGCAGATTCTCTTCACGTTTGCGAGTAGTGACCACGACCTCTTCAATCTGTGCCCAGGCCGCGATCGGCACTGCCGACCCAATGGCAACTGCGATCCATGCGGACGCAACCAGACTATTGGCTCTATTGGTGGTGAACATTCGGATTCCCCTGGAAGGCAACGGGCGCATGATAGCAAACCGTATTCCTGTCGCTGCAACTGATCAGATCGGCAACTAGCCAGCCCTGAATCGATTGGTTATAGTCGCTCGCGTTTTCCGCCGTCCGCATCGATTACTCCGAGGAGATGTCCATGAATGCCAGGCAGGTCCGGTTGCTGACGATTGCTGCTCTGCCACTGTGTGCGGGCGGCTGGGTTGCCACGGCTTCAGCTGAAAGCCCCCAATACACCTATTTTGATGCCGGCTATCAGTGGATGGACAGCAACGCGGCCATCAAGATGGATGGTGGCCAGCACGAGGGCATCAAATTGAATGCTTCTCTCGGGCTGACGGAGTTTGGCCCGGTGGGTCTGCACCTTTTTGGTGAATACTTTGACGGGGACTTCAGCGGCGCCAGTGACGGCTGCGGAGACCGGGACTCGAAGTCATATACAGCCGGGCTGGGCGCGCATTACAGACTGACGGAATCCACCCACCTGGTGGCGAACCTCGGCTATGTCGACACGGATTTTGATGTCGCCGACAGCAACTGTGCAAAGACCAGCGTCAGCGACGATGGATACCAGGTCGAGGGTCTGATCCGCAGTTCGCTTTCCGACAAGATAGAACTTGAAGCCGGATATCGCTACACGGAGCTGAGTGATTCCGAGATCGACAATCGCGATACGATTATCGGGCTGGGCTATCAGGTCAATGACATGCTGGCACTGCGGGTACGCGGCGTCGTATTCGACCAGGATACGGGCATCGAACTCAGCGCCCGGTTCAAATTCGCCAGCCTGATGGGACGCGACAATCTGTTCTGAGCAGATACGGACAAGGAAACTTCAACAAATTTCGGGGGCAGGCTATGAACAGGATTCTCGCCACGACCATCGCGGTGATGTTGTGCACACCGTCGATTGCAGCAGCAGGCGCCTATCTGGGGATAGGCATCGGCGGCAACCGCACAGAGTCATCGCTGGCAGATCTGGGTCTGGTTCCGGTGTGCGAATCGACCACCTCAGGCTGCTACCAGGACACGCAACCACCGCCGGTCGGCGTGGGCAGCGATCCCGACTTTTCGGGTTCCGATATCAGCTTCAACTTCGTGGCTGGCTGGATGTTCAACCGGAATATTGGTCTTGAAATCGGCTATATCGATTTTGGGACAGCCACGGACGATCTGGGCTTGCCGGAGAGTTGCGCCACGTTCGGCTGCTCCAGCCGGCAGTGGACCAGCGAGGTCGAGCGGGATGGCTGGCAGCTGTTTCTGATCGGCAACCTGCCACTGAATGACAGCTTTGACCTGTTCGGCAAGCTTGGCGTAATAGACTGGAACGCTGACTATGCGGGCTATGAGCGGAGTGCGGTTTACGCTTCCGGCCCGCCACTGGGCGAACAGAATGCGAGGATCAGGACCTCTGATGACGGCACGGATCTCGCTGCAGGCTTCGGCATCAACATGCATACCGACTCGCCCTTCAGCCTCCGGGCAGATTTCACCTACTACGACATGGATAACACGGACTTGGTATACGTCCTGCAGTTCATGGCGCTTTATCACTTCGAGTAGCCTCCGGGCTGCCGGATCCATGCCTGATCACGGGCCCCGCTCTTTGCGGGGCCCGCTTTTTTCTGCTGTCCGGATCAGCGATGATCCGCGCCCATGAATCCGTTGCGCATCCTGATGATCACCGCCGAGTATGCCCCGTTCGCCAAGACCGGAGGCCTTGCCGATATGGTTGCCGGTCTCTGTGGCCAGCTGGCCGCGTCTGGTCATGATGTACGGGTAGTCATGCCACGATATCGTGGCCTTGAGGAGGCCGCTGATACTGCAGCGGCACTGAAGTTTCACGCTCATGCCGCCAGCGGAATATCGCCGGTAGCGCTGAATGGTACGCATCCTCCATATGACTTCCTCTGCAGTGGAACGGATACGGGACCAGTTATCTATCAGGTCGATGCGCCGGCCTTTTTTTCGGGCAGCACGATCTACGGAGGCGGCGATACGGAAGCCCTCCGCTTTGCACTGCTGTCCCATGCGGCGCTTAAGCTTTGCCCACTGCTCGGCTGGGCACCACACATCGTTCATTGTCACGACTGGCATGCATCGCTTGCACCACTGCTGCTAAAAACCCATCAGCTGCACGAGCCGGTATTCCGTCCCGCAAACTCCATTCTCACGATTCACAATATCGGCTATCAGGGTGTATTTTCCGCTGCGCTCGCCGACAAGCTGGGGCTGGTTGAAACCACCGGGCTCATCTCAGCCGATGAACCGGCGCCACGGACACTGAACTTTCTGCGTACAGGTATCACCACCGCAGATGCCCTGACCACGGTAAGCCCTACACACGCCAGTGAAATTCTCACCCCGGCCTACGGCAAGGGTCTGGATGCCCTGTTGCGACAACGGCGGAACCGGCTGGTGGGGATACTGAATGGCGTCGACTACGGTCGCTGGAGTCCCGAATCGGATCCTCTGCTGCCCCGCAATTACAGTGCGAGGGATACCGCGGGAAAACTGCTGTGCCGAACCGAACTGATCAGACGCTCAGGACTCAGCGCAGCTCCGGATTTGCCGATACTCGGCATGGTCTCGCGGCTGGCTGAACAGAAAGGCATTGAACTCGTACTTGAAGCCTTGCCTCCATTCCTGCGTAGCAGCTCTTGTCGGGCTGTCATTCTCGGCGAGGGTGACAAACCCTATGCAGATGCCCTGCAGGAACTGGCGAATGACATGCCCGACCGGTTCGCCTTTATCCCGGCACACAACGAAGCGCTTGCCCGACTTGTTTTTGCCGGCAGTGATGCCTTTCTGGTTCCGTCGCTGTACGAACCCTGCGGGCTGACGCAGATGTATGCCCTGCGCTACGGCTCTGTACCCATCGTTCGTGATACCGGCGGACTGCACGATACGGTCAGTCACTTTGACCAGTACAGTGGAACCGGAACCGGAAGCGTCTTTCGCGATGCGGATACCGGCGGGCTGATGTGGGCAATCAACCAGGTTCTGACCTGGTACCAGCAGCCTTCGGCATGGCAACAGTTGCGCCACAACGGCATGACACAGGACTTTTCATGGGCGCACCAGACGCCCCAGTACCTCGCGCTCTACCGGCGCCTCGCCGGACTTGATCCGGTGCCGGCCTGAGGCTACAGCATGCGCCCGCCACCCCGTGGCGAAATCTGCCGGCACCTGGGACCATTCGAAACGCCAGGTCCAGTTACCCTGGGTGGTGCCGGGTATATTCATCCGCGCTTCGGCACCCAGGCCAAGCAGGTCCTGGAGTGGCAGCATCGCGACGCGTGCCGGCGAATGCCAGACTGCATCGATGAGTGCCGCCGGCATATCGGCCGCACTGCAGTGCAGAACCTCATGAACGTAATGCCGCGTTTCCTCACCGAGTCCGGCATACCAGCCAACAAGCGTGTCATTGTCATGCGTGCCGGTATAGATCACGGCTTCTTCAATCTGGTTGTCGGGCAGATAGGGATTGTCCGCCGAGCCGTCGAACGCAAACTGCATGACCAGCATACCCGGCAGGCCAAACTGCCTCCGGAGCTGATGGACCTCCGCGGTGATCGTTCCCAGGTCTTCAGCGACGAAGTGGTGCCCCTCTTCACCCGCACCCAGTGCCCTCAGTAACGCAGCGCCCGGCGCATCCCGCCATGACCCTTCACGCGCCGATTGCGCACCAACCGGAACCTCCCAGTACGCCTGCAGACCCCGAAAGTGGTCGATCCGCAGGCAATCAAAGCGCCGCAACTGGTTGGCCACTCTGGCCCGCCACCAGCGGAAGCCGTCCGCTTCCATCCGCTCCCAGTCATAAAGGGGATTCCCCCAAACCTGCCCCTCCGCGCTGAAGTAGTCGGGTGGCACGCCCGCCACGGCTTCGGGGGTCCCCTCCTGATCCACGCGAAACATCGTCCGGTGCCACCAGACGTCGGCGCTGTCCAGATCGACGTAAATGGGCAGATCGCCCATCAGCTGGATACCGCGGCTCGCAGCGTAATGCCGGAGACCGACCCACTGCCGGTCAAAGATCCACTGCTCGAACGCCACTTCGCGTATACGCGCATCAGCCTCTTTGAGCAGACCGGAAACGGCCGCAGGAACCCGATGCCGGATAGCTTCAGGCCAGGTCCACCAGGCTGACTCTCCATGCTGCTCACGGGCAACCCTGAACAACGCATAGGGCAGCAGCCAGTCGCGCTGTGCTTGCCAGAACGCTGCAAATTCGCTGCGTTCTGCGTGACTTGCCGCCCGCCGGAACCCGTCCCACGCCTGTCGCAGAAGTCCGGCACGCTGCATCCAGTCCCCCTCCGCAACGGATGCCTCGGGGGCCAACCACCCGGCTGCCTTGAGCGGTGCCGGATCGATCAGACGTGAATTGCCGGCAAACGCCGAAGTCAGCTGGTACGGTGAAAGTGAGCCGCCAACCGGGCCCACCGGAAGCATCTGCCACAGACTGAATCCGGCTTCCGCAAGCAAGTCGGCAAACTGCCACGCATCTTTGCCCAGCACACCACTCTCCCAGTTTCCGGGGAGCGAGGTCGGGTGCAGCAGTACACCGGCACTGCGACCCTCTGCAAGCAGGTCAGTCAATAATCTGTCCTCCCGCTCAGCCCGCAGTATGAGGCGGCGCGACGGGAGGTCCATTCGGAGCCAGACCGGGCGTGGATACCCCGCAGTTCTTCAGCATGTCCTGGGTTACCAGAACCACACCCTGGTCGGTCACATGGAAACGCCGCCGGTCCAGTGCGCTGTCTTCGCCGATCATCATGCCATCAGGTATCGAGCAGCCTTCATCCACGATCGCCCGGCTGATGCGGCAACCTCGCCCAATCGTGACATCCGGCAATATGACCGCGCGAAACACCTCACTGCGCTCATTAACGGTGACGTTGAAAAACAGCAGGGACTCGCGGACCAGCGCCCCGGAAACGATACAGCCTCCCGCAACCATTGAATTGATCGCAACCCCTCGCCTGCCATCCTCATCGAGTACAAACTTTGCGCAGGGTGTCTGCTCCTGATAAGTCCATATCGGCCACTCGGAATCGTAAAGATTCAACTCGGGGCTGACGAAGATAAGCTCCATGTTTGCCGCGTAAAACGCGTCTACCGTACCCACATCGCGCCAATAAGCCTGCGCCTCGGTTTCAACGCTCTCAAAGGGATAAGCAAATATCCTGCTGCCGCCGGCAATCGCGGCCGGGATAATGTTTTTGCCGAAATCATGCGCCGAGACTGAATCCTCCGCATCGCGATTCAGCGCTGCACGCAGATAATCGACGCTGAATACGTAGATACCCATCGATGCAAGTGCGACATCATTGCGGCCTGGCATCGGCTCGGGATTACGGGGTTTTTCACTGAACTTCACGATACGCTGATCCGCATCAAGCGTCGCAATACCGAATTCATGCGCCTGGTTAACGGGTACCTGCACCATGCCGAGCGTCACGTCTGCTGCACGGGCCACATGAAAGGCAATCATCGGACCGTAGTCCATCTTGTAGACGTGGTCGCCCGCGAGGACCAGCACCAGTTCGGGGTCATGCGCCTGGATGATGTCAAGATTCTGGTATACACAATCGGCGGTACCGCGGTACCAGAGCTCGCCGAGTTTCTGCTGGGCGGGAACCAGCTGGACGAACTCACCCAGTTCGCCGCGCAAATAACCCCAGCCGCGCTGGATATGCTGGGTAAGAGAATGTGACTTGTACTGGGTCATGACCAGAATCTGCCGGATCCCGGAATTGACGCAATTGGAAAGACTGAAATCGATAATGCGGTACTTCCCGCCAAATGGAGTTGCCGGCTTGGCACGGTGCTCGGTCAACTGGCGCAGGCGCTCGCCGCGCCCACCTGCCATTACGATGGCCATGGTGCTCTTCGTAAGCTGGCTTACAAAACGCCCCGAACGCATTGGCTTTGCGGTACTGCCCGGATAAAAGATGCTCATGACCGCCCCGTCGCCCGATGTGTCACACTGCCAATGAATGTAACACCATACGGCTACTTGTTCACCCGGATTGACAAGGCTTGAAGCTGACCATGCGGCCAACATACCCACAGACCACGGCGCCACCCGCTGCCATCACCGATAACTCCCTGCAGCGCATCATGGAGGCCCGGCATCACGATCCCTTTGAAGTACTCGGCCGGCACCCCGTGGGGTCTGATGAGGTCGTGGTACGGGCGCTTCTGCCCCACACTGCGGCAGTCAGCATCGCAGAAACCGATATCGCGCTGACCCGGGTTGGTGATACCGACCTGTTCGAGTGGCGTGGCCCGGCGAGGCTGGTCCCGACACGCTATCGCCTGCGGACTCGTGCAGGCGATGGAACAGGCGACGAGCGCTTTGATCCCTATTGCTTCCCCCCGCTGCTGGCCGATGCGGATCTGAACCTGTTCAACGCCGGCCTGCACAGCTCGGCTTATCGATTCATGGGCAATCACCAGGTCTCGGCCGATGGCATTCCCGGGATTCACTTTGCAGTCTGGGCACCTGAGGCCGAGCGGGTCAGCGTCGTGGGCGATTTCAATCAGTGGGATGGCCGCTGCCACCCGATGCGGGTGCGCGGAAGCTCGGGCGTCTGGGAGCTCTTCATACCGGGCCTCCAGGGCACCATCTACAAGTACGAGATTCGCAATCGCGAGAGCGGTGAGCTGCTGCTGAAAAGCGATCCATGGGCCCGTGAGTCGGAACTGCGCCCGGCGACCGCATCCATCGCACGGCCGGCATCGGCATACCGCTGGCAGGATGGAGAGTGGATGACGGCCCGTGCCGGCTGGCAGTGGCTGCATGCGCCGGTCTCGATTTATGAAGTCCATCTGGGCTCCTGGCGACACGGACCTGGTCCGCTGCCACTCAGCTATCGTGCTGCAGCCGACCTGCTGGTGCCTTATGCCGCAGAGCTTGGATTTACCCATATCGAACTGATGCCGCTAACAGAGCATCCGCTGGACGAGTCCTGGGGTTACCAGCCCGTGGGCTATTTTGCCGCAACGTGCCGGTTCGGCTCACCGGATGATCTGCGCTATCTGATCGATAGCTGCCATCGTGCAGGTCTGGGAGTGATCCTCGACTGGGTGCCCGGACATTTTCCCCGCGACAGCCATGGACTGGCCAGCTTCGACGGGTCACCGCTGTATGAATACAGCGACCCCAGAAAGGGCAGCCACCCTGACTGGGGGACGCTGGTTTTCAATTACGATCGTTGTGAAGTGCGCAGCTTTCTGCTGTCCAGCGCCCGCTTCTGGCTGGAGGAATTTCATGTCGATGGTCTGCGGGTCGATGCAGTCGCCTCGATGCTGTATCTGGATTACTCGCGCCGCCCCGGTCAGTGGCTGCCTAACAGGCACGGCGGCAACGAAAATCTGGAAGCCGTATCTTTCTTGCGCGAACTGAATGCCATGACGCACCGGGACTTTCCGGGTTCGATCACCATCGCTGAAGAATCAACTGCCTGGCCTGGCGTGAGCCGGCCGGTTGATCTGGGTGGTCTCGGCTTCAGCATGAAATGGAACATGGGCTGGATGCACGACACGCTGAAGTACCTGTCGCTGGATCCTGTCCATCGCAAACATCACCATGACCTGCTGACTTTTGGCCCGATTTACGCGTTCAGCGAGAATTTTGTGCTGCCCCTCTCCCACGACGAGGTCGTACACCTGAAGCGCTCCATGCTGGGCAAAATGCCCGGCGATGACTGGCAGCGCCTGGCCAATCTGCGCCTCGCCTATACCTACCAATGGACTTATCCGGGCAAAAAACTGCTGTTCATGGGCAGCGAACTTGCACAGCCCTCTGAATGGAACGTGCGGGAGTCGCTGCCCTGGCACCTGCTGGATGACCCGCGTCATGGCGGCATGCAGCGACTGGTCCGCGACCTGAACCACGTCTACGTGGCACACACCGCGCTGCACGCGCTTGATTTTGACGCCAGCGGCTTTCAGTGGCTCAGCTGGGAGGATGCCGAAAACTCGGTGTTGAGCTACCTGCGCCGGAGCAGAGATGAATGTCTGTTGGTCGCGCTCAATTTTACTCCGGTGGCCCGCACCGGCTACCGGATCGGTGTTCCACGCGCGGGCCAGTATCGCGAGATCCTGAACTCGGACTCGCGATTCTACGGAGGCAGTGATCTGGGCAACCCGGTCCCGCTGACGGCCGAAGCCGTACCATGCATGCATCAGCCCTGGTCTGTGCTGATCAGCCTGCCGCCCCTTGCCGGAGTGATTCTGGCGCCGACAAGCTGAGCGGCACCTGCGCTACACCCAGCGCATGAGTCCCATTTCATAAGGGTGCGCTAGGTACACATGCCAGGGAACCGCCCTGATTTGCAGATTCAGTGCCCCGCACCACGGCGGACGAAAAACCACCCGATATCGCTGGACGCCTTCACTGTCGGCTGCACCCACCGGCGCAAAGATCTCAACGTAGGCATGGTCATTGCCCACGATCCGCGTGCCACGCTCTGCGGCATCGCGCTCCGCAAAACGTTTCACTGAAACCGTCAGTTCGGAGCAGAGTTCCCGGGTCAGCAGACATTCAAGGCGCAAATCTTCCGGCACCAGGCCATTAAGCGTTACATCCACTTCAACGGTAACCGGCTCATTGAAATCCATACGCTGCCCGACTGCAGCTGCCAGCCGCAGACTGACGCCAGGCCAGGCTTCGTGCACGCGCTGCTTCCAGCCAGCCAGCGTCAGTGCCGCCGCATAACCATCTGCACTCATCTGCTTTCCGCGCCTCGCTGCGGGTGCATAGAAGAGCCCGGCGTAATCGTGAACGACACGATTCATATTGAAATTGGGCAGAATGGTCGACATTGAACGCTTGCACTTGCGTACCCAGCCTGGCGAATAACCCAGCCGCTCGTCACGCGCATAGTAGAGTGGTATCACTTCATCCTGGAGGATTTCATACAGCGTCCGGGCATCGTGCCAGTCTCGCTCGACCGTATCATCGGAGCGTGGCGAGGGAGGAATCGCCCAGCCGTTTTCTCCGTCGTAGGCTTCGGCCCACCAGCCATCCAGTACGCTGACATTGATGGTCCCGTTGATCGCGGCTTTCATGCCGGAAGTGCCGCTGGCCTCCATCGGATAGACCGGTGTGTTCAGCCACACATCCACACCGGAAGTCAGCATTCTTCCGAGTCCCATGTCATAGCCTTCGACAATGAGCAGCTTTCCAGAGAACTCGGGCAGCTGACTGACACGGTGCAGCTCCTTCAGGAGTTGCTGCGCCGGTATATCGGCCGGGTGCGCCTTGCCTGCAAAAACAAACACTACCGGACGCTCATCGGTGTCAACAATCTGTTTGAGCCAGCCAAGATCCTGCAACAGCAGGGTTGCACGCTTGTAAGTGGCAAAACGCCTGCCAAAGCCGATGGTAAGCACATCCGGGCGCTCCGGATCCAGGTATTTCAGCAGCCGGTGCACATGCGCTTCGGACAGCTGATTGCGGCTGTGCTGGCGGCGCAGACGCTCGCGAAGACCATAGAGCATCGCCGCTTTGACCTGCTGGTTGACATACCAGAACCGCCCGTCGGGAATGTCGTCTATCTTGCTGAGCAGTTCGCGATCCGTGATCTGGTATCGCCATGATGGTCCGAGATTCTGCTCCAGCAGATCTGACCATTCCTTCTGCATGAAAGTCGGAACGTGAACACCGTTAGTCACATAGCCGACAGGATTCTCCGCTGCCGGTACTTCCGGCCACGCCCCTGCGCAGATATTCGATGTCACCCGGCCATGCAACCGACTGACGCCATTGACGTGCCGCGATCCGCGCAATGCAAGCCTGGTCATGTTAAAACCGGGATGCTC
Source organism: Pseudomonadota bacterium (assembly GCA_963204745.1). Taxonomy (GTDB): domain Bacteria; phylum Pseudomonadota; class Gammaproteobacteria; order Steroidobacterales; genus SHZI01. The sequence goes on from CAUJHF010000020.1 coordinate 170,007, forward strand.
ACTGTTTTCCCGGGCCAGAGCCAGGAATGCCTCTTCGGTGATACCCAGCTCCGGCACCAGCGTACGAAAGTGGTTCAGTACCGGCTCAGGACCAAATACGTCATGCCCGGCCGATACCGGCGTGTGCGTCGTGAATACCGTATTTGCCGCCACGACTTCAATCGCAGCGTCAAACACCAGACCGCCAACTACCAGTTCGCGCGCCCGTTCAATGATCTGGAATGCAGCATGTCCCTCATTGATATGCCAGACCTGTGGAGCCAATCCGGCTGCCCGCAGGGCACGCACACCACCGATACCCAGAATGATCTCCTGCTGCAGCCGGAGCTGGCTGTCGCCACCATAGAGCTGCCGGGTGATTTGCCGGTCGGCCGGCTCATTCTGCACAAGGTCCGTGTCGAGCAGCAGAACATTGATTCGCCCCACTCCCGCCTGCCAGACCTTGACTGCAACCTTCCGGCCGTCGATCTGGCAGTGAATAATGATTTCGTTGCCCGCCGCATCGCGGGTTGCCTGAACCGGTGCGTCATAGGCCTCTATACAGCCATACTCGGCAATCTGCTGACCATGCTCGTCGATCCGCTGGTTGAAGTAACCCTGGCGATAAAGCAGGCCAACCGCGACGAAAGGCAGGCGCAGATCACTCGCCGTCTTGCAATGATCGCCGGCCAGAATCCCGAGACCGCCGGAATAGATCGGAAAACTCTCGTGGTAACCGAACTCGGCACAGAAATAGGCGATGAGATTATCCTGATCCAGGCCGGCCGGCTCGTAGCCTTCGACTTTCTGTTCCAGGTACGAGTCATACTCGGCAACAGCGCGACGATAAGAGCCCAGGAAGGTGTCATTTCTGGCGGCCAGTTCCAGTATCGACTGGTCAACACAGCGCAGAAATACTTTCGGATTCCGGCCTGTCCTCCACCACAGGCTCCGGTCGAGAGTATCGAAAAGCTGGCGCGTTGGCCGATGCCAGCTGAACCAGAGATTGGAGGCCAGGTCATTCAGGCGCTCGATGCGCTCCGGCAATCGGGCCTGTACATGCAAAGGGAACTGTTGTCCGGTCATGAAATGCTTTTCTGCTCTGCGCGGCGGATCCATCGCCAGTCCGGGGATTATGCAGCGTCCCCTACACTACCGGCAATTTGCAGTTCCGACTTTGTGAACTGCAGCTTCCCCGCGCCATCGGTCATCGCAACAATGCCAGCAATGCCTGTTCATCCAGCACCTGTACGCCGAGCGAAACGGCCCGGGCCAGCTTCGAGCCCGGATCCTCGCCGCATACGAGATATGTGGTACGGGATGACACGCTGCTGCTGACCTTGCCACCCAGTGATTCGATCTTCGCTTTTGCCTCATCACGACTCATCCCCGCAAGCGTGCCGGTGAGGACAAAGCTCTGACCATGAAGCGACTGGTTGCTGTGGTCTGGCACAGGAAGGTCGTCCCAGCTCACGCCCGCTTCACGCAATTTCCCAATAATCGTCCTGTTGTCCCGCTGCCTGAAAAACGCAGCAATTCCTGCCGACATTACCGGGCCAATATCGGGTATCGCCTGCAACTGGTCTTCACTGGCAGCAGCAAGCTTCTCCAGGGTGCCAAAATAGCTGGCCAGCAGACGACTGGTGGCATCGCCAACCTCCGGAATGCCCAGCGCGTACAGAAAACGTGCAAGCGTGGTTTTCCGGCTGCGAGCAATTGCAGCGATCAGCTTCTCTGCGGAGCGCTGGCCCATGCGCTCCAGTGCACTGAGTCTGGCGCTGTCGAGACCGTAGAGATCATCGGCAGTCCGGACCAGACCGCTGTCAACAAGCTGCTCGATGAGCTGATCACCAAGACCGCTGATGTCCATCGCCCGCCGTGATGCGAAATGACACAGTGCCTGCTTGCGCTGCGCCGGGCAGACCAGCCCGCCACTGCAACGAACGATCACCTGGCCGTCCGCCTGAACCACTTCGGACCCGCACACGGGACAGGTAACGGGAACCGCAACTTCACTCGTCCCCGCTGGTCTGCGCTCAAGAACCACCGAGGCGATCTCTGGAATCACATCGCCCGCCCGGCGCACCACGACCGTGTCACCGACGCGCACATCCTTGCGGTGCAGATCCGAAAAATTGTGCAGGGTCGCATTGCTGACTGTCGCCCCGCCGACAAAAACCGGGCTCAGACGCGCAACGGGCGTCAGTGCACCGGTCCGCCCGACCTGGAAGTCGATTGCCTCGACGCGGCTCAGCCGTTCTTCCGCGGGAAACTTGTGCGCAATGGCCCACCGCGGGGCGCGTGCCACAAAGCCCAGCACTTGCTGACCCGAATAGTCATCAACCTTGTAGACAACGCCATCGATGTCAAAGGGCAAAGCGTGACGACGTGCCGACAGTTCATGGTAGTACTGCAGACAGGCGTCTGCACCACTGAGAACCGCGACCCCGGAATAGATCGGCAGGCCCCACTCGGCCAGCCTGCGCAGCGTCTCGCTGTGTCGCTCCGGCAGTTCACCGCCAGTCACGAGGCCGGTTCCATAGGCAAACATTTCAAGCGGTCGCCGGGCCGCCACCAGAGGGTCCAGCTGCCGGAGACTGCCGGCCGCAGCATTGCGCGGATTGGCAAAAAGTTTGTCACCAGACTGCTCTGCCCGCCTGTTGAGTGCCAGAAAGCCCTCACGCGGCATGTAGACCTCACCGCGAACTTCCATCCGCTCCGGAATCCGCCGCCCGCGCAACTTCAATGGCACCGAATTGATGGTCCGGACGTTGTGTGTCACGTCTTCGCCAACAGCCCCATCCCCACGCGTGGCCGCTCGCACGAGAAGTCCATGCTCGTAACTCAGGCTGATGGCAACACCATCCAGCTTGGGCTCGGCGGAATAGACTACGGCTTCACGGCCAAGCCGTTCACGTACCCGTCGGTCGAACTCAATGACATCCTGATCGCTGAAAGCGTTATCCAGCGACAGCATTGGCGCCCCGTGAACGATCTCTGCGAACCCGCTGCCCACTGCCCCGCCGACGCGCCGGGTTGGTGAATCGGTAACCGCCAACTCGGGGACGTCGCGTTCCAGTGCCACGAGTTCCTGAAACAGGCGATCGTATTCTGTATCCGGGATCACCGGCTCGTCGAGTTCGTAATACTGACGATTATGTGCGGCAAGCAGCTGCCGCAACTCAGATGCACGTTTTACCTGTTCCGGGGTCGCCTTCGTTGTCATGCACTGCGACGCCTCAGCCACGCCCCTGCCGATGCTGAAACTGGATCACTTCCTCACGCAAATAGCGCTCGCGCTGAATACTGAGTGTACTGCCTTGCTCATCGACCAGATCACCCTCAAGCTGCGCGGCAATTGATCGGGCGGTGGCAACCATCGCGTCAAAAGCAGCAACACCGTCCATAGGTCCCGGCAGGCCCATGAACAGGCTGACTCCGGGAAAACTGTCGTTGCGCAGCCGGGTCAGGTCAAATGAACCTGGCTCGGTGAGGCTCGCCACGCTGAATACCGGCTCGACCCCGGCATCGGTCTCCACACCATCGCCATTGTAGTGATGAAAAATGCCGAAGCGGCCGTGCCGCAATCCGTTGTCGCGAAGCGCAAGTACGAGTTCATCACCGGCAAACCCGCGATTATCCCGACACAGGAGACGAATAGTCACAATTTTGTCCGGGAGAACCAGCCGCGGTGCGCTGCTGGCCACGGCTCCACCCGCAGGCTCAAGATCCGGCTCAATACGCGCGGAAGGCGCAGACGATTTGCGCAGCGAAGCCGGAATGGCCTTGAAAAGCTTCGTCCTGTAACGGCTCCAGACAAACACTGCCACCAGAACCAGAACGGCGGCGAGCAGCAGAACCCAACGGAGTTCTTCCACGATCAGCCCTCAACTGGCTGCAAGCTTGACTGCCTCATCGATATCCACCGCTACCAGACGGGAAACGCCCGGTTCATTCATGGTAACGCCGGTCAACTGCCTGAGCATTTCCATCGTCGTCTTGTTGTGCGTAATCACGATGAACTGCACGGTACCGGACATTTCGCGAACGATATCGCAGAAGCGATTTACGTTGGCCTCGTCCAGCGGCGCATCGACCTCATCCAGCAGGCAGAACGGCGCCGGATTCAACTCGAAAATCGAGAAGATAAGCGACACCGCAGTCAGCGCCTTTTCACCGCCGGAGAGCAGGTGAATATGGCTGTTGCGCTTGCCCGGCGGTCGGGCCATGACGGTCACACCCGAACTGAGCAGGTCGTCCCCATCCAGACTGAGATAGGCGTGCCCGCCGCCGAAGAGACGGGGGAACAGCCGCTTCAGACCAGTATTGATGTTGTCAAAAGTCTCCTGAAACCGGGTCCGGGTTTCACGGTCTATACGCCGGATGGCATGCTCAAGTGTCTCGAGCGCAGCGCTGAGGTCGGCATGCTGTGAATCCAGATAGGTTTTACGCTCAGACTGTTCGGAAAACTCACTGATAGCGGCGAGATTGATGGGCCCGAGCCGCTCTACAGACGCACGAACCGCCTGCAATCGCTGATCCCACTCCCCGGCATCAGCATTCTCCGGAAGCTGGCCCTCCATATCGGCCATCGCAATTCCGGTCGCAGCAAAGCGCTCAGCAAGTGTTTCGCGGCGCACTTCCAGTTCGCGGACACTGACGCGGAGACCCTCAACCAGCTCGCGAGATACCTCAACCTGTTTTTCCAGTTCATGTCTGCGCAGTTCGGCTGTCTTGACCTCGGACTCAACGGCTGACAGCTCGTCCCGCTGCTGGTTGAGCTCTTGCTGGATCTCAAGTTGACGCACCAGATACCCGTCCAGCTCCTGCTGGAACTCCTGCAGTGGAGCCTCGCTCGCACTGATGTTTTCATTCAGCATCGCCATCCGCTGATCGAGTTGACGTTGCTGGGCAACCAGTCGCTCGAGGGCTGCAATCGCAGCACCGTGAGCTGTTCTGCGACCTTCATAGTCGATCTGGATTTGCGCAACCGCAGCGCGGCGATCTTCAGTCCGCTCCCGGAGACTATTGTAGGCAAGCAGCAAGTCATCCTGTTCCTGCCGCAAGGCCGGCCGACGTTCCTCGAGTGCAGCAAGCGCTGCTTCCGCGGCGACAAGTCGCTCACGAGCCCCGTCGATCGCGGCGCCGACAGAAACCAGCTCGTCCTGTACCGTGCTGCTGTCCTGCTGCAGGGTCTCCAGTCTCTGGCGTGCGCGGTCAAGCTCAGTCTGCAGCCCGGCAACGAACGCTGTAGCCTCAAGACTCTGACGATTTGCCTCAGTCAGCCGGCTCTGTGCCTCCAGCCGCTGCCGCTCAAGTCTTTCGATTTCCTGGCGCAGCTCGATCCGGTTACCGGAAAGCAATTCTGCACGCACTTCATGCTCAGCTACCGCATCGGACAGAGCACGAATCTCCTGCTCACGCGCCATCATGCCAACATGACGCTGCCCGCGACTGATACGCACCCAGTGCGCACCAAGCCATACACCATCGGGGGTAATAACAGATTCGCCGGATTTCAGCGCCCCACGAAGCTGCAGCGCTTCATCCAGGGTATTCGCACAGCGCACCGCCGACAGCACTCGCTGCAACTCACCCGCATTCGTGACACAGGCCGCCAGGGTTCCTGAGGTGGCTCCCGCATCGCCGTCCGGAGACCTTGAATCCAGCAGCACCAGACTCGTGTCCGGCAAGGCTGACAAGTGCCGGGCTGAGTCCTCTACACAGATTGCCTGGAGAAAATCTCCCAGCACGGTCTCGATCGCACGCGTCCATCGGTCTTCGGCGACGAGTTCCTGAACCAACCGGCGTCGGCGCGCAAGCCCGGTACTGGCAAGCCACTCGCCCAGCACCGCTTCCTCGTTACCAAAAGCCGTGTTCTGGATTGCGCGCAAGGTGTCCAGGCGCCCACGCCGCGACTCCAGCTCACCGCGAAGCTGCAGGACATCCGCTCCCAGCTGCCGCTCTGCCTCGCGCTGCGCCACGAGCCGGCGCTCCACCTCTTCCAGATTGCGGGTCTCGGACTCAAGACTTGCCAGCGTATCCGCCTGATTCTGCAACAGCACCTGCAGCCTGGCTTCCAGATCAACTACAGAAATCGATGATCTTTCGCCCTCTACCGAATCCAGCTGCCGGGACAGACGGTCGCGATGCGCACCGATGTGCTCAAGCCGCGTCTGCTCAAGTTGGCGGAGCTGCTGCTGCTCTTTTACGTCAAGATTGAAGCCGTGCCAGCGCTGTTGCCAGTCTGTCAGCGCAGCCTCACTGCTACGCAGTTCCTCGCCTGCCTGTTCGGCTTCGTAGCGGACTGCTTCAAGCCGCGGCTCAAAATCAGCAAGCTCAAGATCAAGGCCTTCTACCAGAGCCGTGTCGCGCCCGACCTCTGTGTTGATGCTCTCCAGTTCGGTCTGCGCACCGACTAGTTCCCTCAACTGGCGTTCCCGCGATTCACGGCCATGTGCAATCGTCTGTTCGAGCCGCGCAATCTCGCCCTGCACCGAATAGTAGTTTGCCTGGACCGCAGTAAACCGGTCGCTTACCTCGACGTGCCGCGCCCGCGCCCGCTCGATATCCGCCTCTACCTGGCGCTGCCCTGCGATCGCCGCCTCCAGCCCGGTCTGTCGCGCGGACAGCTCACCTCGCTGTGCACCCAGGCCCTGATCGAGTTCAGCGAGGCGCATCGAGAGCAGTTCTGCTTCAAGCTGCCGCTCCTGCTGCTTCAGAGTCTTGTAACGTTCAGCCACCTGTGCCTGTCGCTGCAGGTGCCTGATCTGCTTCTCGACCTCGGTACGCAGGTCTGCAAGGCGCGCCAGATTTTCACGCGTATTGTGGATACGGGTTTCCGTCTCCCGACGCCGCTCCTTGTACTTGGATATCCCCGCTGCTTCCTCAATGTAGCTGCGCATTTCCTCCGGCTTCGCATCGACAAGGCGGGACACCATGCCCTGCTCGATGATGGCGTAGCTGCGCGGCCCGAGACCGGTACCCATGAAAAGGCTGGTGATATCCTTGCGCCGGCATCGCGTATTGTTCAGAAAGTACTGCGATATGCCGTCACGACTGACCATGCGGCGGATCGAGATCTCTGCATAACTTGCGTATTGACCGCCAAGCGCACCGTCGGAGTTATCGAAGAACAGTTCGATGGATGCTGAACCGACCGGCTTCCGTGAGTTTGACCCGCTGAATATGACGTCCTCCATGGAGTCGCCACGCAGGTGCCGGGCGGAAGTCTCACCCATGACCCAGCGGATCGCATCGATGACGTTCGACTTCCCGCAGCCATTCGGGCCGACTACACCGACCAGATTACTGGGAAAGTGAACCGTGGTCGGGTCCACAAAGGACTTAAAACCCGCAAGCTTTATCTTGCTGAGTCGCATAATTTCAGACGCCCAGGATGAGTAACAACACTAACGGGTGCGGCAGACCTAGTGTAAATTAAATCCCGGCCTTGCACACCCAAAGCCGGGAGATCAGCGATCATCTACAAGCACATACAAACGAGCCAGCTATTGTGAACAGCAACGATCCGAATCAGCCTGTACTGGAGACCTTCCAGAACCCGGAAACCGCGAGACCCTACACTATTCGCATGCGCCTTCCGGAATTTACCTGCCTCTGTCCGCGCACGGGGCAGCCGGATTTCGCTGTTCTTTATCTGGAGTACATTCCTGATAAGCTGTGTATCGAACTGAAGTCCCTGAAAAACTACATCTGGTCTTTCCGTGACCGGGGTGTTTTTCACGAGGCGGTGACCAACCATATCCTGAATGAACTGGTAAGCGCGGTGGCGCCCCAATTCATGCGCCTGAGCGCAGATTTCAATGTCCGGGGCGGGATTTATACATCGGTCGTCGCCGAACACCGGCAGACCGGCTGGCAAGCCGAGGTACCGGTCCAGCTGCCGACACGCGAAACAGATCAAGTGTAGCTACCAGCACCCCGGGCGGCTCGGTCAGGGAACCCGCTACGGGTCTTTGCGCCCAGCCCGGGCTATGTATAATTCGGCGGTTTACCGAGCCCTTTGGGATTTATTACATGCCTGCAGCAAAGCGACCGGCCCGCAAAGCCAAGCCTTCCGCAAAGACCAAAACAGCCTCTGCTACCGCCAAAACACGTAGCGGCGCCCGCAGGACTGGCGTCAAGGCGGCAGCGGCAGCCAGAGTCAAGGCCAAGCCGGCAGCAAAAACAGCCGCAAAATCGGCCGCAAAGCCCGCGAAAAAGAAAGCCGCTGCGAAGCCGGCCAAACGCGCCGCGACCGGCCGGGTGTCCGCAAAAAGCGGACCCAGGACCGCGGCGCGACCTTCAGCCGGAACCACCCCACACAAGGTGGCCAGCAAGGGACGCACAAAGCCATCGGCGCTGAAGTCCGAGACTTACGAATACGACCCGAATGCCTTGATTCATGGAATCCGGCCTTATAAGCCCAAGGCCAGCGAGAGCTACATGAACGATGCCCAGCTTGAACACTTCCGCGAGGTCCTTTTGGCCTGGAAGCGGGAACTGATGGAGGAGGTAGATCGCACCGTTCACCATATGCAGGATGAGGCCAGCAATTTTCCTGATCCGAATGACCGGGCCACGCAGGAATCCGAGTTCGGACTGGAACTGCGCACCAGGGACCGCGAACGCAAGCTCCTGAAGAAGATCGCGTCGGCACTGGCACGTATCGATGACAAGAGTTATGGATATTGTGAAGAGACGGGCGAGGAAATCGGCCTGAAGCGCTTGGAGGCCCGCCCGGTCGCAACCTTGTGCCTTGAGGCTCAGGAACGGCGGGAACTTGCCGAACGACAATATGGCGAGCGCGATGACCGGCACCGGTAAAAGTCGAGAAACAGCCTGTAAGCTGATGATTTCCAGACGATAATAAAATAAAAACAAGCACGCCGATTCAGTTGAGCTGCAGCGCGAACTAAATTCGACTGGAACAGGTCTATAAGTGGTAGTTGGAACTGTCCAACATGGGATGACTGGCGTAAAGCCTGTCCCTGAAACCACGGAGGGACCTACGATGGGCGAGCAGAGACTGATTCGAAAATACGTTAATCGCCGACTCTACGACACGACTCAAAGCCGCTACGTAAATCTGGACGATCTGCGGGAGCTGATTACCAAAGGCTCCCAGGTCAAGGTCGTCGAACAGGCCACAGGTGCCGATATCACCACGCCCGTGCTGCTGCAGATCATCGCTGAAACCCAGCGTGGCAATACCCCTTTGCTGTCGGCTGAGTTTCTGGCCACCATGATCAGGCTCGGCGCACTGGATCGTGATCCGGAACTTCCTGCCCGTCTTGACCGTGCGCTGAAGAACCTGCTGGACAAGCAATCGCCTGTCGCGGCCGGCTCCGGAAGCAGCGGAAATGCATCAATGGCGGCTACAGCGGGTTACACCGTCTGAGCCGCCACCGATAGCGGCAGCTTTGTGAGGGAAGAGGCTGGACGTCAGGCGGCGTCCAGTCCCCGCATGCTCAGGCGAACCCTGCCCTGCCGGTCGACTTCAAGCACCTTGACGCGTACGACATCGCCTTCGTTCAGCTTGTCGCCGACACGCTCTACGCGTTCATCCGAAATTTGCGAGATATGGACCAGGCCGTCCCGGCCCGGGAGAATCGTGACGAAGGCGCCAAAGTCCATCAACCTGGCGACTTTACCCTCGTAGATCCGGCCGACCTCGACATCTGCAGTTATCAGTTCAATGCGCTGTTTGGCCTCACGTCCGGCGGCAGCCTGAACCGAGGCGATCTTTACCGTACCATCGTTGTCGATATCGATGGTTGCGCCGGTTTCCTCAGTGATCGCGCGGATAACCGAGCCGCCCTTCCCGATCACATCCCGGATTTTTTCCGGATCAATCCGCATCATGATGATGGTCGGCGCCCAGTCAGACATCTGCTGACGGTGTGACGACAGAACGCTGTTCATCTGCTCGAGAATGTACAGGCGGCCTTCGCGCGCCTGCGCAAGTGCATCCTGCATGATTTCGCGCGTAATGCCATCAATCTTGATGTCCATCTGCAGTGCTGTCACGCCGGTGGCGCTGCCTGCAACCTTGAAGTCCATGTCACCCAGATGATCTTCATCACCCAGAATATCGGTGAGCACCTGATAACGGTCCTCGTCCTTGATAAGGCCCATGGCGACACCAGCAACAGGAGCCGCCAGCGGAACACCTGCATCCATCAGGGCAAGGCTGGTACCGCAAACGGTAGCCATTGAACTGGAGCCGTTTGATTCGGTGATTTCTGAAACCACGCGCACCACGTAGGGGAATGTCTGCATATCCGGCAGCACGGCCTGGATACCGCGCCTGGCGAGACGCCCATGACCGATTTCGCGCCGCTTGGGAGACCCGACGCGGCCCGTTTCATTCACGCTATAGGGAGGAAAGTTGTAGTGCAACATGAAACGGTCGCGGTACTCGCCGGTAATGGCATCGATGATCTGGGCGTCGCGGTCCGTACCCAGCGTGGCGACAACCAGCGCCTGTGTCTCACCGCGGGTAAACAACGCAGAGCCATGTGTCCTGGGGAGAACACCTGTTCGCACGGCAATGGGCCGAACTGTACGGGTGTCGCGACCGTCGATACGCGGCTGACCCGCGAGAATCTGCCCCCTCACAATCTTCTTCTCAAGCCGCGAAAGTTCAGCAACGATAGCGTCCTTGGTCGGACCCCCATCCACAAGCAGCGCCGCAATCGTCTGCTCCTTGATCTTGCCTACTTCTGCAGTACGGAGCTGCTTGTCCTGGACCTTGTATGCTGCGGAAAACTGCTCGCCAACCGCCGCTGCCACCGCGGCAGCCAGGTTGGGGTCACCGGCCGGTGGCTGCCAGTCCCAGACCGGCTTGCCCGCTTCAGCAGCGAGCTCTCGAATTGCCTCGATAGCGACCTGCATCTGTGCATGTCCAAACATTACCGCATCGAGCATGACGGTTTCGGAGAGCTGCTGGGCAGATGATTCCACCATCAGCACTGCTTTCGATGTTCCGGCAACAACGAGGTCGAGCTTCGATGTGGCCAGCTGCGCGGCCGAAGGATTCAGGACGAATTTTTCATCGACGTATCCGACCCGTGCCGCACCAATTGGACCGAGAAACGGTGCGCCGGTGAGCGCAACTGCAGCCGAGGCACCAAGCATCGCAGGGATGTCGGAATCGATCTGGGGATCCACCGACACAACGGTGGCGATCACCTGTACTTCGTTGAGGAACCCCTTGGGAAACAGCGGGCGGAGCGGTCGGTCAATCAGGCGGCAGACCAGGGTTTCCTTCTCGCTTGGCCGTCCTTCACGACGGAAAAAGCCGCCAGGGATACGACCGGCTGCAAAGGTCTTTTCCTGATAATCGATAGTCAGCGGAAAGAAGTCCCGGCCCGGCGACGCTTCCTTTTTTGCGACCGCTGTAACCAGCACGATGGTATCGCCCATGCTGACGACCACAGCACCACCGGCCTGCCTGGCGATTTCGCCGGTCTCGATGCTTACCTGATGTTCGCCGTAGGGAAAAGACTTCTTGACTATAGCCACAATGAATTCCTCAAATTTTCTGGCAAGGCAATGGAGAGAGGGACCAGTCGCCGTTCAGGGCTGACTGGTCCAATAAAATCCGGAGCGGTACGTGAACCCGACGCCCGACTAACGACGCAGACCAAGCTTCTCGATCAGGCTCTTGTAGCGTGCGACATCCGTCGAACGCAGATAATCCAGCAGCTTGCGCCGCTGATTAACAAGACGAAGCAGACCCTGACGGGAATGATGGTCTTTCTGGTGGCGGGTAAAGTGATCAGTCAACTCTGTGATGCGCGCCGACATCAGTGCAACCTGCACCTCAGGCGAACCCGTATCAGCCGCGCCGCGGCGGTACTCACCAACAATCTTGCTCTTCGCTTCAGCCGTGTGGGGCATTCCAGCCTTCTCCTGTTGCCAAACTTTTATAAATCAGCCCATGTAATCCGGCGCTATTCTAACCATGTATCGGTCACAGGGATAGCTGAGTGAGCGGGATATCGCCGCCCTGGGCAGCTGAGTCATGAGCCAGCAGGCGCCGCGGCAAGAGTCGGCCGTCCGCCATTACCTCGCCCATACCGAAGAAGCTGTCACCGTCCGTATAGAGGCGAGCCATGCCGGCGGACAGTCCATTCGGCGCAGCGATCTCACTGCCGCGCAGCAGGAGTCTTGCCTCTTGCGACTTCAGCCTGACCAGCGGCCATTGCCCAACCACTTCATCGAGCGGCAGGAGCAGCGCATCCAGCGCTTCTGTCCCTTCCTCTGCGGCGACCATGGTCTGTTCAAGCGTGATCATCGCCGCCTCGTCAAAAGCACCGACCGAGGTTCGGCGCAGCTCGATAACATGCGCAAGCGACCCTATTTCTCTGGCAACATCTTCAATTAAAACACGTATATACGTGCCCTTACTGCAGCGAACTCTAAATAGAGGTGTCACGGGGTCGAAATGCTCGATCTCAAAGCTGTAGATCTCTACCGGTCGCGCCGCACGCTCCACTTCGCGACCCGCCCTTGCGATTTCGTAGAGGCGCTGCCCATGGTGTTTCAATGCCGAATACATGGGTGGGACCTGCATGATCGGACCGGTTAAACACTGCACCGCTCGCCTGAGCGTCGCCTCATCGGAAATCCGGATTTCCGTGCTTTCGACAACGGTCCCGTCAGAGTCGGCGGTATCGGTACGGACTCCAAATCGGGCCCGCACGAGATATGTCTTGTCGGCCCCGAGCAGGTACTGTGAGAACTTCGTCGCCTCACCAAAACACAGCGGCAACATACCGCTTGCTAGCGGATCCAGACTGCCGGTATGACCTGCCTTGCGCGCTGCGTACAGCCACTTCAGCTTTTGTAGCGCACCATTCGAGGTCACGCCGGACGGCTTGTCCAGCAACAGCAGTCCATCGACTTTCCGGCGCCCTCTGCCCGACTTTCCTCCACCAGACCGTATTCCCGAACTGGTGCCGGTCACGTCTTTTCAGCCTTGCCGGACGGTCCTTCAGTCACCTCCGGATTCTGCCCGGGGGACAGATCCGACTTCGATGTGCCGACCGCTGTATCAATCAGGCGATCAAGTTCCCGGCTCTTTTCACCCAGATCATCAAAGCGAAAACGTATCTCCGGAACTGTGCGGGTATTGAGTTCTCGCGCGAGATGCGAACGGAGAAAACCACTCGCCCGGTCAAGACCAGCCTGAAGTTCAGTATTCAGCTGGCCATCGCCTTCATAGCTCGTGTAGTAAACCCAGGCGACACCCAGATCACGCGATACCCGCACGTGGGTGATAACGACACCTTCAACGCGCGGATCGCGCAGCTGGGTGCGGATTACATCAGACAACAGTCGCTGGATCCGTTCCTCAATGCGGCGGCTCCGCTGAAATTCACGGGCCATAACGGTCAGCTACCCTGCGGAAAGCCGGACTCAGGCTGTCCGTTCAACCGTAATCCGCTCATAGCACTCAATCTGGTCACCGGGCTTCACGTCGTTGTAATTGCGAACACCGATACCGCACTCGGTACCCGCACGGACCTCGTTCACATCATCCTTGAAGCGCCGCAGCGACTCGAGTTCACCTTCGTAGATAACAGCATTATTTCTGAGCACCCGAAGCGGGTTATTGCGCCGTACATAACCGTCGACGACGAGGCACCCGGCGATATCGCCGAATTTCGGTGACTTGAAGACATCCCGAACCTCTGCCAGACCGACGATCTGCTCCCGAATAACCGGGGACAACATGCCCGTGATCGCTGCGCGTACATCGTCGATGGCCTGGTAGATGATGCTGTAATAGCGAACATCTACGCCGGTATCCTTGATAGCCTGGCGACCGGCTCCATCCGCCCGGATATTGAACGCGATGATGATGGCCTTCGAGGCTGCGGCAAGCGTGATGTCCGAGGCACTCAGACCACCGACCCCCGTGCTGATAACCTTTACCTGCACCTCGTCATGCGACAATTTGCTCATCGCATCGCTGAGGGCTTCTGCACTCCCCTGAACATCAGCCTTGATCAGCAACTGCAGTGTCTTGGGCTGCGAGGCATCGAACTGACTGAACACATCGTCAAGCTTCGTAGCCTGCTGCTGGGCAAGCTTCACATCACGGGTGCGCGCAAGCCGGAACTGCGCAAGCTCGCGGGCCTTGCGTTCGTCTTCGAGCACCAGGACGTCATCACCGGCATTCGGTGTACCGGACAGCCCAAGAACAGATACCGGCTGTGAGGGACCAACTTCTGTAACCGGCTCACCACGCTCATTGGTCATTGCACGTACCCGACCGTACTCATGCCCCGCCAGCAACGCATCGCCGAGCTTCAGCTGCCCACGGGTGACCAGTACAGTGGCAACCGCTCCCCGGCCCTTCTCAAGACTGGATTCGATAACCACACCCGCTGCACGCCCCTCGGCTACAGCAGCCAGTTCCAGAACTTCAGCCTGCAGCAAAATGGCGCTGAGCAGATCATCGATACCCTGTCCGGTCTTTGCCGAGACATTGACGAACATCGTATCGCCACCCCACTCTTCGGGCACAACTTCCCTGGCAACCAGCTCCTGCCGGACCCGATCCAGATCGGCATCGCTCTTGTCGACCTTGTTGACGGCCACGACAATCGGGACGCCTGCCGCACGCGCATGCACGATGGCTTCTTCGGTCTGCGGCATCACACCGTCGTCTGCTGCAACGACCAGCACGATGATGTCGGTAACTTTGGCACCACGTGCACGCATGGACGTAAATGCGGCGTGGCCGGGCGTATCCAGGAAGGTCACCGGGCCTTTGGCCGTTTCCACATGATAAGCACCGATGTGCTGGGTGATCCCGCCTGCTTCGCCTGAAGCAACCTTGGTGCGGCGAATATAGTCCAAGAGTGAAGTCTTTCCATGGTCCACATGTCCCATCACCGTCACCACCGGGGAGCGTGGCTTCTTTTCTCCGGTATCGTCTTCAGCCGGATTGATCGAATCCTCCAGATCCTCGATCTTTACGGGTTTGGCGATGTGCCCATACTCTTCAACCACGAGAGTGGCGGCATCCTGATCGATGGCCTGGTTGATCGTTGCCATCACACCCAGCTTCATCAACGAACGGATAACGTCGGTAGACTTGACCGCCAGACGCTGCGCCAGATCACCCACCTTGATGGTCTCCGGAATCGCAACCTCACGGATTACCGGCGCGGTCGGCCGCTCAAAGCCATGCCGACCGCTGTCCACAGATACCGCCACCGTTCGTCGGCGTGTTTTCTTCTTCTTGCGCCGCCCGCTGGCATCGGCAGCAACATGCAGCTCCTGACGACCAAAAAGTGTGCCCTTGTCATCCGGAAGATCTTCTTCCGGACTTGCGGCAAGCACTTCAACGACCTCGCGGCGCACCTCGCGCTTGCCGATTGCCTCACGTCGCTGACGGGCCTCGACATCACGTTTTCGCGTTTCTTCCTCGGTCCGGGCCCTAGTCTTTTCAGTTTCCTGCAGCGCAGTCTCTTCGCTGACCCGGCGGGCTTCTTCCTCGGCTTTCTGTCTTGCCTCAGCTTCGGCCTGCTCCTTCTCGCGCTGGACGCGCTCAAGCTCACGCTGCTTGAGTTCACGCTCCTGCTCGGCCTGGGCCTGCTCCTCCGCGCGCTGCCGGTCAAGTTCTTCCTGCTGTTTCCGGGCATCCTGCTCAAGAACGTCCCGGTTGACATAGGTACGCTTTCTGCGAACTTCAACGGTTACAGTCTTGGCCCGCCCCTGTCCGGCACCCACCTTGATCTCGGTCGAGGTGCGCCGGTTCAAGGTGATCTTGCGGGGCGCGGCTGCGGCCGCGCTGCTGTCATCATGGCCGTGCGTACGACGCAGATACGTAAGCAGGTTCTGCTTGGCATCGTCACTGATTACCGCATCCGCACCTTCCACGGAAATCCCTGCCTCACCCAGCTGGGCCAGGAGCTTCTCCACGGGAATCTTCAGGGCATCTGCAAACTGCGTGACCGTCACTTCCGACATAGGCTTACCCCGCGTACTGGCAGGTCAATAAAAATCAACCGGCCGACTCCTGTTCGAACCAATGCGCACGCGCCGCCATGATCAGCTTCGCGGAACGCTCGTCATCAAGCCCCTCAATACCCTCCAGATCGTCCACTGCCTGTTCAGCCAGATCATCCCGCGTACAGATACCGCGCCCTGCAAGCTGACCCGCAAGTGCCGGATCCATCCCTTCCAGGCTCAGCAGATCCTGTGCCGGAGGCGCCTTGTCGATCTTTTCCTCATTCTGGATAGCGAGGGTAATCAGCACGTCGCGGGCACGGTTACGCAGCTCATCAACCATGTCCTGATCGAATTCCTCGATGCCGAGCAACTCATTGGCAGGCACGTAGGCAATCTCCTCGATACTCGAAAAGCCTTCCTGCACAAGGATCAATGCCACTTCCTCGTCCACGTCCAGCTTTTCCTTGAACAGGTCCAGCAGCACCCGGGACTCCTTCTCGCTCTTCTCCTCGGCCGCTGCCTCGGTCATGACATTGAGCTCCCAGCCAGTCAGTTCGCTCGCCAGACGGATATTCTGGCCGCCACGGCCGATGGCCTGGGAGAGCTTGTCCTCCTGAACCGCGAGATCCATGCTGTGGCTTTCCTCATCGACCACGATGGAGCTGACATCAGCAGGCGACATGGCATTGATCACGTACTGGGCCGGACTCTCGTTCCAGAGAATGATGTCCACACGCTCGCCGGCCAGCTCATTGGAGACAGCCTGTACGCGCGAACCGCGCATACCGACACAGGCACCAACCGGATCAATGCGGCGGTCATTGCTCTTGACCGCGATCTTCGCCCGCAGGCCGGGATCACGCGCTGCACCAAGGATTTCAATCAGCCCCTGGCCAACCTCCGGAACCTCGATCTTGAACAGCTCAAGCAGAAACTGCGGTGAAGTTCTGGTCAAAAACAGCTGCGGACCACGCGGCTCAGAACGAACTTCGCGCAGCAGCGCCTTGATACGGTCCTGCGGCCTGGCCGGCTCCCGGGGCATCATGTGTTCGCGCGGAATAAAGCCCTCGGCATTGCCACCCAGATCGACATAGACACCATTACGGTCAACGCGCTTCACGACGCCCGACAACAGCTGGCCAACGCGCCCCTCAAACTCCTCGACCACCTTCTTGCGTTCTGCTTCCCGTACTTTCTGCACGATGACCTGCTTCGCCGTCTGTGCAGCAATGCGGCCAAACTCTACCGAGGGAATAAGTTGCTCCACGTATCCGCCTGGCTCCGCTGCCGGATCTATATCGACCGCATCGATCATGCGCAGCTCGCGTTCTGGAGTTTCAAGCTCCGTAGAGTCATCCGCGAAGACCTTCCAGCGGCGGAAGGTGTCATATTCACCGGTGACACGATTGATATTGACGCGCACATCGACATCATCGTCGCCATAACGCTTGCGGGTCGCCGAAGCCAGCGCGGCCTCCAGCGCCTCAAAAATGATTTCGCGGTCAACTGCCTTCTCGTTTGAGACGGCTTCGGCCACCAGCAGTATTTCCTTGCTCATATTCGGTACACCTGCGCGCAGTTTCTTCGCTTCATGTCAAGACTGGTCAGAATTCCGGAACCAGCCGTATCAGTTCAATGTCCTCAATCGGTACCATCAGCTCGGCACCGTCAAGCTCAAGCCTGGCCTTGTCGCCATCGCGGCCAATCAGCACCCCGGCAAACCGGCGGCGCCCGGCAATCCTCGCCCGGAACCGTCCCTTGACCGGCTGGCCAGCAAACCGGTCAAAGTGCGCCGGCTTCACCAGCTTCCGGTCCATACCCGGAGATGAGACTTCAAGGTCGTAATCACCCTGAATCGGGTCTTCAACGTCCAGCAAGCCGCTCAGTTGCCGGCTTACTGCTTCGCAATCCTCGACACGAATTCCCTCGGGCCGGTCGATATACAGGCGAAGAACCCTGCGCCCTCCGCCAACACTGAACTCCAGGTCAGTCAGCTCATAGCCCAGCGCTTCTACCGGCGGCTCCAGCAGGGCAATCAGTTGTATACGACCCTTGCTCATCGCGCGTCTCATCCGGGCTTAATGCCCTGCAAATGCAGGCAGCAGAAACAAAAAATGGGCCATTGGCCCACCCTTGCTGCACCCCAATCTTCCCTGCCGCCCGGGTGCGGGCTGTCGCCGTGCAATACCGCAAAAAAACAAAGCCCCGCGCGGGGCCATTTCAAGCGATAAATGGTAGCGGGGGTAGGATTCGAACCTACGACCTTCGGGTTATGAGCCCGACGAGCTGCCAGACTGCTCCACCCCGCACCAGCGCAGCTATGCATGGTAGCCATTTCGCAGCAGCGAGGCAACCGTCGGGAAACGGACTGGAATCAGATCAGCGCTGCGGCATACGCACAGAGATCCAGGAGGCGGTCCGGGAACAGGCCGATACCGAGCAACAGCAAGGCATTGACGCTCAGGACAAGCTTGAGGTCCAGCGGTATACCAACCGTACTGACGGTACCGCCATTATCGAACAGCATCAGGCGAATGATGCGCAGATAGTAAAAGGCCCCTATCACCGATGTCAGCACGCCAACTATCGCCAGCCCCAGATAGCCCGCATTCAGCAATGCGGAAAGGACCCACCACTTGGCATAGAAACCGGCCAGTGGCGGAACACCTGCCATGCTGAACATCAGCAGAACCATCATCAGCGTAAACCACGGGCTGCGCTGCCAGAGGCCGCGCAGATCATCAAGGTCATTCACTTCCTGACCCTGACTGCCCAGCATGACAAGGAATCCGAAGGCGCCTGCCGCCATGATCACATAAACGATCGTGTAGAAGAGTGCAGCCTGTATACCGCCCGGACTACCCGCCATGAGCCCCAGCAGAATAAAGCCGACATGTGAGATCGTGGAGTACGCGAGCATGCGCCGGATATTCGTCTGCGCGATTGCGGCCACGTTGCCCAGGATCAGCGACAAGACTGCGAGCGCCGCCAGCATCGGTTCCCAGAACGAGGCAAGCCCTGCCGAACCCTCGGAAAGAATGCGGACCGCCAGCGCCAGCGCACCGAGCTTAGGTGCTGTACCCACATAGAGAGTGACCGGGGTTGGCGCACCCTCATAGACGTCCGGCACCCACATATGAAATGGCACCGCACCAAACTTGAAAGCGATACCCGCGACCATGAATCCAAGACCGACCCGGAGACCGACAACATCCGCCTGTGCGGCTATAGCCGTCTGCAGTTCCCCTATCTGCAGCGTGCCGGTGATGCCATAGACGAGTGACATACCGTAAAGCAAGGTACCCGAAGCGATTGCACCCAGTACAAAGTACTTCATCGCCGCCTCGGCCGAGCGGGATGAGTCGCGGTCGAAGGCCACCATCGCGTACAGGCTGAGCGACAGGATCTCCAACCCGATATAGCTGACAAGCAAGCTGTATCCGGAGGCCAGCACCATGATCCCGAGCAGGCCGAATAGCCCAAGAACGTAGTACTCACCCAAATGCAGCTTCCTGCTGCGCAGCCAGGGACGCGAGTAGAGAAACACCGTTGCCACGGCCGTTACCGCAAACAGCTTGAGGACCCGCGCCAGTCCATCGGAGACATAGGAACCACCCGACGCAAAATGTGCTGTGCTGTCCGGGCCGATACCAATCAACACCCACGCAACACCGGCCAGCAGGAAAATCGCAAGCAGATAACTGAGATCACGCGCGCTGTCGCGCACAAACAGGTCGACAATCAGCAGGACACAGATCCCGCTGGCCAGCACAATTTCAGGCAACTGGGCGGACAAGTCCATGAGCGAATAATTCATAGTCCCGCCTGTATCTTGGACTGCATGATCTGCGTGGCCAGATGATCGACACTTGCCGACATCACATCAGCGATTGGCGCCGGCCACAGGCCCAGCCAGAGCACGCCACCGGCCACGAGCACAAGAATCAGCATTTCCCGGGCCGATATATCGACAAGACTGGCGACAGCCGTGTTGGCCACTGCACCGAATACGACGCGCTTGACCAGCCACAGCGTATATGCGGCACCCAGAATCAGGGTGATAGATGCCAGGAAGGCATACCAGAAACCCGCCTTGAAGCTGGCCAGAATCACCATAAATTCGCCGACGAAGCCCGAAGTGCCGGGCAACCCCGCATTGGCAAGCGCAAAAAACACCATAAGGGCAGCAAAACGCGGCATGGTATTCACGACGCCGCCATAGTCAGCAATCTTCCTGCTGTGCATCCGGTCATACAGGACTCCGACACAGAGAAACAATGCGCCGGAAATAAAGCCGTGTGAAATCATCTGCAGCATGGCCCCGGACAGACCCATGGCAACACCACTTGTACTTCCGGTGCGCGCGAGGATGGGCCAGGCGATGAAAAGCCCGAGCGTGACGAAACCCATGTGCGCAATGGAGGAGTAGGCAATGAGCTTCTTCATGTCCTGCTGCACGAGGGCGACGAAGCCGATATACACCACTGCGACCAGCGACAGGAAAATCATCAGCGCCGACAAGTGACCGCTGGCATCCGGGGCAATGGGCAAGCTGAAGCGGATAAACCCGTAGCCACCCATCTTCAGCAGTACCGCTGCCAGAATGACCGAGCCACCGGTGGGCGCCTCCACATGCGCATCCGGCAACCAGGTGTGCACGGGCCACATCGGAACCTTTACAGCAAAAGCAGCAAGAAAGGCCAGGAAAATCAGTGTCTGTTCGGCCTGGCTCAACGGAAGCTGATGGAATACGAGAATACTGTAGCTGCCCGACTTGAGATACAGGTAGATCAGGGCGATCAGCATGAACACCGAACCGAGAAAGGTGTACAAGAAGAACTTCACCGTCGCATAAATCCGGCGCTCGCCACCCCAGACACCGATGATGATGAACATCGGGATCAACATCGCTTCCCAGAACACATAGAACAGCAAGGCATCGACGGCCGCGAACACGCCGATCATGAGTCCTTCTAGAATCAGGAACGCGGCAAAGTACTCTGCTGTGCGCACGCGGACGGAATCCCAACCCGCCAGCAGGACGATCGGTGTCAGGAAAGTTGTCAACATGACAAGGGGCATCGAGAATCCGTCTACGCCGAGGTAGTACTCGACATTGAAGGCGCGGATCCATGACATGCGTTCGACGAACTGCATGTCTGCTGTCGCCGCGTTGAAATCTGTCCACAGGGGCAGACTGAGCAAGAAGCTGAGTACCGATACAACAAGCGCCAACAAACGATCGGCACGCAATCCCGCACCATCACTGGACGGTTTGCCGGCACTGGTCCGACCGATCGCGAGGACGAGCAGTCCGCCCAGAATCGGCAGCCAGATCAATATGCTCAGTGTTCCCACGTCTACCCCATCGCTTGGCTGATATCAGCCGGCAAGCAGCAACCAGCCAACAAGTACAGCCAGTCCGGCAATCATCGCGAACGCATAGTGATACAGATAACCGGACTGAAGCTGACGCACGACCTGCGATGCCCAACCCACCAGACGCGCACTGCCGTTCACCAGACCGCTGTCAATCACCGCTTCATCACCGGCATGCCAGAAAAATTCGCCCAGCGCCGTACTGCCGCGCGCAAAGACCTTCTGGTTGAATTCATCGAAGTAGTACTTGTTGATCAGCAGTGTATGGAGGCCACTGAACTGCTTGCCCAACCGTTCCGGCAATGCCGGATTTTTAAGATACAGGTACCAGGCACACAGGACGCCGCCCAGCGCTATCCACGGCACCGGCATGGTCAGGGCATGAAGAACATAGGCCGCAGGCCCGTGAAACTCTGCGGCACCTTCGCCGAGCACGTCATTAATCTCACGGGTAAAGATGGCGTCGCCGAAATAGCTGCCGAAAACCACTGGCCCTACCGTCAGCCAACCGAGGATGACTGACGGCACCGCAAGCAGCGCGAGCGGCAGCCAGACGACCATCGACGGCTCATGCAGGTGGTCTTTCGCATGCGAATCGAGCCGCTCAGCCCCGTGGAACACGAGGAAAAACATCCGGAACGAATAGAGCGCAGTGACAAACACGCCGATCATCAGGCACCACCACGCATAACCTGAACCGGTCCGGTGCGCGGCCCCAACCGCCTCGATGATCGCGTCCTTGGAAAAGAAGCCGGCAAAACCGGGAAAACCGATCAGGGACAGGGACCCGATCAGACTGGTCAGCCAGGTAATGGGCAGGTAACGCCATAGCCCACCCATCTTGCGGATGTCCTGCTCATGATGCATGGCAATGATGACTGAACCTGCAGCGAGGAAGAGCAATGCCTTGAAGAAGGCGTGGGTCATGAGATGGAACACGCCCGCCGCATAGGCGGAGGCGCCCAGCGCAACCGTCATATAGCCGAGCTGCGACAGTGTCGAGTAGGCCACCACACGTTTGATGTCGTTCTGCACGACGCCCAGAAATCCGGTAAAGAGCGCCGTCGTGGCACCGACCACCATGACCACCGACAAGGCTGTATCCGAAAGCTCAAAGAGCGGCGACATCCGGGCGACCATGAAGATACCCGCCGTCACCATGGTGGCAGCATGGATCAGCGCTGAAATCGGTGTGGGGCCTTCCATCGAATCGGGCAGCCATACATGCAGCGGCATCTGCGCCGATTTGCCCATCGCCCCGATGAAAAGCAGGATGCAGGCCAGCGTGATCACTGACCACTGACTGTCGCCAAGCACCTGAATCGTCTGCCCGCTCATCGCATCGGCACCGGCAAAGACCGTCGCGTAATCCAGGCTGCCAGTGGACATCAGGATCAGAGCAATGCCGAGCAGAAAACCGAAATCACCAACCCGGTTGACGAGAAAGGCCTTCATGTTGGCGAAAATCGCCGTGGGCCGCGTATACCAGAAGCCGATCAACAGGTAAGAGACGACGCCAACAGCTTCCCAGCCGAAGAACAGCTGCATGAAGTTGTTTGCCATCACCAGCATGAGCATGGCAAAGGTGAATAGCGAAATGTAACTGAAGAAGCGCTGGTAACCAGCGTCATCATGCATGTAACCGATGGTATATATATGCACCATCAGTGAAACCGAGGTCACCACGACCATCATCAGCGCTGTCAGCCGGTCGACCAGGAATCCGACCTGCATGTGTACGCCATCGACAACGGCCCAGGTATATACCGTGCCGTTAAAGGCCGGTTCTCCATCAAGCACCTGCGCCTTCAGCACTGCCAGCGACAGCAGAAATGAGGCGCCGACCCCGAGGATGGTTACGGTATGTGCACCTGCCCGCCCTATCACCCGCCCGAACAGACCGGCCAGCAATGCGGCCGCAAGCGGACACAGAACGATAGCGAGGTAGATATTCTCCATAACATCAACCCTTCAGGGCATCCATTTCCTGGACGTTGATGCTGCGCCGGTTCCGGAATAGCACCACGAGAATGGCGAGTCCGATTGCCGATTCGGCTGCAGCTACCGTGAGTATGAAAAACACGAATACCTGCCCGGCCGGATCATCCAGGTACCGCGAAAAGGCAATGAAATTGAAGTTGACCGCGAGCAGCAGCAACTCGACACACATCAGCAAGACGATGACATTCTTCCGATTCAGAAAAATGCCCGCAACGCTGATCGCAAACAGCAGTGCCGAGACGGTCAGATAATGCTCGAGAGATACCATCAGTCCTTCTCCGCCTCCATGCTGACCAGCTTTATCCGGTCCTCGCGGCGTACGCGAACCTGAGCCGAAATATCCTGTTTCTTGATCCCCGGCCGTTTGCGCATGGTCAGGAGGATGGCAGCCACGATCGCGAGCAGGAGCAGCATCGCGGCGAGTTCAAACGGGTACAGGTACTCCGTGTAGATCACCTTTCCCAGTTCGGCAGTGCTCGAGTACGCCGCATCGCGCGGTACCAGCACCCTGTCGACCGGTATCCCTTCATTACGCCACCAGATCAGACCCGCAAGCTCCAGAATGACGATGCCCGCAACGATCGCGCCAACTGGCGCATACCGGGCAAAACCTTCCCGCAGGCTTGTGGTATTGACGTCCAGCATCATCACCACAAACAGGAACAGCACCATGACGGCGCCGACATAGACCAGCACCAGCACGATCGCCAGAAATTCGACCTCAAGCAGCAGCCAGAGTACGGCGCTGCTGACAAAGGCCAGAATCAGGGAAAGTACGGCATGCACCGGATTACGAACGGTGATCACGGCAATCGCCGCACCAATCAGCGTCGCGGCCGCAGCATAAAAAAGTATCGTTGCGAACATCCCGGCGTACCTGCTAGCGGTAACGCGCATCCGCTGCCCTGTCGGCAGCGATGCTCGCCTCTTGCTTCTCGCCAACCGCGAGCAGCTTGTCTTTGGTCATGATGTTCTCGCCCCGGTTTTCCATGTGATACTCGAGAATCCGGGTCTCGACGATGGCATCAACCGGACAGGCTTCCTCGCAGAAGCCGCAATAGATGCATTTGAACAGATCGATGTCATAACGCGTCGTGCGACGCGTACCGTCCGGGCCGACGTCAGATTCAATGGTGATCGCTGCCGCCGGACAGACCGCCTGGCACAACTTGCAGGCTATGCAGCGCTCTTCACCGTTTGGATAACGGCGCAGGGCGTGCAGACCACGGAAGCGCGGCGACTGCGGTGTCTTCTCTTCCGGGTAGTTTATGGTGAACTTCGGGGCAAACAGATTACGCAGGGTAAGCCGCAACCCCTTGAGCAAGTCCCACAGCACGAGGGTCTTTATTGAACTGACAAGTGCGTTCATGACACTGGATCCTGTTGGTCCGGCATGCTCAGGTACTCCACGGTCCGACATGCAGCGCGGCCAGCACGCCCTCGATCACGATCCAGACCAGCGTCACCGGAATAAACACTTTCCACCCGAGACGCATGATCTGGTCATAGCGATAGCGCGGGAATGTAGCTCGCACCCAGAGAAAGAAGAACAGAAAGAACGCGATCTTCGCACATAACCAGTGCAGGCCCGGCGCACGAAGCAACCCGAGGACTGTGCCATCGAGAAACGACAGACCGTCACCGGCAAATGGGGACAGCCAGCCGCCAAGAAACATCACTGCCGTCAGCGCCGAGATCAGCAGCATGTTCGCGTATTCAGCAAGGAAGAAAATCGCGAATGCCACGCCTGAATACTCAACGTGGAAACCCGCCACGATTTCCGACTCACCTTCAGCAACGTCGAATGGGGCGCGGTTGGTCTCGGCCAGGCCGGAAATGAAGTAGACGATGAACAGCGGGAAGAGTGGCAGCCAGAACCAGCTGAACAGTCCGCCGGACTGCGCCTCGACAATCTTGCCGAGATTCAAGCTGCCGCTGGCCATCAGCACGCCGACAAGTGCAAAGCCCATGGCAATTTCGTAGGCAACCACTTGTGCTGCAGAGCGCATTGCACCGAGCAGCGCGTACTTGGAATTGGTCGCCCAGCCGGCCAGGATGATGCCGTAGACACTCAAGGAGGTCAGTGCGAGCACATAGAGCAGTCCGGCGTCGATATCCGCAATCGCAAAGCCGGGAAACAGCGGCACGACCGCCCAGGTTGCAAGTGCAGGGACAATCGCCAGCAGTGGCGCCACGACAAACAGGAAGCGGCTCGAGTTGGCCGGAATGACAACTTCCTTGATCACCAGCTTGATGGTATCGGCGAAAGGCTGGAACCAGCCCTTTGGACCCACCCGGTTTGGTCCCACGCGGATCTGCATGTAGCCGATGATCTTCCGCTCACCATAGGTGAGAAATGCCACGCACAGGATCACGGTTACGGTAAGCGGCAGGATCTGCACAAGGATGACGATCACTTCACGCAGCTGATCAGGCAGCGCGAACCAGAGGCCCTGTATAAATTGAATTGCTGCCATGACGACGCCCGGTTCCCTACGCCGTCTCGAGTCTGTTGCCGCATGCGGTACGCGCCTCGCGCGTCAGCTGCAGGGCCGGTGTGCGGCGCAGGACTGCGTCAATCTGGTACATCGGAACGTCGAGCGCAGCCAGCGGAATATCAGCAGAGGTCGGCGCGGGCGGAATGGAACTCGCCAGCACGACGTTATGCGGCTGGACCGGCGAAACCAGTCTGCGGAACTCCGTCAGGATCTCGTCAGCCGAGGCGTATTCACAGTCAGGCATCTGCAACAGATTGCCAAGTACGCGCAGCACCTTCCAGGCCGGACGGCTCTCGCCCACCGGACTGGCAATGCCATTGAAGCTCTGCCAGCGGCCTTCGCCATTTATGAAGGTGCCAGCAGTCTCGGCAAAGGTGCCAACCGGCAACACGATGTGGGCGTGGGCACGCACTGCGGTCCCGAAATACGGTGTCAGTGCCAGCACAAAGCTGGCTGCCTGCATTGCCTTGACCGCCTGTTCAGCGTCGCTGCAATCTTCGTCCGGCTCACAACCCAGCAGCACCAGACCTTTGGGCGGCTGATGAAGCATCTGCACAAAGTTGCGCCCGGAACCGGTGCTCGCTACCCCACCGGCACCACGATGCGGCAGCACTCCTGCAAGGGCAAGACCCGCGGAATTGGCGCCCTCGGAGAGATAGCCGAGTTCCGCACCGGATACATGTGCCAGCTCACCAGCCATCTGGCGGAGATCAGCAAAACGGGGATGCCGGCCCGCGATCTGGCCCAGGAGGATGACTGCCCGTTTGCCTGCTGTGGTCGCCGCTTTCAGGCGTGCTGCAATTGCCGCTGCTGCCGCGTCCGCCGCCGCAAAGCGACGCATTCCGCTGACCAGATCTGCGCCAGTCTCAATGTATCCGGCGACAGGATGCAAGTACTCATAGCGCCGTGGATTGACGAACATCACTGCAGCACCGCTGATGGCTGCCTTGCGCACGCGGTGGGCGAGCATGGGAGCCTCGCATCGCAGGTTGGACCCGATGACCAGAATCGCATCTGCCGATTCGATCTCCGCAAGCGTTACGCCCAGTGACGGAAACGCCGGATCACGTTCCTCGAGCCGGAAATCACGGCGACGCAGCCGATGATCGATATTTTCAGAGCCCAGATGACGTAGCAGACGTTGCAGCAGATAGCCCTCCTCCAGCGTCGCCGAAGGCGCTGCCCAGGCACCGAGTCCGGCTCCACCATCTGCACAGGCAACCTCAGCCAACCGGCTGGCTGCCAGTTGCAGCGCTTCTTCCCACCCGGCAACCCGCCATTCCCCGCCCTCGCGAATCATCGGCTGATGCAGCCGGTCGGGAGCATAGATGCCGGCATAACTGAAGCGATCCCGGTCCGAAAGCCAGGTCTCGTTGATCTCTTCGTTGACCCGCGGTACCACACGCTTTACACGCCCCAGCAGCACATGCGCTGACAGGTTAGAGCCCACACAGTCATGTGGCGCAATGGCCGGCAGCGACTGCATTTCCCAGGCCCGTGCACTGAAACGGTAGGGCTTGTTGTTCAGCGCGCCGACCGGACAGAGATCGATGACGTTCCCGGAGAGCTCGTGATCGACGGTGCTGCCCACAAAACTCGCAATCTGTGTGCGCTCCCCACGACCGATGGTACCCAGCTCCTGGATACCGGCGATCTCCGTCCCAAAACGCACACAACGGGTACACAATATGCAACGGGTCATGTCCGTCGAAATGAGCGGGCCGATATCCTTGTCGCGCAGCGAGCGCTTTCCCTCGGCAAATCGGGCAATGTCCCGGCCAAAGCCCATGGCCAGATCCTGCAGTTCGCACTCGCCACCCTGATCACAGATCGGACAATCCAGCGGGTGGTTGATGAGCAGAAACTCCATCACGGCTCTCTGTGCCCCGATGGCTTTTTGCGAACGCGTCGCAACTTTCATGCCGTTGGTTACCGGGGTAGCACAGGCCGGCAGCGGCTTGGGTACATTCGCCACATCGACCAGACACATCCGGCAATTCGCGGCCACAGACAGCTTCTCGTGGTAACAGAAGCGCGGCACATAGATACCCGCACGGTCAGTTACGGCGATCAGCATCTCGCCCGGCCGGGCATCGAGTTCGACTCCGTTTACTTCAACCTTGATGCTGTCGTCACTCATGCTGCTTCGGTCCGCGACTCGACGATTGACCGGCCCCGATGCTGGATCATGTATTCGAACTCGGGCATGAAGTGGCGCAGAAAACTCTGGACCGGCCAGGCCGACGCATCGCCAAATGCACAGATGGTGTGGCCCTCTATGTGCCCGGCGACATCAAGCAGCAGGTCGAGATCCTTGCGCTCCGCCTCACCGGCAAGAACGCGCGAAAGCAGCCGGTACATCCAGCCCGTACCTTCGCGACATGGCGTGCACTGTCCGCATGACTCGGCAAAATAAAAACGCGACAACCGGCGAAGCACGCTCACCATACAGGTGGTTTCGTCCATGACGATCACAGCACCGGTACCAAAGGAGGTACCGATATTCTTGAGACTGTTGTAATCCATCGTGACATCCATGATCAGATCGCCCGGTACGACGTACACGGAGGACCCGCCGGGGATTACTGCCTTGAGCCGCCGCCCATCGCGCATTCCGCCCGCGATCTTCAGAAGCTCCCGGAATGGAATACCCATGGGCAACTCATAATTGCCGGGCCGCTCTACATGCCCGGAAACCGAAAAAATGGCCGTGCCACCCGAGCCCTCGGGCCCCAGATCAGCAAACCATTTTGGCCCCCGGCGCAAAATCGTCGGTACCAGAGCAAATGACTGCGTGTTGTTGATGGTCGTCGGACGTCCGTACAAACCAAATGCTGCCGGAAATGGCGGCTTGAACCGGGGTTTACCCGGCTTCCCTTCCAGGGACTCGAGCAGACCGGTCTCTTCACCGCAGATATAGGCGCCTGCACCGATAAATGCATGCAGGTCGAAATCGATACCGGAACCGCGAAGATTCCGGCCAAGCAGTCCCGCAGCGTAGGCTTCTTTCAGTGCAGCCTCAAAGACCGGAAACGGCTCGTCGATGAACTCTCCGCGTATATAGTTGTAACCGACGGTCGCACCCATCGCGAACCCGCCAATGGCTATTCCTTCAATGATCGCGTGCGGGTTATAGCGCAGGATATCCCGGTCATGACAGGTACCCGGCTCGCTTTCGTCAGAATTGCAAACCACATACTTCTGACCAGGCGCATCCTTGGGCATGAAACTCCACTTCACGCCAGTAGGAAATCCTGCTCCACCGCGCCCCCGCAGGCCGGAAGCCTTTACGCCGTCGATGACTTCCGTACGGGTCATGCCACCGGCAAGTATCTTTTCCCAGATCTCGTAGCCGCCGAGTTTTCGATATGTCTCCAGACTGGCAGGGCGATCCTGCCCGAGCGTCTGGTAGCAGACCAGATTCTGTTCGTATGTGCGCTGCTCGCTCACGCTCAGTGCCCCGCCGTCTTGCCAACATTGTCGAGGATCTCGTCGACCTTCGCCGGCGTCAGATTCTCATGATACTTGTGGTCAACCATCATCATCGGCGCACCACAACAGGCAGCAAGGCACTCTTCTTCACGCTTCAGATAAAACCGTCCGTCTGGCGTGCTTTCGCCGACCTTTACACCCAGCTTTGATTCCAGATAGGCGAGGATGTTCTCACCGCCCCTGAGCATGCACGAAATGTTGGTACACACGGAAATACTGTGTCGCCCGACCGGCTTCGTCTCAAGCATCGAATAGAAGGCCGCAACCTCATAGACCTGTATCGACGGAAGGCCGAGATATCCGGCAATCGCACCCATCAGTTCAGGCGTGAGGTGGCCCTGATTCTCATGCTGGGCCGCATGCAGGGCCGCGATTACGGCAGAACGCTGCCGCCCTTCCGGAAAACGCGCCACCCAGCGATCGATTTCGGCACGCAGGTGCTCAGACAGGATTTTCTCGGGTTCCATTCAGTTCAGTCTCTTCGAAGCACACATGACTAGCGATCCACCTCGCCGAACACGATGTCCTGTGTGCCAATCACGGCCACAACGTCTGAAAGCATATGACCGACCACCATCTCATGCATGGACGACAGATGTGCAAAGCCCGGTGCCCGGATCTTCAGCCGGTATGGCTTGTTGGCACCGTCAGACACGAGATATACGCCAAACTCGCCCTTGGGATGCTCGACAGCGGCATATGCCTCGCCGGCAGGGACCGTATAGCCCTCGGTAAACAACTTGAAGTGATGAATCAGCGACTCCATGTCACCCTTCATCTGTTCGCGGCTTGGTGGTCCGATCTTGTGATCATCAGTCATCACCGGCCCCGGATTGGCCCGCAACCAGTCGATACACTGACGAACGATCCGGTTCGATTCACGCAGTTCCTCGACCCGCACCAGATAACGGTCATAGCAGTCACCGTTCACCCCGACGGGGATATCGAAATCCATATCCGCATAGACTTCATAGGGCTGTTTCTTGCGCAGATCCCAGGCGATACCAGAACCACGCAACATCGGCCCCGAAAAACCGAGCTGTAGTGCGCGCTCCGGACTGACCACGCCGATATTTACAGTCCGCTGCTTCCAGATGCGGTTGTCCGTCAGCAACGTTTCGTATTCATCAACGCAGGCGGGAAAGCGGGTACAGAAATCCTGCAGAAAATCGAGCAACGAGCCCTCGCGCGCCTGGTTCAGGCTGCGCAGCTTTTTGTCACTGCGCCATGCCGACGGCTGGAATCTGGGCATGGTGTCAGGGAGGTCGCGGTATACACCACCAGGCCGGTAATAGGTGGCGTGCATGCGCGTGCCCGAAACCGCTTCGTAGCAATCCATCAGATCTTCGCGTTCCCGGAAGCAGTACAGGAACATCGTCATCGCGCCGATATCGAGGCCATGCGCGCCAAGCCACATCAGGTGATTGAGTATCCGGGTGACCTCATCAAACATCACCCGGATGTACTGCGCACGTATCGGCACAGCCACACCGAGGAGTTTCTCGATCGCCAGCACATAACCGTGCTCGTTACACATCATGGACACGTAGTCGAGCCGGTCCATGTAGCCGATGCTCTGGTTGAAAGGCTTGCTCTCCGCCAGTTTTTCCGTGGCCCTGTGCAGCAGACCAATGTGCGGATCGGCTCTCTGTACGGTTTCGCCATCCATCTCGAGCACGAGACGCAACACCCCATGCGCCGCCGGATGCTGCGGACCGAAGTTGATCGTGTAGTTCCGGAACTCAGCCACGCGGTGGCCCCGCGGACTTCAGATCGGGCTCGTAGCGGTTGTCATCACGGATAACACGCGGCACGAGTGTCCGTGGCTCGATGCTCACCGGCTGGTAAACCACCCGCCCCTGCTCGGGATCGTACCGAACCTCGACATTTCCCGACATCGGGAAATCCTTGCGGAACGGATGACCGATAAATCCGTAGTCAGTGAGAATACGGCGAAGATCAGGATGCCCGTCAAACAGGATGCCGTACAGGTCAAATACCTCGCGCTCATACCAGTTGGCTGAAGCCCATATATCGATGACCGATGGCACGACCGGCGGATTGTCCACGCCCGTGTAGACGCTCAGGCGGAGCCGGTAATTCTGGCTGACCGACAGCAGGTGGTAGACCACGGCAAAACGTCGCGAATCAAACTGCTGCGCCGGATCCGGAAGAATTGTGGCTCGTACCGCTGCACGACTGAAGCCGCTGCTGGTGGCATCCTGGGTTTCCCACTCACCCTGACCCCAGGTCAGGTAATCGACGCCACAGAGATCGACAAGCATCTCGAAAGCAAAGTCGTCACGCAGAATCCGGCACACATCAACAAGGTCCGGCAGTGCGACTTCAAAGCCCATCTCGCCGCAGCGCGATTCCACCTGCTGCAGGCTTGCGCCGAAGCGCTCGCCCAGGGCGATCAGCAATGCATCCGTACGTGCGCTCATCAAATGGCCATCCCGCTGGTTGCTCCCATGCCAGGTCAACGAGCGATAGTATTGGTACGCCTGATCTTGTTCTGCAGCTGCAGAATGCCGTAGATCAGCGCTTCAGCGGTCGGCGGACAGCCGGGCACATAGACGTCTACCGGTACGATCCGGTCGCAACCACGTACCACCGCATAGGAATAGTGATAGTAGCCACCGCCATTTGCACATGAGCCCATTGAGATGACCCAGCGCGGCTCGGTCATCTGGTCATAGACCTTGCGCAGGGCTGGCGCCATCTTGTTGGTCAATGTAC
Source organism: Pseudomonadota bacterium (assembly GCA_963204745.1). Lineage (GTDB taxonomy): Bacteria > Pseudomonadota > Gammaproteobacteria > Steroidobacterales > SHZI01. Next base: position 202,070 of record CAUJHF010000020.1, read on the forward strand.
CCGCAACGATCATCACGTCCGCCTGGCGCGGACTCGGCCGGAAGATCACGCCAAACCGATCGAGGTCGTAGCGGGCGGCACCGGCCTGCATCATCTCCACGGCACAGCAAGCAAGGCCAAATGTCATCGGCCACAACGAGCCGGTACGCGCCCAGTTGATGAGGTTGTCCAGCCCGGTCACCACAAAACCACGCTGCTGAAGGATCTCCGGTACCGGACGTTCTAGTCCCACTCCAGAGCTCCCTTTTTCCACTCGTAGATAAAACCGACCACCAGAACTACAAGAAATATGCCCATGGCGAGGATTCCGGTGAGCCCGGTCTCCTTCAAGGTAATTGCCCAGGGAAACAGAAATGCGATCTCAAGGTCGAAGACGATAAACAGAATGGCAACCAGGTAGTAGCGGACATCGAAACGCATGCGGCTGTCCTCGAAGGGCTCAAAACCACATTCATAAGGCGACAGCTTCTCGGCATACTTCTGCCCGTTGCCGATCAGAAAACCGAGTCCGAGCAGAACCAGCCCGATACCCAGCGCAACACAAAGATAGATATATACCGGCAAATAGTTGTTCAGCACGGGCGCTCCTTCGACCCACGGCTGACCAGCGAATTTCTATTCGCCGGTTCTGCTGATCTGTTGGTGCCGACGGCGAGACTCGAACTCGCACAGCTTGCGCCACCGCCCCCTCAAGACGGCGTGTCTACCAATTCCACCACGTCGGCACTCGAAAAAAATCAATCTGTCTGCTTGTCCGCCGGCGCCGGCAGCTCGGCTGTGGGAGCCGGTGGCAGAGCCGGCAACATGCCCGTCGGCGCCTGCGTATCCGTCTCCTGAGGCCCGACCACGGGCAAACCCTGCTCAGGTGCCGCAGCCGAATCTGCCGCGACATCGAGTACGCTCGTCGGGGCCTCACGCTGGGTACCCAGATATGCAAGCCCCAGACTGGTACAGAAGAATATTGCTGCGAGGATCGCCGTCGACCGCGACAGGAAATTAGCCGAACCCCGCGCACCAAATACCGTACCGGACGCACCGGATCCAAACGCCGCGCCCGCATCGGCGCCCTTGCCGCGCTGAATCAGGATCAGGCCGACCATCATCACGCCCACGAGTACGTGTACAACCAGCACAACTGTGTTCAGGGTAGTCATCAATAACTCTCTGCCGCCGCGTTGCAAATACCGAGAAACCCGGCCGCATCCAGCGAGGCGCCGCCGATCAGTCCACCATCTATGTCTGCCATCGCGAAGAGGTCCTTCGCATTGGAAGCCTTCACACTGCCGCCATACAGGATACGGACAGCGGCGGCGATTGTAGCATTGCGTCGCGCCAGCGTTGCTCGTATCTCTGCGTGTACGTCCTGCGCCTGCATCGGCGTCGCCGTACGTCCTGTACCGATCGCCCAGACCGGTTCATAAGCGACCTGCCCCTCCGCAAAAGCCTCGATACCCACCACAGCAAGCACCGCCTCCAGCTGTCGGCGCACGACGTCCAGGAAGTTTCCCGCATCGCGCTCGGCCAGCGTCTCACCCACGCAGAGAATCGGCCTGAGTCCGCAACGCAGGGCTGCCGCAACTTTGGCAGCAACCAGGGCGTCCGTCTCGCCATAAAAGGCCCGGCGCTCTGAGTGACCGATAATCACGTACTCGCAACCCACATCACGCAGCATGCTGGCCGCAACTTCACCGGTAAACGCACCAGAGTCTTCTGCTGCAACATTCTGGGCGCCAAGCTGAATAACGCTATCGTGGATAGCCGCAGTAATATCGGCCAGATAAACGTAGGGCGGACAAACGACCACATCGGTACGGCACTGCGCCGGCAGACCCGCCCGCAGAACACTGATCAGGGCGCTATTTCCGGCGCGGCTACCGTTAAGCTTCCAGTTTCCGGCCACGAGGGGCCGCCGATTTGACATACGTGACTCCGGGGAGACAGGCGCGCAAAGCGGGTGCGGCCCGAAAATGACGCCGCAGGTTAGCCTCAGCCCCGCTGAAAATCAACGCAGATCAGGCATTTGCAGCCTGACGCACGGTCTCCGCCAGTTCCTCGGTCAGACGATCGACCTCCGCATGATCATTTCCTTCGACCATCACCCGCACGACAGGCTCGGTGCCCGAGGCGCGCAGAACGACTCGCCCACGCCCTGCCAGCTGCTGCTGGGCCTTGAGCACGGCTGCCTGGACAGGCATCGAACCGTCCAGATCCAGCTTCCTGCTCATCCTGACGTTAACCAGCTTCTGCGGATAGCGCGACATCCCGGCGACCAGGTCAGCGAGCGGAGTACCGGTTCTCTTGACCACACTGAGTACCTGCAGCGCGCTGATCAGGCCGTCTCCGGTAGTGGTCTTGTCCAGGCAGAGCAGATGTCCGGAGGTCTCGCCGCCTAGCCGGCCACCTTTTTCACGCAGCAATTCGAGCACATAACGATCACCGACCTTGGCGCGCAGAAATTCGATGCCGAGTTCGCCCAGACCGCGCTCGAGTCCATAATTGCTCATCAGGGTCCCCACCACCGGACCTCGCAGCTCACCGCTCTTTTGCCAGGCACTGGCCAGGATCCACAGCAGTTGATCGCCATCGACCAGCGCACCAGTGTGATCAGCCATGAGCAGGCGGTCGCCATCGCCGTCGAGGGCAATACCCAGGTCAGCGCGCACACCTGTGGTCGTGAGTTGCAATAGCTCAGGCTTCATAGAGCCACAGCCGTCGTTGATGTTCCTGCCGTTAGGTGAACAGCCGATCGGCACGATCTCTGCGCCGAGTTCGGTCAGGACACGCGGCGCAACCTTGTAGGCTGCGCCATGCGAGCAGTCGATGACGATCTTCAGGCCGTCGAGTCGAAGTTCAGGCGGAACCGTTGAGATGCAGAAGTTCTGGTAGGACTGCAGCGCATTGTCAACCCGCTTGGCCCGTCCGAGCTGGCTTGACTCCCGGGTGATTGCCGGCAATTCAAGGCGTCGTTCAATCGCCGCCTCGACGGCGTCGGAGAGCTTGCTGCCTTCGCGGTCAAAGAACTTGATGCCGTTATCCTGATAAGGATTGTGCGAGGCGCTGATCACCACGCCAAGATCAGCGCCCAGGGTCCTGGTCAGATAGGCAATGCCAGGCGTCGGCAACGGCCCGACCAGCATCACGTCCATCCCGGCCGCGACAAAACCCGCCTCGAGGGCCGACTCGAACATGTAACCGGATACCCGGGTGTCCTTGCCGATAAGTACCGTGCCACCCTTCGGCGCCAGCACATGAGCAGCGGCACTGGCGAGGCGCAGCGCGAATTCTGCGGTCATCGGGTACTCGCCGACCTGGCCCCGGATTCCATCGGTACCAAACAGTTTTCTGCTCACTCAAATACTCCAGTTCTGGCCATGGCGTCCGTGCGCTGGCCGCCTACATCAGGCCTTCAACTGCCTCCAGCGTACGGAACGCATCCACAGTTGCAGCCACATCATGAACCCTGACGATCCTGGCCCCGCGCTGCCGGGCCGCGATCGCCAGCGCAAGACTGCCGGGCAACCGGTCTTCAACCGCCCGACCCAGCAGATCGCCCAACATACTCTTGCGCGACAGTCCGACCATGACCGGAAACCCGGTGGCGACCAGTTCCTCCAGCCCGCGCAGCAGACTGAGATTGTGATCAAGGTTTTTGCCAAAACCGAAGCCGGGATCGAGTATAAGGCAATCGTGTGCCAGCCCTGCTGCCATGCATTCAGCCGCTCTCTGCAAGAGGAAGGCCTTTACCTCAGCCACGACATCAACATAAGCAGGCCGTCGTTGCATCGTCTGCGGATCGCCCTGCATGTGCATCAGGCACACCGGCAGCCCTGTCTCCAGCGCTGCTCCCAAAGCACCCGGTCGGCTCAGCGCACGGACATCATTAATCATGTTGGCACCGGCGGCGGCCGCAGCCCGCATGACTTCAGCACTACAGGTATCGATGGAGATGGCGACATCGCTGGCCTGCCGCAGCCTCTCAATGACCGGAATCACCCGCTGCAGCTCTTCCTCAACACCCGGTGCAGAAGCACCCGGCCGGGTCGATTCTCCACCGATATCGAGTATGTCTGCACCTTCAGCGAAGAGCTTCAGGCCGTGCGCTACAGCCGCATCAATGTGGCGGTAGCGACCACCATCCCAGAAGGAATCCGGGGTGACGTTGAGAACACCCATTATCAGGCAGCGCGGGGCTGCCGGGCTCGAATTTGCAAGAAGGGAAATCATCCGGCGCAGCAAGCTGCCCTGAACCAACCGGCCGGATATGTGCTGTCAGGCGACTGCGCGGCTGGCTCAGCTGCGGGTCCGGTGCTGGCTGGCAGGCTCGCCGAGCCCTGGCTCATCACCTTTGCTCGCACCGCTGGATACAGTCGCCGGAGCGCCCGGACCACCACCACTGCTATCCCAGCCTTCGGGCGGCCGGGGCTCACGACCCGCCATGATGTCCTTGATCTGGGTTTCATCGATGGTCTCATACTTAATGAGCGCATCCGACATCGCATCCAGCTTGTCCCTGTTGCTGGTAAGAATGTTGGTGGCCAGCCGGTAATTTGAATCGATAATCTTGCGAACTTCCTCATCGATCGCGTGGATCGTGACATCGGAAACCTGCTTGTGGCTGGTCACACTGCGGCCGAGAAACACTTCGCCATCTTCCTCGGTGTAGGTCAACGGTCCAAGCCGTTCGGACAGGCCCCACTTTGTAACCATGTTCCGTGCAATTTCAGTGGCCCGTTCAATATCGTTCGAGGCGCCGGTGGTTACCGCGTCATTGCCAAAGACCAGTTCCTCGGCGATACGTCCGCCGAACAGGCTGGCTATCTGGCTGTTGAGGCGTCGCTTGCTGTAGCTGTACCGGTCTTCCTCAGGCAGGAACATCGTGACACCGAGCGCACGGCCGCGGGGAATAATGCTGACCTTGTACACCGGATCGTGGTCAGGGACCGAAAGCCCGACAATCGCGTGCCCGGCCTCGTGGTATGCCGTCAGGCGGCGCTCGGCTTCGCTCATGACCATCGAGCGCCGCTCAGCGCCCATCATGATCTTGTCCTTGGCTTTCTCGAACTCATCCATCGTTACCGTGCGGCGGTTGGCGCGCGCGGCAAACAACGCAGCCTCATTCACCAGATTGGCAAGGTCGGCACCGGAGAAGCCCGGTGTACCACGCGCAATCACGCCTGGCCGCACGTCATCAGACAGCGGGACCTTGCGCATATGCACCTTCAGGATCTGCTCACGGCCACGTACATCTGGCAATGGCACCACTACCTGCCGATCGAAGCGGCCAGGCCGGAGCAAGGCGGGATCCAGCACATCGGGACGGTTGGTAGCTGCGATGACAATGACGCCCTCGCTGCCTTCAAAGCCATCCATCTCGACCAGCAACTGATTTAGTGTCTGTTCGCGCTCGTCATGACCGCCGCCAAGTCCGGCGCCGCGATGCCGTCCAACCGCGTCGATTTCATCGATGAATATGATGCAAGGCGCATGTTTCTTCGCCTGCTCGAACATGTCCCGAACCCGGGACGCACCGACACCCACGAACATTTCGACGAAATCCGAGCCCGAGATCGTAAAGAACGGTACCTTCGCTTCACCGGCAATGGCACGCGCCAGCAAGGTCTTGCCCGTACCCGGTGAACCGACCATCAGCACGCCCTTGGGGATCTTGCCGCCCAGCCGCTGAAACTTCGCCGGATCTTTCAGGAATTCGACAATCTCTTCGACTTCGCTCTTGGCTTCCTCGACGCCGGCGACATCCACGAAAGTAACCTTGATCTGATCCTCACTGAGCAGCCTCGCCTTGCTCTTGCCAAACGACATGGCACCGCGGCCACCGCCGCCACCCTGCATCTGGCGCATGAAATACACCCAGACGCCGATCAGCAGCAGCACCGGAAAGGAATTGATGAACAGGCTGACCAGAATGCTCTGGCTCTTCGGGGGGCTGGCACTCATGCGAACGTTGTTCTTTTTGAGCTCACCGATCAGCGCGGTGTTGTCGGTCTCGGGACTGTAGGTCGTAAACCGGTCGCCCGTCGCCTTGAATCCCTTGATCGTATCGCCCTCAAAGACAACCTGATCAACCTGCCCGCTGCTGACCAGATCCAGAAACTCGGAATATTCAACCGTATCTGACTGACGGGTACCCGTACTGAAACTCTGAAAGACCGTCAGCAACACGACGGCGATGACGATCCAGAGGATGATGTTCTTGGCAAGATCATTGAGCACGTGGGTGGCCCTCTTGGAAACCTGACCGTCAAAATTCTGACGGTATTCTGTTTAGACCCTACTACAACCGAAAGTTTCTTGCTACCAGATACGTCTCCCGGTTTCCGGCCCGGGAAGCAGGCGGCTTTCTCATCCGGACCGACTCAAAACGTGAGCGCACCGCGCCTATGTATTCCTGGAAACCCTCGCCCTGAAACAGCTTTACCACCATATTGCCCCGCTCCCGCAGGACCTGGCCCGCAAAGTCGAGCACGAGTTCGGCCAAATACATGCTGCGTGGCTGATCGACGGTCCGCATGCCACTCATATTGGGTGCCAGATCCGACAACACAAGGTCGACCCTGACCGGCCCGAGTCGCTTCAGCAGGGCCTCCACGGTTTCATCTTCCCGGAAATCGCCCTGCAGAACCTCTACCCCGGCCAAGGGAGGCATCTCCAGCAGGTCGAGGGCGACCACACGGCCCCGCGGACCAACGATTGAAGCCGCATACTGGCTCCAGGCACCTGGTGCGGCACCAAGATCGACAACGATATTGCCGGGCGCCATGAGTTTTTCGACGCGCTGCAACTCCGACAGCTTGAATATCGCCCGGGACCGCCAGCCTTCCGCATGCGCCTTGCGCACGAAGGGGTCCCTCGCCTGCCTCTGCTTCCAACGTGCGCTAGATGTGCTCTTGGCCACCTGACACCGCAATACAGCAACCGTTCACAGGTATTCGACCCGCATGATCTCGTAATTTCGCTCGCCGCCTGGCGCCATCATGGACACGAGGTCTCCCTCCAGGTGCCCGATGAGTGCCCGCGCAAGTGGTGAGGCGATGGAAATCAGACCGCTCTTCATGTCTGCTTCGTATTCGCCGACGATGCGATAACAGATTTCACGGCCATCATCCTCATCAACGAGGTTGACTGTCGCGCCGAAGACTATCTTCTTCGTCCCCACCAGCCGCGCGACATCGATGATTTCAGCCGTCGACTGCATGATCTCGAGCTCCCGGATCCGGCCTTCAATGAATGCCTGCTGTTCCTTGGCAGCGTGGTATTCGGCATTCTCCTTGAGATCACCGTGGGCGCGCGCTTCGGCAATCGCCTGAATCACCCGGGGCCGCGATTCGGTCTTGAGGACACGGATCTCGTCGCGAAGTTTTTCTGCCCCGACGGCCGTAATCGGAATTCTTTTCACTGTACAACTCCCGCATGCAGATCCTGCAGCCGGTTAACGCTGCCACCATCGAGATGATCGAGGGCGTAGCTGGTGGCTATCGCTGCAGGCATGGTCGTGTAATAGGTGACTTTCTTGTGTACCGCTGCCGCGCGAATCGAGTGCGACTCCCGGATGGCCTGCTTGCCTTCGGTCGTATTGACGATGAAGTGGATCTCGTCATTCTTGATCATGTCCACGACGTGCGGCCGCCCCTCGCGAACCTTGTTGACCCGGCGACAGGCAACACCGGCCTTGGCGAGCGCCACAGCGGTACCGCCGGTCGCGACCAGGTCGAAGCCACGATCCAGCAGCAGCTTGCCGAGCTTTACCACTGCCGGTTTGTCGCGATCTCGCACCGAGAGGAATGCGGTACCCCGCTGCGGCAGCACCACACCGGAGGCAATCTGCGCCTTGGCATAGGCTTCCGCGAAAGTGCGGCCGGTTCCCATCACCTCGCCGGTCGATTTCATTTCCGGACCGAGTATCGGATCAGCTTCCGGAAATTTGCCGAAGGGAAATACGGCTTCCTTGACGGAATAGAAGCCCGGCACGATCTGTTTGGTTACGCCTTGCTCGGCCAGCGATATATTCAGCATGGTCTTCGCCGCGATCTTGGCGAGCGGCAGACCGGTAGCCTTGGAAACAAAGGGCACGGTACGCGATGCGCGCGGATTGACCTCAAGCAGATAGACCAGCCCGTTCTGGATGGCAAACTGTGTATTCATCAGGCCAACCACGTTGAGTGCTTTGGCGAGCATGGTGACCTGATCAATCAGTTCGGCCTGCGTTTCTGCGCTTAGCGTCGCCGGCGGCAGCGAGCAACCGGAGTCACCCGAATGAACACCGGCCTGCTCGATATGCTCCATGATGCCGCCGATGAGGATGTCCTTCCCGTCGCTCACCAGGTCAACATCCACCTCTACAGCCTGGTCGAGAAAACGATCCAGCAGCACCGGACTGTCGTTCGACACATTGACCGCATCCTTCATGTAGGCACGCAGATCATCCTCGTTATGCACGACCTCCATCGCCCGGCCGCCAAGCACGAATGAGGGACGGATAACCAGCGGGAATCCGACATCAGCAGCACGACGCACAGCCTCCTCCGGCGTCCGCGCCGTGCAGTTTGGCGGCTGCCTGAGACCGAGTTTCTGCACGAGTTTCTGGAACAGCTCACGGTCTTCGGCAATGTCGATCGATGTCGGACTGGTGCCGACGATCGGCACACCGGCTTCTTCAAGACTCCGCGCCAGCTTGAGCGGTGTCTGTCCGCCGAACTGGACAATGACGCCAACCGGCTGCTCCTTGTCTACAATCTCCATGACGTCTTCGAAGGTCAGCGGCTCGAAGTAGAGACGATCCGACGTATCGTAGTCCGTCGATACCGTTTCCGGGTTGCAGTTGACCATGATCGCTTCGTAGCCGATCTCCTTCAGCGCGAAGGCAGCATGCACGCAGCAGTAATCGAACTCGATGCCCTGACCGATGCGGTTCGGACCACCACCAAGAATCATCACTTTCTTTCGATCGCTCGGAGCGGCCTCACATTCCTCTTCATAGGTGGAATAGAGATAGGCGGTGCTGGTGGCAAATTCCGCTGCACAGGTATCCACGCGCTTGAAGACCGGCCTGATACCGGCATTCAGGCGCTGCTGGCGCACGAAATCTTCAGGCACGCCCAGCAGCGCCGCCAGGCGACTGTCAGCAAAACCTTTGCGCTTCAGACTCCGCAACATCCCGGGCTGCAATACCACGACACCGTCAGCACGAACTTTTGCTTCAAGCCTGACAAGCTCTTCAATTTGCGCAAGAAACCACGGATCAATTCCTGACAGGCTCGCCACCTCATCACAGCGCATCCCATGTCGGAAGGCATCGCCGACATAGAGGAGCCGGTCAGCGCCAGGCATGCGCAACTCGAGGCGCAGGCGGTCCATATCTTCAGGCGAGGGCTCGACCGGCAGCTTCTCCACCAGGCCGTTGATACCGGTCTCCAGGCCACGCAGCGCCTTTTGCAGGGATTCCTGAAAAGTCCGGCCCATGGCCATGACTTCGCCGACCGATTTCATCTGCGTCGTGAGGCGGCCGTTTGCGCCGGGGAACTTCTCGAAGGTGAAACGCGGAATCTTCGTAACGACGTAGTCGATGGTCGGCTCAAAGGAAGCCGGCGTTGCACCACCGGTGATATCGTTGCGCAGTTCATCGAGGGTATAGCCGACCGCCAGCTTGGCGGCAACCTTGGCAATCGGAAAGCCGGTGGCCTTGGATGCCAGCGCTGATGATCGCGATACCCGCGGATTCATTTCGATAACGATCATGCGGCCGTCGCGCGGATTGAGCGCAAACTGCACGTTCGATCCGCCCGTATCCACACCGATACGACGAAGCACCGCAATCGATGCATTGCGCATCAACTGGTATTCCTTGTCGGTCAGCGTCTGGGCCGGCGCAACCGTGATCGAATCACCCGTATGCACGCCCATCGCATCCACGTTCTCAATCGAGCAGATGATGATGCAGTTGTCGTTGCGGTCACGCACCACCTCCATCTCGAACTCCTTCCAGCCGATCACTGACTCCTCAAGCAGGATCTGCGTAGTCGGTGACAGGTCGAGGCCATGGGCCGCCATCGCCTCAAATTCTTCGCGGTTATAGGCGATACCGCTGCCACTGCCGCCAAGCGTAAACGACGGCCGGATGATGGTCGGAAAGCCGATGCGCGCCTGAGCCTGAATCGCCTCCTCCAGCGAGTGCGCGATCTCGGCATGGGCGACCGACAGCCCGATTTCGTTCATCGCCTTGCGAAACAGTTCGCGATCCTCAGCCGTATCGATCGCATCGCGCGAAGCGCCGATCATTTCGACTTCAAACCGGGCAAGCACCCCGTGGTGCTCCAGATCGAGCGCACAGTTGAGCGCAGTCTGGCCACCCATCGTGGGCAGCAGCGCGTCGGGTCTTTCTTTTTCGATAATCCGCGCAACTGTCTGCCAGTTGACCGGCTCGATGTAGACAGCATCGGCCATTTCCGGGTCGGTCATGATCGTGGCAGGGTTCGAGTTGACCAGGATGACCCGGTAACCTTCCTGCCGCAGGGCCTTGCACGCCTGTACGCCGGAATAATCGAATTCACAGGCCTGGCCGATAACGATCGGCCCGGCGCCTATGATCAGGATGCTCTCGATGTCGGTACGACGGGGCATGGCTGTTCGGTATCCGGGATTAAGGCTACTTGCCGGCAGTAGCCGCGCCCGCGCCCTGCTGCAGCCGCCGGCGCATCAGGTTGCTAAAGCGGGAAAACAGGGAACGAATGTCATGAGGCCCCGGACTGGCTTCCGGATGACCCTGGAAACTATAAGCAGGACAATCAGTTCTTTCGATCCCCTGAAGTGAATTATCAAACAGGGAGCGGTGCGTCGGTCGCAGGTTATCCGGCAAGCTTGCCTCATCCACAGCAAATCCATGGTTCTGGCTGGTGATCATGACCCGACCGGTTTCAAGATCCTGCACAGGATGATTGGCACCGTGATGGCCAAACTTCATCTTGACCGTTCTTGCACCACTCGCCAGTGCCAGCAGCTGGTGCCCAAGGCAGATTCCGAATACCGGCGTTCCGGTGGCCAGAATCTGCCGGATCGCTTCGATCGCATAAGTACAGGGCTCAGGATCACCGGGTCCGTTCGACAGGAAGACTCCGTCCGGGTGTCGGGCCAGCACTTCCTCGGCCGGCGTCTGCGCGGGCACCACGGTAACGCGACATCCACTATCGACCAGCAGCCGGAGAATGTTGCGCTTGATGCCAAAGTCGTAAGCCACGACTTCAAAGGCGCTAGTGCGCTTTGGCCGGATCGGCCCGGGACCCGGCCACGCAGCACCCAGGTTCCACTGATAGTTGTCCTTGGTACTGACGATCTTCGCCAGATCCATACCCGCGAGACCAGGGAAGCGTCGTGCATGATCGACCGCAGTTTTCGAATCGACCTCGCCGGTCATAATGCAGCCGGACATTGCACCCTTGTCGCGCAGGATTCGAGTCAGCTTGCGGGTATCTATTTCGGCAATCGCAACGATACCGCCCCGCCGCAGGAATTCGGGGAACGGCAGCTCCGCACGCCAGCTGCTCGATACGGCCGGCAGGTCGCGGATCACGAGGCCGGCGGCAAAGATGCGCTCGCTCTCGTGATCCTCACTGTTGGTGGCTGTGTTACCGATATGCGGATAGGTCAGCGTAACGATCTGCCGGCAGTAAGACGGATCGGTAAGGATTTCCTGGTAACCCGTCATCGCTGTATTGAATACCACCTCGCCAATGGTGCGACCCGGTGCGCCCACGGAGATGCCGTGGAACAGCGTACCGTCGCGTAACGCCAGTAACGCGGCTTCCATCAGCCCTGTACCTGCGATGAGCGGATTTTTTCTGCTTTTGATAGGCGCATATACACGCAGCGGGAGACAACCTGTCCGGGCCCTCCCGCTCTGCTGGTTTTGTTGGGGACCCGCGGCATTCTAAACGACAGGGGCTGGCGTGGACACCCCTTTTGAAGCGCCTGGACAACGGTGGCTAGCGGGCAGAAAGCCCCAGCACATCCTGCATCGAATAGAGACCCGCTGGCCGATCTGCCAGCCAGGCTGCAGCGCGTAGTGCACCGCGCGCAAACAGCGCACGATCGGTGGCCCGGTGTGTCAACTCCAGCACTTCCTCGTCGCTGGCCAGCAATACGGTATGGTCGCCGACGACTGCGCCGGCGCGGACAGATGCAAAGCCGATGGCCTGCGCGGGACGTCCTGCATTCAACCCGCTACGATCATATACCGCAACATCCGCCAGCTTCTGCGCACGGGCTTCTGCCAGCGCCTCGCCCAGCTGGAGTGCGGTGCCCGACGGTGCATCCTTCTTTGCGCGGTGATGGGCTTCGGAAATCTCGGCGTCAAAACCAGGACCGAGCAACCGGACTGCCTGACGCACCAGCTCGGTCAGTACCGTGATGCCGATACTCATGTTGCGCGAATACAAGACCGCGATGCTGCCCGCAGCTGACTTCAACGCAGCGAGCTCGACGGCGCCCAGCCCGGTCGTACCCACCACCAGGCCGCAACGACGTACGGTGCAGGCCTGCGCATGCCTTGCCGTCGCCGCCGGCGCCGTGAAATCGATGGCCACATCGCAGTCCGCGAGCGCCATCTCCAGCTGATCGGTCAGGGCGACACCCAGAGAATCCAGCCCGGCCAACTGTCCCGCATCACGCCCGACCGTCGCATGACCGGGTTCGGTCAGTGCACCCGCCAGCACCGCCCGGTCACTGGCTGCAATGAGGCGAATCAGGGCAAGGCCCATGCGGCCGTTTGCGCCAAGGACTGCTATACGCTGCATACAGCTCACCACGTTGCGAATCAGGAACCGACTTTAGCAAAGAAGCGCTTCACGCCATCAAGCCACGACTGGCTACGCGGTCGATGCCGGTCGCCGCCGGCGACCAGGGCCTCGTTGAAGCTCTCCAGAAGTTTTTTCTGCGCGGAGGTGAGCTTGACCGGTGTTTCAACCTCAACCCGGCAATAGAGGTCACCGGGGCCGCTGCCCCGCACGGGCCGTACGCCCTTGCCGCGCAGACGGAACGCGCGTCCGGATTGCGTCTCCGGCGGAACCTTCAACGCCACCTCACCCACCAGGGTCGGCACTTCCACCGTACCGCCAAGAACCGCCGTGGCATAACTGATCGGGATGACACAGGAAAGATCGGCACCATCGCGCTGAAATATATCGTGAGGCAGTATGTGTATCTCTACATAGAGGTCACCCGATGGGCCACCGTTCTGCCCCGCCTCTCCTTCACCCGAAAGACGTATGCGATCGCCGTTATCCACGCCGGCCGGAACCTTGACCGCCAGCGTCTTGTTCTTTTGAATGCGTCCGCGTCCCTGACAGCTGCTGCACGGCTCTTCGATCTGCTGGCCGGAGCCGCGACAGGTCGGGCACGGCTGCTGAATCGAGAAATGACCACGCGTCATGCGCACCTGGCCATTGCCCTCACAGGTGCGACAGGTCACGGGCTTGGTGCCCGGCTTCGCGCCAGAACCTTCGCAGGTATTGCAAACCACCAGAGTCGGCAACTGGAGATTGACGGTATCGCCGAAAACCGCCTGCTCCAGGGTCAGAGCAAGCTCGTAACGCAGATCGGCACCACGAAATACCGTCGAGCGCCCGCGCCTTCCGCCGCCGCCAAAAATGTCGCCAAAGACATCACCGAAGATGTCACCGAAAGCATCACCCGGATTGAAACCCTGGCCGCCCCGGCCACCACCCGCCTGCGCCTCGAGTCCGGCGTGACCGAACTGGTCATAGGTAGCGCGCTTCTGCGGGTCAGAGAGGACTTCATAGGCCTCTTTGACATCCTTGAACTCGGCTTCGGTCTTGGTATCGCCCGAATTGCGATCCGGATGCAGCTTCATGGCCAGGCGACGGTAAGCCTTCTTGATATCGGCCTCTGCGGCATCCTTGCCGACACCGAGTACCTCGTAATAGTCGCGCTTCGTCATTTGCAATCCGCTCGGTTCGCCAATACAAGCGCGGCCCGGTGCACCGCACCAGGCCGCCGTCTACCCTGTCAGCCAGTCACCATGCCGGGTCCGCAAACCCGCATTCAGGCCCGCGCTTCAGGCAGCGCCAGACTGGTCCTTGCCGTCCTTGATCTCTTCAAACTCGGCGTCAACCACACCGTCCTGGCTACCGCCTGCGCTACCCGCACCAGGACCCTCGTCACCGCCCGGCCCGGCCTGCGCCGAGGCCTTTTGTGCCAGCACCGCTGAAACTTCCGCGAGCGCCTTGGCCTTGAGTTCGATCTTGGCCTTGTCATCGCCCTTTATCGCCTCTTTGGCATCAGACAGTGCCGACTCGATAGGTCCGCGCTCGGCCGGATCAACCTGGTCGCCCAGCTCCCGCAACATGCGCTCGGTAGTATGCACGAGACCATCTGCCTGATTGCGCGCATCGACCAGTTCGCGGAACTGACGGTCTTCCTCGGCATGGCTCTCAGCCTCATTAACCATGCGTTTGATCTCGTCCTCGGACAGACCGCTGGAGGCCTTGATGACGATCTTCTGTTCCTTGCCTGTGGACTTGTCCTTGGCCGACACGTTCAGGATGCCATTCGCATCGATATCGAAAGTGACCTCGATCTGCGGCATGCCGCGCGGCGCCGGCGGAATATCCGACAGGTCGAAGCGGCCGAGCGACTTGTTGTGCCGCGCCTGGTCACGCTCGCCCTGCAGGACGTGAATCGTCACCGCCGTCTGGCTGTCGTCGGCGGTAGAAAACACCTGGGTTGCACGCGTCGGGATCGTGGTGTTTTTCTCGATCAGCTTGGTCATGACGCTGCCCATGGTCTCGATGCCAAGCGACAGCGGGGTCACATCGAGCAGCAGCACATCCTTGACCTGACCGGACAGCACGCCCGCCTGGATCGACGCACCAACGGCCACCGCCTCGTCCGGATTGACGTCCTTGCGCGGTTCCTTGCCGAAGAAATTGCGCACGGCCTCCTGCACTTTTGGCATGCGCGTCTGGCCACCAACCAGAATCACATCATCTATATCGCTGGCCTTGAGACCGGCGTCTTTCAGCGCCGTCTTCGACGGCGCAATGGTCCGCTCGACCAGATCTTCGACCAGCGATTCGAGTTTCGCGCGCGTCAGGCGGATATTCAGATGCTTCGGGCCGCTCGCATCAGCGGTGATATAGGGCAGGTTGACTTCAGTCTGCTGCAGCGAAGACAGCTCCACCTTGGCCTTCTCACCAGCTTCCTTCAGGCGCTGCATCGCAAGCGGGTCACGCCGGATATCCACGCCACTTTCTTTCTGGAACTCGCCGGCCAGATATTCGATCACGCGCAGGTCGAAGTCTTCACCGCCAAGGAAGGTATCGCCGTTGGTCGCCAACACCTCGAACTGATGCTCGCCATCGATCTCGGCGATCTCGATGATCGAGATATCGAAAGTACCACCACCGAGGTCATAGACAGCGATTTTGCGGTCACCACGCTGCTTGTCCATGCCATAGGCAAGTGCCGCCGCAGTCGGCTCATTGATGATGCGCTTGACCTCCAGACCGGCGATCCGACCGGCGTCCTTGGTCGCCTGTCGCTGCGAATCGTTGAAGTAGGCCGGCACGGTAATCACGGCTTCTGTGACCGCTTCACCCAGATAGTCTTCGGCCGTCTTCTTCATCTTCATCAGCACGCGCGCGGAAATCTCCGGCGGAGCCATCTTCTTGCCACCGGCTTCTACCCAGGCGTCACCATTGTCGGCACCGACGATCTTGTAGGGGACCATACCAATGTCCCGCTGCACCACCTCATCCTTGAACTTGCGACCGATCAGTCGCTTGACGGCGAAAAGCGTATTGGCCGGATTGGTCACCGCCTGCCGCTTGGCAGCCTGGCCGACCAGCGCGTCGCCATCCTTGGTAAAGGCGACGATGGACGGCGTGGTCCGGTCACCCTCGCTGTTCTCGATGACCTTGGGCTTGCCGCCTTCCATCACGGCGACGCAGGAGTTGGTTGTACCCAAGTCTATGCCGATTACCTTGCTCATCCAGTCGCTCCGTTGAAAATTGCTGTCGCCAATAAAATATTGCTGTCTGTCACCATTAATGGGAGCAGATTGGCTGTTTTCAAGCGGACTCGCCGCCTGAACTGCCTTTCGCTCCCGACGCGTCCGATACCACCGGCTCACCAGCCACGATCACACGCGCCGGGCGCAGCAGCCGGTCGCCGATCCGGTAGCCCTTCTGCAGGACCGCCAGGACCGAGTTGGGCTCAGCCGTATTCGAAGGCTGCATGCTCATGGCCTCATGCAGCTGGGGATCGAAGCGATAACCGGCGGGGTCAACCACCTCGATGTTGAACTTCTCGAAAGCGGCCTGGAGCAGACGCAGCGTGGCCTCCTTGCCGGCCAGCAGACTCTCTGTCGAAGCAGTCCCCGCCGATTCAAGCCCCATCTCCAGGGTATCGGCGATCACCAGCAGCTCCGCAGCCAGCTTCTCGATACCGGTGCGGCGCGCAGCTTCGATGTCGCGGGCAGCCCGCTTGCGTACATTTTCCATCTCCGCCACCGAGCGCAGATAGCGGTTCCAGTTATCTGCAGCCGTAGCTTCGGCCCGCTTCAGCGCCTCGCTCAGTGCTGCAACCGGATCCGCCGCCTGACCCTGTTCACTGCCTCCGGCTTCTGCCATCTCTGCAGTTGGCTCCTGGGGTTCGGTATCCGGCATGGCATTACTCCTGAAATCAGCATACTGGCAGGCGCAGACAAACGTGCGGACCCTCGCCCGCCCAGACCATGTGGGGGCTCAGGAGGCGGAATTCAAGGCCGCACCAACCAGCCGTGCGGTGATATCCACGATGGGTATGACGCGCTCGTAAGCCATGCGGGTAGGACCGATCACGCCGAGCACCCCGACGATATGTTCGTCTACCGAATATGGTGCCGCAACGATGGTGCAATTATCCAGCATCCGGTAACCCGATTCCTCGCCGATGAAGATCTGTACGCCATCAGCTTCCAGACTGCGGTCGAGCAGCGTCAGGATCTCCCGCTGTTCGCCAAAAGCTTCAAACAGATGCTTGATCTTCTCCACGTCCGAGAGCTCGTGGAAGTTCATCAGCTGCATTTCACCTGACATCACGTAACCCGAGCCATCTCGGCCACTCTGGCGCCCCTTGTCGGCCACGGCGATGGTATCCAGCATCAGGCGGTTCATCGACTCGCGTGTGCCGTCCATATCATCGAGCAGGCGTGTTCGAACATCATTGATATCCCGCCCTACAAACTGCTGATTGAGATAATTTGCCGCTCGCCGCAACTCATCCTCGCTGTAGTCACGCGGCATGTCGAGGATGCGGTTCTGCACCTCGGCATCATTGACCACCAGGATAGCCAGCACCCGCTGTCCGGAGAGCGGCAGGAACTCGATATGCCGCAGGGTCACATGCGACTGCCGCGGCAGAGTCACCACGCCCGCAAGGCTGGTCAAGGCAGACAGCACAGAAGAAGCGGTCGTGACGATGGACTTGGCATCGCCGCGTTGCCGTTCCTCGAAGCGGGTCTGGAGCTTTGCCACCTCCTGCTCGGCCAGCGGCTGCAGGCGCACGAGGGTATCAACGAAAAAGCGGTAACCCCGCGCGGTCGGAATCCGTCCGGCGCTGGTATGCGGCGAGGTGATAAAGCCCAGGTCCTCAAGATCCGCCATTACATTGCGGATGGTGGCCGGGCTGAGGTCGAGGCCGGCCTGCAGGGCCAAGGTACGGGAACCCACCGGCTGCCCATCACGGATATAGTGTTCTACCAGGACGCGCAGGATGTGCTGTGCGCGCTCGGAGGGAACGGGGCGGGTCGTTTCACTGCTCATGCTTCAGGGATCAGGGATCATGCAGGAACGCGTACTTAATGAAGGCACGCTAGCAACCGCCTGCTCCGGGTGTCAAGGCAAGGAGCATGATGCAAAACCGGCTATCGCTGCTTGCCGCAATGTGGCCGGACCCTTTATGTTGCACATAGCTGCTGCGCCCGGATTGCGGGCGTAGAACCGTTCCTGCACCGGGGCCCCCTGTGACCAGAAAGAAAACGCGCGCCGCACGCTTTGCCACCATCGCACTGATGGGCAACCCGCAGGACCGGCGCACACTGGATTCCATGCAGGTGCTGACCGCACACCTGCTTTCTGCCGGCCTCAAGCTACAGGCCAGCGAATCGCTGCGCAGCCGCGCGCTGCCAAAACAGGTGCGCCGGGTGCCCGACAGGAAGATCGTTCATGGTGCGGACCTGGTGATCGCGATCGGCGGCGACGGCAGCATGCTCTATGCTGCCCGACGCATAGCGGGGAACCAGACCCCCCTGCTTGGCATCAATCGGGGCCGGCTGGGCTTTCTCGCCGACGTGGGACCAGAGCACATGCTCGCGCGTGTCGACGAGATTTTGGCCGGCAAGTACGTCAGCGAACAGCGCATGCTGCT
Source organism: Pseudomonadota bacterium (assembly GCA_963204745.1). Classification (GTDB taxonomy): domain Bacteria; phylum Pseudomonadota; class Gammaproteobacteria; order Steroidobacterales; genus SHZI01. The sequence goes on from CAUJHF010000020.1 coordinate 220,505, forward strand.
GCTGATCGACCTGAGACATGGCGAGGACATCGTGACGAGCAGCATGGCGCTGAACGATGTGGTAATCAAACGGCACGCCACCGGCCGCATGTGTGAGTACCAGACTTTTGTTGACGGGCAGTATGTGAATACTCATCTGGGCGACGGCTTCATCGTCTCCACACCCACCGGTTCCACTGCCTATGCGCTGAGCTGCGGCGGTCCCATCGTCGAACCGAGCCTCGAGGCGCTGTTACTGATCCCGATCTGTCCGCACACGCTGAGCGACCGGCCGCTGGTAATCCCCGCCACGCGCGTTGCCGAAGTCCGGCTGCGGGCCGCGCAGTCCGAACACGCCGACGTCAGTTGTGACGGCGAGCCGGTCGGGCAGCTCGGCCCGGGTGGAAGTATCCGGGTACGCGCGGCCAAAGAACGGATCGAACTCATCCACCCGGTCGGCTACGGCTACTTCGGCATCCTGCGCAGCAAGCTGCTCTGGGGACGCGATGCGCGGGACAGCACGCCGATCCAGCTGCCCCTGAAAACCGATGGTGGCTAGTGCTGCGTGAGCTGCAAATCCGCGATCTGGCCGTCATCGAAGCAGTCGCAATCGAGATCGGCCCCGGCTTTACGACACTGACCGGCGAAACCGGCGCCGGTAAATCCATACTCATCGACGCGCTGGCACTGGCGCTCGGCGAACGCGGTGATGCACTGGCGATCCGCAGCGGTGCAGAGCGCCTCGAAGTCAGCGCCACTTTCGACACAGCCGACAACCCCGCTGCCAGCACATGGCTGCTTGAAAATGAGCTCGGCGAGGAATCCGGCGACTGCGTGATGCGTCGTGTGGTTGGCAATGACGGGCGCTCGCGCGCCTGGATCAATGGACGACCGGTTCCGGCGCAGACGCTGCGTGAGCTGGGCGGACTGCTGGTGGATATCTGTGGCCAGCAGGACTATCAGTCCCTGCGCCACAAGAACACGCAGCGCGAAGTCCTTGACAGCACGGGGAATACCGTCAGCCTGCGGGATGCGGTGCGTGACGCATGGCGCAGCTGGCGGGGTGCGGAGCAGGAATACCGGGAACTGCTGACGCGTGAGCGCGACCGCGACAACCGCCGCGAACTGCTGGCGTTTCAGGTCAGCGAACTGCAGGCGCTCAATCCGCGCGAGGGCGAATACGCCGAAGTCGAACTCGAACATCGCGCACTGCACCACCGGACGCAGATCGCTGATGCGCTGCATACAGCACTGGGGCGCGCCTATGACGACGACAGCGGCTCGGCACAGGCCGGGGTCGCAGCCGCACGCCAGGCGCTCAACGATGTCCTCAACTTTGATCCGGGGCTGGAAGCGGCTTCGCAGATGCTCACCGAGGCCGACATCCAGATTCGCGAAGCCGCTGACCTGATCCGGCAGCGCATCGATACCCTCGACCAGGATCCGGCCCGTGAAAGTGAACTCGATGACCGGCTGGCAGCGCTCCAGGAAGCGGCACGAAAGCATCGCATCACCCCCGACGAGCTACCCGCGCTGCGGGCCCGGCTCAGCGACGAACTGGCACAACTGGGCAATTACGCAGAGACCTGCAGCCGCCTCGAAAACGTCGCCGCCGCGAAGCGCAGCGCGCTGTACACGCTTGCCGCGCAGCTCACCACACGGCGCGGCGAGGCTGCCACAAAGCTCGCCAAAGCCATCACGCAGAACATGGCCACACTCGGCATGACCGGCGGCCTGTTCGAAGTACGCATCCAGCCGCTGCCGGATGCGGCCATCGGTCCGGACGGTGTCGACGACATTGAATTTCTGGTCAGCGCCAATCCCGGTCAGCCGCCGGCACCGATGAGTCGCGTTGCCTCGGGCGGCGAACTGTCGCGCCTCAATCTGGCCATTCAGGTGGTTGCCACCGCAGCGCACGGTGCACCGACGCTGATCTTCGACGAAGTCGATGCCGGCGTGGGCGGCGCCGTCGCAGAGATTGTCGGCCGCAAGCTGCGCGAACTAGGCGGCCAGCGCCAGGTGCTGTGCGTCACGCATCTGCCGCAGGTCGCGGCGCAGGCCAGTCAGCAGTTCACCGTACGCAAGCAGGCCGTGCGCGGCAAAACCAGTACTTCGGTACAAAAACTCGATGCGGCGGAACGCGTGGAGGAAATCGCACGAATGCTCGGTGGCCTGAATATCACGGCACAGACGCGAGCACATGCACAGGAAATGCTGGCTGCAGCTGCAGTCCCAGCCGGGAAGCCCCGAAAAACGGCCGGGCGCCGGCGCACGCCGGCCTGAACGCTGGCCTGGCTCAGTCTTTTTCCTTCATCGGCCGCACGTACAGCACCAGGCTGTGATCAACCAGTTCGTAGCCATGCTTGCGGGCAATCTCCCGCTGCAGTCGCTCGATCTCGTCGCTGGAGAACTCGATAACCCGCCCGGTCTCACCGCACACCATGTGATCGTGATGCTTGCGGGTGCCGATCTCGAAAACCGAATGCTCGCCGGAGAAATTATGGCGCGTGACGAGCCCGGCGTTCTCGAACTGCGTCAGCACCCGATACACGGTGGCCAGACCGACTTCCTCGCCCGCCTCGACCAGACGACGATAGATTTCTTCCGCACTGAGGTGCTGGGCGCCCCCCTGCTGCAGGATTTCAAGTATCCGCAACCTGGCCGTCGTGGCCTTGAGCCCCGCCTTGCGTAGATCGTTGATCTCCATCAGCAGCTTTGATCGGCTATCATCCGTCCGGATTATCCACCAGCTATCCCACAGCTACCAGCACCGAAACATGGGGCGGATCCTGATGCGCAGCCGGCTGACCAGACTCCTCATTTCCTTATTGCTCTGCGGCCTGACGGCCTGCGTGTATCGCGTCGACGTGCAGCAGGGCAATCTGCTCGACCAGACCGACATTGACGCTGTGCAGGTCGGCATGACCCGCAGCCAAGTGCGCTTTTTGCTCGGCACCCCGGTCGCTGGCACGGGGTTTCACAAGGATCGCTGGGACTACATGTACTACCTGAAGCCGGGCAAAGGTACAAAAGCCCTGCAGCACTGGGTAATCATCTGGTTCGACGGAGATACCGTCCGCAAGATCGATCAGGACGTACCGATCGACAAACCGTCCTGAAGCACGCGCTACCGGCCGCTACGGCCGAGCACGGTACCCTGCGCGACCGCCTCCCGCCGTGCCGTGCGCGGATCCTTTAGCAGCTTCCTGTAGACCTCAAGCCGTTCGCCTGCCTGCAGTACGCGCTCCCCGCTGATCTCTCGCCCAAAGATACCGAGCGGACAATGGTCCGCATCAATTTCGGGGAATTCCGCGAGGAGATCCGACGCCTTGAGTGCTACGCGCGCCGGGGTACCGACCGGAACGGTCAATATCCTGACCACCTGCACATCCGGTCGCGCATAGGCCACCTGCACCTTGATCAGCTCAGCCATAGAGCTTTTTCGCGCGATTGACGAAAGCATCCACGAGGCCTCCGCAGGTCAGTTCGAACGCCGGCCCGAGCAGCAGGTCGCGCGTCGTGCTGGCAAATTCGAAGTTCACCCGCAGTTCGATTCGACAGCCGTTTTCACCAAGCGGCACCAGCTTCCACTCACCGTGCAGACTGCTGAATGGCCCATCGACCAGGTCCATGGTCATCCGGTGCGGCGAATCGAGCACATTGCGTGTGGTGAAAGAAGCCTTGAATGGCCCCTTCGACAGGGACAGGCTCGCCAGTACCGAATTGGCTTCCCGCTCCAGCACCGAGCTGCCGGTGCAGCCGGGCAGAAACTGTGGATAGGCCTCGAGGTCAGAGACCAGCGCATACATGGCCGGCGCCGGATACGGCACGATGGCGCTGCGGTGAACTTCACGCATGTGGAACGATTTCGCTTTCGCTATCCTGGCAAACTTGGCAGGATTGTTGCCGAACTGCGCCTCGCCGACAATTCACCCATGAACTCAGCCAAAACCAGCAAACCGGCCAAAGGCGCCGGATCCGGCCTTATCGTCGAAAACCGCAAGGCGCGCTTCGACTATTTCATCGAAGACCAGATCGAGGCCGGTATCGCGCTGACCGGCTGGGAAGTCAAAAGCCTGCGCGCGGCGCGCGGCAACCTGAAAGAAGCCTACGCGATTTTCAGGGATGGCGAGGTCTGGCTGCTTGGCGCCAATATCGCGCCCCTGCCCTCTGCCTCTACACATGTCACCCCGGACCCCGTGCGGCTGCGCAAGCTCCTGCTTCACCGCCGCGAAATCGACCGGCTGCGCAGCAATGTCGAGCGGGACGGCTACACGCTGGTACCCCTCGCGATGCGCTGGGACAAGGGCAAGGTCAAGGTCACCCTGGGCCTCGCCAAGGGCAAAAAGAGCCAGGACAAGCGCGATACCATCAAGGATCGGGACTGGCAGCGGCAGAAAAGCCGACTTCTGCGCCGCGGGTAGGAGCGCCCGTAGGAGCGCCTTCAGGCGCGATTCCGCCAAGCGCCTTCAGGCACGACCCACGCCCTTGTCTTCCGGGACCCTGGCCCCAATAATGGCTGCACCGGGGGCGACATGGTTTCGACGTGGGTTACAAACCTCTGGGTGCATGCCGAGGTGCAGATTACCTCGTAAATCCATCTGCAAACCTTATAGTTGCCAACGACGACAACTACGCTCTCGCTGCTTAAAAACCAGCGCTAGAGCCTTCTGACCGGGTCCGTGCTTGTGCGGTCCGGAGCCAGGAGTCATTAAACACAAGCTCGCCCGAGGGTTCGTCCAGGATCCGACGGTTAACTGCCTATTACTGGACTGGCTGTCAGTTGTCCCTGTCCGTCGGGTAGCTGCCGGTAAGATAAAAGGCGGAATACGCATGTAGATCCTTGAGCAGCGGACTTGCGGACGCGGGTTCGATTCCCGCCGCCTCCACCAATTGACCTTCCAAAGCATTCCGAAGACGTCCTATAACCCACTGGAAACAGTGGGTTTTTTTATATATATTGTCCGACATGGTTGCTTGCCTTCCGCCCGAATCTGCCCCCACAAGTGGGGCAACTCTCGGGGCAACTGGGAGGCAGTCACAGGGAGTTGCCCCCACATGCCGTTGACCGATAGCGCAATCCGTTCTGCCAGGCCTCAAGCCAAGAGCATCAGGCTGTTCGACGTCGGCGGCCTGTACCTCGAAATCAGCCCTGCCGGCGGCAAGTGGTGGCGCTGGAAGTACCGCTTTGACGGGAAGGAGAAGCGCCTGTCCTTCGGCGTCTATCCCGACGTGAGCCTGAAGTCCGCCCGAGACCGGCGCGACGAGGCGCGCAAGCTACTTGCGAGCGACGTCGATCCGGGCGAGCAACGCAAGGCGATCAAGGCGGCCAAGGGCGACCGGGCCGCCAACAGCTTCGAAGTCGTCGCGCGAGAGTGGTTCGCCAGATTCTCGCCTTCCTGGGCCGAGAACCACTCCAGCAAGATCCTGCGCCGGCTCGAACGGGACATCTTCCCGTGGATCGGCGCGCGGCCGATAGCGGAGATCACCGCGCCCGAAATACTGTCTGTTCTAAGGCGCATCGAATCGCGCGGCGCGATCGAAACCGCACACCGCGCATCGCAGAACTGCGGGCAGGCATTCCGCTACGCAGTGGCCACCGGTCGCGCCGAGCGCGACCCCACGCGCGATCTGCGCGGTGCGCTGGCACCGACCCGGGAAACCCATCTTGCCTCCATCGTCGAGCCGAAGGCCATTGGCGACCTGCTGCGCGCGATCAATGGT
>CAUJHF010000021.1 GCA_963204745.1 Pseudomonadota bacterium
CGCTGGCAACGTCATCACCTACACGGTCACCGATGCGGCCTTCTTTGCCGGCAGCGACACCTTCACCTACACCGTCACGGATGCAGACGGTGCGGCCAGCGATGAGGTCGATACGGGCACGGTCACGGTGACGATTGCGGATGTCTCACCGGTCATTGCTGACGGTGCAATCACCACTGATGTGGATACTGCCTCTGCAGCCCTCAGCCCGACCATCACGGCCGGCAACGGTTCAGCTGCGCAGCACACGCTGGCGGTAACCACCGATGGCACGAACGGCAGCTGCGCGCTCTCGGCAGCCAATGCGACCGGTACCGTGACCTACACCCCGGATGCGGGATACACGGGCGCTGACAGCTGCGTCCTGACCCTCACCGACGGTGATAGCGATACCGATACGGCCACGATCACCGTCACGGTCAATGCCGCCGACGAGATCAAACTGCCGGGTGGCAGCAGCTCGATGGATCTCTGGAGCCTCTCGCTGCTGGGCAGCCTGCCCCTGCTGATGCGCCGTCGTCGTCGCAGCTGATCGCGACTGAAACAAGCGCCTTGAGAAAACCCCGCTTCGGCGGGGTTTTTTTTGGGATTGCATGTTGGTAGGAGCGCCTTCAGGCGCGATCTTTTTCCTCAACGTCGATCGCGGCTGAAGCCGCTCCCACAAGAGGCCGCTCCTACGCCGGGCCTGCCGCCAGCGCCGGGAACAGCTGCATCAGTCCTTCGGCCATGATTTCCACAGCCAGCGCAGCGAGGATCAGGCCCATCAGCCGCGTCATGATGTTGATGCCGGTACGCCCGAGCAGCCGCGCGATGTGCCCCGAGGCCAGAAACGCCAGATACACGGCAATGCCAACCACCAGTCCATAACCGACCAGTATCGCCAGCTCCCACCAGTGCCGCGTGCGCTCGGCATAGATCACCATCGTCGAGATGGTCGCCGGGCCGGTGAGCAGCGGAATCGTCAGCGGCACGACTGCGATACTCGATCCGGCATCGAGTTTGGCCTCACCCTCGCTCATGTCGGTGGGCCTCGTTTCCGCAGGCTGCGCGTTGAGCATCTGCAGGGCGCTGATCAGCAACAGCAGCCCTCCGCCGACCTGGAAGGATGCGATCGAGATGCCGAAAAATTCGATGATCCTCAAACCCGCGAGAGCACTGAGTGCAATGACCACGAAGGCGGTAAACGCGCTCACCTGCATGGTGCGCGCGCACTGCTCGCGGTTCAGGTTGTGCGTGAAGTGGATGAAGAACGGCACAACGCCGATCGGATTGACGATCGCCAGCAAGGCGATCAGGGGTTTCATCAGGTCCATGGACCGGAGTATAGGCCGGACATGGCGCAATCGAGGCCAGCGGCTTACAGGTAAGGCGAAAGCAGATATGCAGCCGCATCGCGCAGGCGCACGGGCACTGATCTGCCGGTCAGCTCATCGGGCGTCACGCGGGCACTCCCGGCGACAAGCATGTCGATATGCGCGCGCAGTTCGGCATTGAGCTGTGCGCAGAACACCTCGATACCCAGTTCGTAATTCAGCCGCAGGCTGCGTGGATCGAGGTTGGCCGAGCCGATCAGGCAGTAGTCCCTGTCAACACACAGCAATTTTGAATGACAGAACGGCGCCGGCTGGTAATACACCTCGATACCCCAGCCGAGCAACTCGGTGAGCACATTGCGATGCGCCCAGTGCACATAGAAGAGGTTGTTCTTGCCGGGCAGGATGATGCGCACGCGGGCGCCGCGTAATGCCGCCGACTGCAGCGAGGCGATCAGCCCCCGCGACGGCAGGAAATAGGGCGTCACGACATCAACGGATGTAGCCGCACCGCTGACCACGGACTGAATGGTCAGCGCCAGGGCATCCATCTCGTCGTCGGGACCATCGGGTATGGGACGGCAGCGCGCATCGCCCGGCAATATGGGCACCGGCACAGGCGTCGATTTCCGGTTGACAGGCGATCCTGTTGCAAACCGCCAGTCGCTGCAAAAGATGCGGGCAAGGTCAGCCACAACCGGGCCAGACAGACCGAAATGCACATCGGTCACCCGGCGCGGGCGGCCTGCATCGGCTGTCTGGTCATCGCTGATGTTCATGCCGCCGGCATAGGCGATGCCGTCATCTACGATCAGCAGCTTGCGATGATTGCGCAGATTGATGTGGATGCTCGGGGGAAACAGCTGCAACGGCAGAAAGCGCGCGACGGCAACGCCGCGTTTTCTGAGGAACCGGGACGGGCTTTGCCACGAGTAGAGTTCGCCGATGCCATCGACCAGCACCATTACCTGCACGCCGCGTGCTGATGCTTCCACCAGTGCGTCGGCAAACGCCCTGCCGGTATCGTCGACCTTGAGGATATAGGTGGCAAGCAGCACCCGCTCCCTGGCTGCCCGGATCGAGGCCAGCATCGCCGCATAGGCCTGCTCACCGTTGTACAGAACGCGCACCGTATTGCCGGCCGATGGTGTCCGCCCTGTGATCCGCAGGCCAATTTGCTCAAGCCCCGGGACGTCCGGGCTGACAAGGGCGATACCGGGCACACGGGCTTCGTAGTCGATGGCGAGGAACCTGCGCTGGAAGCCGCGCGCGCGCGCGCGCACGCGGTTGATGCCAAACAGGAAATAGGCGAGCGGCCCCGCAAACGGCAGGAACACGCAGGCCATGATCCAGCCCATCGCGCTGCGCGGATCGCGCTTGTAAAGCAGCACGTGGTACACGCCGTAGCACGCCGGCGCGATATGCAGCAGCGCCAGCGGGTAGAGAGACACCAAGGTCACCATCCGGCTTGTCCGCCAAAACAACCCATATACAGGCGCCTGAGTATAGAAGAAGCCCTCCGCAGGTGTTTTAATCGTGGCGGTGAAACCACTGCTCAAATGGCTGCTGATCGGTGCCGCGGTGCTGCTGCTTGCGGCGGTGCTGCTGATCGCGGCAGTCGTTACCCTGGTCGATCCGAAACAGTATCAGGCCCTCATCATCGACCAGGTACGGCAACGCACCGGGCGGGAACTGCTGCTGGCAGGGCCTGTGGAACTCGATTTTCTGCCCTGCTGTGCAGTCCGCATCGACAAGGCCACTCTGGGTAATCCGCCCGGATTTCCGGCGGATACCTTTCTGCGCATCGAGTCGGCACGGCTCGGGCTGCGTCTCTGGCCCTTGCTGACGCGGCGGGCGGTTGAGATCGGTTCGGTCACGGTAGACGGCCTGCAGGCAGACCTGCTCGCGCGCAGCGACGGCAGCAACAACTGGGGCTTCGCCAGCGATGAAGCGGCAAGCACGGATGCTGCCGGCGGACCGGACGACATCGCTGAATTTTCCGTCGCTTCGATCGAACTGAAGAACGCCACGCTGAACTACACCGACGAGAGCGATGGCAGTCGTTATCACATCGGGCAGCTGAATGTCCGCACCGGGCCGATCCGCGGCAACGCGCCCTTTGAGCTGCAGGCATCGCTGCAGGCCACCGATCCCGGCGACAATACCCGCGGCACGCTCAGACTGGACGGTCCGATCACGCTTGCGTCAACCGGGACCGTGTCGGCGCAGGAACTTGACGTTGAGCTCGGGATGTATGCCAGCACACTGCCGGACGACGGCATGCAGGCGAAACTCAGGCTGAAAGATCTGGCCTTTGATCCCGGTTCATCCACCGCTACGGCCGGTGCACTGGCCGGCACGACTGAACTGGCTGGCGTTCCGCTCGACATCGATGGCCGCGGCAGTTTTGGCAAGACCACCAGTCTCAGCGGCACCCTGCGCTTTGCCCCCTTTTCACCCCGCGATCTGCTGGCCCGCCTCAAGCAGGAGCCGCCGGATACCGCGGATCCGCAGGTGCTGAAGCAGCTCTCCGGCAGCAGCGAGTGGTTCTACGAAGAAAATGCAGCGGGCCTCAGGAAGCTGGACCTCAAGCTGGACGACTCCCGTATCACTGGCGAGCTGTCGCGTGAACAGTTGCCGGCAAACAGTACGCCGGCGCCGCGTACCCGCTTCGACCTGCACATCGACCAGCTGGATCTCGATCGCTATCTGGCTCCGGCGTCGGCGCAAGAGGCCGACAAAGGGGATGCTTCCCCACCCGGGGAAGCATCCTCATTACGTGACTCATTGGGCAAGCTCAACATGGACGGCCGCCTGCGTATGGGCCAGTTTGGTTTCGACGGCCTGAAGCTCAGCGATACCGACATCAGCATCAGTGCAGCCAGGGGTCTGATCAGACTGGATCCGCTCAGCGCCCGGCTCTACGGCGGCGAATCACAGGGCCAGATCCGGCTGGACGCATCCGCTGACCCGCTGCGCCTCGACATGGACCAGAAGCTGGTCAATGTCGATATGGGCGCGCTGCTGACTGATTTCGCCGACATCGATAACCTGGGCGGCACGATGAACTTCAGGTTGAAGGGCTCGTCGTCCGGCAACTCCGGCGATGCACTGATGCAGAATCTCGCAGCCGACCTGTCTTTCTCGATGGACCAGGGCGTCTATCGCGGGATGGATGTCTGGTACGAGATCCGGCGTGCCCATGCCATGCTCAGGCGCGCACCGGCGCCAACGCGTACCGGCGCCGAAGAAACACCGATCGATTCACTGCAACTGACCGGCAAGCTCGGCAATGGCAAATTCACCAGCGATACGCTCATCGCCGAAATCCCCTTCCTGCGGGTGTCAGGCAAAGCAACCGTCGAGGTTCAGGCAAGGACCCTCGCAAGCGAACTGGAGGCGCTGGTCTACAGGAAACCGGTGTTTGCCGATGGCACCAGCCTCGACGAACTGGAAAACGTGCGCATTCCGTTCACGGTGAGCGGCCCGGTAGCCGACCCGAAGGTGCGGGTGGACCTGGGCAAAATGGTGAAGGGCGCGGCCACCGAAACGCTGAAAGACACGGTGCGGAAGAAACTCTTCGACAAGCTCGGCATCGGCGCCGCGCCGGAAGAAGGGCCGGCACCAACACCTGACAGCGAGGCACCGGCCGACGGTGAACAGGCGGCACCTGCAGCAGAGAAGAAGGACGACCGGCTGAAAAACGCGCTTGATCGCCTGCTGAAGCGCTGAACCGCGAGCAGAGGGGGTGTTTTTCCCCGCAACGCGGGAAGCGTCCCCTTCCCTCAGGCTGACTTCTGCTTCTTCTGGAAGCGCTCCATGAACTCCGGCGTCATGCCCTGCTCGGCCGCAAACTGGTTGAGGCGCGCATGGCTGACCTTTTCGTCACCTTTGGCGCGCGCGTATTCCTCGGTCTGCGTGGTGACCATGGTGCGCACCATGGGTGGAATCGTCATCAGCGCCTGCAGGGCATCTGCATCCCAGGTCATGCCCAGCCTGATTTCACTGCCCTTGAAGGCATCGGGGGATTCCCCGAGCTTGTGCATGGAGATGTGACCCAGCGTGCTGTGGAAATAATCCTGACGGTCTTCATCACCGAGACCGATCGGCAGGTTCATCTTGCGGATGCGCTCTTCGCGGCCCATCTCGATCAGCTCTTCATCGAATACCAGCGCCTTGATCTTCGCGATGACGATGCCGCTGCTCTTCTCCAGCCTGACGATCTCCTCGGCCTCACACTCGGCGATCTGCGGGCACTCCTTGATGCTCGGCGGCTTGACATGCAGTGACGGGATCATCGTAAAGCGAGTGTGCTCGAGCTCGTTGATGCCTTCCGGATAGAAGCGCGCCGTTTCCATCATGTCGTCCAGATAGTCGGCGGACGGACAGTTGACGACAAACTCTTTCGTATCGCAGATGTTCTGGAAGGTATGCGAACCCTGCCGGAAACCGACGATCATGCGCGGATTCTTCGCCATCACGTCGTACTGCATGATGTGCGAGTACGGCGCGGCATTGATCCGTCCCCGCTTGTCCATGCTGGTGATGATGGTGATGAGCTTCGGGAACAGCCAGATATCCGAATACCAGAACGGACGGATCTTCGCTTCTTTCTTCATGGCAAGCCTCCTTCGGGCACCAGGCGCACGATCTGCGAACCGGCGGCATTTTCCAGCAGTATGTAGATGTCGCCCTGCGGACCGACTTCGATATCGCGAAACCGTGCCAGGTCCCTGATCAGCATTTCGGTGTGTACAACCTTGTTGTCATTCAGTTCCAGACGCAGCAGGTCGGTGGCGCGCAGCGTGCCGACGATGATGTTGCCCTGCCAATTCGGGAACGCCTTTCCATCATAGAACACAAAGCTTGAGAGCGCCGGTGACGGGGTCATGTCCAGCACCGGGAACTCGGCATCCTTGGCATCCAGCGTGATTCCGAGCGTGCGGCCGACATCTACCGGCCGGCCATCGTAGTTCACGCCACTGGTAAACAGCGGCCAGCCATAGTTGCGGCCGGGCTGCAGACGGTTCAGTTCGTCCCCGCCGCGCGGTCCCATCTCGGTGCTCCACATCTCATGCGTCCACGGGTTCCATTCCAGTCCCTGGGTACTGCGATGCCCATAGCTCCAGATGGACTTCAGTGCGCCGGGCGTATTGACGAAGGGATTGTCGGCCGGGATCTGTCCGTCATCGCGCACACGGTGCACCTTGCCATGGGGCTGGTCGAGATCCTGGATACCCATGAACTCCAGCGGTGCCTTCATGCCGATGCTGAAATACAGGTTGTTCCGGTCATCGAAGGCGAGACGCCCGCCGGCAGTGAGATCGGAGGTATCGGTATAGCTTTCCTTGTCTGCCTGCCAGATGACCTGCTGATCCACCCATTCACCGTCGCGGATACGGCCGCGGATGATGCGGTTCATCGACACCGGGCGCCCGGTCCTGCGACTCAACGCGTTGCAGTCGGTACAGCGGTCGGTATGGTGGATGTAGATCCAGCCGTTTTCTGCATACTGCGGATGCAGGGCAACATCCAGCATCCAGCCAAGCCCCATGACCTGGCCGAGAAATACGCTGGAATCGTCATACACCGGCGGCGTACCGCGGATCGGCGCGGACTTCTTGCCATCTGCGCCGATGATGAAAAGTCCGCGCATGCGCTCGGTCAGCAGGATGCGACCATCCGGCAGCAAGGCAATCGAAAAGGGCATCGGGTCCAGGCCCCCGGCTACCGGCTCGATGCGGAAGGTGTGTTGTCCGGTAACCACGGGCCCGCCCGGAATGGCCAGCGGAATGTTGTCGCGCTTGTCGAGGATGGTGGTGCCCTGCCGCTGCTCGGCCACATAGAGCGCAAGGTTCCAGATCTGTTTCTCGTCGAGAGTTTCCGACCACGCCGGCATGCCCTTGTCGGGGGCGCCGCTGGCGATGCTCTGCGCAATCTCTTTTACCGAATCACCGCGCAGCAGTTCCACACCGACCAGCGGCTTGCCCAGCGGTGTGCCGCGCAGGTCTTCGCCGTGGCAGGCGCCACACTGGTCGTTGAACTTCCTGATGAACAGATCCTTCATCGGGATCTTGCTGAGCGCTGCCCAGTCCACCTTGCCGGGATCGAAACCCTGGGCATGGCCCTCGGTGGCTGCCAGCGCGAACATGGCGAGCAGCACTGTCCGTACAGCCACCCGCCTAGTCATTCTCATGGCGAATCCTCAGTTGCGCGCCGCAGGCCTTGCAGTGCACTGCATCGGCATCATGTCGCTGCAGCCCGCAACCCTCGCAGTCGAAGCGCACCTTCGGCGTACGGATGGTCACCTGCACGAGGCGGAAGAACAGCGACACGCCGCCGATCATGATGACGATCGACAGCAAGCGGCCACCCGGCCCTGGCAGGACGATATCGCCATAGCCGGTAGTCGTCAGCGTCGTGACGGTAAAGTACAGCGAATCCATGAACGACCTGATCGTGGGCACCCGCGCCGCGAAACCGGCGTGCACCAGGCTGCTCATCACAAAGATGAAGACGCAAAGATTCGTAACGGCCTTCGTCGACTCCGCAAGCTGCGTGTTGGCCCATCGGCCACCGCCTATGACGCGCCAGAACGTATCGCCATGAATCAGTGAGTAGGCGCGCAGTATGCGCAGGAAGCCTAGATTTGCACCATAAACCGGCACCACCAGCGAGAGCAGCACGGCAAAATCCGCCCATACGAGCGGCCGCCGGATCCAGCGGCGCCGGTTACCGTAACTCCAGCCCCGGGCGGCAAGGTCCAGCGCCAGGACAGTGGCAATGCAGTAGTCGATAATCAGGTATAGCGCACCATGTTCGAGAAACGGCGATACCATGAAGAAGGAAATCAGCACGACATCAAGCACCAGTATGAAGCCCTGGAAACGGATGCCTGCCGGACTGGCGCTGTAGTAGAGATCATGCACGAACCGGCGGCGCTGCTGCCACGACAGGCTGATGAACTCGGCAATGGTCAAATGAGACTCCTCACATCAGGTCGTCAACATATAGATAGCCATCGGAATTCGCCACCACGACGGGAATACTGCGCACACGCAGTCGCAGCTCGCCTTTGGCGGCTGCGGGCAGCGTCTGCTCGAGTTGCGCCACCTCAGCAGGCGTTACCGGGCGCGGCGTACGCACTACCGCCACAATTGCTTGCGGCGCTGTTCTGGGTGCAATTCTGACCTCGATCAGCCGCGCTCCGTAGACTTCCGTCAGCCCGACTGCCAGGCTTTTCTCTATTGTGACCAGACGGGTGCGCGCCTCGATCTGATCGGCAAGCCGCAGGGCCAGCTGAGCAGCAAGCACCACGAACAATGCAAGCTGCCCCAGGCGCCCCAGGCGCACGAGGCGCCGGCTCGAACTTGCCTCGCGATCCGGGCGGTGACCAAGCAGCCAGAACACCACCATGGCAGCCAGCAGCACCGACGCATAGTTGCTTACATACAGAAGCAGCGCGCCCGCTGCGAGATGCGGCTCACCATGGGCCATCAGCATCCCGGCATTGGCCAGCGGCGGCACCAGCGCAGTGGCAATGGCCACACCCGCCAGTGCGGAATTGAGGCGCAGGTTGCCGGTAGCGTAGGACACAGCAGCACCACCTGCTATGGCGATCACGAGATCCAGGAGTGTCGGATCGCAGCGGACCAGCATTTCCTGCGTGATCGGCAGGTCATGATGTACGCTGCCGACAACAAAACCGATGGCGAACACCAGTACTGCGCCAAGAAACTCCGCAATTCCCGCACGCCGGATAAGTGCAGCATCGGCAGTTACGAAGGCATAACTGAGCCCGGTGATCGGGTTCAGGAGCATCGCAACCAGCATCGCTCCGATGATGACCGCAGGGCTGTTTGCCAGCAGGCCGTATGAGGCCAGCACGGTAGCAAGGCCGGTCATGATGAAGTAGGCACGGGTCGGTCGTGCAGCCTCGGCAATCTCGCGCGCAACCTCTACTCTATACTCGGCCATTCTGTATCACTGCCCAGCCCGCGATCTGCACGACGCCTAGTCTACCCGCACAAACGGGGGTGCTGAAGGACCGACTGACGCGGCCGGCACATATCTGGCAACATGGCGATAAACCCGACAAGAGGCACTGACCTTGCCGAACGCGCATGCCGTTGCCGTACTGATCGTCACGATCCTCGTGTTCTACCTGTACACGCGCCGCTGGATCCGCATGGAGCTGGTATCGCTGTTGCTGCTTGCGGCGCTGCTGTCGATCTTCTATGTCTTTCCGTACGTAACATCGCAGGCCCGGATCACCGAGACCGTGGTTCTGCAGTCCTTTGGTCATCCGGCACTGGTTGCGATCTGCTCGCTGATGGTGCTCGGCCGGGGCCTGACCATGACCGGTGCGCTCGAGCCGGTCGTACGCATTCTGGCGAAGATCTGGGCGCTGAATCGCTGGCTCGGTCTGCTGCTGACCCTGATTCTTGCCGCCATCGCCAGCGGTTTCATCAACGATACACCGGTGCTGGTACTCATGCTGCCGATGCTCCTGAGCCTCGCCGAGCGCACTGGTTACCCTGCTTCCAAAACGCTGATGCCGGTGAACTTTGCGATCCTGACCGGCGGCATGCTGACCAGCATCGGCACCTCGACGAATCTTCTGGTCCTGTCGATTGCCACCGACCTCGGCATGAAACCAATGGGGCTGTTCGACTTCACGTCGATCACTGCCATTGCCCTGCTGGTCGCAATGCCCTACCTCTGGCTGGTAGCACCACGCCTGCTGCCGGGGACATTGGGAGAAAGCAAACAGCTGCGGCGGCAGTTCGAAGCGCGAATCGTGGTCAGCGCCGAGCATGACCGTCTCGCAGGGCACCAGATCGCGGAACTGACCAAACTGCTCGGCAAAGTACTGCCACTCATCGAAATCATCCGCGACAAGAGCCCGGTCGACAAGAACACGATTGACCTGATCGAAGCGGGTGATGTGCTGATCCTGCGCGACACGCCGGCCGGCCTGCGGGAGATTGCCGAAGTTCTGCGCGTGGATCTGTTCGACCGTTACGGTGAAGGCCGCTTTGCCGGAGCCAATACGCCAGACAGCGATATCAGCCTCGCCGAAGCTGTCATCGGCTCGGATTCCGGTCTCGTCGGACGCACCTTGTCGGGCGCCGGCTTTTCCGAGCAGTTCGGCGTCGTGGTCGTCGGCGTGATGCGCAGCACCGAGCAAATCCTGCGCGACGGCCGTGCAATCGGCGATGTGCCGCTGGCACCGGGCGATGTGCTGCTGGTACAGGGCGAGAACAAGCGCCTGGAAGCACTCAAGAGTGAACCGCATCTGCTCATGCTGGACAGCAGCCTGCAGTTGCCACGCTCGCCGCTGGCCTGGCGCGCAATGCTGATCATGCTGGTCGTGATCATCGCGGCTGCCACGAAAATCCTGCCCATTCACGTCGCCGCATTTTTTGGCGTCATCGCGATGCTCCTGACCCGGTGCGTCAAGCTGGAGGGCCTCGGTTCGGCGCTGAGTCCGGCCGTCGTGCTGCTGGTCGCGTCGAGCATTGCACTGGGTTCGACTCTGGTCAGCACCGGCGCCGCAGACTGGATCGCCACCGGCGTTTCATTCATGGTCGAGCGGGCCACGCCGTCAGTGCAACTGGCCATCTTCATGGCCTTCTCCGCTGTCCTCACCAACTTTGTCTCGAACAGCGCATCGGCAGCCGTCGGCACACCCATCGCCATCGCCACGGCGGCACAACTGGGCTCGCCACTCGAGCCTTTCGTGCTCGCCATCCTCTTCGGCGCCAATCTGAGTTTCGCCACACCGATGGCCTATCAGACCAATCTGCTGGTAATGAATGCTGCCGGCTACAAGTTCGGCGACTTTCTGCGTGCCGGACTGCCACTGGTCGCGCTCATGCTGGTAACGCTGTCCATTCTGCTTGCACAGCGCTACGGGCTCTGATTAGCTGTGCAGGACGGATGAGTGCAAGGCCGGCACATGGGCAGCAATACAAACGACAAACAAGGCAGGAGCGGGCGACCGCTGAAGGTCGTCGGGCGCAACGGTTCGCTACGCCCGGCACGGCGCAAGAAGGGTACAAGCAAGAGCAAGGGCGATGCCGGGGACGGATCAGCTCCGGTCAGCTTTCCGGTCGTGGTCGAGTTCGTGCGCGCCAGCCCTACACCGGGGCCCGAGAGCCTCAAGAGCATGTACGAATGCGCCCGATGGCTGGCCAGACATCGCGCAGAGTGCGTAACAGTAGTCGGGCATGCCAATAACCGCGGCTGGACCAAGGCAGCCAAGGCACTGGCGCGCGCAAGGGTCGCCGCAGTAACTGATTTGCTGGTTCTGCTCGGCGCGAAACCGGCCCAGCTCATCCCGATATCGGCGACCCGGCTGCATTCGGTTCCCGTCGGCTCCACGCTCGGTGAACGACGGCAACACCGGGTGGTCGTGATCTTTCGTCATGAGCCGCCGCAGGTACGCCTGCGCCAGACACTCCGCCGGGCAACCGGTCGCTGAACATACGGAAACACTGTTTGAAACTTGCAGATCTATTTCGCCGCCACCCGCGCACCATCGATGAATCGTTTGTTGTCAGTCCGATGCGCGACAACTGGTATCAGGCCAGTGCCTACTGGCCCTCCTCCTTTGCCCTCATCACGACCGTCGATGAGCAGGGCGAGACCAATATCGGACCTTACCAGCTCAGCTTTCCCTTCGAGGTAATCGGCGGGCGCTCCTTTCTGGTCTGCAGCCGGCAGAATTCCAATACCGACCGGCATATCAAGCGCGGTGGTGTATGTGCGATGAACTTTGTCGAGTTCGACCGCCACGCGCTGAAGAAAATCGTCAGCCTCGGCTATCCCGGACAGGACACCGTGGAGAAGATGCGCGACAACCCTTACACGCTGATCGACAGCCCGACACCCGGGCGGGAGTCTGACGGCAAACGTTTCCCGAAAATCCTCAAGGAAGCATTCCAGGTTTTCGAGTGCACCTGGGATGCGGAGCAACCCATACGCGACAATGGCCGGACACCCGAGTATTTCGTGCTGAGGATCGACAATATCCTCCTCAAGCAGACCTGGGCCACCAACATTGAAGAAGGCACGCGGCAGATGCCGCAGATGCCGATCACCTACGGATTTCGCGATGGCGGGAAGTTCTGGTTCGCCGAACACAGGAAGCCCTTCTGGCTGCCGACGCCAACCGACAAGGGCCCGAAAGAAGAGGCAATCATGTATGAGGCCAACCGGCTCGACCCCGATATAAGCTTCACCCGCGATGCCTGCAAGCAACTGACCGGCGTACCCAAGCCCTTCATCAAGACGGTACTCAAGGGCATCGCCAAACAGGCCAAAGAACGCGGTGTTAGCGAAGTAGACCGCGAATTCGTCCTGAAACTGCAGAAGGAGCGCGACAGCTGATGACCTCAACAGCAAAAGGTACCGCGCGGCTGAAAGTGCGTGAGGCCTGTCTCGCGGATGTACCCGCCATCAGCAAGCTTGTCGAACGCGTCTATCCGGGCATGCCGCCCTACCCGGACGCGATGCTGCGCGGGCAGATCAACGCCTTTCCGGAAGGCGTATGGGTGGCAGAGCTTGGCGAGGATATCGTCGGCTATTGCGCGACCATCCGCCTGAAGGAAAAAATCGCGCTCGGTGAGCATACCTGGCGCACAGTGACCGGCGGTGGTTATGGCTCTACGCACGATGCCACCGGCGAGTACCTTTATGGCTACGAAGTCTGTGTCGACCCGCAGATGCGCCGCTACCGGATCGGACAGCGTTTCTACAGTGAACGCCGGCGCCTGGCCGAGTTTCAGCGGCTCAAGGGCATCGTCATCGCCGGACGCATCCCGAGCTATTCCCGCCATGCCCGCCGTTTCGACGGACCGGAGGCCTATGTCGAGGCCGTGCGCAACAAGCAGATCAATGATCCGGTGCTCGGTTTCCAGATCCGCATGGGCTTCGAGCCGGTCAGGGTGCTGCGCGATTATCTGCCGATGGATCGCGAGTCGGGCGGCAACGCCGTGCAGCTCGTGTGGTACAACCCGCAGTACTCGCCGGCGCCGGCGGCGACAGAAAAGCAGCCAAAACCGGTGCAGCGCGCGGCGCTCAACCGTGTGCGCGTGGCCACCGTGCAGTACAAGCAGCGGCGCATCAGCTCCTTCGACGAATTCAGGAAGATGGTGACCTATTTCGTCGATGTCACCGGCGACTACGGCGCGGATTTCGTCGTTTTTCCTGAGCTGTTCACGCTGCAACTGCTGTCGCTCGAAAACGCGGAACTGAAGCCGCACGAGTCGATTGCGACCATCGCCCGTTACGAGGAGGCGATCATTTCGATGTTCAGCGAGCTCGCGGTGCGCTACAACATCAACATCGTCGGCGGCTCGACGCCCGCACTGCGCGGCGACGGCATCCGCAATGTCTGCCACGTTTTTCGCCGCGACGGCACACTGGCGATGCAGGAGAAGATTCATCCAACGCCCAACGAGCGCTACTGGTGGAACGTCGAAGGCGGCGACGAACTCAACCTGATCGATACCGACTGCGGCCCGATCGGCGTACTGATCTGCTATGACTCGGAGTTCCCGGAGCTGTCACGCCACCTGGTAGACCAGGGTATCAATATCCTGTTCGTACCCTTCCTGACAGACGAAAGGCAGAGCTACTGCCGGGTGCGCTACTGCGCGCAGGCACGTGCGGTCGAGAACCAGATCTACGTCGTCATGTCCGGCAGCTGCGGCAATCTGCCCAACGTCAAGAATATCGATATTCACTATGCACAGAGCTGCATACTGACGCCCTGCGACTTCCCGTTCTCGCGCGACGGTGTCGCTGCCGACACCACGCCGAACGTGGAAATGGTTGCTTTCGCCGACCTCAGCCTGCGTGCGCTGCGCGAGGCACGGCAGACCGGCACGGTGCTGAACCTCAAGGACCGCCGCCATGATCTGTACAGCGTGGCCTGGCATGGTAAGGTTAAACGCAGCAGCTGAAACGCCCTTCGACGGGCATCCGATCAACACCAAAACAAGGAGAACCCCCATGCCAGTTACACTCCCCGCGCTGCCCTATGCAGCCGATGCACTCGAACCACACTACTCCACCGAAAACCTCCAGCTGCACCACGGCAAGCACCATGCTGCCTATGTCAACAAGCTGAATGAACTGCAGCCGGACGCCAGCGACGCCAATCTCGAAGCGCTGGTCAGGACCAGCGTCGGCGGGGTATTCAACCAGGCGGCCCAGATCTGGAACCACACTTTCTTCTGGCACAGCATGAAGCCCAAGGGTGGCGGCAAGCCAGCCGGTGCGCTGGCCACAGCCATCGACCGCGATTTCGGCAGCTATGACAACTTCCGCAAGGAATTCATCAGCGCCGGCATGGCGCAGTTCGGCTCAGGCTGGACCTGGCTGGTCCTTGCCGGGGGCAAACTCAAGATCGTCACCACTGCAAATGCCGATACCCCGATCAAGGGCAGCGACAGGCCGATCATCACGGCCGATGTGTGGGAACACGCCTACTATCCGACCTACAAGAATCTCCGCCAGAAGTTTCTCGAAGTCTTTCTCGACAACCTGGTGAACTGGGACTTTGCTGCGGCGAACTACGCCAAAAAGTAATTCCATCGCTGGCAGTCGCCGGACGGTGCCCCGCGCCCGCAGGCGAAGGCCCGTAGCTGACACGCCCTCAGCTACGGGCCTTCGCCGACCGGTACTGCAGCCAGGCTGCGCGCGACATCCGCGGCAAAATCCGCAACCGTGGCACTGAGCGCAGCGACCCCGGTTTCGGCCTTCAGTGGCAGGACGGCTGGCCGGCTGTAGGTGCTTTGCCGTGGCGGAACCACGACCCTGCTTTTCTGGTCGGAGGCATACCACTGCACGACGAGCACGGCCTCACCCGCGGCATCCACATCGAAACGCGAGACCCGCGCCATCACGCGGAAATCCGCAGGCAGCTGCTGGGGCACTGGCACGACGACGACCTGCTCCGTACCGGCCGCAACGATCAGATCGTCGGCAAAAGTACTCATGAATGCCGCTTCCAGCGGTTCTGCCCAGCGCTGGAATTCCAGAAACCTGATCTCACCGCCTGCGCCACGGATGGCCATCTGCTGCCGGTCGAGGTATTCCGGCAACTCAAAAGGACCGACGAGGATGCGCCGGCCGGCGAGCGGCGGTATCGCCGGCGCAAGCGCCTCGGTACTGAGGGTGTAGAAACGTGCAGGCGCTGACGATCCGCAGGCGTACACGCCGGTCGCTGCCATGAGAACGACGAGACACCGGATCATCCTGCGATGAAACACATTCACGGGCTTCCCTCCTGATCCGGTTTGCCGCGGACAAGCGCTTCGGGCCGGAGCGCCAGATAGTCGGTCAGCAGCCGCAAGCTGCGTGCCGCGCGTTGCACTTCGTTCAGTGTACGGGCCAGCTCCACCTTGGCTGCGCCTTCCTGACTCAGCAAGGCTTCGGTTTCCTGCAGCACGCCCGCGCTGCGCTCCAGTGCGACATTCAGGGCTGCCAACGCGTTTCGCGCCTCGTTGGCCAGTGGATCCACATTCTGGTCCAGCCTGGCCACTGCCCGCCTGGTTTCGTCGAGCGTCGCCGCAAGCGCATTTGCCGCGCGGCGCAGATCGCCAGGCAGCGCCTGTGTATCGGGCGAGTTCGCCAGCCTGCTCAGGCCCGCCAGCGCAGCTTCAAGGTCTGGTGAATTCGCCAGACGGTTCAGGCCGGAGAGAGTGCCTTCAAAGTCGGCGATCAGCCGGTCGGAATCAACCCTTTCGCCCAGGGCTTTTGCAAAACGCTGCAGTCTCTCCAGCACCTGCTGGATGTCCGAGGGTACGCTCGGAATCTCCTGGTAGCGTGGTTTCACACCGCGAAACACGGCGGGCAGCTGCGGATGAAAGTCCAGCTGGACCAGCAACTGCCCGGTGACAAAACTCTCCGTTTCCAGCTTGGCCCTCAGTCCGCCCCGGATCAGCCCGTCGATGAATTCGCGTTGCCCGGTGCGCGGGAAGCTCTTCGGCTCGCCTTCAGGCGACATGACGGTGAAAGTGTCCGGCAGGATCCGGAATGTCACGGGGATACCGAAGCGGTCCACGTCGGGGTCGGTCACCGCCTCGATGCTGGTTACGTAACCGACCCGCACGCCCCGGAACAGCACGTTGGATCCCACCCGCAAGCCCTTTACCGAGCCGTCGAAGTAGGTGACGAGATAACGCTTGGAGGTGAACAGCTCACTGCCGCCAAACACGATGACGGCGACGACCAGCAGGGCGACGGCACCCAGCACAAAGCTGCCGATGATTGCCGGGTTGCTCCGGTTGCTCATGTGACTACCCCTGCCTGCATTTCATCATGCGCCAGTCAGCGAGGCGGGTTCAACGCCCCGCCAGAGAAACTCACGGACCCGGTCGTCGGGACAATGGTCGCGCAGCTCACGCGGATTACCGGTGGCCAGTTGGGTTTTCGTTTCCGTGTCGAGAAACACTGAATTGGTGCCGATCGCCATGATGCTCGCCAGCTCATGCGTGACCATGACGATAGTGGTCTGCAGGGTATCGCGCAGTTCCAGGATCAGATCGTCCAGCAGCCTGGCGCTGACCGGATCGAGGCCCGCCGAGGGTTCGTCGAAAAACAGTATGTCCGGATCCATGGCCATGGCCCGCGCCAGCCCGACACGTTTCTTCATGCCGCCGGAAATCTCGCCGGGATAGTAGTCTTCGAAACCGGTGAGACCAACCAGCGCCAGTTTCCAGGCGGCGACCGCGCGAATCTCGGCCTCACCGAGCTGCGTGTACTGCCGCAGCGGCACGCCGATGTTCTCCGCCAGCGTCATGGAACTCCACAGCGCCCCCGACTGGAACAGCACGCCGAAGTGGCGCTTCATGAGATCCCGCTCGGCATCGCTGCCCTGCCAGAAGCTGGCACCGTCGTAGAACACATCGCCGCGCACCGGCGCCTTCAGGCCGACCAGATGCCGCAGCAGCGTGCTCTTGCCGCAGCCACTCCCGCCCATGATCACGAAGATATCGCCACGACGGACTTCGAAGTTCAGATCCTGCTGAATCACGAAGTCACCGTAGGCCATGCTCATGTTCCGCACGGCGATCTGTGCCTGTCCTGTTTCTCCAGCGGCCATCAGATGTTCAACACCGTATAGATCACGGTCAGCACGGAGGCACTGATGACGATGAGCAGAATGCCCATGACCACAGCTCTGGTTGTTGCTTCGCCGACCGCCTGGGCGCTGTTGCCGCAGGCCATGCCCTGTTGGCAGCCCGCCACCGTGACCAGCGTGCCGTAAACCAGGGATTTGAACAGTCCGCCGAACAGATCAAGCAACTGCACCGCGCCAAAGGTCTGTTCCAGGTACTGAACGAAACTGATATCCAGCATGGCAAGCGCAGCCACCAGGCCTCCCGCAATACCCAGCAGATCAGCGTAGAGGGTCAGCAAGGGCATCATGATGATCAATGCGATTGCCCTGGGCAGTACCAGGAAATCCATCGGGTCCAGGCCCAGCACACGGAGCGCATCGGTCTCCTCATTCACTTTCATGGTGCCGAGCTGGGCAGCAAACGCTGCTCCCGTACGGCCGGCCATGATGATGCCGGTCATGATGGCTGCCATTTCCCGCACCATGGCGACTGCCACCAGGTTGGCTACATAAATGCCGGCGCCAAACTGTTCCATCTGGTAGGCGCCCACGAAGGCAAAAATCACGCCGATAAGAAAGCTGATGAGGCTGACGATACCGAGCGCCTGCGCTCCGGCCTGGTAGAAAAACTTCATCAGGTCAGCCCGGTCGAACACGGCCCGCCCACGCAGCAGCCGGCCGAAGGATTGCGTCAATTCACCGAGGAAAGCGAGAAGTTCGCGGGCGTGATCCAGCATCTGCTGTGTCGCCTTGCCGATCCGCACCACCAGGCTGTCAGCCGAGCGGGTGCGGCGCGCACCGGCCCGCTCCGGAACCGCAAAGGCGAGGTCGAGCAGCTTCCGTGCGCCGTCGGGCAGCCCTGTCGTGTCGAGCGCGGCGTTCCGGCTTTCCGCCGCCCGCCGTACCGCACTGAGAAAAATCATGAGCCCGGTATCCCAGTGACCCAGCGCCTGCGTATCGAACTCGATTCGTGCCGGCGCCTCCCGCCCGGCCAGTTCAGTCAACAGGGCGGCCGTCGCGGGCCGGCTACCGGCCAGGAGCCAGTCGCCGCCAAGGCGGATGAGCAGCACGCCCGAACCGGGACGCTCACAGTGGATAGAGGCATTGGTCGTGCTGGCAGGCTCAGGCATTGCCGGACGCTCGCAGCTGGATCATCTGGGCAGAGGTTAGCCGACCTGTCGGCAGGTGCCCAGCCTGACGTTATCGGGGCACTGCATGATCCGGACCGGCGAGGCAGCATGCTAGGATGGTTCATCGCTTTCGACCACCCCGGAAAGGGAGTGCCATGATCGAACAATGGTTGGGCCCGATATTCCGCTGGGTCGAGTTCATCGGTCCCAACCCGTTTCTGCAAGCCGTCGTCATCGTCGTGCTGTTTGTGGTCCTCGGCAAGATCGTGGACTGGCTGACGGGTGCGGCACTGGACCGGTTGCTGATCCGCTGGGACAGCGGCGGCCGGCTCGGCGGCATCGGTCACACCACGCTGTTTCGTACCATCGCCCTGCTCGGCCTGCTGGTAGCCGTCGAAGTGTTGCCGATGACACCGCTGCTGACGCGGTTGACGACCGCCTTCATCATGAGCTTGCTGATTCTGGTCTGGGTCAGCGCCACGATCCGGGCCGGACGCCTGGTGGTAGAGACCACCAGCCTCCGGCCAGCGCCACCCGCCTGGGCACGACCGGCCACCGTGCCGCTGTTCAACATGCTCCTGCGCATCATGATGGCGCTGGTCGCCGTGTATCTGATCCTCCTGGCCTGGAATGTCAACGTCACGGGCCTGGTGGCTTCAGCCGGTATCGTCGGCCTCGCACTCTCCTTCGCTGCCCAGGACACGCTCGGCAACCTGTTCGCCGGCGTCGCGATTCTCGTCGATCAGCCCTACCGGATCGACGACTACATCGTGCTGGACTCCGGAGAACGCGGACGGGTAACGCACATCGGATTGCGCAGCACGCGCCTTCTGACCCGCGATGACGAAGAGATCAGCATTCCCAACGGCATCATGGGACGCGCCAAGATCGTCAACGAATCGGGTGGCCCACACGTCAAGTACCGCCTGCGCGTGCCGGTGGGCGTTGCCTATGGCTCGGACATCGATCAGGTCATTGCCTGCCTGATGAAGATCTCGGCAGACCATCCCAACGTATGCCGCGATCCGGAGCCGCGGGTGCGCCTGCGGACTTTCGGCGACTCGAGCATCGGTTTCGAACTGCTGGTCTGGATCGCCGAGCCGGTACTGCGGGGACTCGTGCTTCACGAACTGAACTGCGAGGTATATCGCAGCTTCGCACGTGAAGGCATTGCAATCCCCTTCCCGCAGCGCGATGTACATATCAGGGACTGGCGCACACCATGATCGAAAAACTTCTGGCCCGGCTGCAAGACCCGGTGATGGCGAAGATTGCCACCAGCCTGCTGGTCCTCATGGCCGTGGTGGTTGTCGTACAGGTCCTGCACCGTGTGCTGGTACGCTACATCAGCGACAGTGGCCGCCGCTATCACATGCGCAAGGCAATCACGGCACTGGGCTATGTGCTGGCGATCTTCCTGCTGTCGCTGGTGTTCAGCGACAAGCTCTCCAGTCTGACCATCGCCTTCGGCGTGGCCGGCGCCGGCATCGCCTTTGCCCTGCAGGAAGTGATTGCCAGTATCGCCGGCTGGGTCGCGGTGTCCTTTGGCCGCTTCTACCAGGTCGGCGACCGCGTGCAACTCGGCGGCATCATGGGTGACGTCATCGATATCGGCGTGCTGCGCACCACGCTGATGGAGTGCGGCGGCTGGGTCAGAAGCGATGCCTACAACGGCCGCATCGTGCGGGTCGCGAACAGCTTCATATTCAAGGAGCCGGTCTACAACTACTCGGCTGATTTTCCCTTTCTGTGGGACGAACTCGTGCTCCCGGTCCGCTATGGCAGCAACCAGAAACTGGCAAAGAAGATCTTCTCCGAAGTGCTTGCAGGGGTAACCGGCGAGTTTTCCGCTGCTTCGAAATCTGTCTGGTTGCAGATGAAGGAACGCTACATGCTTGAGGACGCGCGGGTCGACCCGATGGTAACCATGATGGCCAACGACAACTGGGTTGAGTTCACGCTGCGCTATGTCGTGGACTACAAGCGACGCCGCCTGACCAAGGACCTGATCACCGAGAAACTGCTCGAGGCCATCGACCTGACCAACGGGCAGGTTCGCCTTGGTTCGCAGACCATCGAACTGGTCTCCGTGGCACCGCTGGATGTGACGATGACGACGCCCGGCAATCGGCCAGCACAGTAGCCGGCAAGCCGATCAACACATTCGCCTGCGGACTGCTCCGTCTCAGTCTTTCTTGCACCCCATGCATAGCGCCGATGCCGGTCGTGCAGCAAGCCGGCCCGCACTGATCGGCTCGCCGCATTGCGTACAGCGGCCATAGGTACCGGCGTCCAGCCGGGCCAGGGCTGCATCGATCGCTGCAAGCTCGGTGGTGGCTTCGGATTCCAGCGCCGAAACCACGGCGACATTGCCGAGCTGGGCAGCCTGCTCGGATGAATCCGGTTCCAGCGGATTGCGGGCATGGGCATGAATGGTGTCGATGCGGTTGCGAAACTCGGCGCGCAGCGCCAGCAACTTCTCGCGTACCTGCGCCGTCGATCCAGATGCTGGGCTCATATTCTCACTCTCCGCCAGATGACCGGAGCTTGCAGTATGCCCCTCTCAGGCTGCAGCTTCATAAAATTCGAGCCATGCACCCTCCGGCGCGCGCACGGCCAGCACATCCACCTCGCCATGGGGCACGAGGCTCACGCGTGTCAGGGGCATCGCGAGCGGCCACCCCTGCCGGGTCAGATGGTCTGCCAGCAGACTGAGCCGTCGCACCGGAAGGCGCAATAGGGCCATTCCGAAGTTGGGCAGCATTGCGCTGTCAGACAGGTCCAGACCACCGGCACCATTCACACTGACGATTTCGATGGAGCCCTCCTTCAGGCCTCGCGGGTGCACGATCTGCAGATCCAGGCTTGCCTGCGCCGCAAGTCCGGGCGGAAGCCCTATCACATTGGCTGCAGACGGCAAGGACCCGGTCTGAAACGACACCGCACGCTGAAACCCCAGCACACCACAATAGAAGTCCAGGGCGGCGTCCATGTCGCGCACGATCTGGCTCGAGTTGAACACCGGACCAAAACCCGCCGGCTGACCAGACGCGGGCAAAGGCGGCTCGATGCGCTCGATCAGCGCCAGACGCACGTTGTCGGGGCCGCGCGTCAGCCATTCCTTCACGATCAGGCCGCCGAAATCCCAGCGTATCGGCGGCGAAGCGCCATGCCAGTGCAGCGCGTGCAAGGCAGTTGCCTGCGTCGCGACATCGCCAACGCGCACGTTCAGGTCAAAGATACCGCCGGAATCCCAGCACTGGTCATCGGGGCGCATGTCTGCCTGCGGCCCGGCCTGGTCCAGCTGCATCAGTCGCACCTGACCCACGCTGCCATCCGGATGGCCGAGCCGCCATTCCCGGCCCGTCGCCTGCGGCAGACCCCAGCCGCGCAGCAGGCGCGTATCCACCTCAGCCTGGTGCTGCAGCACCCAGCCACCGACGTCCCGCCAGCAGGCGAGGTGCGGTTCCGGGGAACGAACGATGATTACCGCTTCGTCAAAGCCGCCAATTTCGAATTCCCGCTTCATTTCGCCGCTACTCACGACCACACCGTGCTCCCGATCTGCCCTCATGTTGACAGCCTGCAGCTGCTCCCCGCAACCTCGCCACAAATAGTGGAGACGTACTCATGAGAATTGATCTGATCCTCGAGGCCAACCACTCGGGTGCACGACTGGCCGAACTCGGCCAGCTGGCCGAGCAGTACGGTTTCGGCGGGTTATGGGTGTCAAACATGCATGACGCCCGCGATCCCTTCATCAATTTCGTACAGACGGCGCTGGCCACCACAAGGATCGGCCTGGGTCCGGTAGCGGTCTCTCCTTACGAACTGCATCCGATGAAGATGGCCGCGGCACTGCTGACGCTCAACGAGATCTCGGATGGACGCGCACACATCGGCATCGCTGCCGGCGCGGGCGGAGCGCCTACTGCGATGGGCGTGCCACAGGAGCGCCGCCTGCGCGCCGTGCGTGAGTGCGTGGAGATCCTCAAGCTCGCCTGTACGGGCAAGCCGATCCGGTACAAGGGCGAAATCTACAAGGTACTGTATTACCACCCGTCCTTCGCCGGCGGTAAACCGCCGATGATCTGGGTCTGCGCGAACGGTCCGCAGATGCTGCGCTCGGCGGCAAAGTACGCCGATGGCATCTTTGTCGGCGATCACATGCCGGAAGATATCGGCCGGATGCGCGCCATCGTCGACAAGCAGCTTGCAGAGTCTGGCCGGTCACCAGCCGAGCTGCGCTTCAACAATTTCTGGGCGTGGCATGTCAAGGAAACGCGTGAGGCCGCCCACCGTGAAGCGCGTCGCTGGCTTGCGGTGCGGGCCACGCCATATCCGGATTACTACTACCGCGACATCCTGCCGGAAGAAGAGATGCAGATCATTTTCGATAACCGCAACAGCATCCTCAGGGCGTTCAATACCGGCAGCGATGTCATCGAAGGCGTCCCGGCTGACATCATGGAACGCTTCGTGGACCGGGCGACCTCGGCGTCAGGCATTGACCAGCTCGATCACGAGATCGACCGCCTGCGTCGCTTCAAGGCCAACGGGCTCACTGACATTTCGCTGCGCATCTATGAAAACCCGGAGTGGACCATCCGGCTGATCGGCGAACAGGTTATCCCCGCGCTGCGCTGAAGACGGCGAGCATTGCCTGGCTGTCAGACCGGCGTCTGGCCCTCGACGGCCAGCGGGCGCTCACCCGCCTGACGAGCCTTTGGGCCTGATTTCGGTGATGCCCCAGGATTCGAGCTTCTTCTCGAAAGTCCACAGGGGATGGATTTTCTCCAGGTCGGCGAGATCCGCATTGCAGGCGAAGTCGTAGCCGTTCGTCCGGTCGTTGTACCACTGCGCATAACGCAGCGGATAAACCACCTCCTCGCTGAAGAAGCTGATCATCTTCATCAGCCACTGCGGAAACTGCCGGTACCTGAACCTGGTTCCGTGCTTGTTGGTCTGTTCCGCGATCTCGACCAGCTGCTTTCCGGTCAGCGCGCAGGAAGCAATCGAGAAATCCTGGTTTGAAAATACTTCCGGATATCCGAAGCAGGTGCCGACCCACTTGCCGACATCGCGCACATCGACCCAGTTGACGAGAAAATCCGGCTCGTTGATGCCCGGCAGGTTGTTCTCGCGAATCATGGTTTTTGAAAGACTGGTGTCGCCGCGAAACTGCGCCTGTGCCGTGTAGTCCACACGATGCATGGCGTAGTAATAGGCCGGGCGATGGATGCAGGTGACATTCACACCTTGCCCGCGCAGGAAATCTGAAATACGCAGACGCTGGTGAATCCACCAGGGCGCTTCCGGCGCATTGTCGACAATGCCATGCACCTTGTCGGGCGGAAACACCAGGGTGATCACATGCTGCACGGAAGGATTGGCCCTGAGTGCACCGAGTGCCGCCAGCACCTGGCGCATCACCGCGGCACGGCCGCCGGCCGGATCATTGCCGTGGTTGGTAATCTTGCCAGCCTTGCTGGTATTCGCCGTAACGTAGAGCACCACACCGGAACAGCCGGCGAAGGCTTCCGTGAGCCGGGCTTCGGAGTTCATGTCCACGCCGGGATGCAGGCTCAGAAGGCCGGGATGGCTCGCTTCGGTTTTCTTCAGCAGCGCTTCAAGCCGGGCGGCCGCCTGCGTGCCGGGTGTCCGGTACAGGGCACGCACGCGGAATTTCAGCGTCCGGGTGAGTTCCTCGACCACCGCATAGCACTCCCAGCCAGTGGCGCAGGTCACCGCGACCAGCGGCAATGCCTCGACTGGCCGGTTTGCAGCCGGAGTCTTTTCGCGCTCGGCCCTGATCTTCAGTACGGCATCCACGAGCCGCTTGTTCTTTGCCTTGATGGCCGCCTGCGCCATCGCTACTGCGGTATCCCTTTGCATTGCTGTCAGTCCTGAAAATCCATATCGGCTATTGAATCACGCCCGGTGCCAGCGCGGCTCGCGCCATGACGCGGGCCTCGTCCACGGAAAACACCCAGACCTGTACCGGCGCCTCCGGCACACTGAGCATTGCATCCGTGCCGCGACTACGGTTGTTGAGATCCGGATCAATCGTGATCCCGGCAAAACCCAGCGTCGCCAGTACGCGGGCACGAATCACCGGTACATTCTCCCCCACACCACCGCCGAAAAGAATGGCATCTGCACCGCCCAGCACCGCCAGACAGGAACCGAGGTATCGCGTGATCCGGTGGCAGTAGACATCCAGCGCGATACGCGCTGCATCCAGGTCGCTCGCCAGCAAGTCGCTCACATTGCCGGAGACCCCCGAGAGACCCAGCAGGCCTGAATGCCGGTTGAGCATATCCGTCAGCTCCGATGGCGGGATGCCGCCGTGGGTCTGCAGATAAAGCAGGGCACCAGGATCGACGTCGCCGCTGCGCGTGGCCATCACAAGGCCCTCCAGTGGCGAGAAACCCATCGAGGTTTCCACCGGCTGTCCGCCGATGCTCGCCGTCACCGAACACCCCGCCCCGAGCTGCAGGGATATGACCCGCGCTCCGTTCGCCGCAGCCGGCTGCCTGCGCTGCCACGACTCGAGCATGGACTGGTGTGCGATACCGTGAAAACCGTAGCGACGTACCCCGTGCTTCTCGCGCAGGACCGCCGGCAATGCGTAGCTTTGCGCCGTCACCGGCATGCTGCCGTAGAAACCGGTGTCGAATACCGCAAGCTGCGGTACCGCCGGGCCGAGCAAGTCACGCGCGGCGCGAACCAGCGCGAGCGCCGCGGGCTGGTGCAGCGGCGCCAGCGGCGTCAGCGCTTCGATTTCACGTTCAACGGCAGCATCTATGCGGCAGGGCCGGGTCAGCCGCGCACCGCCATGCACGATCCGGTGCACGACCACCGCAGGTGCCGGCGTGCCCAGCTCATGCAGTTGACAGGCAAAATCCGTGCCGGCCGCAGGAGACACAGCGTCGTAGTGCCGCGCGGCCAGTTGTTCGAGCGAGGGGGTACTGAAGGCCGCAAGCCGCACCGAACTGCTGCCAGCATTGACGGTCAGGAGCACGGTCACGATGCTTCACCGGCACGATGGAACGACCAGGGGCAGACACTGATCATGCGGTCGGCATCGCCATCACATGGCCCATTTGATCAGCGCCAGCTCGTTCGGCACGCGCGCCAGCGCATGTCGCGGCACAATCCGCGGCGTGAAATCGTCGAGGTCGCGACCCGATGCGACGGTCAGCTCATAGGTATAGCCATTGCTCGAACCCGGAATGGGCAAGGACCGCTCCATCGACTGACAGAAGGTACCGCCCTGGCTCGCCGCCTCCGCATACAACTGTACGTCGACCATGTCGGGATGAATGTCACCGAGATAAACCGACACGGATACCTTGCGGGTCGTGCCGTCCCCACCGGTCTGACACGGGGCGAGATGGATCTGCTCCCAGTGGCTGCGCAATTCCCGCTCCCAGTTCGCAAGTTGCACGCCAGCCCGCCCGCTGTCCAGCCCGCGGCGGGCAACCAGGGCGGCGGCAGGCAGATACACCTCGCGCACGTAGTCGTGCAGCATCCGGTTGGTACTGAACTCCGGCGTCAGGCGCGACATGCTGGCACGCATGCGCGCCAGCCATGTCGCGGGAATACCCGACGCATCGCGCGCGTAGAACATCGGCACGACTTCCTGCTCAAGAATCCCGAACAGCTGATCCAGCTGGGCCGCGTCCCGGCGTTCGGCTGTGCCGTCCGCCTCCTGGATCGCCCAGCCCACTGCCGGGTCCCAGGCCTCGGCCCACCAGCCATCGAGTACCGACAGGTTGAGCCCGCCGTTGACGAGAACCTTCATGCCGCTCGTGCCACAGGCCTCCCAGGGTCGCCGCGGCGTGTTGATCCATACATCGATACCCTTCACGAGCTCCTGGGCAAGCGCAAGATCGTAATCTTCGAGGAAGACCACACGCCCGCGGACTTCCGGATCCTCCGAGAACAGGACCCACTCCTGGATAAAGCGCTGCCCCTCTGCATCGGCCGGATGCGCCTTCCCGGCAACGATCAGTTGCACAGGGCGCTGACTGTCTGACAGCAGTCGCTTCAGGCGCTGCGTATCCCGGAGCAACAGGTCCGGCCGCTTGTATTCGGTGAAGCGCCGTGCGAATCCAAGCGTCAGGGCATTGGGATCGAGGATATGCGCGACATCGATATCCGGCTCGCCGGGACGGTGGCGCCGCGCGAGTTGCCGGCCCAACCTGCGCCGTGCGTAGTCGACAAGCGCCCTGCGCTCGGTGCCTTTCATTTCCCACAAGACCTTGTCGTCCGTGCAATCGATGGCAGAACGCAGATCGGTAACGACCCCCAGCCACCGGTCCTTGCCGCAGGTGCAGGTCCACAGCTCGTCCGATGACGCTGAATCCCACGATGGCACGTGCACACCATTGGTCACATGGCTGACCGGGATCTGCGTAAGCGGCCAGTCCGGATAAAGCCCGGCGAAGATACCGCGGCTCACCTCACCATGCAGGCGACTGACGCCATTGACGGTGGCACATAGCCTGGCTGCAAGCCAGGCCATGTTGAACAGGCCCGTATCGTGGCTGCCGGCGACCTGGCCGAGCACCGCGAGTTCCTCAACAGGCACGGCCAGCCTCGATGCATAGTCGCCAGCATATTTTTTCAGCAGCTCAATGGAGAATACGTCGAAGCCGGCGGCTACCGGCGTATGCGTGGTAAACACGTTCCCCGCACGCACTGCCCATACGGCTTCCCGGAAACCAAGCGCATGCCGCTCCATGAAGCACCGCGCGCGTTCGATGGCCGCAAAAGCCGCGTGACCTTCATTGAGATGACAGACATCGACCGGCAGGCCGAGCACCTCGACGAGACGCCAGCCACCGACGCCAAGCGCGATTTCCTGCATGAGGCGCATTTCCGGCGCAGCCTCATAGAGTTTGCCGGTGATGCCGCGATCTATCGCATCGTTCCACGGATCGTTGCTGTCCAGCAGGTAGAGCGGCACCCGTCCAACCTGGGCTTTCCACACGCGGAAACGCACGGTACGGCCCGGAAATTCCACGGGTATGCTCAACCACGCGCCGCCGCGATCGAATACCCGCGCAACAGGCAGACTGGCCGGGTCATTGAACGGATAGCTCACCAGCTGCCGCCCCTCGTCGTCGACGGACTGGCGGAAATAGCCTTCCTGGTAGAGCAGCCCGATCCCGACCAGCGGAAGACCCAGATCGCTGGCGGCTTTCAGGTGGTCGCCGGCAAGCACGCCGAGGCCGCCCGCATAGAGCGGCAAGGCCCCGGCGAGTCCAAACTCCATGCTGAAGTAGGCCACGCCGCGCAGGCTGCCGGCAGGGATATTCAGCTGCGACCACGTCTGGCGCGCCGTATAGTCGGCACGCGCGGCCACCAGTGAGTGGAGTCGGGCCTTGAAGGCAACGTTGCGGTCCAGTTCCTGCAGGCGTTCCTCACCAAGGCCCTGCAGCACTACAAACGGATTCTCCGTCCGTTCCCAGCTTTCACGATCGATCGACTTCCAGAGTTCATCGCCAGCGTGACTCCAGGTCCAGCGCAGATCCATGGCCAGATCAGCGAGCGGCTCGAGATCAGAGGGCAGATTCGCCCGCAAACCAGTACCACGCAATTCCATGATGATGCCCTTCTAACCCGGATCGCGACCGGCGCTGATGATGCTTTCTACCTCTGCCTTCGGCGCAAATGCTGACCGGGGATTCAACTCACAGCGTGAATGACTGGTGGGGTGCGGGCATCTCTACGGCCGTACCGGTCAGGCGACCGGCGAAAACCTGCATGTTGTCCGGTTCGCCATGCACCAGGAACGTACGCTTTGCTTTGGTCTGCGCATGCCAGGCGAGCAACTCGGCCTGGTCGGCGTGAGCCGAGAAGCCATTGATGGTGTGGATGCTCGCCTGTACGCGGATCTCGTCACCAAACAGCTTTACGGTTTTGGCGCCATCGATAATGCGCCGCGCAAGCGTGCCCCGCGCCGCGTAACCCACAAACACGATCGCAGAGTCTTCCCGCCACAGGTTGTGCTTCAGGTGGTGACGCACCCGACCGCCCGTGCACATGCCGGAACCCGCCATGATTACGGAGCCACCTGCGATCCTGTTCAGCGCCATGGACTCTGCCGCCTCATGTGTGAAATGCAGCCCCGGCATGTCGAAGGGGTCGCGACCATCGCGGAACATTTCGCAGGTCTCGGCGTCGTAACACTCCGGGTGACGCCGGAATATTTCGGTGGCCGAGATGGCCATCGGTGAATCGAGAAAGACCTGCATCCGGCGCGGCAGGCGCCGGCTTTCGGTTGCTTCGCGCAGGTGATAGAGAACTTCCTGGGCCCGCTCCAGGGCAAATGTCGGAATCACCACGTTGCCGCCGCGGTCAAGCGCAGCCTCGATCGCAGCGTAGAGCTCCTCGATGGAAGGTCCGAGCGGCTTGTGCCGGCGGTCACCATAGGTCGTCTCCATGATGACGATGTCCGCCTGCGGAGGCGGTGCCGGGTCGCGCAGGATCGGTCTGCCGCTGCCGCCGAGGTCGCCTGAAAAAAGCAGTCGGCGGGATGTGCCGCTTTCGCTGAGTTCCAGCAGTACGCAGGCGGAACCGAGAATGTGCCCCGCGTCGATGAACGTGGCGCGGATACCGGGCGCCACCTCGACCGGCCGGTTGTAGACCGCTGTGCGGCCGAAAAACTCCAGTGTATTCAGCGCTTCAAGCGTCGTGTACAGCGGCCCGGCAGCACCTTTGCTGTCATGCCGTCCGGCGCGGCGCGCGCGCCAGCGGGCTTCCTCTTCCTGCAGGTAAGCCGAGTCGAGCATGACCAGACGTGCCAGTTCCCGGGAAGCGGCGGTGGTGATGATCTCCCCGCGGAATCCCCGCTTGGCCAGCAATGGCAGCCGCCCGCAGTGATCGAGGTGCGCATGGGTCAGCAGCACATAGTCGATCGAGTCAGCATCGAAGCCGAAGGCTTTGGTGTTCTCATCCTCCTGCTCGTATCCGCCCTGGTACAGGCCACAGTCGATCAGCACGCGCTTGCCCGCGCATTCCACAAGGTGACACGATCCCGTCACACCCAGATCGGCGCCGTGAAACTCGAGCTTCATGTCCTGTTCCTTGAATAATCAGGCAGGCAGTGCGGGATAGCCGGTGTCAGGCTCAGACCAGCGGTTCACCGTTGATCTCGTACCAGTGCCGGATACCCTCCCAGATCTCGTCCGCCGTCTCGGCGTACCAGAACAGCTCCCGGTCTTCGGGATCGATCACGCCCTCATCCACCAGGAAATCGGGATTGAAAGCCTGACGCCAATAATCCTGACCCACCAGCACCACCGGGACTGGCCTGATCTTGCGCGTTTGCACCAGCGTCAGCGTTTCGAAAAGTTCGTCCAGAGTGCCATACCCGCCAGGGAACACCACCAGGGCCTTGGCCCGCAGCAAAAAGTGCAGTTTGCGCAGCGCAAAGTAGTGAAAGCGCATGCAGAGGTCCGGCGTGATGTAGGGATTGGGAAACTGCTCGTGAGGCAGCCTGATGTTCAGACCGACCGACTTGGCACCAACGTCGAAGGCGCCGCGGTTGGCGGCTTCCATGATGCCGGGGCCGCCCCCGGTCAGCACAACCAGATGTGAGCCGTCCCTGCCCTCGTCGGCCCGGGCCACAAGTTGACCGAACTGACGGGCCACATCGTAGTAGTGGCTCTTGGCCAGAATCCGCTCGGCAATGCGCACCCGCTGCTGGCACTCGGCATCGGCCGGATGGGCCGCACAAGCCGCCCGCCTGGCCTCGAGTGTGCGCTGTGCAGCTGCCGGCTCCGCTATGCGGGTGCTGCCGAAAACCACGATCGTCTGCGTGATGCCGTGCCGGGCCAGCAACATCTCCGGCTTGGCATAGTCCACCTGCAGCCTGAGCCCGCGCATCTCCTCCAGGTGCAGGAAATCGACATCCCGGTCCGCCTCGCAGTAGCTGGGACTTTCCATGATCGCCTTCAGCCGGGCGGGAACGGAACTGTCGTCCTCGACCGGCTTGGGGTGCTGCCACGGGAGCGGCTCGCGGCGCACCTCCGGCGAGGCCGGGGGTGGAATCGGGCACCCGGGTGCCGACGGACCAGTCCTGGACATCTCTACCTCCGCGGCGGTCACCAGCCAGGTCGCAGGGCCGGATTCCGGCCCTGCTCGTTCAGACTCAGTTCTTCTCTTTGTCCACCAGCTTGTTGGCGGTGATCCACGGCATCATCGCCCGCAGCTTTGCGCCCACCTGCTCGATCGGATGCGCCGCATTGTTGCGACGATAAGCGGTCATGGACGGATAGTTGGTCGCACCTTCAGCGATGAACTGCTTGGCATACTCGCCGTTCTGGATGTTCTTCAACGCCTGACGCATCGCCTTGCGGGATTCTTCGTTGATGACCTTCGGGCCGGTGACGTACTCGCCGTACTCCGCGTTGTTGGAGATCGAATAGTTCATGTTGGCGATGCCGCCTTCGTACATCAGGTCCACGATGAGCTTGAGTTCGTGCAGACATTCGAAGTAGGCCATCTCCGCCGGATAGCCCGCTTCGGTCAGGGTTTCGAAACCCATCTTCACCAGTTCGACGGCGCCACCGCAGAGCACCGTCTGCTCGCCGAACAGGTCGGTTTCGCACTCGTCCTTGAAGCTGGTTTCGATGATGCCGGTGCGCCCGCCACCGATGCCCGAGGCATATGACAAGGCAAGCTGCTTGGCCTTGCCGGAAGTGTCCTGGAATACCGCGACCAGATCGGGGATACCGCCGCCCTTGACGAATTCCGAGCGGACCGTATGGCCCGGTGCCTTTGGCGCAATCATGATGACGTCCAGATCGGCGCGCGGCACCACCTGGTTATAGTGGATGGCAAAGCCATGGGCAAAGGCGAGCGTCGCACCCTTCTTGAGGTTCGGCTCGATCTCTTCCTTGTACAGCTGCTTCTGGAATTCATCCGGGGTGAGAATCATCACCACATCGGCAGACTTCACCGCAGCCGGCACATCTGCCACTTTCAGGCCCGCGCGCTTCACCTTCTTTCGCGACGAGGAGTCAGCACGCAAGCCGACGGTTACATCAACCCCGGAATCGTGGAGATTGCAGGCATGGGCATGGCCCTGCGACCCGTAACCGATGATGGCAACCTTCTTGCCCCTGATCAGGGAAAGCTTGCAGTCCTTGTCGTAGTAAACCTTCATGTCTGTATTCCTGTGGTGGTGTCCGGGCGGAAGTCAGCATCCGTAATCCACACTATAGGCGCCCTGTATCGTTGCGTAAAATGAAATAAACACAATACAGTGTCCCTGCATATGCAATACTGCCCCGCATGGACAGCCGGCAACTGCGCCAGTTTCTCAACCTCGCCGATGCGCTGCATTTCGGCAAGGCCAGCGAAGCAAGCCACGTCAGCCCGTCAGCGTTGAGCCGCAGCATCCAGCAACTGGAGGCAGAGGTCGGCGTCGCACTTTTCACCAGGGACAACCGCAGCGTCGCTCTCACCCACGAGGGAAAGATGTTCCTGCCCTGGGCGCGCGAAGCCTTGACGCAGTGGGATGCGATTCGCAACACACTGATGGCCGAGGCCGACGAACTGCACGGCGAAGTGAGCATGTATTGCTCGGTTACTGCGAGCTACAGCTTCCTGTTCGAGATTCTCAGTGCGTTTCGCCGCGACCACCCGCGTATCGAGATCAAGCTGCATACCGGCGATCCGGAACTTGCCATCGCGCGGGTGCTGGCCGGCGAGGAAGACATCGCGATCGGTGCGCGACCGGATGTACTGCCGAACGGCCTCGCCTTCCGGCCCATCACCACCTCACCGCTGCTGTTCATCGCCAGCAAGGATCATCCCCGGCCGGTCGGCAAGAACTGGGCGGCAACACCGATGATCCTGTCGGAAAGCGGCCTGGCGAGGAGCCGGGTCGACGCCTGGTTCCGGGCGCGCGGCGTACAGCCGTCGATCTACGCCCAGGTGGCCGGCAACGAGGCGATTGTCAGCATGGTCAGCCTCGGCTTCGGCGTCGGCGTGGTGCCGCGCATCGTGCTCGACAACAGCCCGCTGGCCGGCAACATCCGCGTCCTCGACATCAGGCCCAAACTCAAGGCCTATGAAGTGGGACTGTTCGCCCTGAACAGGAAACTCAGGAGCCCGGTGATCAACGCTTTCTGGTCACAGTTGCAATAGCAGACCAATGCAGATCCAGGATCCGGCGTCATGCAAACCGGCATGCGTTGCGGCAGAATACGCGCACCCGGTGTGCCCAGGGGACACAGCGGCATCGGCCCGACCAGACACAAAACACAATTCATGGATGGAGCGTTGAGAATGAACCCGACCCGGTACAAGACGCTGAGTTCTGCCGCTGTTGTTTCTGCCTTTCTGCTGACCACGGGTTTCGGCTTTGGCAAGAAGGCCGAGGCTCCGCCCGCCTACGATCCCGCGGCAAGCGCCGCGAGCCAGGCCGCGAGCTTCGTGGCACCCGGCAAGGCGGCGAAATTCATGGCCGATGTCAGGAAGATTGCGATCACGTCCTGCAACGTGATGTTTGCTTTCAAGTCAAATGGTTCAGCTGGCACCCAGGGCGGCCTGTTTTCCGAGGCAGGCGGCGTCACGCGGGCCGAGGCCAAGGTCAAGGTGGAATACAACCTCCAGGGCATGGACGATGCCAGCATGCAGAGCCTCACCGACGAGATCTGCACCAACGCCGAGAACCAGGCACGTGCAGCAGGCTTCGAGCTTGTACCCGCCGCAGACCTGGCCGCGAACGAAGACTTCCAGGGCATGCACCGGAATGCCCGGCCGATTCCATTTGAATACAAGGCCGCGGGCAGGGGCACAAGCACAAGATACGTGGTTTACGCGCCGGCCGGCCAGGGCGTGTTCGATCCGCGCTTCATCGGCACATCGGCCGGACTCGGCGCAGCCATGAAGGCTGCCAAGGGCGAATCGCCGGACCTTTACGAAGGCCGGGTCATGGACACGCTCGGTGCCGACGCGATGCACCTGAATATCCTCGTCGATTTCACCGAGATGCAAAGCGACGGCCAGAAAGCCGCCCTGGGCGGATTGGCCAGCAAGGATTCTGCGTCAGTCGATGCGGAAGCCCGGCTGTCCATCGCCGGCGACATGAATATCCGCCTCAAGGCCTTCCAGAACTGCTGGGAGCGCTTCGGCAAGCATGAATGCATGACCGACCTTGCCAAGGTGCCGAGTTTCAGCACTGCGCATCCGGTCGTCTCGGCCGCGCCTTTCTATACGGACCTGGTCAACGAAACCACGACCGGCGACAAGGTGGCCAATGTCGCCACCAAAGGCCTTGCGGTAATGGCGGCTCTCAGCGGCGTGAAAGGCGGAATGAGCACGAATGTCACCCGGTATGGCGTGCACGTTGATCCGGTGCAGTACGGCGCAGAGGTAAAAACCTACGTGACCGGATTTGTCGACATGATCCTGTCGAGCGCAAAGTCGGCACAGTAATCACGCTGCAGGCCACTCAGGGCTCGCCCCACTCTCCGCCCGTGAAGGTCTTGCTGGCGGTTTTCCAGGTCGGGTAAGACTTCGGCCTGTGACAGCCGGACGCCGTGCAATCCTTGGTATTGCTGGTGCTCTCGTGATTCTTGGTTTTCACGTTCGCAGAGGTTTCTGTCTGGTTGGTGTAGTGGCAGTAGACGCACTTGCTGCCGGCCACCGGGAAAGCGTGATCGTAGGCGACGATCTTCGCCGCCGTATTTGTGCCGTGGCAGCTCGCACAATTGAGGCCGGATTTGGCCGCGTCGATGACCGGGTGAGGAGCAGTGATATTGCCCCAGTTCTTTCCGCTCGGCGGCGTCAGGATCACGACCGATGGAATCGCCGAGGCACCGGTCCACCTTTGTCCCGCATAGGCATGACAGCTCTTGCAGTCGGCGAGGCCCGGCAGCGAGTGATCGAAGGACGAGGCACCGGCAGCCGGTTTGGTTACCGTATGGCAGGTGGCGCAGGTGCCGGGCACCGGACTGTGGCTGTAGTTGCCGCCCGTCCAGTCGGTCTTGGTCGCACTCTTCACCGCGTGACAG
The DNA here is from genome assembly GCA_963204745.1 of Pseudomonadota bacterium. Lineage (GTDB taxonomy): Bacteria > Pseudomonadota > Gammaproteobacteria > Steroidobacterales > SHZI01. The sequence goes on from CAUJHF010000021.1 coordinate 34,616, forward strand.
GCGACGCAGTCGCCGGAAACCTGGCTGTGCAGATAGTCATTCTGATAGCTCCTGCCATCAGTGGACATGCCGGTATTGCGCACCGCCGCTGACGGCTTCTGTGCGCTGTGGCAGCCCGCACAGGTCGTGGGCTTCGGTACATGGTTGAAGCTGGCACCTGTCCAGTCGTCTTGTGTCGCGCTCTTCGGCGCATGACAACTGATGCAGTCGCCGGTAGCTTGCGTCGTATGCAGGGTATCGGCTGGCCGCCGGTATTCGTGGCACCCGGAACAGGCTGTAATGGCGCTCGTGTGCGTGAACATACCGCCCGTCCAGTCGGTCTTGACCGGAGTCCTGACCGCATGACAGGCAGCGCAATCACCGGAGCCACCCAGAGCATGGTCGAATACCGGCGACCCGGCCGGTCCCACCGGGCGCTGGTTCAGGTGACAGGTCGTGCATTGGCCGGGATCGGGACTGTGCGAATAGATGCCGCCGGACCATACCCCGCCGGGGTCCAGATGACAGCCCTTGCAGTCGGTAGCGGGCATCACCGAATGCAGGAATTGATTCGGGTTCGCTGGATGACCGGGCCACGCCACGCTGACCGCAGCAGCCGGTCGCTTCGCCGCGTGACAGCTGTCGCAGCGGGTCGCTGCGGGCATGGTGCTGTGATCGTAGCCGGTGATCGCACCGGTCCAGCGGACCCCGGCATTCTGGTGACAGCCTGCGCAATCACCCAGACCGCCAATCGAATGATCGAAACCGCTGCTGGTCAGGGTCACCGGACGTTGTGCCAGATGACAATCGATACACGTCGCGGGCACCGGGTTGTGGCTGAAGGTTCCGCCCCGCCAATCGGTTTGCGTCGCGCTTTTCACAGCGTGACAGCTCTTGCAGTCACCGGTTCCGGCAATCGCGTGATCGAAAGATGGCGAGCCGACCAGTCCTGTCGGACGATCAGGAGCATGACAGCCGCTGCAGGAGGCAGGCGTCGGGCTGTGGGAGAAGCTCCCGCCGGACCAGTCCGTCTGTGTATTGCTCTTCGGCCGGTGGCAATTGACACAATCACCTGTGCCGCCATTGGCATGATCGAAGGCCGGCGTTCCCGTCAACCCGACCGGGCGAGTGCCCAGGTGACAATCGCTGCAGCTGGCGGGCGCAGGACTATGACTGAAGCTGCCGCCGCTCCAGTCGGTTTGCGTGGCGCTCTGCACAGCATGACAGCTCTTGCAGTCACCGGTGCCGCCAAGCGCATGATCAAAGGACTGTGCGCCGACCGGACCGTTCGGACGACTGCCGGCATGACAACCCGAACAGCTGGCTGGCGCCGGTACATGCGAGAAGAAGCCGTCGTTCCACTGGACTCCCGGGCTGTGATGGCAGCTTGCGCAATCGCCTGTGCCGCCGGCGTCGTGCGAAAAACCGTTCACCACCGTGGTCGGGCGTTCTGCCGAATGACACTCCGCGCAACTGCCGGGATAGGGTTCGTGGGCGTACGTTCCGCCGGCCCAGGTCACTCCGGCGCTGCCAACGTGGCAGGACGCACAATCGCCGACACCCGGATAGGTGTGGAGCATCCTGTTCACAAGCGCAGCGGGTTGCGCCGCAGAATGGCAGTCAAAACACGCGGCCGGTGCGGGCGAGTGGCTGAAGGCAGTAAAGACCCGCCAGCTTGCACCACCGGCCGTATGACATTGCCCGCAGTCCTTGCCGCCACCATGGACCACGGCAGCACCGGTGGCTGTATCGATCACCGGCGCCGGCCGGTCGAGTCCATGACAGCTGAGGCAGCTGATATCGGCAAACGGAGTGTGGTCCGGGATGACGGGTTCGGCCGACGCGTGAACCGGCTGGGGTGACGGCGCATTCGAACAGCCACCCAGAATCAACAGGAGCAGCAGAGCGATCAGGCCGGTTCGCGGCCCGCGCATCATTCGCTGTAACGGTTTCGATGTCATATGGATCCGCCTACGCTAGTGCCTGGTCGCACGCCAAACCGTGACTACCGTCACAGCACGGCGCACCCGGCGTCACGGAAGTACCCCCGACTGCACTGCCGCAAGTTCAGCAAAATTCGTCCAGCTGCCGCGACGCGCCCAGGGCTGCCATTGGCGCACCTCGCCATCGGCCATTTCCGTGCGAATACTGATACTGGTGGCGCGGCTCAAACGAACCACCTGGCTGCCTGTAAGCGGCAGCAGAACGATCGTTGCCGGAGCGACTGTCGCTGTGTAAGGCAGCGCTCCGGCACCCGGAATGCGATCCGTTGCCGCCTGAATGCCGAGCTCCATGGGCTCCCCGTCCACCATCAACTGTAATGCAGCGATGGCCGCCAGCTCGGGATCCCCGCCGGAAACACCGCGGTCAATCGTGCTCCATACGCCGAGCCACAGCCACCACGAGTACTTGCCCGACCGGTTCACCGCCAGCGGTGCTGCATCGAGATAGTCACGCGCGTTCGCGGCACGTGAGGGATCATCACTGAAAAAAGTGAATGGCGCCTCGACGCGGGTGATCGTCGCACCGGTTGCTTCGTCCAGGTACTCCGCGGCACGGCGATCCGGCTCGACTGTCCCGCAGGACACGAGCGGCAGGCTGGCTGCCGTGGCCAACACGGCATAGCGCCAGCCCGTCATCACTTTTCCGAGCCCTGCAGCATCCATTTCAGAAGTCCGCGCTGTAGCCCATATACATGTAGTAACCGGTTGAATCGTTGGTCTCACCGGCACCGTTATCGTGGCGGCCAAATTCACCGCCGGCCTCGACTTCGACCTGAAAGTGGCGTGCCATGCGGTAGAGCACACGCAGGCCGGGGCGCACCAGCAGCTCCGTCGCATCGCCCTCGCTGATCTCCTGGCGCGAGAGGAGCAGCTTCGGGTTCAGCCGCAGGTTCTGCGTCAGTGGATAGCGCGTATCGAGAAACAGTGCGGTGGATTTCGATGAACCACCTTCGGAGTAACGCATACCAAGAATTGAAACATCGCCTTCGCGTATCAGGCTGGTACCGATGAGGCTGAGATAGGAATAGATCAGCGTTCCGGAATCAGGCGTCTCGCGCACACCGCCGGATTCTTCCGTGGCGTCATATTGTGAGGCCGTGATATCGGCGCTGATCTGGAAGCGCTCGGAAAGCGGCCTGGCCAGACCGAAGGCAAGACTGTGCATGCCGCCGGACCGGTCCAGTGCCAGCTGACGAATCTCGCCTTCCGTATAACTCAACAGCAGACCCTGGATACTCGATGCAGACTGACCGACCAGCGCGCTTTCCGTGGTGAGATACGGCGTGTTGCGCCAGTCGAACCTGGCGTTGGCGGTCGTGCGGTTATCGAAGGTCCAGTTGCCCAGGGCGACCAGGCTGTTGAGCTCGCCATAAGCGATGTCGTAATCCACCGATGTGATGAAGGACCGGTTGTTGCCGAAATAGCGGAGCTCGGCACCCACGGCCTCGCGATCGCTGACGCCGTCTACTTCCTGGATGTTGTAGAACAGGTTCAGGTCGAACAGTTTCAGCAAGTCCAGCACATCGACACTGAATCCATAGAAGTGCCGGTCCGTGTCGATGCTCTGCTCCGAGCTGTAGACGGGGAATCCGGCGAGCAGATTCAGGCGGTAATCCGGCGCCCACTGCCAGGAAAGGATCGCACCATCGAAGCGGCCAAGCACGCCCTGGTTACGCAGGGTCTGCCGGCCGAGGCGCGCCGACACATCCAGCTCGCGGTCGCTGAGCTCCGTATACAGGTTGTAGACCCGCGTCTGGTTGTCGGGCTTCGGCTCGCTGCCGGACATATCCCAGGTGTAGGCGAGCGTGGCGCGCGATCCGAAATCAAAGCGCTCACCGGTATAGCGGGCAACCAGGTCCGCATCGGAAAACAGGGCGGCCTGCTCCACCGTCGCGGAATCGCCGCCGAAGTCGACGGAATCACGTCGATAAAACTGCGAGACCCCGCCGTAAACCTCCCACGCGCTGTCGCGCCCGGCGTCGGCCTTGCCGCGGATGCTTTCGCGCGGCTGCTCCAGTGCGGTCGAGAGTGCAGCCAGACGTTGCCGGACCCGCACCGCACCATCGCTGTCCGGATAGTCGGCGATATAACGCTGATATTCCGCAAGTGCGGCAGCGGTCTGGCCGTCACGCTCCCGCGCGAGCCCCAGCAATTCGCGCGCTTCCGGCGTGCCGTCATGCAGTGGCGCTTCGAGAATCCGGACAGTGAGCTGAATGGTCTGCGGGTAATCATGATCGATAAAGGCGCTACGCGCCTCCGCGAGCAGCTTGCCCAGCTCTGCCTCGCTGAGCGTGCCCGGCCCGCTGCCGGCCGGCGTTGCTGCCACTGCGCCTGGCTCGACCGTTGCCGATCCGGCCATGCGGCGCTCGGTCGCAGATACCCTGCTGACCCAGGCATCCGGAAAACGCGAACGCACCCGCACCAGGGCCGCGTTCGCATCGGCTTCCGTCGCAAAGAAACCGAGACGCAAACGATGCCATACCTGGTCGTCAATCTTCAGGTCAGACACATAGGCTGATTGACCGCTCTGCGCGATGCCCTTCGCTTCTGTAATGACGTCGACAGGTGATATCGCGGAGCGCAGGTTCAGCGCGAAGTCGGCAGCAGCACGCGGCGCTGCCGGTCGCGGTTCCATCGCCCGGCGCGCACGCTCCTCGGCACGGGCAATCTGCTCCGGGCTCAGCGCCGGCGGAACGATCGGTACTGCGGCGGCAGTAAACGGCTCGTCTGTGGCCGGGTCGGGTACCGAGCCGGCCGGCACATGAACCCGCAGCCGCAGCATGTGCAAGTCGCCTGACTGCTCGATTTTCAGCAGCACGGCGCGATCGAAATGCAGGCTCAGGACCGCATCTGTACCACCGCGCGAGGTGTAGCCGATCTCCTTCAGCGCAGCGAGCTGGTGGCCGGGAGGGCGCGTGGCTTCACGGGTGGCGTCTCCGGAGTTGGCGCACCAGTCCATGCGTATGAGAGTGATCTCGCTGCGCGGCGCAGGACCTGTTGGTGACAGACTCAGGAACCGGTTCCGGCATGCGAACCGGATATCCACGTCGGCAGTGTCTCCCGTACGCGAGATCATCACCGACTCGATCCCGGCGGCCGGTTCAGCCGCAACCACGCTGCCGGCAAACGCGAGACAGGCAGCCGCTGCAAACAGAGCGGCGCGCCTGACTGCGCGACCGACGCGATACGTTACTTTCGAGAACTTCGTCAATGCCCGCACGCGCCTAGTTGGCCGGCACCCAGGCACGCGTACGATGGCAGGCCTCGCAGTCACTGCTGGTCGGAATATGGGCAGGTGGTTTGCCGCTTGCCGTCTGCCCGTTGTGACAGCTGAAACAGGGCCCGATCACGGCGGTGTGATCGACCGGCCGCACGTATGACCAGCTTGTCTCGCGATGGCATGCGTCGCACTCATCGGTGGTGCGGATGTGATTGACCGGCGTCGGTGTGGCCTTGACCAGCCCGGCCAGTGAATGACAGGCGACGCACTGGCGCGGAGTACCCTGGAAAACGCCGCCGACGTGGCAGGCCGCGCATTCGACGCCGCGGTGCGAGCCTTCCAGCGGCCAGCCGGTCGAAAAGTGATCGAAGGCCGGGTTATAGGCCGACTGGGCGATCGCCTTGTCGCTTGCGCCTGCACCCAGAACCAGAATGGCAGCAAGGACCAGTGCGATCCGCCAGGTCGTCGCAATGTCAGTCATGGCCTCCCCCGCCTTGCGCCGCTAAAGCTGCGCGTATTGTGGCATCGGGCACAGTTTATGCCGAACTGTCCATTGTGTCTGTCGTCCCTGCGATGACAGCTGCCGCAATCCCGGGCCATGGACCGGCCATCGCCGGGTGGCCGGACATGACAGCTGACACAGCGGAGTTCAGAGTGGGCGCCGTCGATCCGGAAGTCAGTCTGGGTATTGTGGTCAAAGGTCCAGATACGCCAGTCATTCGGCGTGTGGCAGTCGGCGCACTTGTCGCCCAGGTTTCCCTTGTGCACGTCGTCCGGCCGGTGGCAATCGACACATTCTGACGGTGTACCAGCAAATTTCCTGTCGACGTGACATGACTCGCAGGCGGTCGTCGCGTGCAGGCCGGCCAGGGGAAACGTGCTCAGGTCATGATCGAAGCGCACATCGGTCTGCCAGGTCTTCACGCCATGGCAGTCACCACAGCTGGTACCCAGAGACTCCGCATGCACATCATCGCCTCGATGACAGGCCACGCAGGCCGTTTCCAGTTTTTCCTTCTTCGCGACACCCTTGTGGCAGGCCACACAGGCGGTTTCAGCATGGGCACCAAGCAGCGGAAATTTCGTTTCCTTTGCATGGTCGAACTTCGTCTCGTCCCAGGCTTTGGTCGTGTGGCAGGTCTTGCACTCGGGTCCGTTCCGGCCATGGTGCGTGTCATCACTGCGATGGCAATCGACACAGGCCTTGCCGGCCGTTTTTTTGAAATCGTTTCCGGAATGGCAGCTCTGACAAGCGAGCTTGCCGTGACCTTCCGTCAGGGCGAAACCGGTATTCTTTGCATGATCGAAAGTCTGTTCTTTCCATGCGCTCGTCCGGTGACAGTCCTCGCAAGCCGTACCGCGCTGCCCCTGATGCGCATCATCGATCCGGTGGCATGAGACACAGGTCGTGGGCGTGTCCTCATAACGCTGCCCGGCATGGCACAGCCCGCATTCCACCTTGTCGTGCGCGCCTGTAAGCGGGTAACGCTGGTCGGTTGCCTTGGCGTGATCGAATTTGATCTCTTTCCAGGCCACCACGTTGTGACAGCTGGCGCAGGTCTCGCCCAGGGCTTTTTTGTGGACATCCTGTTCCGCATGGCATCCGATGCAGGCAGATGGCGCATCGCGATGCTTTTCCTTCGGCTTGTGACAGTCGTTGCATGAAGCGCTCTTGTGCGCGCCTTCCAGAGGATATTCGGTCAGGGCATGGTTAAAGGTCTGCGGTGTCAGGCGGACGATATCCGCGCTGCGGCCTTCATGGTCGGTATGACAATTCCGGCACTCGCCGTTTCGCGCCGGCTCTGATCGCCAGTGAAAGCCTTTCTTGCTGGCGATGTCAGCGGCAACCTTGTCGTGACAGTCCAGGCACAGGCCGCGTTGTTCGTCACGTGCGAAAGGCACATGGCACTTGCGGCATTCTTTCTCGATATCGGCATGGCCGCTGACCACGGGACCGGGCATCACGAGACTCTCCCAGTCCAGCGCACCGGCGGCAAACGGAATCAGCGTGCATGCAAGCAGCGCAGCCAGCCTGAAACTCATACCCCGCGCCATCAGCCTGACAGGCTCAGTACAGATGTACCGCAAAAACGTGGAACAGGCCGGAGAGGATCATCATCACGAAGAAGGGCACGTGGACGACATGCCAGAACGAGAACAGCCGCTCGAAGGAATTGAAGCGGGCCACCTGACGCACCAGGCTGAAGTGTTCCTGCAGATAGCGGCAGATCGTTGCCTCGAGACGCTCCGCGTGCTGGCCAACAACGGCAGAGCTCGCCGACTTCTGCATGATTTCCTGGCGCGTCAACGATACGAGACGCTGGTAACTGCGCCGGGTCTGCCACACGATGCCCAGGTGACGAATGACGCTGCCGATAATGCCGGGCGATGGTGCAAGCACGCGCCTGTCGATTCCCGCCAGTTCCTCACGGATGGGTCCCATCAGGGCACTCACATGGCCGCCGCTGACTGATTGCTCCAGCACCCCGGCCATTTCCTGAAGCGTGGCCTTGCTGCCATACAGGCCATGGTGAATGCCGGCATACAGGTAACGGCCGAGCACCCCACTGCCCGCGACGAGCAGTGTGCAGTACAGCGCGACATTGGAATTCAGATCGCCGAGATCGAAGTTGCAGTGGTAGAGGATGAGTACCGGCCCGACGATGCCAAGGATCATGTGGATGCGAAACCAGTGCTGCATGGCGCCGAAGCGCGCGAGCCAGCGCACGCGTTTGCGCAAGTAGTAGAGCAGCACGATCAGCATCAGCGTTCCGCCCAGAATGCCCAGCGCATAGCCGAGCCCGTATTCGGCATGGATGTTGCGCTGATCGCGGCCAAGCCAGCCGACATAGACAAGGAGAGCCGCAAAGACGTATCCGGCGAGCGCCCCGTAGCGCGAGTACAGGGTGCGCAGCTTCTGCCCCGGTCCCTCTTCCGTCGCTGCCGCCCTGACGGCTGCCGCTGATGCTAAGCTCATAAACCCTGTTCCTCGCCTTTCAATGACAGCGGCCGGCAAGCGATAACCCGCTGAAAAAGACCGTCAGCGGCTTTTAATTAATGTGAAATGACAGAACCACCCCGGCACTGCACACTTACGTTACCCGCAAGATCACGCCGGCACTGTGAAGGCGCGCACACCCCATGGCCGCCAAGACTACGAAAATGGACTGAGACCATCAACAGCGCGGCCATTTCATTTCCGGAAAATTAAGCCATGACCGATTCAGTGGCATTGATGACATACGTTTTGCCTGCGGCGGCGATCGTCGCAGCATACGGCTATGTGCAGAACCGCTTTCATCGCCAGAGTGCTGCAGTGCGTGATGCAGCGCACGCGGCTGGCCTGACCGAGCCACCCGCCATTCATCCGGTTATCGATCCGGTCAGGTGCATAGGCTGCAAGGCCTGCATCAACGCCTGCCCGGAAATGCCGGGGCACCGCGTGCTCGGCATGATCCGCGGCAAGGCCGAACTGATCGGACCGAGCGACTGCATCGGCCATGGCGCCTGCCGAACCGCCTGTCCGGTCGGCGCGATTACGCTGGTCTTTGGCACCGAGCGTCGCGGCATGGACATCCCCGACGTCGGGCCGGATTTCCAGACCAACGTACCCGGCATCTATATCGCCGGCGAACTCGGCGGTATGGGACTGATCCGCAACGCCATCGAACAGGGCCGGCAGGCAATCACCTACATCGCCGGCGAACGCGCACCGAAACAGGACTCTGTCGTGGACGTCGTGATCGTCGGCGCTGGACCTGCCGGCTTTTCTGCCTCGCTGGCGGCGATGGAGCAGAAACTCAGCTTTGTGACCATCGAGCAGGATTCCTTCGGCGGCATGGTGTCGCACTACCCGCGCGGCAAGCTGGTCATGGCCGGCACCGCGCATCTGCCGCTGGTCGGCAAGGTCAACTTCGGCAACACAAGCAAGGAAGAACTGCTGAGCTACTGGCAGAAGGTGCAGCACGACACCGGTGTGCCGATCAGCTTCAGGGAACGGGTCGTCGCCGCCAGCCGCGACGGCGAGTACTTCCGGGTCCAGACCAGCACAAGGGAGATTCAGGCCCGGAATATCCTGCTGGCCATCGGACGCCGGGGTACGCCCCGCCAGCTCGGCGTGCCCGGCGAAGACCTGAGCAAGGTCACCTACAAGCTCATCGAGCCCGAACAGTACAGCAACCGCCGCGTGCTGGTGGTCGGCGGTGGCGACAGCGCACTCGAAGCTGCCACTACCATCAGCGAAGTACCCGGCTCCGGTGTCACCCTGTCCTATCGGTCTGAAGCCTTCAGTCGCGTCAAACCTGCCAACCGCGAACGCCTGCGGGCGGCGGCGGAAGCCGGCCGGATCAAGGTACTGCTGCGCTCTGAAGTGATCGGCATCGAAAAGGACAAGGTTCTGCTGCGACTCGAAGACAGCCAGGCCGCCCTCGACAACGACGCCGTGATCATCAGCGCCGGCGGCGTACTGCCGACAGCCTTTCTGAATTCGATCGGCGTGAGAGTCGAAACCAAGTACGGAACCGCCTGATGAGTCGTTTCCCGTGCGTCGCGGTTGCCGTCTGCTTCTTTTTCACTCTGGCTGGCACCGGCAACGCCCAGACCATGGCAGATGCCCGGACCGCGGTGCGCGTACGGGACTTTGCATCCGCAGCACGCATATATGCAGCACTGTCCGATCGCGGCGACATGCAGGCGCGATACCGGTTGGCGGTACTGTACGGCGCCGGTACCGGCGTACCGCGCGACGCGGCCCGGGCAGCCGTACTCATGCAGGAAGTGGCCACCAGCGGCGATGCGTGGGCCCAGTACAACTATGCACAAATGCTGGAAAACGGCTCGGGCGTCGAGCAGGATGCTGCGGCCGCGCGAACCTGGTACGAACGCTCGGCGGCAGCCGGCAATGCCCGTGCCGCCCTGCGACTGAAGGATCTGCAAGCCGAGGCTGCCACCCCGACGACTGCAGATCCGGTCGCCTTCCGGCGCGCTGCACAACGCGGCGACACCGCGACACTGCGCAGCTCTATTGCCGCCAATGCAGAGGTCGACGCCGCCGATGAACACGGCCGCACCGCACTCATGGAAGCCGTGGACGGGAACAATGCAGATGCCGTGATGCTGCTGCTTTCTGCTGGCGCCACACCCGACACAACCGACGACACCGGCAGCAGCGCCGTACACATGGCCGCGCAGGCCGGCGCCACCGATATCCTGGTCCAGCTGATCCGGGCCGGTGCATCGCTCGACAAACCGGATGGCCACGGCAATCCGGCGCTGGTCATCGCCGCGGCAGCCGGCCATGCGACGGCGGTGACGACATTGCTTGATGGCGGCGCACCGGTGAACCAGGCCGACCAGCGGCAATGGACGGCGCTCACCGCAGCGCGCGAACGCAATCATCCGGAGGTAGCCCGTCTCCTGACCAGCCGTGGTGCAAAGGAAATTCTTTCCCGCCGTGCTTCGACGGCACCGACAGTTGCCAGCGCTGCGGATTCGGCGGGGACTCTCCCCGGTGCAACGCCGTTGATATACGCCGCGTGGCGAGGCAGCGCCGATCTGGTGAAACAGCTCCTCGCGGCCGGCACTGACATCGGAGCGCGCGACGAAGCCGGTGAAACAGCACTCAGCCGGGCTGCAAAGCGTGGCCATCAGGATATCGTCGTATTGCTTCTGGATCACGGTGCCGATGCGAACACCAGCAATGCAAACGGAACGACGGTACTGATGCACGCTGCCAACGAGGGGCACACCGGGATCGCCGGACTGCTGATTCGTGGCGGGGCCCGGCCGAACGAACATGAGCGCAACGGGCAGACCGCGCTGTCGCTGGCCGTCACCGGTGGCCATCAGGCCGTGACAACCGCACTGCTGCTCGCTGGAGCGCCGGCCGAGCAGAAAGGGCCCGGCGGCGTGACACCGCTGATCAAAGCCGCCGGCCTTGGCTCGACTGCCATCGTGCGCGCCCTGCTCGATGCAGGCGCCATACCGGACAGCCGCGATGACAAGGGACGCTCGGCGGCCCTGGCAGCCGCGCAGAGCGGGCAGACGAGGATCATCGAGCTTCTCGCCGACCATGGTGCCGACCTGAATGCCGGCGACAACGAGAATGAAACACCGCTCATCGCTGCCGCCCGGCGTGGTGACCGGCGCACGGTGGCGGCACTGCTGCAGCTGGGCGTCGCCATCGATGCCCGCAGTCGCGACGGCAACACGGCGCTCATCGCTGCTGCAACGACCGGCCACTCCGGAGTCACAAGCCAGTTGATAAAAGCCGGGGCAAACATGAATCTGCGCAACAAGATCGGCAACACAGCCCTCATGACCGCAGCAGCGCAGGGCCGCGACGACTCGGTAAAACTGCTGCTGGCCGCAGGCGCCGATGCGGGTCTCGTCAACGTGGATCACCGCACGGCACGCGACCTTGCCGTACTCGCAAACGAAACCGGAATCGTCAAGCTGCTGCAGCGCTGAGGGCGTCGTCCCTGCCATATGGTCGTTCAGGGTGAAACTCATGGCAGGCAGGGGTAGTCGTGAGCGGGACGTTATCAGGCCTGCGCATCAGGCTTGCACAGCCGGACGCGCGGCAACGCGCTCATACCAGCGCTGCAGGGACGGCCGGGTCCGTATCGGGTCGATATCGACCCAGCCGGCAAAATCCGTCGTCACCAGCAGGCTGATGTCCGCATAGGAATAGTCCTCACCGGCCAGCCAGGGCCCTCGCTCCAGTTGCTGACCCACGCGGTCGAAGAACTGTTCGGCTCGCCGCCGACCACGTTCGATGAGCGCCGGAATCTGTGCGCAGGCCAGCGGCCCGGGCAGCGCGTGGTCCCCGAATCCGGGCGACAAGTTACGCAACACCTCGGCCACGGCCGACATGCCCTCGTTATCCACGATATTCGCCCACATCAGCGTCAGCGCCTGCTGCCGGGGCGTGGTACCGAACAGCGCGGGCTCCGGATGCATGGCCTCCAGATAGTGGCAGATCGCCAGGCACTCACTCAGGTATGTGCCATCGTCGAGTTCAAGCACCGGCACCGTCCCACCCGGATTGATGGCCAGAAACGCCGGCGACAACTGCTCGCGGCGAAACAGGTTCACGTTTACCCTGGGTATCTCCACCTGCTTCTCGGCCAGAAAGATGCGCACGCGGCGCGGATTCGGTGCGCGGTTGAAATCAAAAAGTCGCATTGCAGCTCCCGGCATTCATGAATATTGACTCATCGTTGACCTGGCGTTGACTCAGGAAGACCCATCCGCCGCATTAGGTCAAGCAGCGACATCATTAACTTGCCTTCATGCAGGGACTGATACATCTTCGGCTCGGAAGGGTCACTAGTCGCGGAGATATTCGCCGGCAAGTGACTGGATACAAATCATAAACAAGCATTCGGGGGCCTTGAAAATGATATCAATGAAATCTGGACGACACCTGCTTGCGATCGCACTGATCGCGCTTGCCGGTACCGCCCATGGCGCAACTGTCTATCAGCTTCAGTCAATAACCTTTCAGACGAGCAGCGCTCCGGGCGTATACCCGTTTGGCGCTGGCCCGCTCGCGGCTTCGGTCTGCATCACCTGCGGCAGCAGTCTCGCCACGGATGACGATCTCGGCAATATCACCGTCAACTCGCTCAGCTATACCTTGGCCGGTTTTGGCGCGAACTTCACCCACACGTTCTCCGGCGCGACCGTTCTCGGTGCGGCAACCACCCTGATCAAGGGTGCGGGAGAGACCTGCGTAGTCAACAACACTGCTACCCAGTGGTGCGACCCCGCGGATCGGCGCGGTTATCCGGGTAACTGGTACAACGGGCTGTTGCCGGATGGCGTGACTGCGGCGCCCGTCGCCCAGTTCTCTGCGCTGGTGACAGGTAACAACCTCGTACTGCGTGTCCGCAAGAACCGCGACGCCGTTGGCGGTTCTTCTGAAACCGCCTGGCTGCAGATGAACTTCAACTATACCCTGGTACCGGTTCCGGCCGCGGTCTGGCTGTTCGGCAGTGCGCTCGGCATCCTCGGTGTTGCCCGTCGCCGTACGGCTTCCGCCTGATCGTTTACATCCTGCAAACCATGACCGCCATGAAGCCCCCACCCGGGGGCTTCATTTTTTTCCGCTGCCGCTGCCACAGGCAGGGCATTCAGGATCTCGGCGCAGACCGAGTTCGGTGAAGCGCATCGACAGTGCGTCATAGCTGAGCAGCCGGCCGACCAGATTGTCACCGATGCCGAGAATCAGCTTGATGGCTTCGGTCGCCTGCAAGACGCCGAGCACACCCGGCAACACGCCAAGCACGCCGGCCTCCCGACAGGACGGCGCAAACTCCGCGGGCGGCGGATCCGGAAACACGCAGCGATAGCAGGGTGCGCCTGCCGCGGCAAACACCGTGAGCTGGCCTTCAAAGCCCTGGATGGCAGCGTGAATCACCGGTTTTCCGAGTCGCAAGGCAGCGTCGTTGACCAGGTAGCGTGTCGCGAAGTTGTCGCTTCCATCGATGATGACATCGTAATCGGCAAGTATCGCCAACGCATTCTCCGCAGTCAGCCGCGTCCGGATTCTGGTCACACGGACATCGGGATTGAGCGCAGACAGCATCCCTGCGGCGCTGTCCACCTTCGGCATGCCGATGCTGGCAGTGGTATGGACGATCTGGCGCTGCAGATTGCCGAGTTCAACACGGTCGTCGTCCACGATCCCGAGTGTGCCGATCCCGGCCGCAGCCAGGTACAGGCTGGTCGGCGAACCGAGGCCGCCTGCGCCGATGCACAGCACGCGCGCGGCCAGCAGCTTTGCCTGGCCCGCCATGCCGATCTCCGGCAGGCGCAGATGGCGCGCGTAGCGCGTGGCCTGTTCGGTACCGAGCGGCGCCGCTTCACCATCGGGGGAAGGCACGACCCAGGCATGCCCGCTGCGCTGCCATTCATCGAATCCGCCGCGCATCGACCATACCTGCGTGTAGCCCATCGCCATCAAGGTCATCGCCGTCATGGCTGAACGTATGCCGACCGCGCAATACGCGACGACGGGCGTGTCTTTATCAGGAACCAGTGTCTCTATGCTGCGCGCAACCAGCGCACGTGGCAGCAGCAGCGCACCAGCCAGACAGCCCGATTCGTGCTCGTCCGGATCCCGGACATCGACCAGAACGGTTCGCTGGCCACTTTGCAGGCGAGCGGCGACCTCGGCGACTTCGATTTCCTGAATCACCACACTGTTCCCCGGCATGGACACTAGCCGCCGCTCAGCGCCTGGATGATCTGCACCACATCGCTGGAAGCAAGGGCCTGGTCCAGGTCGAAACTCTGCTCGCCGTTCACGAAGATACGCATGTGCGGGCGCACCTGATCCTGCTCATCGATCATGCGGTGACGTATCCCGGGAAACTGCCGGTCGAGATCCGCAAGCAACTCGGCCATCGTGGTACCCGAAGCTGCAACTTCCCTGACGCGGGTATAAGACAGCAGCGGACTGGGTATCAGCACCCTCACGGCACTAGACCAGTGCGGCCTCCACCGCGTAGATTTCCGGCAGATGGCGCGCGATGCAGTTCCATCGACTGCCCTCGTTGCTGCTCATCCAGACTTCACCGCTCGTGGTGCCGAGGTACAGACCCACCGGATCGCGTGCGTCATTTGTCATCGCCTGACGCTTCACGGTCCACCAGGCCTGCCCTTCCGGCAGCCCGGTATCCTGTCGCTGCCAGGTCTTGCCGCCATTGCGCGTGATCCAGGCGGCGGGTTTGCCGGCCACCGACACGCGCGGCCACACGGATGAACCATCCATCGGGAAAACCCATGCCGTATCGGCGTCACGCGGATGGACCACCATCGGGAAGCCCACGTCGCCGACTGACTTCGGCATCTTCCTGCCGATCCGCGTCCAGCGGCTCGAGGGACGATCCAGGCGATAGATGCCACAGTGATTCTGCTGATAGAGCCGGTCCGGATTGGAGGGACAAAGGCGTACGCAATGCGGGTCGTGAAACCAGACCTTGGATGCGTCGAACATCTCGACAACCTCGAGTCCGTCGATCAGCGGCGCCCAGCTTCTGCCACCGTCACATGATTCATGCACACCGCCGCTCGACATGCCGATGTACAGATGATTCACGTCGCGCGGATCGACGATGACCGAATGGAGTTTGGGGCCATCCGGCGTTCCATCCTGTGGCCCGCCCATCCACTCACGGTATTGCGGGTTGTCATTGAGGCCGCGGACGGGCTCCCACGAATCACCGCCATCATCCGAGCGAAACAGGCCATGCGGCGATGTGCCCGCATACCAGACGCCGGGCTGACTGGCGTTCCCGGGCGTCAGCCAGAAGGTGTGGCTGACCACCCGTCCCTGCTGGCCCTCGGGCACCTTGTCGAAGGCCGGCGGCCGCTTCACTTCCTGCCACTTGCGCCCGCGATCGAGGGAACGAAACAGCGTGGGTCCGAGATGGCCGGTACTCGCCGCCGCGAGCATGGTCCTGCCATCGCGGGGATCGAGCATCAGGTGGTGGATGATGTGCCCCAGAAAATGCGGACCGTCGACGCGCCACTTCCGGCGGGCCGCATCGCCATGGAACAGCCATGCGCCCTTGCGGGTGGCA
>CAUJHF010000022.1 GCA_963204745.1 Pseudomonadota bacterium
CTGGCCCACGAGCCGGCCGTTGTCGAGCACGGGATAGCGGTGATAGGGGCTGTCCATGAATCGCTTCGCGACCGCGACCACGCTTTCGTCCGGGCCTATCGTCTCGACGGTCGTCGTCATGTAGTCGGCAACGCGGCCGCCGTAGTCAGCGTAGTAGCTGGCATTGAGCACCACGCGCATGAAGTCCTTCTCGGTCAGGATACCGGCGAGGCCTCCGCCGGCATCCACCACCGGCGCACCACCGATGTTGTTGTCGACGAGCAGGCGGGCTGCGCGCAGGATCTCGGTGTCCGGCGTTACCGTAACGAGTGCCGTAGCCATGTAGTCGCGGATTCTGTCTGATTTCATGACGTTTCCCCCGTAGCGACACGTCGCTCAGCCACCAAAGTCATCGAACAGGATGTTCTCCGGCTCCACGCCGAAACCGGTGAGCATGTGATTCACGGCGGCCGCCATCATCGGCGGGCCGCACAGGTAGTACTCGCAATCCTCGGGCGCCGGGTGGCCGGCCAGGTACTGTGTGCGCAGCACCTCATGGATGAATCCGGTCGGGCCCTGCCAGCCGTCATCGCGGAGCGGTTCCGAGAGTGCCAGGTGCCAGCTGAAGTTCGGGTACTCGCGGGCCAGTTGTTCGAACTCGGCAGCATAGAGCGCATCCCCGAGGTTGCGGGCGCCATACCAGTAGCTGATGCGCCGACCGCTGTGCTGGCGCACGAGCTGGTCGAGGATCAGGGAACGGAGCGGCGCCATGCCGGCGCCGCCGCCGACAAAAACCATTTCCGCATTACCCGGCCTGGCAAAAAACTCGCCGAAGGGACCGAGCAGGGTCACGGGATCATTTTCACGCAGGCCAAACAGCCACGAGGACACCCTGCCGGGCGGCGTGTCCGCCGGCGCGCGCGGCGGCGGCGTGGCGAGCCGGACGTTCAGCATCAGGCCCGGCCCTTCTCCCGGATAGTTGGCAAGGGAGTAGGCCCGGGTGATGGTGCTTGTCGTGGCTGATGTGAGCTTGAGCAGCCCGAGTCGCTGCCACTCACTGCGTGTCGCGGCATCCAGTCCGAAATCTGCAAACCGCAACTGGTGGGCTGGACATTCCACCTGCACGTAACCGCCGGCGCGGAAGTTCATCACCCGGCCAGGCGGCGGCTCGAGCACCAGCTCGCGGATGAAAGGCGCCAGCATGCGCGCGGAGCTGACCCGGCACGCCCATCGTTCAACGCCGAGGATCGTCGCCGGGATCCGGATGGCGAGGTCGCGGCTTACGGCAAGCTGGCAGGCAAGGCGTACGCCAGCCTGGCCATCCCGCCGGTTGATGTGCGTCGCCTCGGTGGGCAGCAGGGGTCCGGCACCGGCAGTCACCGTGACGCGGCACTGGCCACAGGTGCCGTTGCCACCGCAGGGCGAAGGCAGGTAGAGGCCGTCAGCCGCCATCGCCTGCAACAGGCTGGTGCCGCGTGCAACCTTCAGGGTGCGCTCGCCGTTGATGAGTACATCGACGGTGCCGCCGGGGAGAATGCGCGTACGCAGGAGCAGCACGAGCAGCGTCAGTGTCATCACGATCGCGGTGAACAGGCCGGCACCGAGCAGCAGTTCCTGCCATGCATCGCTCACAGCTCAACTCCGGCCATGGCGAGGAAAGCGAGCGACATGAGCCCGGCGGTGATGAACGTGATGCCGAGGCCGCGCAGACCATCCGGCGGATCTGCGTAGCGAAGTTTCTCGCGCAGGCCGGCCAGCACGATGACAGCCAGCGCCCAGCCGGTCCCCGAACCGATGCCGAAGACCACGCTCTCGGCAAAGCCATAGTCGCGCTGGACCATGAACAGCACGGCGCCAAGGATTGCGCAGTTCACGGCAAGCAGCGGCAGGAAGATGCCCAGCGCATGGAACAACGCCGGGAACCAGCGGTTCAGCACCATCTCCAGGACCTGCACGCAGGCCGCGATCACGCCGATGTAGGTGATCAGGCCGAGAAAGCTGAAATCCGCGCCGGGCAACCCGGCCCATGCGAGCGCGCCATCCTTCAGCAGGAAGCGGTAGATCAGGTTGTTAACCGGCACCGTGATGCCCAGCACGACGATGATTGCTGCGCCGAGTCCGAGTGTTGTCCGGATCCGGCGTGACACGGCGAGAAAAGTGCACATGCCAAGGAAGAAGGCGAGCGCGAGGTTGTCGATGAACACCGACCGGAAGAACAGCGGCACGAGCACGTCCATCATCTGCGTTCCATCCGCGTGAGTGTGATCTCCCGGACCTCGGGCTGTTCCACCTGCTCCGGCCGCCGGCTGCGGACAAGCCAGATCAGTCCGGCGATGACGAAGAACGCGCTGGGCGGCAGGAGCAGCAGCGCGATGGGCTGGAACCAGCCGCCATCGGCGACGAGGGGCAGCAGAGAAACGCCGAGCAGGCTCCCGCTGCCCAGCAACTCGCGGATCACCGCGACGATGACCAGCACCAGGCTGTAGCCGAGGCCGTTGCCGAGACCATCGAGCGCGGCGAGCGCGGGGTTATAGCGGAGCGCGAAGGACTCGGTGCGGCCCAGCACGATGCAATTGGTGACGATGAGTCCGACAAACACCGACAGCGTGCGAGAGATCTCGGGTGCGTAGGCCCGCAGGAACTCGTCGGCGACGATCACCGCCGAGGCAATGATGGTCATCTGCACCAGCAGGCGCACGCTGGCCGGGAGGTGGCGGCGCAACAGGCTGATGGTCACGTTGGCGGTGACCAGCACGGCGGTCAGTGCCAGACCCATCACCAGCGCGTTGCGCAGGGAATTGGTGATGGCGAGCGCAGAACAGATGCCGAGCACCTGACGGGTGACCGGATTGTCGCCGATGATCGGGTTCAGCAGTACGTCACGCGCTTTCATGGCCCGGTACCTTCAGGGCGGAGGTTCTCGCGCCGGAGACGGTCGAGGAACGGGCCGAAACCGTCCGCACCGAGCGCATCACGTACGAGCCTCATTGCCGCCATGGACGTAATCGTGGCCCCGGCGACAGCATCGATACGGTGACGCGGATCATCACCGCTGCCCAACACAGCTTCGCCCGCATCATTGAAGGCCGCCTTGCCGCGCCATTGAGCCCGCCACTCGGGTTCCTGGATCCGGTCGCCGATGCCAGGCGTGTCGCCAATGTCGTGAAAGCTGATCTCGGCGACGGTGCGCAGGTCCGGTTCAAGGGCGAGATAGCCGCGAATCGGTGCCCACATGCCCTGCCCGGCTACCGGCAGGATCACGCGCTGCAACCGGTCGTCCGTCCAGACCAGGAACACAGGCTCGGTCGCCACCTTCACATCGCCATTGACCTTGCGCGATACCTCGACGTCGCGCACCTCCAGCTGCCGCATCAATGCAGCCAGTTCGCGGTCGGTGGCCGGCGTGTCGGGCAGCAGCCCGGACACATCGAGCACGCTCCGGTAACGGGCCACATCGGTCCATGACTCCTGGACCGGCTTCAGGGCCAGATGGGTTCCCGTGACGACCAGCGAACAGACGAGTGCGATGACAAAAGTGACGCCAAGGGTCTTGCCAAAATCCTGGCCAGAACCTTGGCTGGAACTTTGGCCGGCAGATTGCGCGCTCATTGGCGCTGGACCCTGAGCCGTCGCCGCCGGATGTTGAGCGCAACCGCAGCGGCATCGAACAGCGGTGCAACCAGGCTCGCCAGCAAGATCGCAAATATCACACCCGTCAGCTGCGACAGCATTCCCGCAAAAATACCGAAGGCAAAGCGGCCGGGATTGGTCATCGCCGAAGCTGTCGGGTCTGTGGCAATGAAGACGATGCCGAAGGCAAAGGCACCCGAGACGAGCGGCCCGTACCACGCGACACCCGTCGCCGCGGAACCGGCGAGCGACGATAGCGATATCGTGAGCAGCAGGCCGAGAATGGCACCAGCCATGATCCGCCACGACGCACTGCCGGTCGCGATGAGCCACACCGCACCGGACAG
>CAUJHF010000023.1 GCA_963204745.1 Pseudomonadota bacterium
ACCGCACCGCCGCCGGCTGCCAGTGACATGGTCTTGTAGAGATTGGCGATGCCGATGATCGCCAGCACCAGCAGCGTCGTGGTCACAGCGGCCTGCGGATGCCCGGTATCGAGCAGGGCAAACAGGCTGAGGACGACGAAGTTGACCGCAATCACGATCGTCAGCACCGCGGCGATGAATATCGCGACAAGCCAGCGGCTGCGCTGGCGGGCTTCGGCCTGACGGGCCCAGAAGTTCATGTGCCTGGCGGCTGTCGGGCCGGTGCCGTTCAGCTGAAGCTGATTTTCGGCACCTCGCGCGTGACCGCGTTTTCGATTTCGAGCAGTTTCATGGTCCTGAAGTCAAAAGTGGATGACACGAAATTGTTGGGGAATACTTCACGCGCATTGTTGTAGGCCATTACCCCGTCGTTGTACGCCTGGCGCGCAAACGCGACCTTGTTTTCGGTCGTGGTCAGCTCTTCGGAGAGCTGCATCATAGTCTGGTTTGCCTTGAGGTCAGGGTAGGCTTCGGCCAGCGCGAACAGTCGGCCGAGTGCGCTGCTGAGCTGGTTCTCGGCACCGGCGAGCGCCTCGATTGCGGCGCTATTGGCCGGATCGGCTGCGGCGGTCTTCAGTCCGGACACTGCCGAGTTGCGTGCCTGGATGACGGCTTCCAGGGTATTTCGTTCGTGCGCCAGATAGCCTTTGGCGACCTCGACAAGATTCGGAATCAGGTCGTGACGGCGGGTGAGCTGTACGTCGATCTGCGCGAAGGCATTGCGCGCGCCATTGCGTACCGTTACCAGCCGGTTGTAGATACTGATCAGGTACAGTGCCAGCGCTGTGAACACGACGATAACGATCAGGCCCATGACTCTTCTCCCGGTGAACCGCGCCAAGTGCAGCGTGCAGTATAAAGGCGGAATGCGGAAACCCCTGAGGAACTCAACCGCACTTTCTCTGTCGGCCTATATGCTGCGGACCAGGCGGCTCATCCCGTTCATTTGGTGATGGTGTCGCCGTCATTTTTTGTCTGCAGTTTGCGGTGACTGGCCGGTAATCAACAGAAACCTGGGTGCTACATTATGAAAAGAACAGCATGGCTTGGCGCAGCTACGGCGGCGCTTTTTCTGGCAATGCCGGCGAATGCCGCCAGCATCGTCTATGCGGCCGCATTGGACGGTACGTCGGAGTTGCCGCCGAACGCATCGGCCGGCTTCGGCTCCGCGAAGATAACCGTCGATTTTGACCTGGTAACGATGCGTGTCGAGGCGAGCTTCAGCGGCCTGATTGGTGCCACGAGCGCCGCGCACATTCACTGCTGTACCACGTCGCCGAACACGGGCACCGCGGGTGTGGCCACGCAAACGCCGACGTTTGCCGGCTTCCCTTCCGGCGTAACCTCCGGCATCTATGATCAGACCTTCGACATGACCCAGACGTCGAGCTACGGCACGGCTTTTTTGACAGCGCATGGTGGTACGGCAAGCGCGGCGTTCAACACGCTCGTGGCCGGGCTCAATGGTGGCAGGACCTACTTCAATATCCACACCACCCTGTACGGGGGTGGTGAGATCCGGGGCTTTCTGGCGCCGGTGCCTGCACCGGCGGCCGTCTGGTTGTTGGGCACCGCGCTCGCGTCGCTGGGCTGGCAAAGGGCTTCTCGTTCGCGCCGAGGCTGACGCCCCGGCGCCTGCCAGCGCCCGTCAATGCACCACTGCCAACCAGACCGGCGTGGACTTGAAAGCCGGTGTCTTGCTGCGCGGATCAACGGCCGTACCTGTCAGTACGTTCGCTTCGGGGAAATAGGCCATGACGCTGCCGCGAGCGAGGTCGAAGGCCCGCACAGTGAGGCCCTCCATCCGGCCATGCGCGGAAACCAGCGTCGTGGTGTCGCCGTCTGCCAGTCCATGGGCGGCGAGGTCGGCGGGATGCAGCATCACGGTCCACCGGTCCGCGTGATTCCTGTAGCTGTCGGTCCGTTCGTAGATGATGGTGTTGAACTGTCCCTCACTGCGCACGGTGGTCAGGGTCAGCGGGGTATCGGATGGCGGTGGTACCGGCCGACAGACAAACCGGGCACGGCCGTCAGTTGTGTTGAAGTGCGGTGCGTGCAGCAGCCGGCCGCGAATATGAAACTCGCGTTTCGCGACATCGATGTCGGCCAGATCCTCCATGCCCGGCACGATACGGGCGATGGCTTCGCGCAGCGTCCGGTGCTGGCGGAAAGCGCTGAAGGTGATCGGCGTATCGGGCAGCAGGCGTTCGGCGAGCCGGGTCAATATGTCCACCTCGGGACGCACTGTGTCGAGACGGGTGATCCCGCCATCACTCAGTCGTACATAGTTGAACATTGATTCCTGCGTGGTCGGTTCCCACTCCTCATCCCGCGCTGTCACGGGCAGCACCAGCACCTCACCGGTATCGCAACCGGACACGTGGCCCCGATTGAGCGTCGTCGTCAGGAACAACCTGAAGCCGATCCGGTCGAGCGCCTGCTCTGCCCAGGTCTGGTCGGGATTGGCCTCGTAGAGGTTGCCGCCCATGATGACGGCCGCGTCGATTTCACCGCGGCTGGCCGCCTGCATGCCCGCCATCGTGTCGTACCCTGCGATGCCGGGCAGCGATACGCCAAATGCCTGTTCGATGCGCGTGAAGATCTCGGCGGAAAGCACCGGCTTGACGCCAATCGTGCCGATTCCCTGGACATTGCTGTGGCCGCGCAGTGGCAGCAGGCCGGCGCCCGGTCGGCCGATCTGTCCGCGGAGCAGCGCGAGATTGGCGATGTACTCGACGTTGTCGACCCCATGGAGGTGGTGCGTCATGCCCATGCCCCAGGCGAACACCACATTGCCGGCCTTTGCGTAGAGCGCTGCGACCCGCTCGATGTCGGCTCTGGCGATGCCACAGCGCGCCTCGATCGCCGGCCAGGACTCGCTGTCGATATCCAGCAGAAAGTCCGCGAACCCCGTGGTGTAGCGGTTGATGAAATCCCGGTCCTCCGCGCCGGCAGCCAGCACAGCCTTGGCGATGCCCTTGAACAAGGCCACGTCGGATCCGATGCGCGGTTGCAGGTAGTCGGAGGCGATCCAGTCGCCGCCCTTGAGCATCGATGTCGGACGTTTCGGCAGCGCGAAACGGACCAGTCCCGGCTCACGGGCGGGATTGATCATGATGACATCGCCACCCCGGGCCCGGCATTCCTGCAGCTTGTGAATGAAGCGCGGGTGATTTGAGGACGGGTTGGCGCCGATCACGAAAATGAGATCGCATTTCGACAGGTCGGCCAGTTCGACGGTCGAGGTCCCGGTGCCAATCGTGGTTTTCAGTCCGACGCTCGTGGCCTGGTGGCAGTAATAGGAACAGTTGTTGACATTGTTGGTGCCGAAAGCCCGTGCCAGCAGCTGGAATACGAAGCCTGCCTCGTTGGATGAGCGCCCCGAAGAGTAGAAAAACGATCGCTGCGGATCTGTCGCCCGCAGGCGCTCCGCTGCCCGGTCCAGCGCCCATTCCCAGTCGACGACCTGGTACCGGTCCGCGCCCGCGGCCTTGTATATCGGCTTGCCGAGACGGCCGAGATGCTCCAGCTCGTAACCGTCGAGTTGCCGGAGTTCCGCCAGCGAGTGTGTCAGCACCGACACAGGAATCGGCGGCTGGATATCGGTGGACTGCGCCTGGATGCTCTTGTTGCAGACGCTGGGATACTCGCCCAGCTCGTTGGTCATGCCGCCCTGTTGCCCGCCCATGCCAAGACCGCAGGCTTTGCAGGTGTTTTTCGAGTTGAGGGCCTTTGCGGTGCTGCGCAGGCCGGTCCGTGTTGCGGTCTTCAGCGCGTAGAGGACTTTCTTCGGACCGCCGCCGACGGTCGCTCGGGTCATCGGTCCAGGCGCTCGCGCACCGCGGGCTCCAGGCTGCCAAGGCCCCATGCCTTGCCCAGTTCCACTGCCTCGTCACCGGACATGCCTTGCAAGGTGGCGGCGCGCAAGGCGATCAGGGCGCCAACCCGGTTGCTGGACGCACAGTGGATCAAGGTCGGCGACTTGCCGGCGGTGGCAAGCAGCGCGTCGAAGGCCCGGACGTTCTCCGTGGTCAGATCCTGTGGACCGTGTATCGGCAGGTTGTGATAACGCATACCCGCGGCCCGCACGGCGGCAGCCTCATCGAAGTCTGGCGTCTCGCTGTCATCGCGGAGATCAATCACCGTTTCGATTCCCGCAGCGGCGATGTTCGGGATGTCCGTTGCCTCAAGGCGCCCGGATGCGACGCGACCGGCCTGGTGAAAACTCACGTCGGGCAGCGAGGCGAGTGCGGGCTTCGTTCGCAGCTGACTTGAGCAGGCGAAAACCGACAGGCAGAGCAGGCTGATCAGAATGGTGTGGCGCATCCCGGGGTTCCTTCTACTTCTTGCTGGTCGGCGGCACCAGGCGCGATCCGGCCGGGAGGCGCTGCTCAGCTACCTGGCAGCAGCGGCCGGCCCCATGGTGTGAGGGCGAGTACGCCGACGATGGCCAGCGTGTAAAAAATGGCCGCCTGCAGTGGCGAGTCTTTCTTGCGGGCGCGCAGGACCCCGATGTGTACCAGCACGGCGGCGATGATCATCACCAGGGAGTGCTCGGCAACGTAAAAACGTACCCCCGCGTCCTTCATGGCCGAGGCCATGTCCCTGAACGCGCTGGTGGTAATCGGGCTGAGCCACGCATAGAGCAGTACGCCGACCAGCGCCTGGGTGTCGAAAACGATGGTGATCAGGCGGCCAAGGTTGACCTGTTGCGGGGTCCAGCGAGCGCGCGAGAAGACGCCGGCCCAGGCCATCACCACCGCGATGATGCCGATGATTACGACGACCCAGCGCAGGTAGCTGTGCAGGTTGAGCATGAAGTTATACACGCGCAGTCCTCCTGTTTGAATTTGTTCTTTGACGAAGCCTGTTCGCTGCCGTTCAGCATGCGACTTCGACGCGTCAGCGGCGATCTGGCCTTGGTCTAGCTTCACTGTTGCAGATGGACGCTGTCAAGGCGTCGATGGCCGGGCTTGCGAGCACGAAGTACCTCGCGTGCAGGTCACGTTGCAGGCCACGGCTGATTCCAGCGACATTGATCACAGCAATGAGACCCCGGGGCAGACTTTGAACAGCATAATTGCGTATGATGCCGCCCGTGCCGGTAACCAGGGATGGTTTGCGATGACGCGACACCTGTCTGCAGCGCGAGTTTGTGCAGCGCTGCTCATGTCCCTGCTGCTCAACGCAGCCTTCGCCGCGCCGCCGACCGCCCGCTCCGGAACCATCACCCGGCCTGAGGTACGTTCGAGTACTGCTCTGGTCGTCGATGCCAAAGATTCATCCGTGCTGTTCGCCCGGCATGACGATGCGGTACGTCCCATCGCTTCAATCACCAAGTTGATGACTGCGCTCGTCGTGCTGGATGGCAAGCAGCCGCTCGATGAAGTCATCACGATCAGCCGTGAAGACCGGGACGGGGCACGCGGATCTGCGTCCCGCCTCGGTGTCGGTACCCGGTTGAGCCGTGCCGAGCTGTTGCACCTGGCGCTCATGTCGTCCGAGAACCGGGCCGCGCAGGCACTCGCACGGAGCTATCCGGGCGGATTGCCGGTCTTCATGAAGGCGATGAACAACAAGGCCGGCGCACTCGGCATGACGCAATCAAGATTCATGGACCCCACCGGACTGTCGAGCGGGAATGTGGCGAGCGCCAGGGATCTGGTCAAACTGGTAAAGGCCGCCTCGGACAATGTGCTGATTCGCCGCTATTCGACCGGCGAACGCTATACGGTAAAGAGCGGCAAGTACGCGCTGGAGTACCGCAACACCAACACGCTGGTCACCAAGCCCGACTGGAACATCGCCGTGCAGAAGACCGGCTACACCCAGGCCGCCGGCCAGTGCCTGGTGATGCACACCCGGATCCAGGGCCGCTCGGTGGTGATCGTGCTGCTGAATTCCTTCGGCAAGTACACCCGCGTGGCTGATGCCCGGCGCATCCGCAAGTGGATGGAATCAGGGCTGCGTACCACGACCTGAGTCCGCGGCTCCCCGCACCACTGATACCACCATCCCGAATACGAACAGCGCCAGCGCCACCGCGTTGAGCGCGCCGCCCATGCTGCGCATCTGCGCTTCAGCTGTCAGCGTTCCGGCAACGCGCAGCAGCAGCGACAGGTGCAGCACGAGCAGCGGTACATAGAAGAGCGGGTGATACGGCAGACGGACGCCGAGGATGGCCGGGAAGATGATCGGCGCATGGCCGAAGACCATCGCGAAGACGAAGCCGAGCAGGATCGCGTGCAGCCCGGCGCCGTAGGCAGCAGTGCCGGGCACGAGACCGCCGGCCGACAGCAGGATGAGCGCGCCAATGCTGAGCCAGACGTAACCCGAGAGCAGGCACACCGCGATGAAGCGCGTCAGCGCTTTCTGGTGCACCGTGCGGCGGGCGATGTCCTGTTTGAGCAGCCAGACGGCGAGTGCGAGCAGCGTGGCCGGAAACAGCAGCCCGGCACCCGGCACTGTGCTGAATGCGGCGAGGGTGCCGGTCAGCAGCAACATGACGATCCCCGTAAAGACCTTGCTGGCGACCGGCGAGGGTGGCAGGAAGCGCGACAGCTCCAGGCGTTCACCGGCGATGGTGAGGATCAGGAATGCCATCCACAGCGGGGCAACGGCAGGGATGGAAAATCCGGTCAGCCACAAGGCATTGCCGGCGGCCCAGCCTGCCGCACCGAAGACCAGTGTCAGGGTATGCAGCGCGCGCTGGCGCCGGTACACCTGCAGTGATCCGGTCAGCATGAACAGACTGCCGGCAAACAGCAGTGCAGGTCCTGTTGTATTGCCGAGTCCGGCCAGCAGTGCGAGTCCACCCAGTCCGGCACACAGCGGTGCGCTGTAGGCCCAGCGTGCGCCGAGTGCCACGGCACGCTCGAGGCTGATGACCGTACCGAAGAAGGCACCGATCATCAGGGGTCCGTGATCGAGTACGGATGCGGTGCCGGGCAGCGGAGCCATCCAGCCGATGCGCAGCAGACCGGCGGCCGCACCCCCGAACAGCGAGACCATGCCGAGAACAAGCAGTGGCACCCGCCACAGACGCGGCAGATCCCCGCTCATTGCCAGCCGAAGTGTTCCCGCGCGCGATCACTCAT
>CAUJHF010000024.1 GCA_963204745.1 Pseudomonadota bacterium
GAGAGCATCGCCTTCCTGCTGTACACCAACTACCGCGAGCTGGAAGCGCACGGGCCGCGCCTCACGCGCCTGCTGCTGACCGGCGGCCTGACCGCGAACGACTACCTGTGCCAGTGCCTGGCCGATCTCTGCGGGATGCCGGTCGTGCGCAGCGATGACCCGGAAGCGACCGCACGCGGACTGGCGCGACTGGTCGCAGCAGACGATGCCCGCGACTGGCCGATGCCGGCAACGGTGACACTGACGCCCGCGGAAAACCCCGTTCTGCGCTCGCGCTTCCGACGCTGGCAGGCGTCAATGCCCTCAACAGGTACCGCCGTGGCGGAGTGAAGTACCCGCCTCGCCGGATGCCGGCAGGCTTACTTCTTCTTCGGCAGGTACAGATCGACCAGCGTGCCTTCGAAGGCTTCGGCCGCGAAGGCAACGGTTTCCGACAGGGTCGGATGCGGATGGATGGTGAGCCCGATATCGGCAGCATCACAGCCCATCTCGATGGCGAGAGCGACTTCGGAAATCAGATCGCCGGCGTTCGGACCGACGATGCCGGCACCGATCACCCGGCGCGTCTGTGCATCGAAGAGCAGCTTGGTCATGCCCTCATCGCGATTGAGGCCGAGCGCCCGGCCGCTGGCCGCCCAGGGGAACTGGCCCTTGCCGTAGTCGATACCCTGCGCTTTCGCTTCGCTCTCCGTGATGCCGACCCAGGCGATCTCCGGATCGGTATAAGCCACTGACGGGATCACCCGCGCATCGAACGCAGCCTTGCGGCCGGCAGCCACTTCAGCCGCCACCCGGCCCTCGTGATTGGCCTTGTGCGCGAGCATCGGCTGGCCGACGATATCGCCGACTGCAAAGATATGCGGCATATTCGTTCGCATCTGCTTGTCGACCGGGATGAATCCGCGCTGGTCGACGCTGATCCCGGCCTTTTCCGCCGACAGGCGCTTGCCGTTCGGCGAACGGCCCACCGCCATCAAGACCTGGTCGTAGGTCTCGGTCGCCGAGGTCTTGCCTTCAAAGGTGACTTGCAGCCCGTCAGCCGCCGGCACGATCTTCGTGACCTTCGTACCGGTCATGATCTGCGCATAGCGCTTGGCGATACGGCGCTGCAAGGGCCGGACCAGGTCCGGATCACAGCCGGGCATCAGGCCATCGGTGAGTTCAACCACCGAGATCTTCGTACCGAGCGCGCTGTAGACGGTGGCCATTTCCAGACCGATGATGCCGCCACCGACGACCAGCATGGTCTTCGGCACGCTGCGCAGTTCCAGCGCACCGGTGGAATCGATGATGCGCGGGTCGTCCGGAAATCCCGGCAGACGCACGGATTCGGAACCCGCCGCGATCACGCATTGCCTGAAGGCGATAACCTTGCGCTGCTCACCGTCGACGACTTCCAGATGGTATGGCGACAGGAAACTGCCCGTACCGCGCACGATATCAACCTTGCGTTTCTGCGCCAGCGTCGCCAGCCCGCCGGTCAGTTTTCCGACGGTGCGGTCCTTCCAGCCGCGCAGCGCAGCTACATCGATCTGCGGCTCGCCAAAGCTCAGCCCGCAGTCGGCCATGCCCTCGACGTCGTCGATGACCTTCGCCGCATGCAGCAGCGCCTTCGATGGAATGCAACCGACGTTCAGGCAGACGCCGCCGAGCGTGGCCCAGCGTTCGACCAAAGTGACCTTGAGGCCGAGATCGGCAGCGCGAAAAGCCGCCGGATAACCACCGGGACCCGCGCCGAGCACCAGCAAGTCTGCTTCCAGATCGACCGGCCCGGTATAAGCCGCTGCGGTGTCCGGTATCGCCTTGGCAGACGGCGGCGGTGCGCTGGCTGTCGGCGCTGCGCTCACGCTGCCCGCCGCCGGGCCGGCCGGCGCGCTCGCCGGAGTGCTGGCCAAACCACTGGTCGGCGCCTTGGCCGGTGAACTGGTCGGTACCGCGATCGCCTCGCCTTCCAGCCTGACAATCACCTGTCCTTCCGAAACCCGGTCGCCTGTCTTTACCAGCAGCTCCTTGACCACGCCACCCGCGCTCGATGGCACTTCCATCGCTGCCTTGTCCGTCTCCAGCGTGATCAGCGTGCCTTCGGGCTTGACGGCATCACCGATCGCCACATGGACTTCGATGATCTCGACGTCCTTGAAGTCGCCGAGATTGGGAACCTTGACGTCGATCACTGCCATCGCCGCTCAGTCCCCAAGCAGGCGATCCACGTCGCCCAGCAGACCGACGAGGAAGGTCGTGAAACGGGCCCCGGTCGCGCCGTCGATGACGCGATGGTCGTAGGCCAGCGACAACGGCAGGAGCAGCCGGGGAACAAACTTGTCTTTGGCCCAGACCGGTTTGATGCTGGCACGGCCGACGCCGAGTATCGCCACTTCCGGCGCGTTCACGATCGGACTGAAGTAGGTACCGCCGATACCGCCGAGGCTCGAAATCGTGAAGGTGCCACCCTGCATCTCGGTCGCCGTGAGCTTGCCGCTGCGTGCCTTCTCGCTCTGCACGCCGAGTTCGCGGGCGATCGTGAACAGGTCTTTCTGGTCCGCATCGCGGATCACCGGCACCACCAGGCCCTGCGGCGTGTCCGCGGCAAAGCCGATATGCCAGTACTTCTTGCGCACGAGGCCGGTACCGTCTTCGCTCAGCGAGCTGTTGAAGTCCGGAAATTCCCGCAGCGCCAGCACGGCTGCGCGGACAAAGAAGGCCAACGGTGTGAGTTTCACTCCCTCTGCGGCAGCCTTGTCCTTGAGCGCCTTGCGCCGCTCGTCGAGTGCGGTGATATCAGCCTCGTCCTGCTGCGTGACATGCGGAATGTTGAGCCAGGCCGCCTGCAGCCGCGGGCCGGAAATCTTGCGCACGCGTGACAGCGGCGTGATTTCCACCGGGCCGAACTTCGCAAAGTCCACCACCGGAACACCGGGCAGCGCGGAACCAGTGCTGACTGTGCCGCTCATCACTGATTTCACGAACTGCTTGACGTCGTCGAGCAGCACCCGGCCCTTCTGGCCCGAGCCTCTGACCCGGCCGAGATCCACACCGAGTTCGCGGGCAAATTTGCGCACCGAGGGACTGGCATGGGCGCGTGAGAACGTGGACTCATCGATTGGCGGCAGTGCCTGCGCAGCAGCGGGCCGCGAGGGCTCCGGGCTGCGGCGCGCTGGCGGCGCTGCAGGCGCTTCGGTTCGCGCGGGCGCCGGTGCAGCAGGTTTTTCTGCCGGCACATCTGCTGCGGTTACCGCGGCCGCCTCGTCTGCCTCCAGGAATGCGATCAGGTCACCGGTGGACACCCGGCCGCCCTGGGCGACTTTCAGTTCGATTACCTTGCCGGCCACGGGCGATGGTACTTCCATCGCGGCCTTGTCGGTTTCCAGCGTGATCAGCGTCTGCTCGGCACGCACCTGATCACCCGGCTTGACCACAACCTCAACGATCTCGACGTTCTTGAAGTCGCCGAGGTCCGGGACTCTTATCTCACGTCGTGCCATGAATTGCTCTCAACCCGGAAAAATCAGACGGTCACAGGATTCGGTCTGGCGGGATCAACGCCGAGCGTCGCAATCGCCTTCGCAACCGTCGCCGCATCGACAGCGCCCTCATCGGCAAGCGCCTTGAGCGCGGCGATCACGACATACCGGGAATCCACCTCGAAGAACTCGCGCAGGGCGGCCCGGGAATCGCTGCGGCCAAAGCCGTCTGTACCCAGCACCACATAGCGACCGGGGACCCACGGCCGGATCTGGTCAGCGACGATGCGCATATAGTCGGTGGCCGCTATGCAGGGTCCGGCCTGGTCTGCCAGATTGCTCGCCACAAAGGACTGCCGGGGCGCATCTGCGGGATGCAGCATGTTCCAGCGGTCGCAGTCGATGCCATCGCGCCGCAACTCGGTAAAACTGGTCACGCTCCAGACGTCGGACGATACCTGGAAGTCTTTTTCGAGCATCTCCGCTGCCGCGATCACTTCCCGCAGGATGGTGCCGGAACCCATCAACTGCACATGCAACTTTTTCCGCGCTCCGCTCCGCAGCCGGTACATGCCGCGCAGGATGCCTTCTTCAACGCCCTCGGGCATGGCGGGCTGCACATAGTTCTCGTTCATGACGGTGATGTAGTAGAAGACACGCTCCTGCTTCTCGTACATCCGCCGCATTCCGTCGTGCATGATCACGGCGAGTTCGTAGCCGTAAGCCGGATCGTAAGCCACGCAGTTCGGGATCGTGGATGCAGCCAGATGGCTGTGTCCGTCCTGGTGCTGCAAACCTTCGCCGGCGAGCGTGGTGCGACCAGCCGTTGCACCGAGCAGGAAACCCTTGGCCTGCATGTCGCCCGCCGCCCAGATGAAGTCCCCGATGCGCTGGAAACCGAACATCGAATAGAAGATGTAGAAGGGAATCATGTACACGCCATGATTCGCATAAGAGGTTGCCGCCGCGAGCCAGGAGCAGAAGGCGCCACCTTCGTTGATGCCCTCCTGGAGAATCTGGCCCTCCTTGTCCTCGCGGTAGTACATGAGCTGCTCGGCATCCTGCGGCGTATAGAGCTGCCCTACCGAAGAATAGATGCCGATCTGGCGGAACATGCCTTCCATGCCGAAGGTCCGTGCCTCATCGGGCACGATCGGCACGACGTTCTTGCCGATGGCCGGATCGCGCAGCAGGCTGTTGAGCAGGCGGACAAATACCATCGTGGTGGACGCGGCCCGGTCACCACTGCCCTCCAGCTGGGACTGGAACAAATCGAGTCCGGGCACCACGAGCGGCTCGATTTGCCTCTTGCGCGCGGGGAGATAACCACCGAGCTGCTTGCGGCGCTCCTGCAGATAACGCATCTCCTCGCTGTCCGGCGCTGGCCGGTAAAACGGGAGCTTGTCGATATCGTCATCTGAAATCGGGATGTGAAAGCGGTCGCGCAGGGCCTTCAGACCATCGACGTCGAGCTTCTTGGTCTGATGGGCCGTCATGCGCCCTTCGCCCGCCTGACCCAGACCATAGCCCTTGACGGTCTTCGCCAGAATGACCACCGGACGCCCGTCCTGCTGCATGGCACGCGCATAAGCGGCGTGTACCTTTATGGCGTCGAGGCCACCGCGATTGAGCCGCCAGATTTCGTCATCCGTCATGTGGGCGACCATGGCCTTCAGTTCGGGATACTTGCCGAAGAAGTGCTCGCGGGTATAGGCGCCGCCTGCGGCCTTGAAATTCTGGTATTCGCCATCGACCGCTTCTTCCATCCGCCGGTGCAGGAAACCCTGGTTGTCTTCCGCCAGCAGCGGATCCCAGCGCGAGCCCCACAGCACCTTGATGACCGCCCAGCCGGCACCGCGGAAAGCTGCTTCGAGTTCCTGGATGATCTTGCCGTTGCCGCGCACCGGGCCATCGAGACGCTGCAGATTGCAGTTGATCACGAAAATCAGGTTGTCGAGTTTCTCGCGTACCGGCATCGTGATCGCGCCCATCGACTCGGGCTCGTCCATCTCGCCATCACCGAGGAAACACCAGACCTTGCGCCCGCTGGTGTCGGCAAGGCCGCGATGCTCCAGATACTTCATGAAGCGGGCCTGATAGATGCCCATCATCGGGCCGAGCCCCATCGACACGGTCGGGAACTGCCAGAAGTCCGGCATCAGCCACGGGTGCGGATAGGAAGAAAGTCCCTTGCCCTTGCCAGCCACTTCCTGGCGAAAAAAGTCGAGCTGCTCTTCGCTCAGCCTGCCTTCGAGATACGCGCGGGCATAGATTCCGGGTGAGGAATGACCCTGGATGTAGATCAGGTCACCGCCGGACTCGGCGTTGGCCGCCCGCCAGAAGTGATTGAAGCCCACTTCATACAGTGTCGTCGCCGAAGCATAGGTCGCAATGTGGCCGCCATATTCGGTGCTCCGCCGGTTCGCCTGCACGACCATGGCCATCGCGTTCCAGCGCAGATAGGCCTCGATCCGCCGCTCGATGGCGCGATCACCGGGATACTCTGGCTGCAGCCAGAGCGGAATCGTGTTCAGGTAGGCGGTATTGGGACGGAATGGCAGATAGGCGCCGGAACGCCGCGCGTGATCGACCATCTGGTTGAGCAGGAACTGTGCACGCTCGGCTCCATGTACGCGCAGCACGGAGTCAATGGACTCGATCCATTCGTGAGTCTCGTCCGGATCGAAATCATCAGGCTGAATACTCGGGTTGACTGAATCCGACACTGTGGCTCCGCTGACGCTGTGCGACTTGCCCTATACTGCGGGCTGGATGGACTGAGGCTGAGCTGGCAGAAAAACAATGATCGGCGTTTCGCGAAAACAGGTCAAGCAAGCGGCAGCGGACGGCCTGCTTCCGGCCGGTATTCCGTTCAAGGTAACGCAGACACCAGGACGCCTGCGCAAAAATCTGCTCACGAGCTTCGATCATCTCATCGTCGTATCGCCAACCCGGCCCCGACCGTCGCTGTGGGTTGACATACCCGGACTCAAATCGCTGCAGCCCCGGATCAGGCGTCTGGGCAAGGCATCTGCCGGCCGCGCACTGCGCAGCATGGTCGGCAGCAGCACGACGGCCGCAACGCTCGGACTGCTTCCTCCGCCGGAAAAGGGCCGCGTCCCGTTCCCGGCTTTCAGTCTGCTCAGGTTTGCCGGCGATCTGGTTGCGGATGCGATCAGCGACGAACCGCGCTCGATTGGTCTGATCGCGCACGGCTTTGCACCCGACGACGCTGAACGTATCGTCACTGCGCTGCTGCTTGCCCTTGGCGCGCGCGTCTGGCAGCCAGCCGCGTTCCGCAAGGAGAAGCGGCCCGCGCAGCTCAGAAAAATCCAGCTGCTTGGCCTGGACACGGAGATCAACCTGGATCGCGTGCTGGCAGAGGCAGAAGGCGCGAATCTGGTGCGTGGGCTTACCGCACTGCCCGCCAACAAGCTGAATGCAACCGCATATCGCGAGCTGCTGGTTGCACTGGCCAGGCAGAACGGTTGGGAATTCGAGTGGCTGGATGAACCGGCACTCGCGAAACTCGGCGCCGGTGCCTTCCTGGCGGTCGCCCAGGGAAATGCCGGCCGCGACGCGGGCATCGCCCGCCTGCGTTACCGGCCTGCCGGCACGGCCAGCCAGCCTGATCTGGCACTCGTCGGCAAGGGCATCATCTTCGATACCGGCGGCACCAATACCAAGGGCGCAAAAGACATGCTAGACATGCATCTGGACATGTCGGGCAGTGCCGTGTCGCTTGCCGTGCTGCAGGCACTGACCGCGCTCCGCGCACCGCTGTCCGTCGACTGCTGGCTTGCCATCACCGAGAATCGCAGCGGGCCTGGCGCCTACAAACAGCGCGACGTGATCACCGCCAGCAACGGCGTGACGATCGAAGTCATGCACACCGATGCAGAAGGCCGCATGGTGCTCGCGGACACACTGGCCCTGGCCGGACGTGACAAGCCGAGACTCATGATCGACTACGCCACGCTGACCGGCGCCTGCGTCCACGCGCTGTCGGAACGCTACAGCGGGGTTTTCACCAACCGCGAATCGCTGAACGAATTGCTGATACGCGCTGGCCGGGATTCGGGCGAACGCGTGTGGCCCTTCCCGATGGACGAAGATTTCGACGATGACCTCAAATCGAAAGTCGCGGATGTCAGCCAGTGCAGCAGCAGCAGTGAGGCAGACCAGATCCTGGCCGCGCGATTCCTGCAGCGTTTCGTACCGGAAACGACGACCTGGATTCACATGGACCTGTCCTCCGTGACCCGCAAGGAAGGGCTTGGACAGATGCCTGGCGGGTTTACCGGCTTCGGCGTACGTTACAGCCTCGCCCTCTTGCTCGATCGCGCCGCCGATCTGCGTGAACTGGCCACGCCAGTCATGCAGCCACGCCACCGCTGATGATCAGCACCCGCTTTCGCGGCTTTCTGCCGGTAGTCATCGACCTTGAAACCGGTGGTTTCAACGCGAAGACCGATGCGCTGCTGGAAATTGCCGCCGTGTTGCTGACCATGGACGAAGACGGCACGCTGCGCAGAGGGGAGACGGTGTCATTTCATGTGCAGCCGTTTGAGGGCGCAAACATCGAAGCGGCCTCACTCCAGGTCACCGGGATCGATCCCTTCCACCCGTTGCGGCCCGCGATTCCCGAACGCGAAGCCCTGCAAAACATCTTCCGCGAAGTGCGGCAGGCCGTGCGGAATGCGGACTGCAAGCGCGCGATTCTCGTTGCGCACAATGCCCATTTCGACCTCGGCTTCCTGAACGAGGCGATTGCCCGCACGGCCATCAAGCGCAGCCCCTTTCACCCCTTCAGCGTGCTCGATACTGCAACGCTGTGTGGCGTCGCCTTTGGTCAGACGGTACTGGCGCAGGCTGCACTCGCTGCGGGCATGGAGTGGGACAGCGATGCCGCCCATGCGGCGGCCTACGACGCGGAAATGACCGCCGACCTCTTCTGCGAAATCGTCAATCGTTTCAAGCCGATTTACGCTGCCGCACCGCCGCTGCCCCTGACCGCCGCGGAAACCGCAGATGACGAAGCGGCGCCGCCGGAGGACTCACAGGTCCCGCCGGCAGCGAATTGAATAAAGCCGGACACCCGCCTATTCTGCCGGCCTCGCCTTTCGCAAACTTCAGCCGGCCAGCCTGGAAAAAACATGAATCCCCTGAAATCGGTCAATGGCGCAGTTCTGGGCAGTCTGCTCCTGACGGCGGTTCTTGGCGTTGCGCTCGGTGGCGCCGGATTCAGCGTCCACAACCTCGACCGGTGGCTGCACATCGTTGCCGGCATCGCCTGGGTGGGATTCCTCTATTACTTCAATGTCGTCCAGGTACCCGCGCTTGCAGAAGCAGTCACAGACAAGAGCGGACCCGGTGCTGCAGGCATCAACAAGTACATCGCACCGCGCGCCCTTTTCTGGTTTCGCTGGGCAGGCGTGGTGACTGTCCTGTCCGGCGTCATTCTGATCGAATTTGCATTTCGGCCGGCTGGCGGCGGCTTCATGCAGGTGATGGCACTGAAGGAAGGCTTCCGCATCATCGGCATCGGTGCCTGGCTCGGCCTGATAATGCTGTTTAATGTCTGGGTGCTGATCTGGCCAAACCAGAAGAAGATTCTCGGCATCACCGCTGCCACCGAGGAGCAGAAGGCTGCGGCACGCAATGTGGCTTTTCTCGCCTCGCGCACCAATTTCGTGCTGTCGCTGCCGATGCTGATGTGCATGACCGGCCAATCGCACGGCCTGCCCTTCTGAAGCTGCCGGCAAGCGGCGCCCTCTGCACTCTATGTCATGTCCCTGAACACTCCGCAACTGATACCGCCGCCGACAGCCGCAATAACCGCAGCTGTGCGGGCTGCGCTGACTGAAGATATCGGCAGTGGCGATCTGACCGCCGCACTGGTTCCGGAAACACAGCAGGCGCTTGCCACGGTCATCACGCGTGAGGCCGCCGTGCTCTGCGGGCAGGCCTGGGTGGATGCGGTATTTGCCGAACTGGGCCGGGAAGTTACCCTGGACTGGCATTGCAGCGATGGTGAGGCCGTAGCACCGGGGCAAAAGCTCTGCGAATTGCGCGGACCCGCGCGGGCCATCCTCAGCGGCGAACGTACCGCGCTTAACTTCCTGCAGACGCTGTCGGCCGTTGCCACGGCAACCCGCCGCTACGTCGATGCCGTAGCAGGCACCCGCGCCACGATTCTCGACACGCGCAAGACGATTCCGGGCCTGCGGCTGGCGCAGAAATACGCCGTGCGGGTCGGCGGCGGCAGTAATCACCGTATCGGCCTGTATGACGGCATCCTGATCAAGGAAAACCATATCGTTGCGGCAGGCGGTATCACGTCGGCCATACGACGCGCGCGCGACCAGGGTGCAACCGTGTTGCTGGAAGTCGAAGTGGAGACGCTGGCCCAGGCCGAGGAAGCACTGCGCGCCGGCGCAGACCGGCTGCTGCTCGACAATTTCACCACCGCGCTGATGCGTGATGCGGTTGCGCTGCGCGACAGTCTCGCCCCCGGTACAGGGCTTGAAGCCTCGGGCGGCATCGGGCTGCAAACCATCCGCAGCGTTGCGGAAACCGGTATCGATTTCATCTCGGTCGGCGATCTGACCAAGAACATCCGCGCCATCGACCTGTCGATGCGCTTCAGCTTCAGCACACCCTCTGCCGCGTAGGAGCGTCTTCAGGCGCGACCCCATATGCCCGACGAAATCCTCTCCTGCCCGCGCTGCGCCAAACCGGCTGCCCTGTGCATCTGTGATCGCGTTGAACCGGCCGATACACGACTGCGCATCGTGATCCTGCAGCATCCGCAGGAGAACGACGCCGTGCTCGGCACGGCAAGGCTGGTAACGCTGACGCTGCCGAAGGCCGAGATTCGCGTCGGCCTGTCATGGGCATCGCTCGATCACGCCACAGGTCTAACCGATACCAATCGCGAACGCTGGGCCGTACTGGCCGGCGTGAAACTCGGGGTCGCGGTACCCGAGGAGGCCCGCAAGCAGCCGGTCATCGTGATCGACCGCAAGGGCCGTGTGCGCGATCTCAAACGACACGGGCTCGACGGGATCATCGTGCTCGATGGCACCTGGAGCCAGGCCAAGACCCTGTGGTGGCGGAATGCCTGGCTGCTGAAACTGCCGCGGATCGTACTCAAGCCCCGCGAGCCATCGATGTACGGCCGGCTGCGCAACGAACCCCGGCGGGATTTCGTCTCAACGCTGGAAGCGATAGCCGACACGCTGCCGGCTCTGGGCGAACCTGAACAACTGCGCACGAGCCTGCGCCGCCTGCTGCGCACCCTGTTGCAGCGCGCCCGCGATGCCGGTCAGCCGTTGACCACCGAGGACATCAGCACGCGCTTGGGCTCCGATATCCCGTAACCCTGCGCGTAGTCGATACCCATGCCCCGCAGCATGGTGATGATTTCCTGGTTCTCCGCCCACTCGGCGATGACTTTCTTGCCGGTGAGGTGGCCGATCTCGTTGATCGAACGGACCATTTCCCGGTCGATCGGGTCATGCAGCATCTCCTTGACGAAACTGCCGTCGATCTTCAGGTAGTCGACCGGAAAATGCTTCAGATAGCCGAAGGACGACAGCCCGGTACCGAAGTCATCGAGCGCAAACTTGCAGCCCAGTTCCTTGAGCGCATTGATGAAGCGGCTCGCCTGCGCAAAGCTGGCGATGGCAGCCGTCTCGGTGATCTCGAAACAGATCTTGCTGGCATCGAGCCCGCTGCGCTGGAACTGGCGGATCACAAAGGGCAGGAATTCGTTGTCGGCCAGACTCGATCCCGAAAGGTTGATCGAGCACAGTGCCAGCCGCTCGCGCTCATCAGCCTCTGACACCAGCCACAGAAAGGCGTGCTCGACGACCCAACGGTCGATATTTGAAATCAACCCGTAACGTTCGGCGGCAGAAATAAACAGGTCTGGCGACACCAGCGCACCGGCCTCATCGCGCATCCGCAACAGGATCTCGTAATGGGAACCGGTCTCTTCCGACTGAAGCGGCTGTATCGTCATGCGGTACAGCTCGAAGCGGTCTTCCTCCAGCGCATTGTTGATCCGCGCCGCCCACTGCATCTCGCGCCGCCGCCGCATCAGGTCAATATCGTTCTGCCGGAAGCAGTGAATACGGTTGCGGCCGGCCTCCTTGGCCGCCTGACAGGCGCTGTCGCCGGCAGCGATGAGGGTCGCCACGCTTTCGTCTTCACCGTTGATCGGCACCACGCCGATGCTGACGCCAAGCCGGAAACTCCGGTCGTCCCAGCTGAACTTGTGCTCGCGGATCGCCTCGCGCAACATCTCGGCGGTGCGCATCGCTTCCTCGGCGCTGCAGGCCTCAAGCAGCAGACCAAATTCATCACCACCGAGGCGTGCCAGCGTGTCGCGCCAGCGGATCTTGGCCGTCAGCAGCGCACTGATCTGCGTCAGCAGCGTATCGCCCGCACCGTGCCCGCAGGAATCGTTGATGATCTTGAACTGGTCGAGATCCAGATAAAGCAGTGCATAGGAGGTCTCGCGGGCCTTGGCGCTCTTCAGCGAGCGCTCCAGCCGACTCTCGAATTCGCG
Source organism: Pseudomonadota bacterium (assembly GCA_963204745.1). Lineage (GTDB taxonomy): Bacteria > Pseudomonadota > Gammaproteobacteria > Steroidobacterales > SHZI01. The sequence continues at coordinate 12,037 of CAUJHF010000024.1, forward strand.
GCGATTCACCAGGCCGGTGAGCAGGTCGTGGCTGGCGTGGAAGGACAGCCGCCGATTGAGTTCGCGGGATTCGCTGACATCATGGAACACCAGCACACCGCCCGTGACGTTGCCGCGATCGTTGCGGATCGGCGAAGCCGTGCTCTCGATATACAGCTCGTTGCCATCCCGGCGGATCAGCAGAGACGGACGCACCGACTTGACCGAGCGATTGCGTTTGATCGAGCTCATCACCGGATTTTCGAGCGGCTCGCAGGTTTCTTCATGGAAGCCCCGGAAGATCTCGTCTACGTGCCGGCCACTGGCGTCGTCGAGCTTCCAGCCGGTCAGTTCTTCGGCAACGGGATTCACGTACTCGACCATCCCATCGCCATCGGTAGTGACCACCCCGTCGCCGATCGACTGCAGGGTGATCTGCGCGCTCTCTTTCTCGCGGAACAGCGCCTCTTCATAAACCTTCTGTTCGGTGATGTCGGTTTCCACACCGACCAGACGGCGCAGCCGCCCTTGCTCATCGAGCAGCGCCTTGGCGCGACAGAGGATCCAGCGCCACTCGCCATCCCTGCGGCGCATGCGGTGCGTGTTCTCGAAAATCGCGGTATGGCCGGCCAGATGTTCGCGCAGCCTTGCCTGCAGGCGCGCGAGGTCGTCAACGTGCACGATCCGGCGCCAGTCCGGCGCGGAACGGGCCAGATCTTCATCGCTGTAGCCCATCATTGCTTTCCAGCGCGGCGAGTATTCGACGCGGTTGTTTACCGCATCGAAATCCCAGCTGCCGTCGTTGGCCGTCTGCTGCAGCAGGACCTCGCGCTCATCGCGCTCGGCAAGGCCCTGTGCCGAACGCAGGCGCTCAAACCCGGTGGCAAAGCTCGAGCCAAGCAACTTCAGCAACAGGGTGTGCTCGGCGCTCCAGCAGGCCTGGGGCTGGCCGAAAAACAGCGCCATGAAACCGGCCCGCCGGCCATGCACATCAAAGCCAATCAACAGGACTGCACCACAGCCGAGCGCAGCCAGACGCGCAGCGTCAGCGGCCTGGGATGCCGGTGGCACCGCCGTATCGGCAAAACCCCGGACACGCAGGTGCTGCAGGCAGCGGTCCAGCCATGGAAACTCCTCCATGGCCACGTCCGTCAGCACCTCGGGATTGCAGATCGCGAAAGTATTTCGTGCGGCGACCACGCGTTCGATACGCCGGCCATTCTCGCTGAACAACGCAACGCAGGTCGCGTCACATCCAAGTTCGTCGCGCAGCGTTTCCAGCGCAGTGGCCAGAACCGGATCAGCCTGCCCGGCCACCATGTTCTGCAGATCGACTGCCAGCTTCGTATAGAGGATGTCCAGGCCACCCGCGGTACGGGAGCCGACCGCATCCTGCATGCCGGTTATTGTGAGCCGATGATCCATGTCTGCCGCGGATTCTGACATGCTTTTGTCCCAATACAACATAAGCCGATGTTATGCATCAGGTTTGCAGTTGATCAGCAGATCCCCGATGCTAGCGGTGTTCAGCCCTGCACCGCCACCGGAGCAGCCAAGCCATGTCGAACCCGCCCGCCGATACCTCTGCATGGACCCTGCACTTTCTCGGCGTCGGCAATGCCGCCGCGCCGGATCTTGGCTCGGCGAGCGTGGTACTTGAACGCGATGGCGAACCCCTGCTCATGGTGGACTGCGGCCAGGAAGCGTTGAGCGCATATCTGGCCCGCTATGGCCGGCCGCCACCGGCCGTGTTCATTACGCATATACACATGGATCATGTCGCCGGCCTTGAGCGACTGTTTGTCGCCAACTTCTTCGGCGAGCAACGGGAAACACGCACGCGGCTCTATGTACCGGCCATGCTCGTGCCCCTGCTCCAGGGGCGTGTCGCCGACTATCCGAATGTTGTCGCCGAAGGTGCCGCGAACTTCTGGGATGCCTTCCGGCTGATCCCGGCAAGCCATGGCTTCTGGCACGGGGGCTGCTGGTTTGACGTGTTTCCGGTGCGCCACCACGTCCCCGGCACGGCCTACGGACTCTGCCTGCGCGGGGCCTTCCTTTACAGCGGCGACACGCGACCGATCCCCGAAGTCATCGCACAGTACGCCGATGGCAACATGCCGCTGGTCCACGACTGCGACCTGCACGGCAACCCGTCCCACACCGGCCTGCCCGACCTGCTCCGCGAATACTCCGCTGAGCACATCCGGCAGATGATCGTGTATCACTACGGCTCGCTGGCAGACGGCGCCGCGCTGGCCGCAGCCGGCCTGCGCGTCGCGAAAACCGGCGACCGCATAGGGCTGCCGCAGCCGGGAGAAGCTTCGGCAGCACATGCGAGCTCCACGCGACATCGCCTGCTTCCCTCCGGCACGCCGTAGCCGCGTCTCGCGACACAGATCCCGCGGATCAGCCGTAGCGCGCCTCTACACGCTGCTGGAGATCCAGCAGCGCATCGGCCTGCATCTGCGTTTCCATCAGCGGGAAAAGCTGCCGGTCTTCCAGCCGGATGTGGGCGTTCAGCAGTTCGCCAAATGCCGCAAGTTCAGCCGCCGTGACCTGCGGGTTCGCGGCCAGTCGCTCAACCAGCACGGCCATTTCACGATGCTCGGCGAGGAGCTGCACCACCAGGCTTTCAGCCTCACTGCCAGCACCGCGGGCTGCCGGGAATACGAGATCCTCCTCGGCAGCAAAGTGCGCCCGCAGATGCCGCGCAAAGAACGCGGCAAGCAACGCAGCCTGCGGTGCGGGCTCGCGCGGCCAGTCGCGCTCCGATGCCGTTGTTCCGTGCATCAGGCGTTGCGCGAGAATCAAACATTCGTGGTGATCGCGGGCGACGGGGATCAGTGCCGGATGTCTTCGGGCCATAAAACTGACTGGAGATCGGAGGTGTGAACATGGTGCCGGGCAGCAACGCTTCAGGCAAGCAGGACGCTTGGGGAATTTCGTAGAATGGCGCCCGTGATCGAGGAACAGTCCATGTCCGTGCGGACCTTCAGCCTGCTTTTTTTCCTGCTTGGCCTGGCTGGCTGTGGTGGCAAGCCACCGCCGTCGATGGGTCCGCCGCAGGTCACGGTGGCGACGGCGCTGGTCCGCCAGATCACCGACTGGGATGAGTACACAGGGCGGCTGGCCGCCGTGGATTCGGTGGAGATCAGGCCGCGGGTCAGCGGCTACCTGCAGTCCGTGCATTTCGACGATGGCGCGCTCGTGAAGCGCGGCGACCTCCTGTTCGTCATCGATCCCCGCCCCTATGAAGCAGCTCTGGACGAAGCGCGGGCTGACCTGACACAGGCGAAGGTGCGCCTCGAGCTTGCAAGCAATGATCTGGACCGGGCCAAACGTCTTTTCACCGCGCGGGCGATCTCCGAAGAAGAACTGGACGCACGCACCAAGGCGCATCGCGAAGCGGAAGCCTCGCTGGAAGCAGCGCAGGCCGCCGAGAAGGGCTCGGCGCTGAACCTCGAGTTTGCGCGCATCAAGGCACCGATCAGCGGGCGCATCGGCCGCAAGCTGGTAACCGTCGGCAATCTGGTCAGCAGTTCAGGCGACCAGCCCACCTTGCTGACCACGATCGTTTCGGTCGATCCGGTTCACGTGTATTTCACGGCCGACGAACGCGCCTTTCTGCGCTATACGCGCCTTGATGAAAAAGGCATCCGGCCGAGTTCGCGCACGACGCCAAATCCGGTCCGGCTGCAGCTCGCCGACGAACAGGGCTTCCCGCACCTCGGGCACATGGACTTCGTCGATAACCAGGTCGACCAGGCGACCGGCACCATGCAGGGGCGCGCAACCTTCGACAATCCGGATGGCGACCTGACCCCCGGACTCTTTGCGCGGGTCAAACTGCTCGGTGAAGGCCCCTACGAGGCACTGATCCTGCCCGACCAGGCCGTCGCCACCGATCAGGGCCAGCGACTGGTCTATGTGCTTGGTCCCGACAACGTGGTTGCAGCGCGCCCTGTCACGCTGGGACGCTCGCTGGGCGAGCTGCGGATAATCCGTGATGGTCTCACCGCAACCGACCGGGTGGTGATCAACGGCATTCAGCGTGTCAGGCCGGGTACTACGGTAGCGCCAGTTGAAGGCAGCATTCCGGAGCCTGTGGACGGGACCGCTGCCGCCGTCAGCCCATGAAATTCAGCCACTTCTTCATCGACCGGCCGCGCTTTGCCGCGGTCGTTTCCATTCTCATCACGATCATCGGTGCGATCGCCTACTTCGGCCTGCCGGTGACCCAGTATCCGGATGTCGTCCCGCCGACAATCATCGTCTCGGCCAGCTATCCGGGTGCAACGCCCGAGGTCATCGCCGATACCGTTGCCGCCCCGCTGGAGCAGGAAATCAACGGTGTGGAAAGGATGCTCTATCTCACCTCCTCTTCTACCAGCGATGGCCGGGTAACGCTGACCGTCACCTTCGAACTCGGCACGAATCTCGACGCGGCGCAGGTACTGGTCCAGAACCGGGTTGCCATCGCAGAACCGCGGCTGCCGGAAGAGGTCCGTCGCATCGGCGTGGTGACCGCCAAAAGCTCACCGGACCTGATGATCGTTGTCCATCTCGAATCGCCGGACGACAGCCTCGATCAGCTGTATATCTCCAATTACGCGTTACTGAATGTCCGCGATGTGCTCGCGCGCATCAACGGTGTCGGCCAGATCAACGTGGTGGGTGCGCGCGAATACAGCATGCGTGTCTGGCTGGATCCGGACCGCATGGCCGGGCTCAAGGTGACGGCCAGCGATGTGGTCGACGCGCTGCGTGCCCAGAACGTACAGGTGGCCGGCGGCGCACTGGGTGAGCAGCCTTCACCGACCAGCAATGCTTTTCAGGTGACGGTGAGCAGCCAGGGACGTCTGGCCGACGCAGAACAGTTCGGGCAGGTCATCGTGAAGAGCGGCGAGGATGGCCGTCTCACCCGCGTAGCCGATGTTGCCCGCGTGGAACTCGGTGCGCGTGATTACCTCACCAACAGCCTCCTCGATGGCCGGCCGGCCGTGGCGCTGGTCATGTTCCAGCGGCCGGGCAGCAACGCGCTGCAGACCGCCGAGGAAGTCAAACGCACGATGGCCGGTCTCGCACCGGGATTCCCCAAAGGTCTGGTCTATCGCATTGTCTACAACCCGACCGACTTCATCGCCCAGTCCGTGAAGGCCGTCTACATCACGCTGTTTGAAGCCACGGCGCTCGTAATCGTCGTGATCCTGCTGTTCCTGCAGAACTGGCGCGCAGCGCTCATTCCGGTCACCGCCATTCCGGTATCCCTGATCGGCACTTTCGGCATCATGGCCGGGCTCGGTTATTCGCTCAACAACCTGACGCTGTTCGGCCTGGTGCTGGCGATCGGCATCGTCGTGGATGACGCGATCGTGGTGGTCGAAAGCATCGAACGGAATCTGGAAAAAGGGCTCGAAGCGCGGGAGGCGGCACGCCGGACGATGACGGAAGTGGGCACAGCGCTGGTCTCCATCGCACTGGTGCTGGTCGCTGTATTCCTGCCCACCGCGTTTCTGGGCGGTATCACCGGGCAGTTCTTCCGGCAGTTTGCCGTGACCATCGCTGCTGCCACCGCGATCTCGGCACTGGTGTCGCTGACGCTCAGTCCGGCGCTCGGCGCAATTCTCCTCCGGCATCAGGATGCACCGCCCGACCGTATCGACCGGTGGCTGGAACGCCTGCTCGGCGGCGTGTTTCGTGCCTTCAACCGTGGATTTGACCGGCTGCGGGAAGGATACGGACGTGTCGTTTGCCGCACAGTGCGCCGGCCCGGTCTCGCACTGTCGGCTTTTGCCGTCATGCTGGGACTGACAGCGGTCGGCTTCTTGCTGGTGCCGACGGGCTTTATCCCGCAGCAGGACCAGGGCTATCTGATCACGATCGTCGAGTTGCCAAAGGGCGCCTCGCTGGACCGGACCACGGCGGTTATCAAGCGGGCAACGGAGATCGCACTGAAGACCCCGGGTGTCGAGCGCGTTGTGGCCTTCGCGGGTTTCTCGGTAGTCACCGGCTCCAATGCCAGCCACTCCGGCACGGTATTCACGGGACTCAGGGATTTTGGCGACCGGCGGGCCGGCGAGTCAGGGACAGAGATTGCCGCCAGACTGAACGCTGCGTTCAGCGAGATCCAGGAAGCCAGTCTGTTCGTCGTTGCGCCGCCACCGGTACGCGGCATCGGCAGTGGCGGTGATTTCAAGCTGATGGTGCAGGACCGCAGCGGACAGGGTCTGCGGCCGCTCGAGAAGGCAGCCTGGGACCTGGTTGGCGCGCTCGCACAGTCCGGTGAAGTGGCACGACCCTACAGTACCTTTACGACGACAGCGCCGCAGTACTTCCTGGATATCGACCGGACCAAGGCCGAGATGATGAACGTGCCGATAGGGAACGTGTTCGAAACCCTGCAGATCTATCTGGGCTCTTCATATGTCAATGACCTGACGCTTTTCGGCCGCAACTATCGCGTAACCGCCCAGGCCGATGCGCCCTGGCGCCTGACGCCCGAGGACATCGGCCGGCTGCGTACCCGCAATGCCGACGGCGAGATGGTGCCGCTCGGCTCGCTGGTCGAGCTGCGCCCCTCGTCGGGCCCCGACCGCGTCGTGCGCTACAACCTGTACCCTGCGGCCGAAGTGCAGATGGGTACACTGCCGGGCCGGAGCAGCGGCCAGACCCTGGCAGCGGTCGAGCGTATCGCTGCGCAGACCCTCCCTCCCGGCATCGACCACGAGTGGACGGAGCTGGCCTATCAGCAGACAAACACATCAAGCCTCGGCCTGTTGATGTTTCCGCTCAGCGTGCTGTTTGTATTTCTCGTGCTGACGGCGCAGTACGAAAGCTGGTCCCTGCCACTGACGATCGTCCTGATCGTTCCGCTTTGCCTGCTGTTTGCCATCCTCGCCCTGCTGCTGCGTGGTCTGGATATCAACATCCTGGCGCAGATCGGTTTCATCGTGCTGATCGGCCTGGCCAGCAAGAACGCCATCCTGATTGTCGAGTTTGCCCGGCAGCAGGAAAGCGAAGGCAAGGATCGCTTCAGCGCTGCAACGGATGCCGCCCAGCTGCGGCTGCGACCCATCCTGATGACCTCATTTGCGTTCATTGCAGGCGTACTGCCGCTGATGCTCGCTTCAGGCGCCGGTGCCGAGATGCGACAGGTACTGGGTACCGTCGTGTTTGGCGGCATGCTCGGTGTCACGCTCATCGGTCTGCTGTTGACGCCGGTTTTCTACACGGTGATCCGCGGCTGGCTGCGCAATGCGCCGGCAGCGGATGCGCCGGCCGGAGAGAGCCGGCCATGAGGTTTCCGGCGGTACTTCTGTTCGCGGTGCTGGTCGCTGGCTGTGCTGCCGGTCCGGACTATCACCCGACGGTTCCGGAGGCAGCGCCAACTTTCGCGACTGCCGACGGTGCCGGCCTGACGCAGGACATCCCCGATGCGGACTGGTGGCGGGAATTCCGGGACCCCATACTCGACACGCTCATCGAACAGGCCGCAGCATCAAACTACGATGTGCGTATCGCCATCGCCAATCTGCGCGCCTCCCGCGCCCTGTTGCGGGGTGGCCGGCTGGAACTCGCGCCCATCATCACGGCACAAGGCAGCGCCACCCGGGAAAAAACCAGCGACGCTGCCGGCATTGCCTACGACATCGACGGTGACTACTACGATGTTGGCTTCGATGCCAGCTGGGAAATCGATTTCTTCGGTCGCGTGCGCCGCACCGTCGAGGCACTGCGGGCCGATTACGAATCCGAAGAAGCCGCCTGGCGCGATACGCTGCGAAGCGTGGTCGGAGAAGTGGCCCGGACCTATGTCGAGCTGCGCGGCGTCCAATACCGCTTTGCCGTTGCTGAACGCAACATCGTCAACCAGGAAGAAACCTACCAGCTGACACTCGCGCTTCTGGAGGGTGGTCGCGGAACCGACCTCGATATCGCGCGGGCACTGGCCCAGCTGGAAACCACACGCGCCAGCATCGGACCATTGCAGGCCGCGGAGACCGAGGCCATCAACCGCCTGAAAATCCTGCTCGGCGGAGACTCCGCGGAACTCCTCGCGCTGTCCGGTTCACGCCAGGAACTGCCGCGTCCACCGGAACTGATTGCGGTGGATGACCCGGCCGGCATGCTGCGGCGCCGGCCAGACATCCGCGCCGTGGAACGGCAGCTGGCGGCCGCAACCGCACGCACCGGCATCGCTGTGGCCGACTACTTTCCGCGCGTTACGCTCAGCGGCTCGGTCGGCCGGAACGCCACCTCGCTGGCGGATCTCGGCGACTCTTCGGCCGAGCGCTACAGCTTCGGACCCACCATCAGCTGGGCAGCACTGGACATGGGCCGGGTCCGCGCCCGGGTAGCGGCCAACGACGCCCGCGCCGAGGCCGCATTGGCGAACTGGGAAAAAACCGTCCAGACGGCGCTGCAGGAAACCGAATCGGCATTGAATCGTTACTCGAGAACCCGCGAGAGTGCGGCGCGCCTGCGTATCGCGGCAAGCTCCAGTGCAAAGGCCGCCGACCTGGCGCGGCTGCGCTACCGCTATGGTGCTGACAGCTTCCTCACCGTGCTGGATTCGGAACGGCGGCTGCTCGAAGCGGAAGACCTGCTTGCTGCCGCCGAGACCGACGCCTCGCTTGCCGCCGTCGCCGTCTACAAGTCGCTGGGAGGCGGCTGGGAGCCCTTCGTGGCGGGTAAATGAATCCTGCCCGGAAGTGCTGACTTTCAAGGACGTGGCGGAGCGCTATTCAGACAGGAGGTCGGCCAACCTCAGTCCATGGCCGCCCCAGGCTGGTCGGCCGCTGACTCCGTCGCCATCAGCGGGTACTCGACCAGCCTGAACGTGGCGTCCGGGTCACCGAAAACAAAGACCTGACAGTTACCCCATTCGGTCGGCACGATCCAGGCCTTCTCGGGACTGATCACATCAGTTGTCCGCCGCCAGTCGCAACGGATCTCCAGCTTGTCCAGCTTGCCCTCGCCAGGATCCACGGCAAACTCGCGCCGCAGCAGCTGGTGGCGCCAGTTCGGTTCGCCGACCTCGCAGCCGCTGCGGAAGCCGACCTTGCCTGAAAAAGCCAGGGCGTTCGGGCCGCGGATCAGCTGCTGAATAGTTTCCGCCGCCTTGAGGAGCGGATCCCCGGGCGCCAGTTTCGGCTTCCGCGCATCGCGCCGCGCAATGGTTGCAAGCGCGTCCACATAGAGCTCTGACCGGATCTCCAGCGTTGCCGTCAGCTCAAGCACACTGCGGTAGAGCGCTGGTTCCAGGTTGGCCCCATCCTCGCTGGAAGCACGCCGCAAGCTGTTGAGCATGCAGGCCGTGTCGTTGCTGGCCTTGCACAATTCGTACTGGAGCAGGTGGAGCCGGCTGTCCTCATAGTGATTCCAGGCGCCGGTTTTCAGTAGCTCATCGAGCTCAGCGCTTGCCGTGACTATGTCGCCGCTGTCGATCATTGACCGGACTTTCTTGTACTTCCGGCCGAAGCCCTGCCGGGCACCACGCGGCAATCCTGGAATCGAGAACATGTACCGGACCTGGGTGGCGCACTGCTCCACAGGCTTGCCGTCGCGGGTGGCGGGCGTGTAGCGCTGGGCAACGGCGGCCTTCAGTGCTGCCCGCTCGAAGCTCGCCACGCCGCTGGAATCTTCCACGATGGGGTCCAATACCTTGCCTTCCGGGCTGACGACAAAGCTGAGGACAACCCAGCCCTCCTGTCCGCTCTGCCCCTGGGCCCGGGGATAGAAGGGCAGTTTGGCTCTCTGCATTTTCGCGAGGGTTGCATTCTCCAGGGTCGCTGCCGGAGGCATTGCCATGGTCGGTTCGGTTTGTGCAGCGTCCTCCGCCGCCACTGAAAGGGCGGTTAGCAGGGCGACCAGGCAGGCGCTGGCCAGGCTGACGCTGGGAACATGCACTGCGGGGAAGGCTCCCGGTTTTCATTTCACGATAGCATGAATACCTTGTCCACTGACGACCCGAGACACCTGCACGCAACTACAGCACCCGCGAGTCATAAGCCCAGTGCAACAGCGCCTGCCGCTGACGCGGACGACAGCCCAGATCACCGCGCAGGCAGGAGCGCTGCAACTGGGTAACGTGCCGGCGCATCGCCCGCCAGCGACTGATCTGTCGTGCATCATCCACGCTGCGCCGGCCCATGTAGTAACGGCAGTACCACTGGAACCAGCCGCGCGGGTCCTCCTCCCATATCCAGCCTTTTGCGCGCCAGACAGCCAGCGACTGCGAGGCGCGCACGCCGAAGAAGTTGAGCGAGGTGTCGTAACGTGTCGGCGAGAGCTTTGCCCTCCGGAACCAGCTGGCAGGGAACTCTCCGGCGCAGTCCGTCATGTACTTGCCACCGAAAACACCCAACTCGAGCATCTGCGCAGGCGTCAGCTCGGGCTTGAAGCCGGGATCGAAATTTTTGCCGACCGGCTCGGTCCGGCAGTAGACGTGGTTTTGCTGCATGAGGTCGCTGACCTGCACACGACGCCGGCGCATCGCCTCAGGGCTCCGTCGTGCGCCATTCGGCCTGGTAGCCGAGACCCAGCTTTATCAGCCGGTGCATCAGTTGCTCATAACTGATACCGGCCGTTTCTGCCGACTCGGCAAAATCCTCACCGTAGCTGAGGTTCGGGTTGCAGTTTGCCTCGAGCAGGTACGGGGTGCCATCGGCTGCCAACCGGAAATCCATGCGCGCATAGCCGCTCATGTGCAGCGCGCGGTAGACACGGCGACTCAGGCGATTGAGCTTTTCCGTCACGCCATCCGGCAGGTCGGCAGCGCGGTCGGTATGAATGCCGTGCCTGCGCTGGTAGTTGCCGTCCCACTTCACCTTGCGTGTGGCGATCCCGGCCTGTGCGCCAGGCAAGGTACCAAAGTGCATTTCCCACACCGGCAGCGTCGTCAGCCTCGCATTGCCGAGCACACCCACATAGAGTTCACGTCCGGCGATATATTCCTCAACCAGCGCATCGGTACCGACATTGTCGTGAATAAAAGCCACGCGCTCCTCAAGATGCGCCAGATCATCGACGATCGACGCCTGGGCAATGCCCAGCGAGGCATCTTCAACGGCCGACTTGACGAACAACGGAAATGACAGCCGCCGCGAAAGGCGCAGACGCATGCCGCGCCGAAAGACCTGGAAATGCGGTGTGGGGATACGATGGTAGGCGAGAATCTGCTTCGACAGCACCTTGTCCCTGGACAGCATCATGCCGCGCGGGTTGCAACCGGTATAAGGCTGCCGCATGAGCTCAAGGTAGGCGACGATGTACTGGTCATAGGCGCCGATGCCCTGGAATTCCTGCAGCAGGTTGAAAGCGATATGCGGCTTCCAGTCCCGTACCGTCTGCCGCAACTCTGACAGCTTGTCGTACAGCCCCAGTGCGCGCACTTCGTGACCGGCATTTTCCAGAAACGTCATCACGTCATACTCGGTACGAAATGCATCGATTTGCTGCTCGGTGTATCCGTCCAGATCATCTGGCGGAACGAGACTCTCGTGCATCAGCACCAGCACACGCCACTTCTTTCTCATAATGCGTAACGCTCCCGGCCACGGCGTATCGAATCGAAAAGGATACGCTCAAGCAAACGGAAAGTTTCGCGCTTTGTCTGGCGGAGGGGCCGATGAACACAGAGATCGAGATCCCGCGTCCGCTGTATGACGATGCGCATGACGTTATGCACCAGATAAGGATGTAACCGCGAACGGCGGATCAGCAGGCGCTGCAGTTGCGGGCGCACCTGCCGGATGAAGGTAGAGGCCAGGGGGCGGCCCGGATGGCGGGCGCGTGAACCGAACACGTGCTTCAGGCGTTGATCGTAACGGTCGGTTTCCGAAGTGTCGTAATAGGCGCGCTTCTCCTCATAGTACTGCCGCAACGTGCTGCGGTTCTCGCGCAGTGGCTCGACATGTTTCCGGCTGCGCACCGGCGGCAACTGATCATGGACCTCTGCCATCAGTTCATCGACATAGAGCAGCTTGCGCAGTGCAGGCCATTCGGCATAGTCCTTGCGCCAGGTTGAATTGGGCGCCAGCCACACGGCAAAGGTCTCGGCAAAATCTTCCGTTGGATGGCTCTGTGCATACCAGTGGCCGAGATGCATGACATAGCGGCGGCTGCCGGGCCGTGGCACATAGCTCACGGGATACGGCACCGATGCCGGACCAAAGACCTCACGCCAGCCCTTGCGCCGCCGCAGCCGGTAGGCCGTATCAATGGCATGCCCCGCTTCGTGGCGGAGGATGCGGCGCAGCCAGCGCAGGTTGCCGCCCTCCACTTCGTGCATCATCCGGCGTTCGAGCCGCGTCAGGCGCGGATGGGCCAGATAGAACGGGATGGCGATGCCGGGAACACCATCTGGCGAAAACCAGTCCTCGGAAAGCCAGCAGTGCGGACGAAAGCGGATATCGCGCCGTGCCAGCTCATCGTCAAGGCGCGCCAGCGCAGCCGGGATCCGGCCGTGGGAGGTATCGAGACCGAGATCGCAGAGGCGCACATCGAGCAAGTCCTCATCAGGCAGATCAGCCCACGAAAACTGCCGGCGCATCGCCAGGTTACGTCGCCGCTCGACTGCCGGCCGCCGCCCGGCACGCTTCTTTCCACGTACCACGCCCGACCTGGTCTGCGTCGTCTTTTTCTTCGCCATCCGACCGCCGCCAGGAACTTCGGGGCCAGTCTAGCGTCAATCGGGACGGGGGCGGAACCATAGGCCGGACAGCAAACCAGGCCGTCCTGTGTAAGGATTCACCCTGCCACGCGACCAACGGTCAGGCCACCTGCAGGCCGGCGCTTGCCGGCGGCCGGGGCCATCAGCGGCTAAAGCCGTCATTCCACAATGGAGAGCAATACCATGAATAACAGATCACTCATCGCATCTACGGCCATCAGCGGCCTGCTGGCGCTCGGCGCACTCGGACTCGTTACCAGCGCCAATGCCGCACAGGATGGTGCCAAGGAAAAATGCTATGGCATTGCAAAAGCGGGGCAGAACGGCTGCGCCGCCAACGGCCATTCGTGCCAGGGCCAGGCCAAGGCCGACAATGATCCGGCGGAATGGAAGTACGTCCCCAAGGGTGAATGTGAAGCGGCCGGCGGCAAGACCAGCGCACCCGGTTCGACGATGTAATGGCCACGGCATCGGCCTCAATGACCGGTGCCGCGCACCCGATCCCGGCTTGCGCCGGGATCGGTCTTCGCGCCCCCCACCATCGCGACTTTCTTGAGCGACAGCCCGGCATTCCCTGGGTCGAAGTGCACAGCGAGAATTTCTTTGCTGAAGGCGGCCGGCAGATCGAGGTGCTCGATGCTGTGCGACGCAACTACGGTATCAGCCTGCATGGCGTCGGACTGTCCATCGGCTCGACTGATGCGCTGTCCCGACAACACCTGAAAAGCCTGAAGCAGCTCGTCGGCCGCGTACAGCCGGCACTCGTTTCCGAACACCTGTCGTGGAGTTCGGTCGACGATGTGTTCAGCAACGATCTGCTGCCGATGCCACATACCGGTGAGGCACTCGCCCATTTTTCGACGCGTGTGAGCCAGGTACAGGATTTTCTCCAGCGACAAATCCTCATCGAGAATGTCTCCAGCTACCTGCGCTTTCCCGAAGATTCCATGACGGAGTGGCAGTTTCTCGCCGAACTGGCACAGCGCAGCGGCTGCGGCATCCTGCTCGACGTCAACAATGTCTACGTCAGCGCGCAGAATCACCGCTTCGATGCCGACGCCTATATCGCCGCGCTGCCCGCCGCATTCATCCAGGAGATCCATCTCGCCGGTCACACGACCGTGGACGATGATGACGGACGGTTGCTGGTCGATACCCATGATGCCCCAGTTGCCGATCCGGTCTGGGATCTCTACCGGCGCACGATTGCACGGACTGGCCCGTTGCCAACCCTGATCGAGTGGGATTCACAACTACCCGCCCTCGACAGGCTCGTCACCGAAGCACAGCATGCCGATGCCATTGCCGGAGTACGCCATGTCCGCGTTGCGTGACGCCCAGGCCGACTTTCTCGCCGCCATACTGGGCCGCGATCCGGCACACGCGGCACGGTGGCCACATCGCCGCCTCGCCGTTTACCGGAGCAACGCACGGGAAAACTTTGCCTCCGCACTCCAAGCTGCGTTCCCCCTTCTGCATGGACTGATGGGTCACGACGAGTTTCGCGCGATGGCCTGGGCGTACCAGCAGGACTGTCCGTCACGCTCCGGAAACCTGTTTTATTGCGGCGCCGGTCTCAGTGACTTTCTTGCCGCGCATCTGGCCGGAACGCCTGATGCGCCGCTGACCGACATTTCGCGTTTCGAGTGGCTGATCCAGCAGGTACTGGTTGCTCCCGATGAGGCTGCCCGCTTCGACTTCAGGAAACTGGCCACGCTGCCCGAAGCAGAACATGGATCACTGCGGTTTCGTTTGCATCCGGCGACACGCCTGTGCAGTTCGGCGCTGCCGCTATTTGCGCTCTGGAGTGAATATCAGCACCGCGGAACGCTTGCCGGAATGCCGCGCACTACAAGCGATGGCAGCGACGAACTGCTCATCCGGCGCAGCAACGACGGGGTGGAACTGCATCGCCTGGAGTCAGCCGAATTTCGCTTGCTCGACGCGCTGCTGCGGGGTGAATGCCTGCAGAGAGCCCTCGAACAGGCTTCAGCGCCTGACGATACCTCGCTCAATCACGGCGAGGTGCTGGCGAGATGGGTGTCCGCAGGTGTCATCACGGGTCTCGTATCGTGAAACTGCCAGTCAGGCTGGGGACAAGCGAAGCCGCAGCGGCCCGGATACTGAACCCAGTGCAGCCGCTGTTCCTGCTCGCGCTGCGCCTGTGGGTGAGCTGGCAGTTCCTGAAATCCGGCTGGCTGAAGCTGACAGACTGGGACAGCACGCTGTTCCTGTTCCAGGAAGAGTACCGGGTTCCCCTGCTGTCGCCCGAACTGGCTGCATTCGCCGGAACCTTCGGTGAATTGTTTTTTCCGCTGCTGCTGGCCTTCGGTGTACTCGGCCGGATTGCTGCTATCGGACTGTCGGCAGTCAATGTCCTGGCTGTTGTTTCCTACGCGCATGTATTGCTCAGCAGTGGTTTTGAAGCAGCGCTCGCCCAGCATTTCCTGTGGGGACTGATGCTGCTCACGGTGGTGATATTCGGCCCCGGCAAACTGTCGCTTCAGCGCGAGTCCCGGTCCGGCCGGTTCGCTATACCCGGGTAGCGGCGTGCTGCCCGCCTGAGCAAGCTCATCTGTCCCACAAAACGCCGACAGGCGCCGCACATCAGCAGATGCAGGCGTACCGCCAGGCGCTGCCGCCACGACAGCGCCTCGTCCATGCTGCGTGAAACCAGTGCCGACGTGTCTTTGCAGGAAAGCATTGTGTAATACCTAGGAGCGTGAGCCAAACCAGCGTTTTTCGAGGCACTCACGCAAGCGCAGTCGCGCTCGATGCATGAGTACCCAGTAGTTGGACGTCGAGATCGCCAGTTCCTTGCAGATTTCTGTCGCTTCGAGACCGCTGACCTCGCGCAGCACGAAAGCCTGCGCCGTGCGCTCCGGCAGCCCCTGGACACACTCTTCAAAGGCGGCGTAGAAATCCGCCTGCTCGAGCGCAGCGTCGGGATTGGCCCAGACGGCCGGCGGTACAGCCCAGTG
>CAUJHF010000025.1 GCA_963204745.1 Pseudomonadota bacterium
GCACCGACCACGCCCGCCCGCACCAAGCGACTGGCACTTCCTTCCGGCCAGCCTCGCTACAAGTGCGAAGACGGCGAGTGCGTCTGCAAGGGCGTGCTCGACTGCAAGTCACTCATCGACTCAGGCTTCTGCAAGGACAAGCAGTTCTGGCAGGACGGCAAGGATCCGTCGGTCGGGGGTTGCGGCTAGCCGTAACGACCTACCCGAGATACGGTGCCAGCATCGGATGCGACTGCTTCAGGTCCGCGAGCAGTCGGTCGGTATGGTGGACTCCCCGGATGGCCCGCACGACCAGATAGGCGCCGAGCAGCACCAGGCCGGCGTTGATCACCATGATCGGGATGAAGAGGCTCAGCACCTTCTCGATGTCGTAGTATTTCGAGGTGGCAATCAGCGCGCTGATCGTGGCGAGTGGCAGCGCAAACACCGCGATGCCGGTGCGCATGAGCGACAGCGCCGTGCGCTTTTCGGCCAATATGAGCTGGGCGGCGCCAACGACCAGCTCATCGTGTTCATCGGGGGTGGCCACTCCGGTACTAATCAGAGCGCACTGAAAACCTTGCGGGCGAGGCCCGTCGCAGCGCCCAGCGGATCCTTGCGCATTGCGCGCTCCTGCTCGCCAATGACCAGGAACAGGCCGTCCAGGGCCTTGCGGGTCACGTAGCTGTCGATAGTCGCATCTTCCGATTTCACGAGGCCCAGTCGCTCGCCCTGGCCGGCAAGGCTGTTGTACTGCTCGGCCAGCTGCACTTTGGCGGTCGCCTGCTGGACGATGGGCAGGAACCTGTCCGTCAGCGCCTCCGACGTGGTCTTGCGAAAGTAGTCGGTCGCAGCCGTATCGCCGCCGGTGAGGATCCCCTTCGCATCCTCGATGCTCATTTGCTTCACGGCATCGACCAGTACCGGGGTCGCCTCGCTCACCGCCATTTCAGCGGCGCGGTTCATGCTGGTGACCAGCTGATCTGCCTCATCGCCCTTGCCCATGAATTTGAGACCGCGTTCGATCTTCTGGAGTGAATCCGGCAGCGGGATGCGCACGCTGGAGTTGCCGAGAAAGCCGTCAGCAGCACCCAGCTGGCTGACAGCCCTGGCGGCGCCCTGGGTCAGAGCGTCTTTGAGGCCGTCGACCGAGTCCGCATTGGAGAGGCTCTCGAGACCGCCCGCGAAGCCAGGCTGCACAGCCGAGAGGAGGGCCAGCAGGACCAGGCTCAGCAACGAGGCTGGATTGCGCATGGCCCGATCCTACACCTGTTTCGCCGTTTGCCAATCACCCGGGGCGCGGCCAGACTGTCATCCAGTTTGCGGATCAGGGACCTGTCCATGCGCTACTGTGTTCGCCTGCCCGCCCTCCTGCTTGCCGCTGTGCTCGGTGCCCAGCTCCCGGCTTGCGCCAGCCTCACGCCAGGCGACCCCCTGCAGGTCACCGTGGCGGGCATAAACCCGTTGCCCGGCGAGGGGCTGGAACTGCGGCTGATGGTGCGGTTGCGGGTGCAGAATCCGAACAGCACGCCGGTGGATTACGACGGTGTCTACCTGCAGCTCGACGTGCAGGACAAGACCTTCGCGACGGGGGTCAGCGACCAGAGCGGCGCGTTGCCCGCCTTTGGTGAATCCTTGATCAGCGTGCCCGTCAGCGTGTCGGCGATGCGCATGGCGCGTCAATTCACCGGTGTGCTCGACGGCAAGCCCGTGGACCAGATCAGCTACAAGCTGACCGGCAAGCTGGGCGGTGGCCTGTTCACGACGCGCCGGTTCGAGACTGAGGGCGAGTTCGTGCTGCCGGGGGCGGCAGCCCCTTAGCCAGCCGTGCGCCACGGAAAAGGGGATGGTCTGACGTGCGGATCTCGTCAAGCTACTGATTTTTATAATAAAACAGACGCCGTGCGCCCGATGTCCGGGGTAGCGTTTGCAGTGGCGGCTGCATCGTGTAACCATCCCGGTGAATCCAAAAAAAACGACGGTGCGCCAGCTGCTGCTGGCACCGCCGGCTCCCTGTGACACCTTCTGTGGAGATCCGGACATGAACAAACCATTCAAGCTTCGGCACTCGGCCTGCACGGCGCTCCTGCTGCTGGCATTCGCGGTCACCGCGACGGCGGCTCCGCTCCGCGCTTACACAGTTACGGGTACTGTCAGCAACGTGGCTGGCAACCCCTTCGGTTTGGGCATTGCGCTCGGTGATGCCGTGACCGGCACGCTGACTTACGATGCCGGTGTCATCGTGACATCGGCGCCTGGCGATACGCTGCTTTTCTACCCGCAGAACCTGAGCGACGGGTTGCTCGCCAATGTCGGCGGCAGTGTCTTCACGAGCAATAATTTCAGCTTCCTGGTGGAGAACGACCGCCCGGTTGAGAACCTCGACGGCTATAACGTCACCAGTGCATTTGGCGGGGATTTGTTTCGGGATGCGGCGCCGGCCACGGGTTCCATCGGCATCGCGGCGCTGGGCCCGGATTCGACGATTGACTCACTGTCGTTGCTGGATTTTGATCCGCTGGCATTCGCAGGCAGCACACTTCAATTACTTCAGGATGGCGATAACTACCTGCAGGCATCGATCACGCTTGCGCCGACTGCCGTGCCGGTACCAGCGTCCATCCTGATGCTCGCTACTGGCCTCGCCGGTCTACTGTCATACCGGGCCAGAAGCCGACTTCGCAGCAGTTAGCCGCAGCAGAGTAAACGCCCTGATAGACTCGCTCTGGTGCACAAGCCTTGTGGAGAGCGATCGTCATGCCCCATAAAAAGCCCGGGTTCGTACTGGCCGCGATGTTTTTGATCGCGTCATTCAGCAGTTTTGCCCAGGATGAACATGAGCACGAAGATGCAGATGCCGGGGTGCTGGTGCTTGACCATGGTGCGAAGTGGGCAACCGATGCGCCACTGCGCAGTGGCATGGAGCAGATCCGCAGGCTGATCGCAGCACCGCAGGCGGCTGTAGCAGCCGGCGCACCGCTCGCTCCGGCCGAATTGCAGCTCGTCGCAGAAGGGGTGCGGCAACAGGTCGACGGCCTGATCCGGAACTGCAAGCTTGAGCCGGAGGCTGATGCCGTGCTGCATGTGTTGATTGCCAGCATGTTGCAGGGTGCTGCAGAGCTTGAAGGCACGCCGCCCCTGGCCACTGGCCTGCAGCTTGTCCGGCAGGCTATCGATCAGTACCCGCAGTATTTTTCCCATGCCGGCTGGGAGGCAGGCGGTATCGCTGAGCCAGCGGCACTGGCGGCACGCTTCCAGCAGGAACTCTCCGCAAAACTGCAGGCGGCCATGCAGTCTGGCGGGCCGGTGAATGCAATTGCCGTCTGCAGGGATGAGGCGCCGGCCATCGCGAGTCGCCTGTCACGCCAGAGCGGCTGGCAGGTCAAGCGCGTAGGCACCCGCGTGCGCAATCCGCTGAGCGGCGTGCCCGATGACTGGGAACAGCGCGAGCTGGCGCAATTCCAGCAGCGCCTCCGGGGTGGCGAAGCGCCGAACCAGATCGACCGGCTGGAAATCATCGATGACGCACAGGGCCAGACTGCGCGCTACATGAAGGCGATCGTCACGGCACCGCCCTGCCTGGCTTGCCATGGTGCCCGTGATGCGCAGTCGCCGGCGCTGCGCGAGGCACTTGAGCGTGATTACCCGCACGATGCCGCTACAGGCTACGCAGCGGGCGAGCTGCGCGGGGCGTTTTCCTTGCAGCACCAGCTGACTAAACCCTAGGTTGCCGCCTTTTGGAGGCTTGGCATGCCTGCATCCGCTTTTCCTGACTTCTTCGACCAGGCGCCGGTCATCGTCATGCGCGACCCGCTCGCCGACTTCCTCGGTGCTGCCGCCGGTGGTGTATTCGAGTACCGCTACGCTGATGCTGTCCGGCTTGCGGGCCACAGTTGTCCGACCGTTGCCTCGGCCTTCCTGATGACGCGTGCGGCGCTGGCCGCGCTCTGCGGTGATGCGCTGCCGGTACGCGGCGAGATCCGCGTCGACCTCGCGGAAGCCCATGATGCCGGCGTAGCCGGCGTGATCGCGAGCGTTGTGACGCTCATCAGCGGCGCGACTGCGGATACCGGCTTTCGTGGCCTGGCCGGGCAGTTCAACCGCCGCAACAAGCTGTACTTCAACCAGCCGCTGAGTCACGGCGAACTGCGCTACACGCGCCTGGACAGCGGCGCGGCAGTTGAAGTTGCCGCCGATATGTCATCCATTCCCGGCGCTCCGCGCATGGGCGAGCTGATGCGGATGTGTCTCGCCGGGCAGGCGAATGAGGCTGAACAGGAGGAGTTCCGTGCGCTGTGGCAAGGCCGGGTGCGCCGGCTGCTGCTCGATCATGCTGACGATCCTGCGGTGATCCGGGTCAGCCCGGCATGAGCCCTGGCCTGGAGAGGCCGCGATTCCCCCACTGCAGACCCGGTAGAATGTGCGCCCTCGACTGTGCCGGGACGCTCCAATGACCACCCCATCGATCAATCCCCGTGACCGCCTCATCTTTGCCCTCGACGTGCCGGATGCCGGCGCAGCCCGGCAGCTGGTGGAGCAACTCGGCGACGCGGTGACCTTTTACAAGGTCGGGCTGGAGCTGATGGCGGCGGGTGGTTACTTCGAGCTGGTGGAGTGGCTGCTGAAGCGGAACAAGAAAGTCTTTGCCGACCTGAAGCTCTTCGATGTACCGGCGACTGTCAGTCGTGCCGTGTCGCTGCTGGCGAAGCGCGGCATCACCTTTGCCACGGTGCATGGCAACCAGGGCATCATGGAAGCGGCTGCAGCCGCCAAGGGCGAACTGAAAATCCTGGCGGTGACGGTGCTGACCAGCCTCGACCGGGGTGATCTCGATGATCTCGGCTTCAAGTGCGATGTGGAAGCGCTGGTGCTGTCGCGGGCGCGCCGTGCGCTGGAGGCGGGCTGTGACGGCGTGGTCGCGTCCGGACTCGAGCTGCCGGCCATGCGCAGGGCCATCGATTCACGCCTGCTGGTCGTCACGCCCGGTATCCGGCCGGTCGAGAACCGGCCGAGCGATGACCAGAAGCGCGTGGTCACTGTCGAGCAGGCCTTTGCCGATGGCGCCAATTACATCGTGGTCGGTCGCCCGATCCGCGATGCCAAAGATCCACGCGCTGCGGCCGAAGCCATCCAGCAGACTATCGCGCAGCGGTTTTCGGCAGCTTCCTGAGTTTCTTTTCCAGTACCGGCCAGACGTTGTCGAGCAGCAGGGGCTGCGCTTCAGCGGTCGGGTGTATGCCGTCGGCCTGGATCAGGCTCAGGTCGAGTGCGACACGTGCCATAAAAAATTCGATCAGTTCAACCCGGTATTGCCTGGCGAGCCCGGGGTATACCGCGGTGAAGGCTTGCGTATAGCGGCTGCCGTAGTTGGTGGGTATCTGCATGCCGGCAAGGATGACTTCCGCGCCGGCGTCACGACTCAGTTCGATCATTTTCGCCAGATTGCTGCGCACGACCTTGATCGGCGTGCCGCGCAGCCCGTCATTGCCGCCCAGTTCGATGATGACGATGGCCGGGCGATGAAGCGCCAGGGCGCGTGGCAGGCGTTTCAGTCCGCCGCCCGTGGTATCACCGCTGAGGCTGGCGTTGACCACCTCATAACCGTACCCTCTGGTCGCCAGCCGGTCGCGGAGCAGGGACACCCACGATTCCTGCTCGCTCATGCCATAGCCTGCACTTAGGCTGTCGCCGAGTATCAGCACGGTGGGGTTACGGTCTGCTGCCGCAGGCTGCACAACCGACGTCAACAACAGCAGGGCGACAGCGGCAAGCAGCGCCCGGCGCATGAACAACAGGTTTTTATGAATGGCGGATCGCATGGATACTGATGCCGTGCTGCGTGCAGCGGGACTGGTGAAAGAGGTTAGCAGTCCGGAAGGGACGCTGACCATCCTCGACGGTATTGATCTCAGCATCGCGCGGGGTGAATCGGTGGCCCTGGTCGGCCCCTCAGGCGCCGGCAAGACCACGCTGCTGGCCCTGCTCGCCGGGCTCGATCGTCCGACGCGGGGCAAGGTCTGGTTGTGCGGGACAGAGCTCACTGCGCTCAATGAAGATGGCCGGGCTGCCTTGCGCGCGCGACGCGTCGGCTTCGTCTTCCAGTCCTTTCATCTGCTGCAATCGCTCACCGCACTGGAAAACGTGATGTTGCCGCTCGAACTGGCGGGTGAGGTGAAGGCGGCGGAAATGGCGCGCGAGACCCTGGCGAATATCGGTCTCGGTGCCCGGCTCGGTCACTATCCGCGTCAGCTCTCCGGTGGTGAGCAGCAGCGCGTGGCCATCGCCCGGGCCTTCGTCACGCGGCCGGAAGTACTGTTCGCCGACGAGCCTACCGGCAATCTCGACACCGCTACCGGCGAGCGTATCGGCCAGTTGCTCTTCGACCTCAACGCCGAAGCGCGTACCACGCTGGTGCTCGTTACCCATCAGCGCGAACTGGCCGCACGCTGCGATCGCACCATCCAGCTGGTCGCGGGCAGAATCCTGCCATGAACCTCAAGGTACCGGTCTTTGCCTGGCGCGCCTTTGTCAGGGATCTGCGCGCCGGCGAACTATCGGTACTGCTCGCCGCGATCGTGCTGGCTGTCACCGCCATGACGGCGGTGAGCTTTTTCACCGATCGCGTCGGCACCTCCATGAAGGAGCAGGCCAGCCAGGTCCTGGCCGCCGACCTGGTGCTGCGCTCGGCCGCGCCGTTGCCGACGGATTTCCAGGTCGAGGCGCGGGCACTGGGGCTCGCAACAGCCGAAACGCTGGCTTTCCCCACCGTCGTGCTTTTCGGTGAAGAAACCGCGCTGGCCGCCGTCGATGCGGTGAGCGAGGGCTACCCCCTGCGCGGCCAGCTCACCATCGCCAATACGCTGTTCGGCGACGGCCGGCCGGCAGAGGGCATTCCCGCACCGGGTGAGGCCTGGGCGGAGCCTGGGCTGCTCGGGCGTCTCGGTATCGACGTCGGCGCGACACTGACGGTCGGCAACCGGTCGCTGCGCATCACGCAGGTCCTGCAGTACAAGCCCGACCAGAACATCGGCTTCGTCAATCTCGCGCCGGGGCTGATGGTGAACCTGAGTGATGTGCCGGCGATGGGCGTCGTCAAACCGGGCAGCCGCGTTACCTGGCACCAGATGTATGCCGGCCGCGATGCACAGATCGCGAAGTTCCGCGCCAGCATCGAGCCGCGCCTGCGGCCGGATACCAGCCTGCGTGGCCGCGAGGATGCCGGCGAGCAGATCAACGCTGCCATCGATCGAGCGCAGCGCTTCCTGACGCTGGCTTCACTGGTGACGGTGATACTCGCTGCGGTGGCTGCGGCGATGGCCGCTCGTCGCTACGCGATGCGACATCTGGACAATATCGCCTTGCTGAAAACACTTGGCGCAAGCCAGCGCTTTGTCGTGGCGGTGACCATGGGCGAGCTCGGCCTGATCATCGTTGCGACCTCGCTGCTTGGCGTGCTGCTCGGTTATGGCGCGCAGTACGGGTTGGCGGTGATTGCCGCGGAACTTGTCGGTTTTGTACTGCCGCCTGCAGGGGGGCAGCCCTTTCTGCTCGGCATCCTGACTGCTGCGACGGTCGTCATCGGCTTTGCCCTGCCGCACCTGCTGCGGCTCGGCTCAACGCCGCCGCTACGCGTGCTGCGCAAGGACCTGCCAGCGCCGCGCCTCAGCGCACTGGCCACCTATGGCACCGCACTTGCGGCGATCGCTGCACTGGTCTTCGTGATCGTCAGGGATGCCCTGATGGTTGGCCTGATCGCCGGCGGCCTGGTGGGCATGGCGCTGATTGCCGGCGGTATCGGCTGGCTGCTGGTGCTGGGCCTGGGACGG
Organism: Pseudomonadota bacterium; assembly: GCA_963204745.1. Lineage (GTDB taxonomy): Bacteria > Pseudomonadota > Gammaproteobacteria > Steroidobacterales > SHZI01. The sequence continues at coordinate 7,806 of CAUJHF010000025.1, forward strand.
TTCCGCGGCGCGGCCGGCATCGCCTGGCGCTATGGACTCGCGAACATCGCGCGGCGTGGCCCGGAAAGCATCGTGCAGATCGTGGCATTCGGTCTGAGCCTGATGGTGCTGTTGCTGCTCGGCGTGGTGCGCAACGACATACTCGCGACCTGGGAGGAGACCCTGCCGGCCACCGCACCGAATCACTTCATGATCAATATCGAGTCCGGACAGCTGCCCGGGCTGCGCGCCTTTTTCAGGTCGGAGATCGACCGCGATATGACGGCCTTGCCGCTGATCCGCGGCCGTCTCACCGCCATCAACGGCCAGCCGGCCGGGGAAATCACCACGCCTGGTGCACAGGGCGCCGCGTTTTTGCAGCGTGAGGCCAACCTGACCTGGATCGCTGCATTGCCGGCCAGCAATACGGTGACCGACGGAAAATGGTGGGGTAGCGACTATGCCGGGCCACCGCAGGTATCGCTGGATGCGAAACTCGCCGCCAGTCTCGGCGTCAGTGTCGGCGATATCCTGCGTTTCAACGTGGCGGGGGAAGACATCGAGGCGCCGGTGACCAGTCTGCGCAGTGTCGAGTGGGATTCCTTTCAGCCGAATTTTTTCGTCGTGCTGTCGCCCGGGCTGGCTGCCGAGCTGCCGCAAACCTGGCTGGCCAGCGTTTACGTACCGCGTGATCGTGTGAAGTTGCTGGGCCGGCTGGTGCGGGAATTCCCCGGCGTGACCGTGATCGACCTCGAAGTGATCCTCGCCCAGGTGCGCTCGGTCATCGACCGGGCCGCGCTGGCCGTGCAATACGTCTTTGTCTTTACCCTGCTGGCCGGCCTCGTGGTGCTGCTCGCTGCTGTTCAGATCACCCGCGACGAGCGGCGCTTCGAGAGCGCGATCCTGCACACGCTGGGTGCTGCGCGACGCAAGATCCTGCAGGGTGTGGCGGTGGAGTTCCTGACGCTGGGCAGCCTGTCCGGAGCGCTCGCCGCTTTTGGCGCCACTGTCCTGGGCTGGGCGCTGGCTCACTACGCATTCAAGCTGGAGTATGCGGTGAGCCCTCTCCTGTGGCCGCTGGGGCTGGTGGCCGGCGCGCTGATCGTCGGCGTCGCCGGCACGCTGGCAACGCGCCGTGCGGTCAGTGAGCCGCCTGTTTCAGTACTGCGGGACGGGGCGTAGGCATGCCGTTGAGGAGACGTGTGACGGGCAGGGTACGCAAAGCGGGGCTGGTCTCCTGTGGCGCAATCGTATTGCGAGAAACACCGGAAGGTTGGCGCGTGCTGATGTTGCGTGTGTTCCGGCACTGGGATTTCCCCAAAGGCCTCATGGAGGCAGGCGAAGTCCATCTGCAGACTGCCCGGCGTGAAGTGCGCGAGGAATCGGGTATCAGCGATCTCGAGTTTCCATGGGGCGAGAGCTTTGTGGATACCGGTCCCTACAATCGCGGCAAGATTGCCCGCTATTACCTCGCACGTACCGCGCAGTCCGCGGTTACGCTGCTGCCGAGTCCGGATACCGGGCGTCCGGAACACAGCGAGTATCGCTGGGTCGCTCTGCCCGAGGGGCACCGGCTGGGTTCACCGCGCGTCAGGCTGGCGCTCAGCTGGGCCGAGGATGTGCTCAGCAGGGCTGGCGTGATTGCGCCGCCGCCGTAGGCGACTTGCCGTTATTCTTCCGGCCGCTCGTCGGGCGGTGCCTCCGGTGCCGGCGTTATCGACTCGTCCGGTACGGTACTTGCCGCGATGCCGAGGTTGAAGGTGGCAAAGCCGGGCATCACCATCTGGTTCAGCGCCATGCCGATCACCCGCCCCTCCAGCGGCGAGTAGATCAGGTTCTGCTCGTTGGTGATCGGATCCGTAACAGTTCCGAGCACGTCGCCGGCTTCGACGATCTGGCCCAGCCGCACCAGTGAAAAAAGCAGTCCGCCGTGATCGGCACGGACCCACTTCGACTGGTAATAAACCGGCCGGGCTTTGCTGAGCAGGTTCACGCGATTGACGATATTCAGCGCATCGAGCAGGCGAACGATACCCGCTGTGCCCTCGTGCACCTGCGCCGATTGCAGGCGGCCGGGTTCACCGGCTTCGAGCGTGACTGCCGGTATGCCGGCCTGGGCCGCGGCATAGCGCAGCGTGCCGGGCCGACCCGCATTGTGCAGCACCAGCATGCCGCCAAAGCCCTTGACGAACTCCCTGACCTTTTCGTTGCGCAGGTCAGCGCGCAGCTGGGGCAGGTTGGTGCGGTTGAGCGAGCCGGTATGCACATCGACCAGTCCGTCGCAGTGCCGGATGATGCCGTTAAACAGCGACCAGGCAATTCGTGATGCCGCACTGCCGTTGGGATTGCCCGGAAAGTAACGGTTGAGGTCGCGTCGGTCGGGAAGATAACGCGAGCCGCGACGAAATCCCTGCAGGTTGACGATCGGTATGCCGATCACCGTGCCGCGAATCCGGGCGGGTTCGAGATCCTGCGTAACGCGGCGCACGATTTCGATACCATTCAGTTCATCGCCGTGTATCGCACCAGTCAGGCACAGGGTCGGCCCGCTGCCCGTACCGTTGATCACCAGTACCGGTGTGCGATCCGAGCTGCCATCGAAGGCCTGTCCGCCGGACCAGAACAGCCGGTGCGTCGAACCTGGCGGAATGGTTTCGCCGAGCAGCTCCATGGTCTGACCGCCGCGCATGCCGTTTGTCTGCGGCGCGACCGGTCCGTCTCCGTTCTTTGCGGCAGTCGGTGCCTGTTCGGGTGCCGGGGCTGTTGCTGTGACCGGCTTCCGGTCGCAGGCGCTGAGCAGCGCGATGGCGAGCACGCAGGCGGCCATACAGCGGAATGCCCGGGTCATATCCGGGCGATTGATGTCATGGGCTGGCGGCAGTTGATTCAAGGTGGGCTTTCTCGATGCGGCAGGCGGTTATTCCGGGGTCTACAATAAAAACCGGTCGGTGCGGAGCGTCTCGGGCACGATCGGCATATTATTGCGTGACACCGGCCCGCGTTTATGTGAAACGTGTGCGAGTTCGGCATCAGCAACGGGGCGTAGTCTGGGCTATCGGCGAATTATGGAGAGTGGCCGGGAGAAATTCCGCTCCATGCCGGTCTGACATTTCATGAAGAGGAAGGTTTTGTTGTCGATGAGCCCGGCAAGAGCAGTTATTCCGGTTCTGCTGCTGACCTTTACCGGTGGCCTGCAGGCGCTCGCCGACGAAGCCTTGCCGCGGCCTGCCGGGCTGGAACCGGATATCGGTTTCTGGCGGCAGGTCTTCACGGAAGTCTCCAGCACGCAGGTGGTTGTCCACGACAACCGCTATCTGGGCGTCGTGTACGAGAAATTCGATATTCCGGCCAGTGCCACCGACTCGAGCCGCAGGCGGATGATGGATGCCGCCGCGGCCAGATACGAAGGCATACTTAAAGCGCTGGCTACCGGCAAGCGTACCGGCTTGAGCGCCGAAGAGGCGCGCGTGCTGGCGCTGTGGTCCGGGCGTGCCGATAACGACAGCCTGCGTGCTGCCGCCGGCCGGGTCAGAACCCAGCAGGGGCTGGCCGACCGCTTTCAGCAGGGCGTGGTGCGTGCAGGACGCTGGAAGGACCATATCCAGCTGAATCTGCGCGAAGCCGGCGTGCCCGAGAGTCTCGCGGCACTGCCACATGTCGAGTCCTCATTCGATCCGGAAGCCCGCTCCTTTGTTGGCGCTGCGGGCCTGTGGCAGTTCACGGCGGGGACCGGGCGCAACTACATGCGTATCGATCAGGTGGTCGATGAACGCCGCGACCCGTTCCGTTCCAGCGAAGCTGCAGCGCGCCTGTTGCGTTCCAATTACCTCGCCCTGCAATCCTGGCCGCTGGCGATCACCGCTTACAACCATGGTGCCGGCGGCATGCGGCGTGCCGTACGTGAGATGGGCACGACCGACATCGAGCCGATCGTTCGCAACTATGGCGGGCCTTCCTTTGGATTTGCCTCGCGTAACTTCTACGTCTCTTTTCTCGCCGCTGATGAAGTCGATCGCAACCCGCGGAAGTTTTTCGGCAACCTTCAGCCCGAACCGCCCGAGCGCGGCACGACCATCGTGCTGGCTGACCATGTGCGGGCGGATACCCTGGAGCGCAGCCTCGGTGTTTCGCGCGAGACCCTGCAGACCTACAACCCGGCCCTCCTGTCACCGGTCTGGTCCGGCCGCAGGGAGGTGCCGCGTGGCTTCACCCTGCGCTTGCCTGAGGGTGCAGCCGATGCGAAGACGGTGGCCCGGCTGGCGGCTGCTGATCCGGAGGCCGAACGCGAGCGGGCACGGAAGGCGGCGCTCAGCACTGCCACCCACCGCGTGCGCAGTGGTGAGACCCTGTCCGGAATCGCTCAGCGTTATGGCACCTCGTCCTCACGGCTCGCTGCACTCAACAGTCTCTCGAAAAAGAACCTGATCCGCGTCGGCCAGGTCCTGAAGCTGCCGGGCGATGCACGCGCCGCTGCCGGCCGGGGCGGGAGCCCCTCAACCTATGTGGTCAGACGCGGTGATTCGCTGGGCAGCATTGCCAGGCGTACCGGTGTGACGCAGCGCCAGCTTATGGCGCTCAATTCGCTGGATAATCCGCACCGTATCTATCCCGGCCAGCGTTTGCGGCTGACGGCCGCGCCCGGAGGCGGCTGAATTATGGTCTTGCGGCGTATCTTGCTGAACAGCGGTTGTGTCGCTGTGCTGAGCGGCCTGCTGATGTCGGTCAGCGCCGGTGCCTCGACACTGGAGGTTGCCGACCGGATCGTGGTGCGCAAGTCCGAACGCAAGCTCCTGCTGCTGCGCGGTGAGCGGGTTTTGCGCAGCATCGATGTTGCCCTGGGCCTGTCGCCGACGGGGCCGAAACTCCGCGAAGGCGATTTCCGTACGCCCGAGGGCAGTTACCGGCTTGCCGGACGCAATGTGAACAGCGACTACTACCTCGCCCTGAAGGTCTCCTATCCGAATCCGGTCGATCAGCAGCGCGCTGCGGCGGAAGGCGTGTCGCCCGGCGGGCTGATCATGATCCATGGCCAGCCGAACCGGCCGACGAAGCCCCTCGAGTATTACCAGAAGAACGACTGGACGAACGGCTGCATCGCCGTGTCCAATTCCGACATGGTGGATATCTGGCTGATGACGCCTGACGATACGCCGATCCAGATCCTGCCCTGAATGAAATCGCGGACCGTTATCGAGGTCATGCCGGAAGGCGCACTCGAGGTGCTTTCCCAGCATGAAGTTGACCGCCTGCGCAGCACCGGCGAGGGTGGCTATCACGAGTTGCTGCGCCGCTGCGCGCTCGCCGTGCTGAATTCCGGTGCCGAGACCGACGACACCCGGGAAGTGCTCGAGCGCTACCGGGATTTCGAGATCAGCATCGTGCAGCAGGATCGCGGCGTGAAGCTCGCGCTCACCGATGCTCCGGAGACGGCCTTTGTCGACGGCCAGATGATCCGCGGCATCCGTGAACTGTTGTTCGCCGTCCTGCGCGACGTGATCTACATAAACAACGAGTTCACGGTTTCCGGCCAGTTCGATCTCAACAGCACCTACGGCATCACCAACGCGGTCTTTCACGTTCTGCGCAATGCCGGCGCACTGCGCCCCGGCGCCGACCTCAACGTGGTGGTGTGCTGGGGCGGTCATTCCATCGGTCGCGAGGAATACGAATACACGAAGGAAACCGGCTACCAGCTGGGGCTGCGCAAGCTGAACGTATGCACCGGTTGCGGTGCGGGCGCGATGAAGGGACCGATGAAAGGCGCGACCATCGGCCACGCCAAGCAGCGCATCCGCAACGGCCGCTACATCGGGCTCACCGAGCCCGGCATCATCGCTGCGGAGTCGCCGAATCCGATCGTCAACGAGCTGGTGATCATGCCGGACATGGAGAAGCGTCTGGAGGGCTTCATCCGCCTCGCCCACTCGATCATCATCTTCCCCGGTGGGGCCGGTACCGCGGAAGAGATCCTGTTTCTGCTTGGCATCCTTCTGCATCCCGATAACGCGGATATTCCCCTGCCGATGATCCTTACCGGTCCCGAGTCGAGCCGACCCTATCTGGAGCGCATCGATGCCTTTATCGGTGCGACGCTCGGGGCCGAAGCGCAGAAGCGCTACTCGATGATCATCGGCGACCCGGCAGCCGCCGCCGCCTGGGCGCAGACCAGAATGCAGCATGTGCGCGATTACAGGCGCAGCCAGAGCGATGCCTACTACTTCAACTGGCGTCTGACCATAGACCCGGTCTTTCAGCGGCCATTCGTCGCCACACATGAGGCGATGGCGGCGCTTGAGATACGGCGTGACCTGCCGCCCGCGGTACTGGCAGCGAACCTGCGCCGCGCCTTCTCCGGCATCGTCAGCGGCAATATCCGCGAGGAAGGTATCCGTGCGATCGAAGAGCACGGGCCATTCGAGATTCGCGGCGATCGCAGCGTACTTGCCGAACTCGACGGTCTGCTGCGCGCTTTCGTCGCACAGCACCGCATGCGCCTGCCCGGGCGCGCATATGTGCCCTGCTACCGCGTGGTGATCTGAGCGCGATTTTACGATTGCTGCCGCTTTGCGCGACGCCGTCGACACCTGCGATGTGTAGCGTTCGCGGTGCATTTGGCCTGTGAACCAATTCCTTCCGGTAGAGGCGGCACGTCGCCACGATTCGCCCAACGCTGGATTCCCGGGAAACTTCACATGACCGATCAGAAGAGTCAGTCGCTCAGTTCGCGCTATCCGGAACTGCATGACGACAAATCCGGTGGCACGCACAATCGCATGTCGCCACAGACCGACCACCGCAGCCCAGGTCTCGCCGCCCAGAATGGCAAGGAGGTCACCAACTGGGACGCTTACCGGCGATGGCTGGGCCGTATGCAGTTGCCGGACAAGCGCCGCACCGCGATGGATCCGTCCCTCTATACCTGGAAGGGATACCGGAGCTGGGCGGACAAGGTTCGCCGCGACTGGACTTCGGAAGAAAAGTAGCTGATTCCGTGCCGGGAACGTCCGGCTCTGCACCAAAACCAGAATATGTCTGACAACGAAAACGAGCAAACTTCCTTCAGAAATGCAGATACCCTGCACCGCAGGGCGTGGATCGACAGGGCACTGTCGGGTGTCCGCGGGCGTCTGCATCCGGACGACGAGAGTGATCTGGCCGCGGCGGCGCCACCGCCGGTGACTGGCCCCGAAACGCTCCCGCCCGCCCGCCCGCACCTGTACGTCGTCCGTAACCGGGCCAGCCGCTGAAGCGAGGCCGTGTTCCGGCCTGCACCTTGAATTTCCGGCAACTGCCCCTATAAAGGCAGTTCACCGGAGCGGCCCTTGAGCCTGCTCCCTGAAGAAAACGCAGGCCAGGTACTTCCATGACAGTCGAGACACGTGAAACCCACGGTTTTCAGGCCGAGGTGCAGAAACTCCTGCACCTCATGGTGCATTCGCTCTACAGCAATCGCGAGATCTTTCTCCGTGAGCTGATTTCCAACGCTTCTGATGCTGCCGACCGGCTGCGCTTCGAGGCGATTTCTGCACCGGAGCTGCTTGAGCCCGATCCGGAACTGAAGGTACGCATCGAATTCGATACTGAAGCGCGCACCGTCTCCATAGAAGACAACGGCATCGGCATGTCGCGGGAGGAAGCCATCCGTCAGCTGGGCACGATTGCGCGCTCCGGCACCGGCGATTTCCTGAGCAAGATGACCGGCGAGCAGCGCCGCGATGCCAACCTGATCGGTCAGTTCGGTGTGGGCTTTTATTCGGCTTTCATCGTCGCCGACAGGGTCGAAGTGCTCACGCGCCGCGCCGGCGCACCCGACAGCGAGGGCGTGCGCTGGGAATCCGATGGCCAGGGCGAGTTCAGCATCGAGGGCGTCGACCGGCCGCAGCGCGGAACGCGGGTCACCCTGCATCTGCGCGAAGATGCCGCCGAGTTTGCCGATGAGTCACGTCTGCGCATGCTGATCCGCAAGTATTCGGATCACATCGCGTTTCCGGTGCTGATGAAGGGCAAGGGCGGCGAGGGCGAGGCGCAGGAGGAGTCGGCCAATACGGCCAGGGCGCTCTGGACCCGTCCGCGCACCGAAGTCAGCGAAGACGAGTATCGCGAGTTCTACAAGCACATCGGTCATGACTTCCAGGACCCGCTGGTCTGGAGCCACAACCGGGTCGAGGGCAAGCACGAGTACATCAGCCTGCTCTACATACCGGCGCATGCGCCATGGGACATGTGGAACCGGTCGGGCTCACGGCACCTCAAGCTCTATGTGAAGCGCGTCTTCATCATGGACGATGCCGAGCAGTTTCTGCCGCTTTACCTGCGCTTCGTGCGCGGCGTCGTCGATTCCAGCGACCTGTCGCTCAACGTATCGCGCGAACTGCTGCAGCAGGATGCCGTCGTCGAAACCATGCGCGGTGCCATCACCCGGCGCGTACTCGATACGCTGGACAAGCTGGCGAAGGAAGAGCCGGAAAAATACGCGACCTTCTGGAAGGAATTCGGTCGCGTACTGAAGGAAGGTCCGGCGGAAGACCCGGGTAACCGGCAGCGGATCGCCGCGCTGCTGCGTTTCAGTTCCACCGCCAGCGACAATCCGGTTCCGGACCGCTCGCTTGCCGACTACATCGCCGCACGTGACACGACAGCCGACGATCCGCTGGCCAGCCAGAAGGTCATCTGGTACCTGACGGCCGACAGCTTCAATGCAGCGCGTTCAAGCCCGCATCTGGAAGTGTTCCGCAAGAGCGGCATCGAGGTGCTGTTGCTCACCGACAATATCGATGAGTGGCTGGTCAGCCACCTGCATGAGTTCGACGGCTGGGAGTTCCGCGATGTGAAGCGCGGCGACCTGCCTGCCAGCAAACCAGCGGAGGAAGGCGAAGACAAGAAACCGGCCGCAACCGAACACAGCGCGCTGATCGAGCGCATGAAAAAGCAGCTTGATGCCCAGGTCTCTGAAGTGCGCGCCACCACGCGCCTGACCGAATCGCCCGCCTGTCTGGTGCTTGGTGAGTACGAACTGGGCGCACAGATGCGCAAGCTGATGCAGGCGACGGGGCAAGCGGTCCCGGAGACCAAGCCGATCCTGGAGATCAATCCCGCACACCCGCTGCTGCAGCGTCTCGAAGAACAGCAGGACGACACGCACTTTGCCGATCTGGCCCAACTGATCTTCGATCAGGCGAGCCTGGCCGAGGGCGGTCAGCTGGAAGATCCGGGCGCCTTCGTGCAGCGACTGAACCGGATACTGCTGGGCTAGCCCGGTCCCGGACGCCCCCGTTCGACGGCGGGGCACCGATCCACGACAGCGACCGCAAAGCCCACCTTGCGGTCGCCCCCTGCATCGTCTGGTCAGTGCTCTGCATTCCCGTTTTCCGCTGTGCTAACCTGCGGCAACGCGGTCATGCGATGGACATCTTGTCCCGGATGCGCAGTCCGGGCACCTGAACGGGGGCCATAATGAACAAGTATCAGTCGGCGATGTTGAACACTGGCGCGGTGCTGGTACCGGGCCTGCTATCAGTTCTGTTGTTGTCCGGCGGCCCGCTGCTCGCAGCTGACGCGCCAGCTGCGGATCCGCGGGAGTTGCCCTATTACATGGTTCCGATCGGCCCGGACGCCGCCGAAGCTTATTGGGCGCCAGACTCCCGCCATCTCATCGCCCAGACCCGTGATCCCCGGGCCATAAAGACGCTGACCGGCGGCAATGGGGCGCTGACCTATGTCTTCAGCGATGACGGCAAGGATATCTGGGCGGTCAATGACCGGGGGCAGGATGCCTGCTCGTTCTTCTTTCCGGACAGCAAGCGCATCGTCTGGACTTCCACCCGCGACAATATGGATATGCCCGTCGGCAACTGGTCCGACTCGGATGACTACCCCCAGGGCGGTGAGTTGTACGTGTCTGACTGGCGTGGCAAGAATATCCGCCGCATGACCAACAACAAGTACTACGAGGCGGAAGTATCGGTTTCTCCGGACGGCAAGTGGCTCACCTTCGGACGCCAGATCGACGGCAACATGGATATCTGGGTCATGAACGCCGACACCGGCGAGGAATTCCAGGTGACCCGCACGGACGAGTGGCAGGAGGGCGCCCCGTTCTTCATGCCGGACAACGAACACATCATCTTCCGGGCCTGGAAGCGCTCCGACTACAAGAAGATCAAGCCCACGCCCATGACGATCTTCACCATTCGCAAGGATGGTACCGAGTGGCGACGGCACACCTACGATGCGGGCATGAACTGGCATCCCACGCCGGCTCCGGACGGCCGTCACTACGTCTATGTGAAAGCGCTCACGCCAAGCAACTGGGAGATTTACCTGGGCGATCTGGCGGGCGGCGAGCCTCGCCGGCTGACCTACTACGACAAGCTGGATATGCTTGCCCACATCTCGCCCGACGGCAAGAAGATGAACTGGGGGCGGGCAGTCGGAGAGGGGTTCATGGGCAATATCCGCACTCACGTGATGGACATATCGTCCCTGAACCTGGGCAAGGAAAACTACGTGCCATTTGACCCCGATTGGGGTGAGGCCATGCCTGCCAGCGCACCCTGATCCGGCATGACCTGAATCCCGTCATCCATCGTCAGCACTCGATCACGTTGACGGCAAGGCCGCCGCGTGAGGTTTCCTTGTATTTGTCCTGCATGTCGCGCCCCGTGTCGCGCATGGTGCGAATGACCTTGTCGAGCGAGACCCGGTGCTTGCCGTCGCTGCGCAGGGCCAGGCGCGAAGCATTGATCGCCTTGACCGCGCCCATCGCATTGCGCTCGATGCAGGGAATCTGCACCAGTCCGCCAATCGGATCACACGTGAGTCCGAGATTGTGCTCCATGCCGATTTCGGCAGCGTTCTCTACCTGCTGTGGCGTGCCGCCGAGCGCCGCAGTCAGGCCACCCGCCGCCATCGAACAGGCTACCCCGACCTCGCCCTGACAACCCACTTCGGCGCCGGAGATGGAGGCATTCTGCTTGTAGAGGAGGCCGATGGCACCGGCAGTCAGGAGGGCATCGAACACGCCGCGCTCGCTGGAACCCGGCACAAGATGCAGGTAGTAATGCAGCACTGCGGGAATGATGCCGGCAGCGCCGTTGGTCGGCGCAGTGACCACGCGGCCGCCGGCCGCATTCTCTTCGTTGACGGCAAGTGCCCACAGGTTCACCCAGTCAAGAATGGCGAGTGGATCCTGCCGGGCACCTTCCGGCCGGCTTTCCATGTCCGCAGCCAGCGCGGGGGCGCGCCGCACCACCTTCAGTCCGCCCGGCAGCACACCCCGCGAATGGACGCCGCGCACGACGCAGTCCTGCATGACCTGCCAGATCCGCCGGAGACCGTCCTCGATTTCCGCGGGAGTGCGCCAGACCCGCTCGTTTTCCCGCATCAGTTCCGCAATGGAACGCTGTTCCGTCTCGCACAAGCCGAGCAATGCATCCGCACTCGCGAAGGGATAGGGCAGCGGCGTTTCATCAGGCACGATCCGGTCTTCGGCCGCTTCGTCCACGTTGACCACGAAGCCGCCGCCGACGGAGTAGTAGTCGCGCGTGGCGAGCACGGCCCCGTCCCTGTCGAAGGCGGTGAAACGCATGCCGTTGGGGTGATGGGGCAGTTTCTGACGCTTGTTGAAGGCCAGATCGTTTGTCTCGTCGAAAGCGATGCGGTGGCGGCCGAGCAGGTTGATGGATTTGCCGGCGCGAACGGCCTGCAGCCGGGCCTCGATGCCGTCAACATCAACCGTATCGGGTGACTCACCTTCGAGGCCGAGGATCACCGCACGGTCGGTACCGTGGCCGCGGCCGGTATGGGCCAGGGAGCCAAACAGCTCGCATCTCACCCGCACGCATTGTTCGAGATTGCCGCGCCCGTCGAGCCACTGGGTGGCAAAGCGCGCCGCGGCGCGCATTGGTCCCACAGTGTGTGAACTCGATGGCCCGATGCCAATCTTGAACAGGTCAAATACGCTGACGCCCATTAACTTGCCTCCCGGGGCACGATCATCCGGTCCTAACGCCTGCAGCCATCCCCCACATCCACGCGCTCGATCTGCACCGTGGTGTGGCCGATACCGAAGCGCTCTTCGAGGGCTTCGGTAAATTCATGCAAAAAATGGTCGTCGCCGCCATCCGGCATCACGAGGTGCACGGTCAGCGCATTTTCCGTCGTGCTCATCGCCCAGATATGCAGATCGTGGACCCGCGTCACACCCGGCAGTGCGTTGAGCCAGGCTGAAACGGCGACGGGGTCTATGCCGCGCGGAACCGCGTCTGTTGCCAGTTCGAGCGATTCGCGCAACAGATCCCAGGTGCCCCAGACAATCGCGGCCACGATGATGAGGCTGATGACCGGATCGAGCCATTGCCAGCCATACATCAGTATGGCAATGCCGCCGATTACCACGCCCAGCGACAGGAGCGCATCTGCGGCCATATGCAGAAAAGCGGCACGGATGTTCAGGTCGCCGTGCCGGCCACTGGCAAACAACAGCGCAGTCGCTGTATTGATAACCACGCCGATGCCGGCGACCACGATCATGGTCATGCCATTCAGCGGTGCCGGCTCGGAAAACCGCCCGATCGCTTCCCAGGCGATGCCACCCATGGCCAGCAACAGCATGCCGGCGCTGAGCAGCGAGGCGAGGATCGTCACCCGGCGATAACCATAGGTCCGGCGCGGCGAAGGCTTGCTGCCAGCGAGCCCGGCGGCACCCCAGGCCAGGCCGAGCGACAACACATCGCTGAAGTTATGTCCGGCATCAGCGAGCAGCGCCAGTGAACCGGCCAGATAGCCGTAACCGGCCTCGATGAACACGAAGGCCAGATTCAGTGCGATACCGGCCGCGAAACGACCACCGTAACCCTCGGGAGGCGGGCCATGGTCGTGGTGATGATGCCCGTGCCCTGCTGCGCCTGCGCTGCTGTGGGCATGATCGTCATGTCCGTGGTCGTTATGGTTATGGTCGTGTGGGGTCATCGTATGGCTTCATGAGCAGGAAAATATTTTTCAAAGTTGAGATTAGCATGCTGTTTTATCCAGCTTCCAAAATCTAAGCTCGAACAATCATGGATCTCATCTAGATGCCCAGCGGTCCATCCTTCAGGGATGCCCTCAGCTTGCGCGGTCCGGCCGGCCGCATCGAGGCGCTGCTCGACATGCCGGCGGGCGTTGCGGTGCCGGCTGTCGCGGTGATCTGTCATCCGCATCCGCAGCACCAGGGTACCCAGCTGAACAAGGTGGTGCACACCATCAGCCGGAGCATGAACGAGCTTGGCGTTCCGGCGATCCGCTTCAATTTTCGCGGTGTGGGTGCGAGCGAGGGGGCCTATGCGGATGGACTGGGCGAGGCTGACGATGTGATTGCCGTGGCTGAGTGGGCGCGCGGCCGTTTCCCGCAGACGGAACTGTGGCTCGCGGGTTTCTCCTTCGGTGCCGCCGTCGCGATCCGTGCCGCTGGCCAGCTCAAGCCGGCGCGACTGATCAGCGTGGCGCCGCCGGTAGCGCGTATGGCCGATCTGCTCGCCCATGTGCGGCCGGAATGTCCCTGGCTGATCGTGCAGGGCATGGCCGATGAGGTGGTTGCCGCCGAGGATGTACAGAACTGGGTAAAGACACACCACCCGGCCGCCAGGCTGGTGCTGCTGCCCGATGTAGGGCATTTCTTTCACGGCCGGCTGACGTTGTTGCGGGAAACGCTGACTGCATGGGTTGCTGGCGCAGACCAGGCCGGATAGTCCGTGGCGCGTGTCAGTCGCCGTGCAGTCCCTGCTCAGTTGCCGTAAAACTGTCGCTGGAAGCGTACTGAGAGCGGTACGCCCGTGGCACCAGCCGGCTGAGCCTCTACGCTGAATACCAGCGCTTCTTCGCCGGATATGGCGACATCACCCACGTAGTAGATTGCTTTACCCTCACGAATTTCGCGCACGCTCAGGTTCTTGGCCTGACCGTTCAGATTCACGGCGCTGGCGACGACCTTGCCGGCTACCGGCACATCCGCTGCGCCTTCGGTCTTTTTCAGTATGGAGACGTTCAGCAGCACGCGGTTGGCGCTGCGCGTGATGGCGTAGCTGCTGGCGATTTCCGGTGTCAGCGAGTTGGTCGGAATCGCCGTGAAGTGCAGCACATAATCACCGAAGTCCCGTGATGAGGCATCGTCCGGCTCCATCGCCTGCGTCGAGGATACGGTCGCGGGTGAGCCGGCGGGTCGGCCGCAGGCGACCAGCAGGCCGGCGGCGATCAGTACAGCAAGAATTCTTGTAGTGACGTACATGGCGACACCTCACAAGTAACCGGTTGAATGGCGCTAACTATAGCGCGCCACAACGACGGCGAGTACAGCGGGGCGCCTCAAAACACCGGCACTATCGAATTTACACACAGCATCGCAGACCAGAGCTGCCGGGTCGGCAGAATCATCATCAGCGCCTGCAGTGCGATCAGCACGAATATCGGTGAGAGATCGATTCCACCGATCAGTGGAATCACGCGTTGCACCGGTCTGAGCAGTGGTTCGGCGAGTGAGGAAACCAGTGCGGCACCCGGGTTGTAGCCGCCCGGACTCACCCAGCTCAGCACTGCGTAAATGATGATCGTCCAGAAGTAGACGGTGAGAATCAGTCGCAAGATGCCAAGTACAGTGATGAGCAGTATCGGCACGATTCCGGGCTTGCCGATGCAGCCGATCTGCACGAGAACAACTGTACCGATCATCTGCAGGCCGAGCAGGGCCATCAGCGTCGCGCTGTCGAGACGGCCGATCGGCGGCAACAGGCGCCGCAGTGGTGTCACCAGGGGGCTTGTCACGCGCAGGACGAACTGGACGAAGGGATTGCGTGTATCGACCCTTGTCCACTGCATCAGCAGGCGCAGGACGAAGACCAGCACATAAAGATCGAATAGTGTGCGCAGGATGAATATCAGCGCGCTCTGCATCGGCTCAGCTCCCTTGTTTGCCCAGTTCCGCCGAACGTTCGCGGGCGGCAGTCAGCGCCTGCTGAACGATGCCGGCGAGATCAGCCTGTTCAAATACCCGCAGCGCGGCGGCGGTAGTACCGCCAGGTGAAGTGACTGCCGCGCGCAGCGCGCCTGGTTCGGTATGTGTTTCGACGACGACCCGTGCGGCACCAAGCGCGGTCTCGCGGGTCAGTGCGGCGGCCAGATCGGGCGGCAGGCCGAGATCGATAGCGGCGCGTTCCATGTGTTCCATGAGCAAATAGAAGTAAGCCGGACCGCTGCCCGATACGGCAGTGACCGCATCCATCATCGTTTCATCCGGCAGCCACAGGGCCCGGCCGGTCGTGCCTGCGACGTATTCGGCCAGTTGCCGGCCGGCGGCATCCACCGAGCCTGAGGCCGCGAGTGCCGATACGCCGGCGCCTATCGTTGCCGGCTGATTGGGCATGACCCGTACCAGCGGGGTGCCGGTACCCAGCCAGCCAGTCAGTGAGCCGAGCGTGATGCCGGCGGCGACCGACATCACGAGCTGGCCAGCCGGTCGCCGCTGGTCGCCAAGCGCGATGGCAACGGCCGGCAGGACCTGCGGTTTGATAGCCAGCACCAGCACCGCTGCGTTCTGCGCCACGGGTGTGTTGTTGGCATCGAGTACGAGACCAGGGTCAAGGGCGGCAACGAGTTCGCGTTGTCCGGCATCCGGCTCGGCTATGCAGATGTGCTGCGCAGGATGTCCTGCTTGAAGCAGTCCGCGCACCAGTGCGCGGGCCATGTTGCCGCCGCCAATCAGTCCGATAGTGAGGTTGTGATAGCTCATGTTCGCTCGCCGGCCTGTTCATCTGCTGCGACCGGCCGTGGCCCGAACAGGGCTGTGCCGATACGTACCATCGTACTGCCTTCTTCGATCGCCAGCTCAAAGTCATCCGACATGCCCATCGACAGTGTATCGAGCGCGTGGCCGGCGGCTACGAGTTCGTCAAACAGCCGGCGTGTCTGCCGGAATTCCATGCGCAGCTCCCCGGCGCCCAGGTCCGCGTGCGGAATCAGCATCAGCCCGCGCAGCCTGAGCCGGGGCAAAGTGGCGATCAGTGCCGCCAGTGCAGCGACATCAGTGCGCGGACAGCCAGCCCGGAGGGCCGGGCTTGTGCTGGTGCCAGCCACGGGCTGGATCTGTACGCAGACCTGCAGCTCACTGCCGTAGTGCGGCCGCTGCGACGACAGGCGTTCGGCAATTTTCGCGGTGCAAACCGTCTGCGCCCAGGCGAAATTGGCGGCTATTTCCCGGGTCTTGTTCGACTGGATCCGGCCGATGAAGTGCCACTGCATGTCGCGATGTCCGGCAGTGATCTTGGGCACAGCCTCGCGCAGGTAGTTTTCGCCAAATGCCGTCACGCCGGCGGCCCAGGCATCCTGTATGGTTGCCAGCTCATGTCCCTTGCTCACGGCCAGCAGGGAGACCGTTTGTGCGGTGCGTCCGGCACGAGTTGCTGCGCGGCTGATGCGCGTCCGTATATCGTCCAGATGATCCGTGATTGCCGTCACGACCCTGCTACCAAGCTGGCTGTACTATGTTCATCGCCGGATCCGGTTATGGAAACCATGGGCGCCATGCCCGGCTCCGTACTTACAGATATTTCTGCCGTTCGTTTACGGCTGTTCAGGGCGCTGGGGAAACAGATGGCTGTCGATATTGCGCAACTGCTGGCCTTCGCGGTCAAAAGCAAGGCTTCCGACCTGCATTTGTCGGCAGGTGTCCCACCCATGATCCGGGTGGACGGCGACGTCAAGCGTATCAATATGCCGGCGCTCGCCCACAAGGATGTGCATAGCATGGTCTATGACATCATGAACGACAAGCAACGCAAGGACTACGAGGAATTCCTGGAGACGGATTTTTCCTTCGAGATACCCAAGCTCGCCCGGTTTCGCGTCAACGCCTACAACCAGATGCGTGGTGCCGGCGCGGTGTTCCGTACCATTCCGTCGATCATCCAGACGCTGGAAGACCTGAAGGCGCCGCCGATCTTCCGCGATATCTCCATGTATCCGCGCGGCATCGTGCTGGTCACCGGCCCGACGGGTTCGGGCAAGTCCACCACGCTGGCAGCGATGATCGACTACATCAACGACAACAAGCCCGACCACATTCTCACCATCGAAGATCCCATCGAGTTCGTGCATGAAAGCAAGCGTTGCCTGATCAATCAGCGCGAGGTGCACAGGGACACGCTTGGTTTCAGCGAGGCGCTGCGCTCGGCCTTGCGTGAAGACCCCGACGTCATTCTGGTCGGCGAAATGCGCGACCTGGAAACCATCCGTCTGGCGCTGACCGCGGCAGAAACCGGCCATCTGGTGTTCGGTACCCTGCATACCAGCTCGGCCGCCAAGACCATGGACCGCATCATTGACGTGTTCCCGGCGCAGGAAAAGGAAATGGTCCGCGCGATGCTGTCGGAATCCCTGCGTGCGGTTATCTCGCAGGCGCTGCTGAAGCGTGTTGGCGGTGGCCGGATTGCGGCGCACGAGATCATGATCGGCACACCTGCGATCCGCAATCTGATCCGCGAGGGCAAGGTTGCACAGATGTATTCGGCGATCCAGACCGGTGTGAAGGAGGGCATGCAGACGCTTGACCAGTGTCTGCAGGAACTGCTGTCCAAGGGTGCGATCAGCAAGGAAGAGGCCCGCTTCAAGGCGCAAAACAAGGACGCTTTCTAGTTCTGCGGAACCGGAGACTGTCCCGCAAGGAGATTCGGCAATGGAACGCGATCAGGCGACGAAGCTGGTACACAGCCTTCTGAAAAAAATGGTGGACAAGAACGGCTCTGACCTGTTCATTACCTCCGGCTTTCCGCCAGCCATCAAGGTCGATGGCGAGATCCATCGTGCTGCCGAGCAGCCGCTCAGCGCCGATGACAGTGCGATCATCGTGCGCTCGATCATGAATGACCGGCAGGCCCGTGATTTCGACGCCAGCAAGGAATGCAATTTTGCGATCGGCCCGCAGGGTATCGGCCGTTTCCGCGTCAGTGCCTTCATCCAGCGTGGCGGGGTCGGCGCGGTACTGCGCCGGATCGTCACGAAGATTCCGACCCTTGAGGAGCTGGAGCTGCCGCCCATCATGCAGGAAATCGCGCTTACCAAGCGTGGCCTGGTGATCGTGGTCGGTGCCACCGGTTCAGGCAAGTCCACGACGCTGGCGGCGATGGTTAACCATCGCAACACGAATACGCGCGGACACATCGTGACCATTGAGGACCCGGTCGAGTACCTGCATCCGCATGGCCGTTGCGTTGTCACGCAGCGCGAAGTGGGCGTGGATACCGAAAACTGGCATGCAGCGCTCAAGAACACCCTGCGCCAGGCGCCGGACGTGATCATGATCGGCGAGATCCGCGAGCGTGAAACCATGGAGTACGGCATCCAGTTTGCCGAAACCGGCCATCTCTGTCTGGCAACCCTGCATGCCAACAGCGCCAACCAGGCGCTCGACCGCATCATCAATTTCTTCCCCGAGGAAAAGCGCCAGCAGGTATTGATGGACCTGTCGCTGAACATCAAGGGGCTGATTTCGCAACGCCTGATTCCGCGTCTGACCGGCGTCGGACGCATCGCCGCGATGGAGGTGATGCTGCAGTCGCCGTTGATCTCGGACCTGATCTTCAAGGGCGAAGTGACACGCATCAAGGAGATCATGGCCAAGTCCACACGCATCGGCATGCAGACCTTCGACCAGGACCTGTTCCAGTTGTACGAGAACGGCAAGATCTCCTACGAAGAGGCGATTCGCAATGCCGATTCGAAGAACGAGTTGCGCCTGCGCATCAAGCTCGAGAGCAAGCGCGACAAACCCGTTGCGGTCGATGATTCCGGCGGCCTGCAGGTTGTCGAAGAGAAAGAACGGACCATGCGGTTCTAGACGAACAGTTTCATGAACGTTCAGCCACTCTTCAATCTGATGGTCGAAAAACGGGCTTCCGACCTGTTTCTCACCTGCTTTGCCCCGGTCAAGATCAAGATCGACGGCAAGATCATGCCCGTCAACAAGCTCGAACTGACCCCGCAGATGGTTCGCCAGGCGGCGATGGAGCTGATGAATGGTGAACAGCTCGAGGAATTCAACCGCGAGCTGGAGATCGACTTCGCGATTTCCAAGCCCGGTCTCGGGCGGTTCCGCGTCAATATCTTCCACCAGCGCAGCAATGTGGCGATTGTCATGCGCTACATCACCCACGACCTGCCTGATCTCGACGTACTCGGTATGCCGCCGATCCTCAAGGATCTGATCATGTTCCGGCGCGGGCTGGTGCTGATGGTCGGTGCCACCGGGTCCGGCAAATCGACCACGCTGGCAGGCATGCTCAACTATCGCAACGAGAAGACTGCCTCGCACATCATTACCATTGAAGACCCGATCGAGTATCTGCATTCAAACAAGAAGTCCATCGTCAACCAGCGTGAGGTCGGAGTGGACACCCTGTCTTATGCGCGCGCGTTGAAGAGCGCAATGCGTGAAGCGCCGGACGTGATCCTGATCGGCGAGGTGCGTGACCGCGAGACCATGCAGGCCGCGATCGACCTCGCGGGTACCGGCCATCTGGCTGTCGCCACCATTCACTCGAACAACGCGCCCGAGACGCTGGACCGGATGATCAACATGTTCCCGGAAGAACAGCACAGCCAGGTGTTCATGGATCTCTCGCAGTATCTGCGGGCAATCATCTCGCAGCGGCTGGTGCGTGGTACCGAAGGACAGCGCGTTGCGGCGGTCGAGGTCATGCTCAATACCCCGCGTATTGCCGAACTGGTGCAGCGGGGCGATATCAGCAAGGTCAAGGAATCCTTTGCCGACAGTACCGAGCAGGGCATGCAGTCCTTCGATCAGGCGCTGCTCAGGCTGTACAAGGACGGCAAGATTTCAATGGAGGAGGCGCTGGCGAACGCCGATTCCCGCTCGAACCTCGAGGCGCAGATTCACTTCGCGTAGGAGCGCCTTCAGGCGCTATATATCCCCGACGGGGGATCGCGCCTGAAGGCGCTCCCACATAAGGCGCTCCTACAGAGACGGGTACAGGGCGGCCCCGTCGAATACCGGGCCATCTACACACACACGTTTCATCTGGCGCTTGCCCTCGATCATCACCGGCACGACGCAGCCGGCGCAACCGCCCACTGCACAGGCCATGAATTCTTCCATGCACAATTGCGTCGGCAGGCTGAAGCTGGCCGCGAGCTGCTGAACGGCCCGCAGCATGGGCGTCGGCCCGCAGGCATAGATGGTCATGACAGCGCGTTCTGCGTCGCTGCAGCTTTGCAGCCAGGCGCGGGCGAGATCGCTGACATAGCCTGAATAGCAGCCAGGCAGTCCGGCGTTGCTGGCCAGCCGCGATGCGATGCCCATTTTCTCGAGTTGCGGCATGCAGGCGCTTGCCGCCGCCGGTATGCCCGGCAAAGGCAGTTGCGCCGTCTCCTGCGCAAAGGGGAAAGGGCTTTCGGAGCCGAGAAAGGCCACCGCTGCCGGCTTCGGCGCCAGCGTACCGGCCAGAAAAACCAGTGGCGGAATTCCAACGCCGCCGCCGATCAGCACTGCCTGCGGGCGGGCCGGATCCGGCCGGAAACCGCGGCCAATCGGGCCCAGCAGATTTACAAGGTCACCTGGCTCGACACGGCTCAGCGCCGCAAGACCGGAACCGAGCACCTTGTAGAGCACTTCGATCCAGCCCTCACTGGCGCTGACGCGCATGATCGAGAGCGGGCGGCGCATCGGAATATCCGGATTGCAGCGGACGTGTACAAACGTGCCGGGGGTAGCAGTGCGTGCGCAGTCGGGGGCATGCAGACGAAGGATGAACTGGTTGCCGGGCCACGCCTGCTGTTCAATCACGCGGGCGTCGATGCAGCAGATGGTGCCGCGGTGAGGTCGATCCATACTTCGTCGCTTGTCCGTATTCAGTTGGTGGAAGCGGGTTGGTCCAGCCAGGTCTCGGCGATCACGCAGGCGGCTACGGCATCGACATCACCGCTGCGCACCTTGCGCTGCCGGATGCCGGAACGTCGCTGGTCGCGGAGCCGGTATTCGGCCTCGGCAGAACTCAGCCGCTCATCCACGCGGATCACCGGCATCTGACAGCGGCTTTCCAGTTCAGCGGCGAAGCGTTCCGCGGCCGATTCGCTGTCGGTGGTTGTGCTGTTGCCGCCACTGTTTATGCGTCGGCCGGGCTCATTATAAGGGACCCCGACCACCAGACATCCCGGAGACCACTCGCGGATCAGCTTTTCGATCTCCGGCCAGTCGGGTACACCGTTGCGCGCCGCGATGGTCATTAACGGTGAGGCGAGACGCGGACTGCGACTGGCCAGCGCGACGCCGATGCGCCGTCCACCATGATCGAAGACCAGGGCGCTTGCTGCTGCACCGCTCAAGGCCGGGGTCTGCTGGCGAGGGGCAAAGACCGGCGGCGCACGAGCGGCAGCTCAGGCATGCCCTGCCTCGGCGCTGATAGTGCTCATATCGATACCCAGCAAGCGTGCCGACTGCTGCCAGCGTTGCTCGAAAGGCGTATCGAAGATGATGCGTGGTGCGGCCGGTACGCTGAGCCAGGCGTTCTGGGCCATTTCCTGCTCGAGCTGGCCCGGACCCCAGCCGGCATAACCGAGCGCGACCACCACGCGTCGTGGCCCCTGCCCCCTGGCCATCGCCGTCAGGATGTCCTGGGAGGTCGTGACGCGGATCGCATCGGTCACGGCCAGCGTCGCATCGAATTGCTGTTCCTTCGTGTCTTCGGCCTGGTGCAGGACAAAGCCGCGTTCCTGGTGTACCGGACCGCCCTGCAGAACGGGTTGCTGTGCCAGCGACGGGTCTGAGGGATTCAGCGACATCTGTTCGAATACGCTGCCCAGATCGAGGTCCAGCGGCCGGTTGATGATGATGCCAAGGGCACCCTGTTCGCTGTGCTCGCAGATGTAGGTGACAGTGCGGTGAAAATTCGGATCCTGCATCGCCGGCATTGCGATCAGCAGGTGGCCGGTGAGAAAAGAGGTTTCTGCCATGGGCCCAGTATCAGCGTACGGCCGGCCGCCGACAAGAGTCGGCCAGTGCTTGTCTACCAGGTTGCGGCAGTGCGGGCGCCGACCCGCGAAGCGCCATCCGAGAAGCGCCATTCGTAGGCAAAGCGCAGCACGTCATAGTCATTGCGCAGGGATTCCGGAAATGGCTCGAAGGGGGCTGCCATGCTCAGGATCTCCATGGCCGCCTGGTCCAGATCGCTCCGACCGGATGAAGTGCGGACCACCACTTCGCGCAGACCGCCATCGGCATTGATCGCGACTTCGAGTACCGGATAGCTGTCGTTGCTGAAGTTCCGTGTCTCAAAGGGGAAGTGTCGGGTGCCGACGGCCTCGACCTTGCGTTTCCAGATGCTGAGGTAGCTGGCGATACGCGACTCGCGGGTGTTCGCGCTGATCAGCAGTTCGCGCGGTTGCGTATCCGGAATCGCGGTCTGCGTGTCGAAGCGGGCGACGAGGTCGGCGGCATGTCTGTCGGCCGGCAGCGTGGCCTGCAGGGGCTCAGGCGCGCGTTCCGGCTCACCGGTGTCCGGTATCTGCCGTACGGAGTCCCTGGTGAGGACGACGGGCTGCGCATCCCGAAAGGGCTGAAAGGCACCACGCTGCACACTGGTTTCGCCGCCGTCCTGCACCGGACCGAGCCGGTCGGTGGGCAGGTTCTGTCCCGGCGAGGTACGCACCACGGCATCGGCTGCTGCGTTGCCGGCGCCGGCAAGATTCCGCTGGGCCAGCAGGACCGCGCTCTCGGGAGCGGTCCGGTCGGACTGCTCGCTGGTCACGAGTACGACATCCATCGAACTGTCCAGGTCATCCTGCTTCAGGACCGGCGCGCTGAAGGTGATGCCGAGAATCAGAATGCCGTGAAAGAGCGCGGCGAGAAACGCGGTGGATGACAAGCGGTCGCGCGCAGCAGCGGCTGACCACGCAGTCTGGCCAATACTTCCGGCTTGATCGTGCACAGCCTGCATATCCGGCGTCAGTGAGTCCCGGTTGCCCGACGGGGGTATGCATGATTATACGCACGCGACAGCCGGCAATTGGCGCTGCGTCACACTTCTGCCCGAGCCTCAGGGGCGTTTGCCATGCCAGTCCAGTTGCGGCAGCCGGCCACCGTTCGATTGCCGCATGCGCTCCTGCATAGCGGGCGTCATCTGCAGTTCGCCGGTGGGGCCGACCAGCAAGGCGTAATCGATGCCCATGTCCTTCACGAGTTGTGCGAAGTGATCCGGGCCGCCCACCATCAGCGCCGTGGAGGCCACGTCGGCGAGTTCGGCATCCATCGCGATTACGGTGACGCTCGCTGCTCCGCTCGTCGGCGTGCCGCTGCGCGGATCGAGGATGTGGTGATAGCGGCGTTCACCTGTCGTATAGGCCCGTTCGTAGTCTCCCGATGTCGACACCCCTTCGCCGGGCGCAAGTTCAAGGGCGGCATAGACCTGGCGGGTGCCGGGATCGAGCAGGCCGATGCGCCAGCGCCGCGCCGCCTGCTGCGGCCCTGCGGGGCGATCGCCGATGCCGAGCAGGCTGCTGCCGCCGATATCCACCAGCGCATGCCGGATACCGTGCTTTTCCAGCCGTTGCCGGGCGCCTTCGAGGGCCGTGCCCTTGGCCATGCCACCAAGGTCGATACAGAGCGGGCGGCGACTGCGCAACGTATTTGCCTCGATCTGCAGATCGGCCACCGAACCCTGGCCGTCATGCAGCCGGTTTACCGTATCGGCAGCAGGGGGGCCGCCGGCCGGATCGATGTTTTCGCCGCGGTCAAAGCGCCAGAGTTTCACCAGGGCACAAACGCCCGGATCAAACAGGCCCTCGCTGCTCTTCTGGTACCCGATGGCGCGCATCACCAGCGGCATCAGGGTGGCGGAGACTTCGGCCGGCTCGCCGCGGCTCAGCGCAGCATTCACCCGGGCGAGTTCACCGTCGCCAAAGGCATACCAGTCGCGGCCAATTTCCCGGAAGTAACGCTCGATGTCGTCGATGGCTGCGACGGCAAGCGCCGGATCGGTCGCCAGGATTTCGATGCGTACCGGACTGGCGAAAGCATCGAACTCGCGGATCGTTGCGGTTGCTGTGCTGTCGTCGCACCGCGCGCTCGTGGCGAACAGTCCACACAGGGCAAGCATCAGGGCTGCAAGGCGCATCCGGGGTTCCTGTCGTGCGATGCCGCGCGGTCTTCAGGTCCGCGACTGCAGCCGGCTGTCGATGGCGTCGAACAGCTCGCTGGCGACATCGAGTCCGCCGAGTTTCTGCAGTTCGCGAATACCGGTCGGACTGGTGACGTTGACCTCGGTCAGGTAATCGCCGATCACATCAAGGCCCGCAAAGACCACGCCACGCTTCCGCAGCTCCGGACCCACCTCGGCGCAGATCCAGCGATCGCGTTCAGTCAGCTCCCGCAGTTCGGGCTGTGCACCCATCGCCAGGTTGCCGCGGTTGTCGTCTTCCGGGGGGATGCGGGCCAGCGCATGACTGACGGGCTTGCCGTCGATCAGGATGATGCGCTTGTCGCCCTGCAGGATTTCCGGGATGTACCGCTGGGCCACGGCATGGCGGGCACCGGAGTCGGTAAGCGTTTCGAAAATGACATTGGCGTTGTTGTCGCCGTGGTTGAGGACGAAAACCGAGCGGCCACCCATGCCGTCCAGCGGCTTGACCACGATCTTCCCGTGCTCGGCCAGAAACGCCCGCATGTCGGCCATGGAGCGGGTGATCAGGGTGTCCGGACAACATTGCGGAAAGCAGGCGGTAAAGGCCTTTTCATTGATGTCCCGCAGGCTGGCCGGCCGGTTCACGACCAGCACCCCGGCCTGCTCGGCCCGTTCGAGGATATAAGTGGTGTAGATGTACTCGGTGTCGAAGGGCGGATCCTTGCGCATCAGCAGCAGGCCCAGCTCGGCGAGGGGCATCTCGACCCCGGTACCCAGTTCATACCAGTCGACCTTGTTGTCGGCCACCCGCAGCCGGCGCCCGGTGCCGAGTGGCTCGCCATTGCGCAGGCGCAGGTCGCCCTGTTCGAAGTACCAGAGTTCATGGCCGCGGCGCTGGGCCTCGAGCAGCATCGCCAGGGTGCTGTCCTTGGCCACCGCGATCCCGGCGATCGGGTCCATTACTACGCCCAGACGCTGCTTGGCCATCCATGTACTCCGTGCTTAGGTAAAACCGGTTCCGCTGCAATCGCGGATATTTCTGTCAGCTTTTGCGACGCCGTGCCTATTCTGGCGTGTGCGTGCTGAAATGGCACGAAGGGCCGGAGTATTATCGGTTCCGGGTTTGGGCCTGATCACAGTGGGTGTGTATCCGGTCCGCTGCTTCGTCTTTTCATTCGGACTGCTGGCAGGCCGCGGATTATCCTGCGGGTATGCGTGGCCGGCACGTGACGGTTATGTTAAAAGTTCAGTCTGTGGTGCCGACCACTGGCATGGAGATACACGTGACGGATAACGCCGCCCAGGAGTTGCACGGGCTCAAGGTGCTCGTCATCGATGACAGCAAGACCATCCGGCGCACCGCCGAGACCCTGCTCTCGAAAGAGGGCTGCACGGTCTATACCGCAGTCGATGGCTTCGATGCGCTGGCCAAGATTGCCGATTACCGGCCCGACATCATCTTCGTCGACATCATGATGCCGCGTCTCGATGGTTATCAGACCTGTTCGCTGATCAAGCACAACCGCACCTTCCGCCAGACGCCGGTGATCATGCTGTCCAGCAAGGACGGCCTGTTTGACCGTGCGCGCGGCCGCATCGTCGGATCCGAGCACTACCTGACGAAACCGTTTACCAAGGATGAGCTGCTTGGCGCGATTACGCGTCAGGTTGCCCGCTGACAGCACTGCTGAGGAGTTGCCATGGCACTGGTGCTGATTGCCGATGACTCGCCGACCGACCAGCATGTGCTGGTTCGCGCGCTTGAGAAACACGGCTTCGAGACGCTGATCGCCAAAGACGGGCAGGAGGCGATCCGGCTTGCCGGTGAGCGTTTGCCGGACGTCATCCTGATGGACATCGTCATGCCCGGCATGAACGGTTATCAGGCCACCCGCCAGCTTGCGCAGAATCCGGCTACTGCAGCCATACCGATTCTGATCGTCTCCACCAAGACCCAGGAAGCCGACCGCATCTGGGGTCTGCGCCAGGGGGCGGTGCAATACCTGACCAAGCCGGTATCGGAAGCGGAACTGGTTGCGGCAGTTCGTGCCGTACTGGGCTGATGGCTGTCGCTGCACAGGACAGCCTGAGGGCGCTCAAGGATCACCCTTTTGATCTGCTGTGCGAGATGGAGCGCCGCAGCCGGGCTGCGGCGGCAGGCGCTCATGGTCATGACGTCAACCTCAAGGAGTGGGTGGGCGTAGGCTTCCGGCTGGGGCGGGAGCGCTTTGTTGTGCCGCGCGACGAAGTTCGTGAAGTACTGATGGTGCCGCCGGCAGTTACCCGGGTGCCGGGGGCCAGGCCCTGGGTCAAGGGGCTGGCCAATGTGCGTGGGCATCTGCTGCCGCTGGTCGACTTGCGCGAGTTCCTGGGTTCCGGCATCGGCGGCAGCGAACGCAGTGCCCGGGCACTGGTGATCAACAGCGACGAGTACCCGGTCGGACTGATCGTCGATGAAGTGTTTGGTTTCCGCCGTTTTCTGGATGGCGAAATGAACATGGAAGTGCCTGAAACGGTAATCCGGGCCGACCGGTTTCTGGACGGTTGTTTCCGGCGTGCGGATGAAGTCTGGCCGGTGTTCAGCCTGTCGAAGCTGCTGGACGCGCGGGATTTCCAGCGTGCCGCAGGCGAGTAATACGGAGCGTATGAACTGATGACAGAACAAACTGATGGAATGCGGTTGTTTCCCGCCCTGGGCGCCACGCTGATCGTGGTGCTCGTTGGTTGCCTCGCGCTGCTCCTGCTCCGGCCAGCCGCGCTCACTGCCTCGGGCAGTGCGTCTGGCGGATCGCCGCTGGCCGAGGCCCACATGGCTTACCGCCTGGCGGCCGGTGCCATGCGTGGTGAGGCCAAAGCATTCGCCGGGTTGGCGACGGTCAGCAAGCAGCTCAAGGCGGCTGATACCAGCGGTCTCGACAGCGACACCCAGCGTAACCTGGCCCGTATAAGCGCCAGCCTCGCTACGATCGAGGCCGGCCGCAGCGAACTGCTGGCCCTGCGCGCTGCCGCCGACCGCCTCGATCGCACGGTGCCACGCCTAACCGCCCATATCGATGCCCTGCAGGCCAATCCGGCATTGCGTAACCAGCCGGCCACCATCGCCCAGCTCGAACGCGTTCGTGTACTGTCCGACAGTCTCCGGCGCGACCTGCGCGGCCTGTCCCAGGGCTCGGTAAAAGCAGCGGCCCAGAGTTCCACCATGCTCGACTCCGACATGGCGATCACCCAGGTGCTTGACGGTCTTGCAGAAGGCAATGCGGAACTCGGCCTGCGTACGCTGACCGGTACCGAGGCGATCCGTGCGCTGGATGGAATGCGCACGGAGAGCGCTGAACTCAGCAAGACGCTGCGCGATGTGCTGGCTTCCGGCGACCGGCTAAGCGCGCTGCGTCAGTCGATGGTGCAGCTCGATACGCTGGTGGGGGCTTTGCCGGTCAGCGCGGGCGGCCCGGCAACGGGCTCGACGCTGGGTCTGGCGGCAACCATCACTGCCGCATTGCTCGCGCTCGGCATCGCCCTGGCACTTGCCATGATCTGGATTTACCGTCGCGTTGCGGATACGGGCCGGGCAGCTGCACGGCAGACCGCCCAGAATGAACGCAACCAGCAGGCCATCCTGACCCTGCTGGACGAGATGAGCAGCCTGGCGGACGGCAACCTCACCGTGCATGCCACGGTGACCGAGGACATCACCGGTGCGATCGCAGACTCGGTGAACTACGCAATCGAGGCGCTGCGCGAGCTGGTTACGACCATCAACGAAAGCGCGATCCTCGTCGACGGCGCCGCCCGGCAGACGGAGGGCTCGGCCCGGCAGCTCGCGGCTGCCAGTGAAGCGCAGTCCAAGCAGCTCGAGTCGGCCTCGCGGGCAATCAACCGCATGGCCTCGTCCATTGAGGAAGTCTCGGGCAATGCCGAACGCTCATCCGATGTGGCCCGCCATTCGGTAGATGTGGCGCACAAGGGCGGCGACGCCGTACGGCGCACCATTGAGGGCATGAACGCGATTCGCGAGACGATCCAGGAGACTTCCAAGCGGATAAAACGGCTTGGCGAGAGTTCCCAGGAGATCGGCAACATCGTCGAACTCATCAATGACATCGCCGACCAGACCAACATCCTCGCGCTGAACGCCGCGATACAGGCGTCGATGGCCGGTGAAGCGGGTCGCGGATTTGCGGTGGTGGCGGATGAAGTGCAGCGGCTGGCAGAACGCTCGGCCAATGCGACCCGCCAGATCGAATTCCTGGTACGCACGATTCAGGCTGATACCAACGAAGCGATCGTCTCGATGGAGCGGAGTACCACCGACGTGGTCGGCGGCGCGCTGCTTGCGGAAAACGCCGGTGCAGCGCTTGAGGAAATCGAGCAGGTCTCCAACCAGATCGCGGCCCTGGTGCAGAACATCTCGAGCTCGGCCCGCGAACAGGGCAAGGCTGCATCAGCCGTGACCCGCAGCATGGATGTGCTGGAGGAGATCAACGCCGAGACAGCAGCGAACACCAGCGCCACCACCAGCGCCATCAGCAAGCTTGCGGAGCTGGCTACCCAGCTGCGCCGTTCGGTAGCCGGCTTCCGCCTGCCGCCCGTTGCGACGCTGACTCAGCAGGGTACATCGGCAGGGCCGGCGGACGTGTCGACTGCGGATGCCGCGCGTGGCGGAGCGCCACACTTTGCCGAGCCGGTGTCCTTCGCGAGCAAACGCACGGCCTGACCGGTGTCCGCCCAGTCCGAACGCAACGCAACCGACGATCCGGCTCCCCAGCCGTTGCAACTCGTGGGCGGCGAATTGGCCGTCACGCTGAACGATGCGCGCGCGGTACTTGAACAGTTTGCCGAAGGCGAAGGCAGTCCGCAGCTGCTGGAGCGGTGTGCAGCTTTGCTGCATACCGCGCGCGGTGTACTGCAGATCACCGAGACCTGGGGTGCGAGCCTGCTCGCCGAGGAGATGGAGCAGACCTGCCGGTATCTGCTGAAGCACAAGCGCGATGGGCAGACTGAAGACGGTATCGTGGCGCTGTCGCGGGCCGCGGTGCAGTTGCCTGGTTATGTAGATCGTATCCGTGACGGCAGCCGTGACGTACCGCTGGTGCTGTTGCCGCTGCTCAATGATCTGCGCGCCGCCCGCGGTCGGCCGTTGCTGTCCGAGAGCACCCTGCTGTTGCTCAATATAGCTCCCGGAGCGATGAGCGAGCCGGTTGCTCCGCCGCGCGCACCTTCGGGTGAAGACGTTGGCTTGCTGGCGAAGAATCTCCGCCCGCGCTTTCAGCTGGCACTGCTGGGCTGGATTCGCGGTGATGCGGGCAGCGATACGCTGGCCAGGCTCCAGGACGTTGCCGGCCGTCTCGAGGCGGCGTCATCCAGCGAAGTGGTGCATCAGCTCTGGTGGGTGGTCGGTGGCGTACTCGAAGCGCTTGCCGATGGCGGACTTGAGGCCGGTGTATCGGTAAAGCGGCTGATCGGCCAGGCGGACCGCGAAATGAAGCGGTTGCATACGCTTGGCGAACAGAAGTTTGCCGCGCAGCCGCCAGTCGATCTGGTCAATAACCTCCTCTACTACGTCGCCCGCGCCACAAGTACCGGCTCGCGGGTGGCGGCGATTCGCGAGGCATTCAGCCTGTCGGGCCTGCTTCCCGGCGACGAGCAGGTGGAATCCGCGCGCCAGAGCCTGTCGGCGCCAAGTGCAAAATTGATGCAGACGGTGTCGGGCGCAATCAGGGAGGACCTGGCGCGCGTCAAGGACGTCCTCGATATCTACGTGCGTACCGGCATGGAGCGCGTCGAAGAGCTTGCCCCGCAGGTCGAGTTGCTGAAGAAGATCGGCGATACGCTCGGCGTGCTCGGTCTTGGCGAGTTGCGCGAGATTGTCCAGATACGGCGGGCAGAACTTGAAGAACTTGTTGCCGGACGCGGGCGGCCGGACGAATCGATACTGGTGACGATGGCGGCGGCCTTGCTTGAGGTCGAGGATCGCATCGAGCCGCTGCTGATCGGCATGATCAGCCCCGACGCTGCCACAGCGGACGATGCTGACGGGAGCGAGCAGGATCCCGGACAGCTGCTCGTTACCCAGGCGGTGATGCGTGAGTGTCTGGCCAACCTGATGCGCGTGAAGGAAGCCATCAGCGTGGTGACCGAGCGCGCTGGCGATGGCGCCGCACTGGATGCGATTCCGGCACTGCTGCGCGGGATTACCGCGGCTTTGCTGATTGCCGAGCGCGAGCCGGCTGCCCGTGTCGCGGAACGTATCGCGGCTGCGGCCTCTGAAGTCGTGCAGCGCGGTACCGGTCCTGAGGCGCGTTCGGCGCTCGAGCGCCTGGCTGATGCGATCGTCAGCCTTGAGTACTACATGGAGACGATCCAGGCTGGCCGGCGTGAACCCGACTGGATGCTCGACAACGCGAGCCGCAGTCTCGATGCCCTGACGCTGCCGGAAATATCCGCACAGGCCGGCAACGAAGAACTGCCTGCCACACAGGTCATATCGCCGCGGTTTGTGCCGGACACCAGCCAGCCGGTCTGGACGGGACCATCCGCCGATCGCCCGGTGGTTGCCGATCCCGGCGATGGTATTGATCCGGAGATCCTCGAACTCTTTATCGAGGAAGCACGCGAGGCAATCGAGTCGATCAACAGCAATTTCCCGCGCTGGGCGCTCGATGAAGGCGAACTGGAGGCATTGCAGACGGTCCGGCGTGCCTATCACACGCTCAAGGGTAGCGGCCGGATGGTCGGCGCGGAGCTGATCGGCGAGTACTGCTGGAGCATCGAACACCTGCTCAACCGGGTCATCGACCGAACGGTGCTGAATTCCCAGGCGCTGAGCGCCTTCCTGCAGCGGGCGAATATCGCGGTTGCCGAACTGCTCGAGCAGCTTGAAGTCGGTACCGAGCCCTCCAGTGATATTGCGGCGCTGATGGCGGAAGCCGAGGCGCTGGGCCGGCCGGTGGCCGCGCCGGAGCCCGAGCAGCCGGCCGACAGCAGTGACGCGACTGAAGTGCTGCCCATACCCTCGATTGAGGCGGCGCTCGGCCGCCAGAAGACGCCGGTTCCCGCCGAAGAGCCGGAGCTCGGACCGGTCGACGCGACGATGGTCGCGACACACATATCCATGAGTCCTCCGGGTATCGATCCGGTGCTGCTCGATATCCTGTCGCGCGAAGTCGCGGCGCATCTGTCGGTGCTCCGCGAGTTCGTGGCCGCCGGCAGCGAATCCTTGAGTCAGCCGCTGCCCGAGGATGTGTTCCGCGCCTGTCATACCCTGCACGGCAATCTGACCATGGCCGGCGTTACCGCGGCGGTCGATGTAGCGGAGTTGCTCAACGATCTGGTCGGCGTGCTGTACGCGGGTCATCTGGCGGCCGATCAGGCTGTGCTCGATGCCTGTGGTGAAAGCACCGACGTGGTGGCGGCGATCATCGCGCAGTTGAGCGACCCGGACCATGCGGTGCCCGATGCGACAGTATTGAAGGCAAGTCTGCAGCAGCTCGCCGTCACGGCTGCCGAACGTGCGGCCGCGCAGTCTGATGAACCGGGCGATGGCGGTACGGTATCCATGCAGTTGCCGGTCATCACCGGGACCGGGCTGTTTGATGTTTCGCCCGAGCTGGCGGAGATCTTTGCCGGTCAGGACGCTGGCGACGAAGTCGAGCCGGAACCGGAACCGGAACCGGAACCGGAATCTGAGCCTGAGCCTGAGCCTGAGCCTGAGCCTGAAGTGGCGCCCGAGCCGGTATCACAGGCCGATAGCGCCGATGCCGGTCTCCCCCTGACGGCCACGCTGGCCGGCTTCGACGAAGAAGTCGCGGCAATCTATGCCGAGGAAGCCAGCGAGATCCTCGAGGTCTGCGATCAGGCCCTGGCGCGGCTCTCCGCCGGTCAGGATCAGGGCCACGCTCTGGCGGAACTGCAGCGCGGTCTGCATACGCTCAAGGGCGGCGCCCGCATGGCCGGGCTGTTCGCCATGGGCGACCTCAGCCATGAGCTTGAAACCCTGCTGACCCGGGTGAGCGACGGTCTGCTGCCCAGCAACGACGCCACCTCTGCGCTGGTCCGGTCGGCCTTCGATGAACTGCATGCGCTGCGCGATGCGATACCCGCCGGTGCCGTCACGGCGCCACCGGCGACGCTCATGGCCCGGCTGGCAGCGGCCTTGCGCGGTGAATTTGCCGATGAGGCCGTCACTCCGCCGGAGCCCGGGCTTCCCGCGCAGCCCGTCGAAGAAGAAGCCGTCGGGGAAGAACAGCTGGCAGCTGACGAGCAGCCGCTCGAAGATCCCGGTGAGCCGCTCGATTTCGATCTGGAAGCCGATCTCAATGAGGTGCTCGCTACCGATACCGGGCTGCACTTCGAACTGCCGCCGGCTGAAGGCGCCTCGCCGTCTGCAGAGGAATCGCCGGCTGATGAAGAGATGCTCGCCGGGGAAGCCGCCGAAGATCCCGATGCGGTATTTGCCGGACCTGCCGTGCCGCCTCCGGCGCTGGAACGGCTGGGCGAGCTGGCCAGGGAGCTTGAGGCACCGCCGGTGCGTCAGCCGATCGCCGAGCCGCTGCTGCCGCGGTCGCCGGTACCGTCGGCGCGCACCGTCGAGCCCAGGGATTTCGCGCGTGTCGATTCCGGTCTGCTCGAGCAGTTGCTCAACGGTGCTGGCGAGATCAGCATCGCCAACGCGCGCCTGACCCAGCAGCAAGCACAGATACAGTTCAATCTGGAGGAACTCAACCAGACGGTGGTGCGGTTGCGCGATCAGCTGCGCAAACTCGAGATCGAGACCGAGGCACAGATCCTGTACCGCCACCAGGCAGAGACGGAGCGCGAGACCGGCTTCGATCCGCTGGAGCTTGATCGCTACTCGACGATCCAGCAGCTGTCGCGCGCCCTGGCCGAGACAGCCAATGACGTCAGCAGTCTCAAGGACCTGTTGCAGAACGTCAGCGCTGATGCGGAAGGCCTGCTTGTACAGCAGGCCCGGACCACCACCGAGTTGCAGGACGGCCTCATGCGCACGCGCATGGTGCCCTTTGATCAGCACGGTTCGCGGCTGGCGCGCCTCGTGCGGCAGACCGCCAAGGAGCAGGGCAAGCTCGCCGAACTCAGCATCGAAGGCAGTGGCGATCTCGACCGTCAGGTGCTGGAGAAGATGCTCCCGCCCTTCGAGCACATGCTGCGCAATGCCGTGATCCATGGCATGGAGTCACCGGCGGAGCGCGAGATCCTCGGCAAGCCGGCAGCCGGCGCGATCCGGATCGCGATCCGGCGCGAAGGTGCTGAAGTGGTCATCGATATTGCTGACGACGGCCGCGGGCTCGACATCGCAGCGATTCGTCGCAAGGCCATTGACCTTGGTTTCGTCAGCAGCGACACACCGCTGACCGACGAAGAGGCGATGCAGTTCATCCTGCGCTCGGGCTTCAGTACGGCCGACCAGCTGACCCAGGCCGCCGGCCGCGGTATCGGCATGGATGTGGTGGCCAATCAGGTCGCGAAGCTCGGCGGTACGCTGTCCATCAGCTCGCGGCGCGGTCTCGGCACGACCTTCAGCCTGCGCCTGCCGTTTACGCTGGCCGTTACCCAGGCACTGATCGTACGCACCGGGGCCGAGCTGTATGCGCTGCCGCTGCCGACGGTCGAGGGCATCATCCGCATCGGCCGCGGCGAGTTCAACGAGCGCATGCAGCAGGCCGAGCCCGCCATCGACTATGCCGGCCAGCGCTATTTCTTCCGCCATCTCGGCCAGTTCCTCGGTCTCGGACCATCGCGTCTGCCTGATGAGCAGGACCGGATCTCGATCATCCTGGTCCGTGCCGGCGACAACTCAACCGCGCTGATCACCGACGAGATGCTCGACAGTCGCGAGATCGTCGTCAAACCGGTCGGCGCACAGCTGGCAACGATCCGCGGCATATCCGGTGCGACGATTCTCGGCGACGGGCGGATCGTCGTGATTCTCGATGTGGGCGCGCTGGTGCGTTCGGCGCGGCCGGCACCCGACATGCCTGCACCGGTGGTGGTTCCGGAGTCCACGCAGCCCCTGGCGCTGGTCGTCGATGATTCGATCACCATGCGCCGCGTGACCCAGCGCCTGCTTGAGCGCAACGGCTTCCGGGTGCTGACAGCCAAGGACGGTGTCGAAGCCGTGAGTGTGCTGCAGGACCACCGTCCGGACATCATCCTGCTTGACGTCGAGATGCCGCGCATGGACGGCTACGAGTTTGCGCGCCATGTGCGCAACAATGCCGATACCGTGAATGTGCCGATCATCATGGTCACCTCGCGCGTCAGCGAGAAGCATCGCGCCCGCGCCATCGAGATCGGCGTGAATGATTACCTGGGCAAGCCCTATCACGAGCGTGAGCTGATGGAAGCCGTCCAGCAGCAGCTGGCGTCGGTCTGAGCGTACAGACGATGAGCAGCGCGAACGACGAGATCTACAGCCTGCTGGTGCCGCTGAACCAGAAGCGGCTGATCCTGCCGAGAGCCTGTGTTTCCGAAGTGATCCGCTATGCGCCACTGCAGGCCAGCGATGCCGCGCACCCGGACTGGCTGCGCGGCATGATCAGCTGGAACGGCAAGCACATACCGGTGATCTCCTTTGAAGAACTCGCCGGCCTCACGCCGGGCACGATCGGTGGCCGCACGCGCGTGGCGATCATCGCCTCGATCACCGGACGCCTTTCAGCCGGCCACTTCGGTGTGCTGACCGAGGGCTTCCCGCAGCTGGTGCGGGTGAATCGCGACGTGATCCAGCCGGCAGTCAGTTATCCGTGGCCAGACTACGGGCCGGTGATCTGCCAGATCCGCATGATCAACGAGTATCCGCTGATCCCCGATATCGAAGTGATCGAGGACATGCTGGAAGAAGCCGCGAAGCCGGGGCTTGTCCCGCTGTCCTGAGCTCAGCTGTTCCTGTCCCCCAGATCGCCGCGCGCATACTGCAGGATGCTGAGTGCTGCCAGCGGTGCTGTTTCGGTGCGCAGGATGCGCGGTCCGAGGCGCAGCCGGCCGAACCCGGCTTGCGTCAGCGCCATACGCTCGTTTTCCGTGAAGCCGCCTTCAGGCCCGATGGCCAGTGCGATACGCCGGCAATCGGCCGGCAGGCCGGCCAGACTGATATCCCCGTCCGGGTCCAGCATCAACCCGGTGGTTCCGCTCTCCAGGCCGGCGAGTGCCACTGCGAGCTCCATCGGCTCGCGCACTTCCGGAAGTATCGACCGCCCGCTCTGCTCGCAGGCGCTGATGACGATGCCCTGCCAGTGCCGAAGACGGGCCGCGCTGCGCTCGGCGTCCAGCCGTACGACGCTGCGCCCGGTGAGCACCGGCTGGATGACGCTGACGCCGAGTTCGGTGGCTTTCTGCACCACCATGTCCATGCGCGGCCCGCGCGAGACGCCCTGGAGGAGGATCAGCTGCAGCGGCGATTCACGATCCACCGGCTGTCCGTCACCGATCAGGACCGTCACGCCCTTGCGGGCCGGTGCGACGATCGTCGCCGCATAGTCCATGCCGGTGCCGTCGAACAGGGTGATAGGATCGCCGGCAGTCAGCCGCAGCACGCGCGTAACGTGGGTGGTGGCGGGTTCCGAAAGCAGCTGCGTCGCACCGGTCCGCAGGATTTCGGCTGAATAGATACGGGGACGTTGCATGCCGCGATTATCACCGATCAGCAAGGCAAAGCAGGCGCGCAAGCGCCGGCCGGCCCTGCGGGTCGATGCCGCCACCGGCCTGCTGCGCGGCGCGACACAGCTGACCTCGCCCAATTGCGATGCCCGACCGCCTGGCGTTGTGCCGGAACTCATCG
Organism: Pseudomonadota bacterium; assembly: GCA_963204745.1. GTDB lineage: Bacteria > Pseudomonadota > Gammaproteobacteria > Steroidobacterales > SHZI01. Next base: position 43,740 of record CAUJHF010000025.1, read on the forward strand.
TCATCCATGGCATTTCCCTGCCGCCGGGTGAATTCGGCGGTCCGTGGATCGACCGCCTGTTCTGCAATACGCTCGATCCGGTTGCGCATCCGGCTTTCGGCGAGCTGGACGGTTTGCGCGTCTCCAGCCATCTGCTGATCCGTCGTGATGGCGAAGTCTTCCAGTACGTTCCGCTCGATTGCCGGGCCTGGCACGCCGGGCGGTCGCGCTTTGCCGGCCGCGACAACTGCAATGACTTTTCGGTCGGCATCGAGCTGGAAGGCACCGATGAACAACCCTATACGCCTGCCCAGTACCAGCGTCTGTGTGCGACCATAAAGGCATTGCGTCGCGGGATTCCGGCGCTGGCCAAGGCGCCAGTCGTCGGTCACTGCGATATCGCGCCGGGACGCAAGACCGATCCCGGTCCCGCCTTCGACTGGCTTCGGCTGGATCGATTGCTTGCCCGCCGGCGGTAAACTGATGTCATGAACTTTCTAGCGCTGTTGCTGGGTCTCGCCACGGAGCGGATGCTCACGCACCTGTTTCACCTGCGCGAATTTCACTGGCTGGATCCGCTGTTCGACCGGCATCTGCGCCGTTTGCACAAGGCGCGCAGCTGGCTGGCGGTCAGCCTGACCCTGGTGCTGACACTGCTGCTGGTGGCACCGGTCGCCGCAGCCTCGCTGCTGCTGTGGGATGAGCTGCTGCGGATTCCGTACTTCCTGTTTGCGGTCGTTGTGCTGCTGTTCTCGCTCGGTCCGCGCGATCTCGATGACGAAGTGGAGGATTATCTTGCGGCGCTGGAGGCCGGCGATGCCGATACACAGCGCCAGGTGGCCGAGGAATTGCTGGAGCGCTCGCCGCCGGAATCGCCGAATATATGTCACGAGGCGGTGGAGCGCGCGATCTACACGCAGGCCAACAACCGCATGTTCGGCGTCATTTTCTGGTTCCTGCTGCTGGGTCCGACCGGTGCATGGGTATTCCGCGTAGTCGATCTGATGCGGCATCGGGTCGAGGTGCGGGCGGCTGGCAAGGGCGCCGGCGATACCATGGTGGGCGAGGCGCCTGCGGCGATGGGCGAAGCGGTGCGCACCTTGCACGGTGTGCTGGCCTGGATTCCGTCGCGGCTGTTGACGCTCGGCTATGTGCTGGCCGGAAATTTCGAAGACGCCATGGCGGGCTGGCGCAACGGCGGGCGCGAGGTGACGTTGCCTTTTGCCGAAGGTACGAATGAGGTCGTCGCCCGGGTCGGCATTGCGGCGTCCGGTCGCGTGACCCTGGATGTCGGCAACGCCGCGGAAGCGCTGGACCGGATCAGGGCGGCGCGCAGCCTCGTAATGCGCACGCTGTGGATGATCTGGTGTCCGGTGATTGCCGTTCTGACCTTGTATGACTGGCTTATCTAGCGAGGCCCGCTGCCGGCTGATGTCGATCGTGCTGCTGGCCGGGGCTTGCGTACTGGCCAGTTGCGACGGTGGCAGCGCGCGCGGTCCCGCCGGATCGCCCGAGGGGCCGGCAGTGCGAATCGTGACGCTGGCACCGCACCTTGCTGAACTCGTGTACGTGGCTGGTGCCGGTCGACAACTGGTCGGTGCCGTCGAATACAGTGATTATCCCGCAGCGGCCCGGCAGGTGCCGCGGGTCGGCGATGCTTTCCGGGTAGATCTCGAGGCCATCGCTGCCGTACGACCGGACCTCATACTCGGCTGGCCCAGCGGCAATTCGCAGGCTGTGCTCGACCGTCTGCGGCGGCTCGGTTATCGCGTCGTGGACCTGGAACCGCACACGCTTGAAGACATCGGCGGGCATATCCGCCTGATCGGCGCAGTCGCCGGTACGGAAGAGATGGCCGATCGCGCTGCCGGTGACTGGGATGGCGGGTTGGCTGCGCTGCGCGGCCGGTACGGGAAGCTGGCGCCGGTCAGCGTGTTTTATCAGATCGCGCCGCAGCCGCTGGTCACGGCGACCGGCAGCCACTTCATCGGTGAGGCGATCCGGCTCTGTGGCGGTATCAATGTCTTTGAGCACCTGGCGGCACTTACGCCAGTGATCAGCCAGGAGGCGGTGATCGCCGCTGCGCCGGAGGTGATCGTTGCGGCTGATTTTGAGCCGGGCCCTGCCAGTGCGGCGGATGCGTCGCCGCTGCAGATGTGGCGATCCTGGCCGGGCTTGCCCGCCAATTCACTGGACGGGTTGTTTGTCATCGATCCGTATCTGCTCAACGTGCCCGGTCCGCGCATGGTTCGCGGCATCGCCGAGCTCTGCGCGGATATCGATGTGGTTCGCCGGAAAAGGGGGGAACGCTCATCGCTGCTGCCGGTACAACACTGAGCCTCTCGGCCTTCAGGTCTGCCGGCTGCGTCCGCGGGCTGAGTGTCAGCCTCGATCGCGGCACGGACCGGAGTCTCCGCCTGCGCTACCGCCTGGATGCCGATCCGGAGCAGCTGCGCTTGCCGGCGCCGATCGGTGACCCGGGGCGCGCTGATGAACTCTGGCGCCACACCTGCTTCGAGGTATTTGTTGCCGGACGCCAGTCAATGGCCTATCGCGAGTTCAATTTTTCGCCGTCAGGCGAGTGGGCGGCCTATGCGTTCACAGCGTACCGTGTCGGCATCACGCCGCTGGCGCTGCGCCATGCGCCGGCACTTCAATGGCGGCGGGAGGCGGCGGAGCTGGAGCTGGTCGCAACGCTGCCCGCAGACGCGCTCAGTGCCGACAATGGGGGTTTGCAGATCGCCCTGTCTGCCGTGATCGAGGAACAATCCGGCACAATCACCTGGTGGGCGCTGAAGCATCCGGTCGGGCAACCGGATTTTCATCATCCTGAATCCTTTGTCCTGGAACCCTGAAGCAGGCAATTCATGAAACCTGGCATAGACCACCTGCTCGGCGATGGCTCGTTGCAGAAGGAATTGCGCGGCCGTCGGCTTGCCCTGCTCGCTCATCCGGCATCGGTGACGGACGGGCTGGTACACAGCCTGGATGCATTGATGGCCATCGACGGCCTGCGGGTGGCCAGCGCCTTCGGCCCCCAGCACGGCTTGCGCGGCGACAAGCAGGACAACATGGTCGAGTCGCCGGACTTTGTCGATCCGGCCCACGGCATTCCGGTGTTCAGCCTGTACGGCGAGGTGCGCCGGCCAACGGCCGCGATGCTGGGAAGCTTCGATGTGCTGCTCGTCGATCTGCAGGATCTGGGTTGCCGTATCTATACCTTCCTGACCACGCTGCGCTATGTACTCGAGGACTGCGCGCGTGCCGGCAAATCCGTGTGGTTACTCGACCGGCCTAATCCCGCCGGACGCCCGGTCGAGGGGCTGACTTTGCGCCAGGGCTGGGAGAGCTTCGTCGGTGCCGGCCCGTTGCCGATGCGTCATGGCATGACACTCGGCGAGCTGGGCCAGTGGTTTGTGCGCACGCTGCGTCTGGATCTCGATTACCGCGTGATTGCCATGCAGGCCTGGAATCCCGACGCGGCGCCTGGCCATGGCTGGCCGATTGGCGAGCGCAGCTGGATCAATCCCAGCCCCAATGCGCCGAACCTGTCGATGGCGCGCTGCTACGCCGGTACGGTCATGCTCGAAGGCACGACGCTTTCGGAAGGGCGCGGCACGACCCGGCCGCTGGAACTGTTCGGAGCGCCCGGCCTCAATGCGGATGCGCTGCTGAAAAAAATGCAGCAGCTCGCCCCGGACTGGTTGCAAGGCTGTCGGCTGCGCACATGCTGGTTTGAGCCCACCTTTCAGAAGCATGCGGGCCAGCTCTGCAGCGGCATCCAGATCCACGTCGACGATCCGGCCTACGATCACGCGAAGTTCCGGCCGTGGCGTCTGCAGGCGCTGGCATTCAAGGCGCTGCGCAGTCTGCAGCCGGAGTACCCGCTGTGGCGTGAGTTTGCCTATGAATATGAGCACGACCGGCTGGCGATCGACCTGATCAACGGCAGCGAGTTGTTGCGGCAGTGGGTCGATGACCCGCAGGCAAGCGCTGGCGACCTCGATGCCCTGGCGGGACGCGACGAAGCGGCGTGGCGCGAAGTGCGGCGGGACTTCCTGCTGTACTGATCAGGCCTGGCCGCGCAGCTGCTCGACGATAGCCGGATTCTCGAGCGTGGAAATATCCTCGGTGATTTCCTCGTCGCGCGCGATGGCGCGTAGCAGCCGTCGCATGATTTTTCCGGAGCGGGTCTTCGGCAGGTTGTCGGCAAAGCGGATATCGTCCGGTTTGGCGATGGCGCCGAGTTCCTGGCCGACGAAATCGCGCAGTTCTGCTGCCAGCTGCTCAGCCTCTGCGCCAGTCGGTCGCGTGCCGCGACATACGACGTAGGCGAAGATCGATTCGCCCTTGATATCGTGCAGGCGGCTGACCACGGCAGCTTCAGCCACCCGCGGATGCGCGACAAAAGCGGATTCGACTTCCATGGTGCCCAGCCGGTGTCCGGACACCTTGAACACGTCGTCAGCGCGGCCCATGCACCAGAAGTAGCCGTCCTGGTCCTGGTGAGCGGTATCGCCGGCCACGTAGTAGCGGTTGCCAAACCGGCTCCAGTAGGTCGACAGATAGCGAGCGTTGTCGCGCCAGATCGTGCGCAGCATGCCTGGCCATGGCTTGCGGATCACCAGCCAGCCGCCCTGATCCGGGTTGGTCACCAGATGGCCATCGTTATCGACGATGGCCATGTCGATGCCCGGTAGTGGCGTCGTACAGGAACCGGGTTTGGTGGCCGTGACACCGGGTATCGGGCTGGCCATGATTGCGCCGGTCTCGGTCTGCCACCAGGTATCAACGATCGGGCAGCGTTTCCCGCCAATCACGGTGTGATACCAGATCCATGCCTCCGGATTGATCGGTTCACCGACACTGCCGAGCAGGCGCAGCCTCGAGAGGTCGTATTTCGCCGGGATCTCGTTGCCGAGTTTCATCAGGGCACGCAGCGCAGTCGGTGCGGTATAGAAAATGGTGACGCCGAGCTTTGCGCAGATCTGCCAGAAACGCCCGCCATCAGGATACATGGGCGCACCTTCGTACATCACGATGGTGGCCCCGACCGCCAGCGGGCCGTAACAGACGTAGGTGTGTCCGGTCACCCAGCCGACGTCTGCGGTACACCAGAAGATGTCTTCATCGTGCAGGTCGAAGACCCACTGCGAGGTGAGTTTGGCGCTGAGCAGATAGCCGGCTGTGGAATGCTGAATGCCCTTCGGCTTGCCTGTAGAGCCGGAGGTATAGAGCAGGAACAGCGGATGCTCGGCCCCCACCCAGGCCGGTTCGCAGCGATCACGCTGGTCTTTCACCACGTCAGACCACCAGAGGTCGCGGCCTTCCTGCATGGTGACCGGTTCGCCGGTGCGCCTGAATACGATGACCTTCTCGACGGTCTTGCAGCCGTCCGCGAGTGCCTTGTCGACGGCCGACTTGAGTTCCACGCTCTTGCCGCCGCGCCAGCCGCCGTCAGCGGTGATCACCATGCGGGCACCGGCATCCTTGATCCGGTCGCGCAGCGAGTTGGCGGAGAAGCCGCCAAACACCACGGAGTGCGTGGCGCCGATGCGTGCGCAGGCCTGCATGGCGATGACCGCCTGGGGCACCATCGGCATATAGATGACGATACGGTCGCCGGGCTCGATACCCTGCGCTTTCAATGCATTGGCGAAGCGGCAGACCTCCGCCGTCAGCTGCCGGTAGCTCAGCGTGTGGCTGTCGCCGGGCTCACCTTCGAAGATGATTGCCGGTTTGTCACCGTTTGCAGCCAGATGCACATCCAGACAGTTGTAGGAGGCATTGAGCATCCCGTCGGCGAACCAGCGATAGTTGGGCGCCTGGGTATCGTCGAGCGTCTGTTTGAATTTGGTGTGCCAGCTGAGCTCCTGGCGTGCGAGGCGTGCCCAAAAGGCCACGTTGTCGCGGTCTGCTTCGGTATTGAGCGCGGCGAATTCGGCCGGCGTGATGCAGGCCCTGGCGGCGAATTCGGGTGGTGGTGTGAAGCTGCGGTTCTCGTGGAGTATCGATTCGAGATTGTTGTCGGTCATGCCTGGCTCCGAAGTCGAACTTCAGGCCAGTGTGCCAGCTTTCAGGCTCGATGCCAGCCGGTGATGCAAGGGGCTCGTGCGCGGGATATGCGCGAGCAGGAACTCCATCTGGTCGGCGAGTACGCGACGGCCCTTGAGATAGATGTATTCGGCGTAGGTGGGCGTGAAGGGCACTGCGATGAGCTGCATGCCCGCCTCTTCAGGTGTCAGGCCGCCCTTGTGGTTGTTGCAGCGTCGGCACGCTGTTACGACATTGGTCCAGGTATCGGTGCCTTTTTTCGACAGTGGCTGCACGTGGTCGCGCGTGAGATCACGCGTCGTATGCAGCTGTCCGCAGTAGAGGCACAGATTGGAGTCACGTCTGAACAGCGTCTTGTTGTTGAGTGGCGGGATGTAGCAGTCCATCAGATCAGCCACAGCCGGAGAACGGCCCACCGTGGCAATGATGGAGCTCACCTCAATACAGCTCTGCCGGCGCGTCGTCGCGTTGAAGCCGCCGTGAATGCGAAACAGGGGCGAGCCGAAGCTGTAGGCGACCTGTTCCAGGTAATAGAGGCGCACAGCATCCCGGTAGTCGATCCACTCAAGCGGCATGCCGGCCACGTCGGTGCGCAAGACCTGCTGCGAATAATCACTGACTTCTTTGTGGAGGTACAACATAAAGAGCCGACCCTGCCTTTGAGTCAATCATGAGGGTTCTGCAGACAAAAAAACAATTCCCCGTTTGCAGGCCACCGCGTTCTGCGTGTGCGCGACCGGATTTCCAGCATCGCGTTATGCGCAATGTGCAATGCTTTGTCCTGTTCGCCGATCCGTATCCCTGCGAGTCCCGGAAGCAGCCTCGGGGAGGGGCAAAAATGTGGGGCAATAACCGGGATTTCTCACTGTTTTTGCTGAAAAACCGCGTTGCGGCAGCAGCAGTTATGCACAATTCTCACCGGGGCTGGCGGCTTAGGCGTCTTTTGCACTACAGATATAACGATGTGATTGTAAAATGTTGTTTTATAAAGATTATAATAGAAGGGCAAAATCTGCTCAGCTTGTCATAATTGCTGCAATGACGTGGTCAGCGGCCCTTTGGCCCCAAGAAATCAACAGACTTATCCACAGGATCTGTGGATAAATGCGGCACAGCAAAAGTAGCGGTGGATGTCAGTCGCGTGCTTGAAGTCCAGCAGATTCTTGAGGTTGCAGTTGCGGCCCCGGTGATGGGCGTTTTCGACTACCTCGCGCCGGCCAGCGTTGACGCCCCACTGCTCGTCGGTCAGCGTCTGCGCGTGCCCTTCGGGCGCGGCACGCGCATGGGCTGGCTCGTCGGCAGCAAAGCAGTCAGCGAGCTGCCGGCGCATCGTCTGCGTCGCGTGCTGTCGGTGCTCGATACGGAGCCGCTGCTGCCACCAGACCTGTTGGGCATGCTGGTATGGGCCGCGCGCTATTACCAGCATCCGCTCGGCGAGGTACTTGCCGCTGCGCTTCCCAAGGCGCTCAGGGAAGGTCGGGATACGGCCAGTGGCGAGATGCTTTGGGCGCTCAATGCTGAAGGCATGAGCGCAGACCCGGAGATCCTTCGTCGCGCTCCGGCGCAACTGCGCATTTACCAGGCGCTGCGCGACCGCCCGCTGCCCGCCGCCGCTGCGGACCTGGAAGCGGTCACCAGTACCTGGCGCCGCGCGCTGGCAGCGCTCGGCGCGCGCGGCTGGGTAACGGTCAGCCATGCGACGGTGGCCTTGCCGGTCGCAGATATCGCGCCTGATGTACCGCCGGAGCTGACAGCTGACCAGGCCCGGGCTGTAGAACAAATCAATGCGGCGCAGGGCTATCAGTGCTTTCTGCTCGACGGGGTGACCGGCAGCGGCAAGACCGAGGTTTATCTGCGCAGCATCGAACAGGTGCTGGCAACGGGCAAACAAAGCCTGGTGCTGGTTCCGGAGATAGGGCTTACGCCGCAGCTCCTCGAGCGCTTCCAGCGCCGCTTTCAGCTGCCTGTCGCCCTGCTGCATTCCGGGCTCAGTGACGGTGAGCGTTTGCGCGCGTTTACGGCGTCCAGCGATGGTACGGCAAGAATCGTGATCGGTACCCGTTCGGCGATCTTCGCGCCGCTGCAGCGTCCGGGCCTTATCGTCGCCGATGAAGAGCACGATCCCTCCTACAAGCAGCAGGAGGGTTGGCGCTACTCGGCGCGTGATCTTGCGGTGTGGCGCGCGCGTGAACTCGGTGTGCCGCTGGTGCTGGGTTCGGCGACGCCGTCGCTGGAGTCGATCGAGAATGCGCGCAGCGGGCGCTATACCCGTCTGGTGCTGCCGTTGCGGACAGGTGCTGCCGGCCAGCCACGTGTGTCGCTCATCGATTTGCGACAGCACATTCCCAGCGAGGGACTCACGCAGCCTTTGCTGGCCGCTATCCGCCGCCATCTCGGTGCGGGCGGCCAGGTACTGATCTATCTCAACCGGCGCGGCTATGCACCAGTGCTGATGTGCCCCGGTTGCGGGGAGGTGGTGGAGTGCAAGCGCTGCGATGCCCGGATGGTGCTGCACCAGCAGCGCGGGTTGCTCGTCTGCCATCACTGCGGCAGCGAACGACCGGTGCCCGCGCAGTGCCCGGAGTGCACAGCCGAACTCAAGGCGGTTGGACAGGGCACCGAACGGCTGGAACGGGCGCTGGCTGCCGCATTCCCGGACCAGCAGATCGAACGCATCGACCGCGACACGACCCGGCGGCGCGGCGAGATCGAACGCCGGCTCAGGCGGGTCCGCGATGAGGAAGCGCGGATTCTGATGGGGACGCAGATGCTCACCAAGGGCCACGACTTTCCGCGCGTCACCCTGGTGGGCATCGTCGATGCTGATCAGGGGCTGTTTGGCAGCGATTTCCGCAGCGCCGAGCGTCTGGCGCAATCATTTGTCCAGGTCGCCGGCCGCGCTGGCCGTGCCGAACATCCCGGCGAGGTCTGTCTGCAGACCATGTTTCCCGAGCATCCGCTGCTGCGCGTGCTGATCAACGAGGGCTATGCACAGTTTGCGACGCTGGCGCTGGAGGAGCGGCGGCAGGCCGGCTGGCCGCCCTTCGCATGTCTGGCGCTGCTGCGGGCCGAGGCGAGCCAGCGCCCGCAGGTATTCAGTTTTCTGCAGGCAGCTGCAGCGCTCGCCCGCGAATATGCGCCCGCCGGTCTGAACGTGCTCGGTCCGGCATCGGCGCCGATGGAAAGACGCGCCGGGCGCTATCGTGGCCAGCTGCTCCTCCAGGCTGGCTCGCGGCGCGAGCTGCAGCGGTTCTTGCCCGCATGGCGCGAGGCCGTTGCCGGGATCGAGGTACAGCGTCGGGTGCGCTGGAGTCTGGATGTGGATCCGGTGGATCTGTTCTGAGATGCTTCCGTGAAACAACAGAGTGCCGCAACCGGCTAGAATCCCCGTTATTCCCCGCCGACATTTTTCACTATGCAGATTACAGCCCACATCGCGCAGGTCCTGTGCAACGCGCTGGCCTGGCCGGTCGAGCGCAGCGCGCAAATTGAAGCGGCGCTGACCACGCCGCCGAATCTCGCCCTGGGCGACTGCGCATTTCCATGCTTCCAGCTTGCCAAAGAGCTGCGTCTGGCGCCAAACAGGATTGCGCAGGACCTGGCAACAAAAATCCAGCCGGACCGGCTGATTGCCAGCGCCACAGCTGAAGGGCCCTACCTCAATCTGTTCCTGAACCGGCGCAATGCGCTCGGTCAGGTGCTCGGCGAGATCCGCGAGAGTCCTGCCACCTACGGTCACACCGATATGGGCCGCGGTCAGATGCTGGTGCTGGATTTTTCCGCGCCCAATATCGCCAAGCCCTTTCACTTCGGTCACCTGCGCTCCACCAATCTCGGTGCGGATCTGGCGCGGATCCTCGCTTTCCAGGGCTGGGAGGTGCTGCGCAAGAACTATCTGGGCGACTGGGGTACACAGTTCGGTTTCGTGATCTATGCCTGGCAGAAGTGGGGCGACGAAGCCGCCCTCGAGGCACGGGCGATCGACTACCTGGTTGAACTCTACGTCCGCGCAAACCGCGAGAGCGAGCAGGATCCTTCCGTCCGTGAGCAGGCACGCAGCCTGTTTTTGCGCCTGGAGCAGGGTGATGCGGAGATCCGCGCACTCTGGACCCGGTTCCGGGAGCTGTCGCTCGAGGGCTTTACCCGGACCTATACGCGGCTCGGCATCAGCTTTGATTCCTACGATGGCGAGTCGGCGATCAATCACAAGGTGCAGCCGGTCATCCAGCGCTTTCTGCAAGCCGGCGTGGCGAAGGAGTCGCTGGGCGCGATCGTGGTCGAGGTATCGGACGTGCTCGGGCGGGACATCGCCCCGTGCATGCTGCAGAAATCTGATGGCGCTTCGACCTATGCCGCACGCGATTGTGCCGAGGCCATCGACCGCTGGGAGCGCTACCAGTTTGGCGCCAACCTCTACGTGGTGTCCCGCCAGGAAGACCACTTCGCCCAGGTCTTCGCCGCGCTCGGCAAGCTGGCCGTCGCCGAAAAGTGGCCGGTGAACTGGCCGTCCCGCTGTGAAAACATCAGCTTCGGCTATGTGCGCGGCATGTCCACGCGCAAGGGTGAGGCCGTGTGGCTGGAAGCGGTGCTCGACGAAGCGCGTGACCGGGCTGGCCGCTTTCGTGCGCAGCGGGCCGAGGCCAGTGCGCGTGGCGCGATCGCACTGGCGGCCGGCGAGGCAGATGCAGTCAGCGAAGCGGTGGGGCAGGCGGCGCTCCTGTACTTCGATGTCTCGTCGCGGCGCATGACCGACCTCAGTTTCGACTGGGACGCGGTGCTGCAGTTCGAGGGCAATACCGGCCCCTACCTGCAGTATGCGCACGCGCGCATGAGCGGTATCTTCCGCAAAGCCGGTGAGCTGGGTCTCACCGCAATCGACGAGCCCGGTGATCTCGCCATGCTGGGCACTGATGAAGAGTGGCTGCTGGTGCAGAAGTTGCGCGGATATGCCGGAGCCTTGCGCCGTGCGGCGGAATTGCGCGAGCCCTTCGAGGTCGCCCACTATCTTTACGAACTCGCCAGTGTGTTCAATACCTTCTATAACCGGCATGTGGTGCTCGATGTGACCGAGCCGGTCCGCAGCCGGGCGCGGCTCACGCTGGTGAAAGCGACCCGGAGCGTGCTGCGCAGCGGTCTGCAGCTGCTGGGCATCCGCGCCCTGGACCACATGTAGGGGACGGTATGGCACGCAGACGCAAGACAAGGAAACGGCGTGCGGCGACAAGGCCGCTGAGCAGCTTGTGGCTGGCTGTGCTGCTGATCGTGGTACTCGGTAGCGGCGCCTGGTACTACTGGACGCAGCGTGAGGCTGGAGCCGGACCGCCTGCGAAGGAAGTGAAGAAGCCGGCGGCAAAAGCTGCTCCGGCTGCGCCGGCAACGCCTGCCGAAGACCCTGGCCGCTTCGAGTTTTACGATACCCTGCCCAATGCGGAGGTACCGATTGCAGAGGATGGAGCGTCGTCTGCTGCCGGCATCAGTTTGCCGCCGGTGGTGACACCGGGTACCTATGTCGTGCAGGCTGGCGCCTTCCCGGCCTTTGCCGAAGCCGACAAGGTAAAGGCCCGGTTGGCACTGCTCGGCATCGTTGCCGAGATCCAGAGCGCCGAGGCCGATGGCCGGACCTTTCATCGCGTCCGTATCGGGCCGATTGACGATCTCAATCAGCTCAACCGCCTGCGAGCCCGGTTGCGTCAGAACCGTATCGACTTCATGGTCATTCCCGTTGTCGAATGACGCCCGGCTCTTGCAGGTGAGCGCATGACGCGTCCTTTTGACCGCCGGTTTCCGCAGCTCGCCGCACGGCTGCCGTGGCGGGCGCTTGCTGACCTGCCCACGGCGCTGGAACCTGCGCCCCGGTTCAGTGCGGCACTCGGCATACCGTCGCTGCTCATCAAACGCGATGACCTGAGTGCCCGGCCCTATGGCGGCAACAAGGTGCGCAAGCTCGAGTACCTGCTGGGCGATGCGCTGGCCCGCGGTTGCGACGCGGTGCTGACCTTCGGCGCTGCCGGTTCAAACCATGTACTGGCAACCTCGATCTATGCCCGTCAGCTCGGGCTCGACTGTCATGCCGTGATCTCGGACCAGGTGCAGACGCCCTGGGTTGCTGACACGCTGCGCTGGCACCTGCAGCTCGGCACGCAGCTGATGCCGGCGGCAGGTTATGCGCAGATGCTGGAGATCGCTGCGGATATCCGCGCGCGGCATCCGGGCGGCGCAGACCAGGTCTATCAAATCCCCTGGGGTGGTTCTTCGCCACTGGGGACGATTGGTTTCGTGGCGGCCGGTTTCGAAATCGCGGCAGAGCTTGCGGCGCTCGGGATACGCGGGCCGGCGCGTATCTACCTGGCCTGCGGCACGATGGGCAGTGTTGCGGGGCTGGTGCTGGGACTGTACCTGGCCGGCAGCGATGCCACGGTCGTCGGCGTGCCGATCCTGCCGCAGGAGCGTGTTTCCGCGTCCGCCGTCGCCGCCCTGTGCAAGGCTGCCTGTGCAGAGATGCAGCAGCGCGACGCGAGCGTGCCGTCCTGTCCTGATCTGCAGTCGCGTCTTGAGTTCCGCAGCGGTTTCCTCGGCACCGGCTATGCGCAGGCGACGCCGGAAGGGCTGGAGGCGATGCACCTGGCCGACGATCTCGCGGACCTCAAGGTTGAAACGACTTATACCGCCAAGGCGCTGGCCTGCCTGATTGCCGATGCGCGCAGCGGACGACTCGCCGGATACGTGCCGGTGTTCTGGCAGACCTGGAACTCGCGACCGAAGCCGCCGGAGCTCAAGCAGGCCGATGTGCGACATCTGCCTGCGAGTCTGCGCAAGTATCTTGCGGCCGACTGAGACCCCTGGCAGGAGCGCCTTCAGGCGCGATCCCACCGCCGTAGGAGCGCCTTCAGGCGCGATCCTACCGTCGTAGGAGCGCCTTCAGGCGCGATTATCGGCCCGAAGAATCGCGGCTGAAGGCGCTCCTACAGAAGGCGCTCCCTCCTGCCAGGCTAGTCGTCTTCTGCCACCTGCCTGAAGTCGATACCGAGCGAACGCAGCTTGCGATACAGGTGCGTCCGCTCCATGCCTACCCGTTTGGCGAGCTGTCCCACGCGTCCGCCGCAGAGCGCAAGCTGCTGGGTCAGATAGCTGCGTTCGAACTGTTCACGCGCTTCACGCAGGGGCATGCCGAGGAGATCCTGCTGGATGAGGGATGCAGCGCCGGACTGCGGCGGCATGAGCTGCTGTTCGAGTTCGGTCAGGCCGATCTCTTCAGGGCCGCCGGCGACCAGCAACCGGCGCACAAGTGTGGACAGTTCACGGACATTGCCGGGCCAGGGGTAATTGCGCAGCCGGTTCTGCGCCGCCAACCCGAAGCGGCGGAATGGCAGGCCTTCCTGTTCGACCAGGGATTCGACGCATTCGCGCAGCAGTTCGGAAACATCCTCGCGGCGGTCGCGCAGCGCCGGCACCCGCAATTCCAGCTCGGCCAGGCGCGACAGCAGATCGGGACGCACCTTGTCGGCGCGTGCCGGCGACAGCGAGCAGATGACGCGGAGTTCTACAGGTATCGTCACGGCATGCCCGACCCGCACAAAGCTGCCTTGTTCTAGGGCACCGGCCAGCAGCCGTTGCGCCTCCGGGCACAGCTCATCGAGATTACGCAAATAGAGCGTTCCACCCGCTGCCCGCTCGAGAATTCCCGCCTCATCCTGCTCGCCAGAGCTGATGCCAAACAGGATCTGCGCCGCGTTCTCTTCCGGTACCGAGCTGCCGACCAGCGTCAGGAAGGGGCGATCTGCTCCGCCCGCAAGGCTGTGAATGTGCTGTGCAAGCACGCTGCGTCCGGAACCCGGTTCGCCGACGATCAGTACGGCCTCGGGTCGGACAGCGACGGCGGCTGCCTGGTCGCGCAACAGACGCATCGCATCGCTGCGCCCGGTGGGTGCCGGCGATGCCGGTCGCAGCCTGCGCTGTGCTTCGGCGTGATGCGCGTGGCTCGACGCCTCGAGTGCTGTCCTGACGGTCCGCAGCAACTTGGCCAGCGACAGGGGCTTTTCGACAAAATCGACCGCACCGAGACGCGTGGCTTCCACTGCAGTTTCAACGGTGCCATGGCCGGACAGGATGACCACCGGGCAGCCAGGCGCGCCGGCCTCGGTCCACTCGCGCAGCAGCGTTATGCCGTCGATGTCCGGCATCCATACATCGAGCAGGACGAGGTCGGGTGCTGCACGTTGCACTTCGCTGCGTGCCTCTGCGGCATCTGCGGCAACGCTGACGGAATAGCCCTCATCCGTGAGGATGTCGCTGATGGTGCTGCAGATGTCCACTTCATCATCGACAACCAGTATGTGTGCCGGGCTCATGCTTCACTCCGTGTCGGCGTCTGCAGTTCGGCCTTGTCATCCGGCCACAGGGCGCGACTCTCGCCGTTCATGTCGTTGCTCCGTGCGCGCACGGGCAGCCGCACGGTGAGCCGTGCGCCATGCAGAGGAACGTTCTCTGCCGAAACAGTACCGCCGTGCTCTTCGACCAGCTTCCTGACTATCGCAAGCCCCAGACCGGTCCCCTTGTTCTTGTTCGTGACATAGGGTTCGAAAAGGCGTGGCAGCAGTTCGGCGACGATCCCCGGTCCGTTGTCGGTGACGCTGATCTCCGCCATGCCGCGGTCTGTACCGGGAACGAAGCCCGCGGCGATTTCGATATGCGCATCGGTTTTTCCTTCCAGCGCCTCCTGGGCATTCCGTATCAGGTTATGCAGCAACTGGCGTACGCGTACCGCATCGGCCTCGATCTCGATATCGTCATCGAGTTTCAGCTGTACCGTTGGCTGCCCTTCCTGCGCCCGGTACAGCCATGCGACCTCGCTTATCAGCCTGGCCAGATCGACCCTGCCGATACTGATGGCCGGCGCACGCGCATATTCGCTGAAGGCGTTAACCATGTCGCGCATTGCCTCGACCTGCTGCACGATCGTATGAGTTGAGCGGTCGAGTACCTTGCCGTCTTCGTCGCTCATGTTGGGCAGATACCAGCGCCGGATGCGCTCGGCGGCCAGCCGTATGGGGGTCAGTGGATTCTTGATTTCGTGGGCCAGGCGTCGCGCGACCTCACCCCAGGCCGCATCCCTCTGCGCCAGCAGCAACTCGGTGACATCGTCGAACACGACGATCGCACCACCGCCGGTTTCGGTGCCGCCCGGCAGCGGCGAACTCGCGCAGTTGAGAATCCGCCGGCTGCTATCCGTACGCAGCACGACCTGTCCGCGCCACTCGGCAGGTACACCTTGCAGATGCGGTTCCAGTGCCTCGATGAACTGCGCAACGATGGCGTTGTTGCTGCCCGCATGTTTCCAGAGGGTCCCCGTCAGGGAAGCCGGATCGAAGCCCAGCACGCTGCCCGCGGCATCATTGGCGATACGCATCGTGCCATCCGCTCCGATCGCGATGACCCCGGTTGAAAGACTGCCGAGAATGGTGGCGAGATTGGCGCGCTCGCTTTCCAGTTGCTGCCGGCTCTTGCGCCCTTCTTCGCGTGCGTTCTTCAGGCGTTCGATCATGCCGTTGAACGATTCGATCAGGAAACCGATCTCGTCCGCTGCGCCGCGCGGCAAATGCGTATCGAAGTTGCCTTTGGCGACGGCATCCGTGCCGATGGCAAGCGCCTCTATCGGCGCCGAGAGCCGGCGTGAAAAATAAAAAGCACCCGCCGCCGCCGCCAGAAGCGACAGCAGCAGGACCAGCGACAGCGTCAGCGCCAGGCTGTATTTCAGGGGGTTGCGCAGATAGGAGAGTTCCGCGTAGCGCATGTAGGTGTCTTCAACCGCATCAGCCAGCCGCCCCTGGCGCTCGCCGACCGGGAATATGGCTTGCAGGTACCGCGGCGCGAGAGCGTCCCGGTCACCCTGGATGGTGGCCGCGGCACGGATCTGGTAGCGGTCGTTGCCCTCCGGTTCGAGCGTGACAAACGTCCGGGTCCGGCGCAGTTCGGCAAGCACATCGTCGGCCAGCCGTGGCGGCAGGCGGGCACCCTGCATGCTCGAGCCGATAACCTGGAGTTGCCCGTTGAAGACTGTCAGCTCTACGGCACCGGCATCGGTGCGCAGTACGCCGAGTGCGCGCTGCAGGGGATCGCCCTCCAGGTTGCCGAGCGCTGCCGCCAGTGCGCCGGTCTGCAACAGTCGTGAGGTGGCCTGGGTATCGAGCGTTTCGCGGCTCAGCTTGAGCGCCGAAGAAAGCTCTGTGCTCAGGTCGGAGCCAAACCAGCTGTCAATGCCGCTGTTGATGGAATTCATCGCAAACAGGTAAACGATGAACAGGGGCGCGAGCGTCAGTCCCACGAACATCGTGACCAGCCGCAGCCGGAGCCTGGAGCCGGGGGCGTGTCGCCGGTAGTCGCGTATCAGTTGTACGAGATTGCCGGCGATCAATGCCAGCAGCAGGATTGCGGCGCTGATATTGACGCCGATGATGACCAGGTGACGCTGGCTGAAGCCCTGCAGGCTGGGTGCGGACTGTGCGAGCAGCAGCAGGGCTGTTACGCCCAGCAGTACCGCCGCTGTAGCAATGATCAGGCCGGCGGTACGGGCTACTCTTTGAGTGGCCATTGATGCCAGTCGCTTTCCAGACTGAAGTCATCGTTCCAGAATGCCAGTATGCGCAAGGGGCCCGGCAGGTTCTGCTGGTCGAGCAGGGTACGCAGGCTGACTTCGTAACTCGCATCCGCGTCAAGCAGGCTGGCATCAACAAGCGGCAGTGCCGATATCGTGCCCAGCTCGTGGAGTGCGGCAAACAGCGTGGTGTGAGCGGTCTGTTCATCAGTGCCGAGGTTGCGCACCAGGTACCCGCGTGACAGCGGCTGCCAGGAAAGCTCGTAGTCCCTGCGCAGGGCCACGACTTCGCTGTCGGGCAGCCAGTTCCTGACTTCGTTGACTTCTGCCTGCAGACTGAATGTCAGACGGATGCCGTTCTGCAGGGCGTCGAGCATCTGCCGGTTGAGCTGGTAGTCGATACGCGCGGACAGGTACCAGACTTTGTCCCTGAGTTCGGTTCGCACATCGCGGATGACGATGTCTGTTTCCTGGGCAAGTACCGCTGGCGTGAGACAGATGCCCCACATGATCAGCATGGCAGGCATCACAAGGTTGCGCAGCGGCCAGTGCCATGCGCTCCCGCTTCGTGCCGGGGATGCCGGATATGGAAAGAATTGCATGTACTGCTGCATTGCTCAGGTTTCAGACCGGCACCGGGGACAGCCTGGCTGCATCAGCCGGGCGCGAAAGCCATTAAAGCATAGTAGAAGCCGTCGGTATCCGCAGTACCTGGCAGGATCTGGCGGCCGGGATCTGCCGTGACCGTCGCACCCGGCAGATCGTCCGGGAGCGGAATCTCGCGTACTTCAGGATGAGCGGCGAGAAAACCGCTGACCACTGCGCTGTTCTCGGCGCGGAACAGTGAGCAGGTGCTGTACAGCAACTGCCCGCCCGGACGCAGCAGCGGCAAGAGTTTCTCCATCATCAGCCTTTGCCGGGCAGCCAGCGCCGGCAGATCCGCGGCGCGGCGCAGAAACTTGATGTCCGGGTGGCGGCGGATCACACCGGTGGCCGAGCAGGGCGCATCGATGAGAATCCGGTCGAAAGGCCGGCCGTCCCACCATTCGTCCGGTGTCGTCGCATCGCCGGTGATGAGCTGTGCCGTCAGTCCCAGCCGGGTCAGATTGCTTTGAACCAGTGGCAGACGTTCTGCCGACACATCGAGTGCAGTCAGTTCGATGCCACCCGCCGCGTGCTCGAGCAGATGAGTCGATTTTCCGCCTGGCGCGGCGCAGGCATCCAGCACGCGCATGCCTGGCTGCGGATCGAGCAGGCGGGCGGCGAGCTGTGAGGCAGCGTCCTGTACGGTGACAAGTCCGGCAGCGAAGCCCGGCAGTCTGCTGGTTGCGACTGCTGTTTCCAGCTTGAGGGCGTGGGCCGCTCCCGCCAGCGTCGTTGTGACAAGGCCGGATTCGGCCTGCAGCATGGCCGCGTATTCGCTGACGGTGGTGCGCATGTTGTTGGCGCGCAGCCAGAGCGGCGGCTGTTGCTGATTGGCCTCGAGTACATCGGCCCAGCAGTCCGGCCAGTCCTGCTGCAGCTGCCTGATCAGCCAGGCCGGATGTGAGTGGCGGGCCTCAGCTGATTCCATCACGCGCGCAAGTATCGAATCAGCTTCGCGCTGATAGCGGCGCAAGGCGGCGTTGACGAGTCCCGCTGCGCGGGGCTGGCCGAGAAGGCGCGTCGCCCCGACCGTCGCTGATACAGCCGCGTAGTCCGGTTGTTCGGGGTCGTTGAGCTGAAACAGGCCGACCGAGAGCAGCGCTTCGAGTATCCGGTCGCGGCTGCGCAGCGGCCGGTCGAGCAATTCGCCGAGAATTGCCTGGTGGCGGTGATGCCATCGCACTGCGCCGAAAGCCAGCGCCTGGATGTGCGCGCGGTCGCGATCCTCGATACCTGCGGTGTCTTCTGCAGTGAGCGTGCTTTCCAGCGTTGCGCCCTGCTCGATGACCTGCAGCACCGCGCGCGCCGCCATCGCCCGGTTGAGTGATCCGGCCGCATCCGACGGACCGCTGCGAGTCGGGCGCTGCCAGGGGCTGCGTTGCTTCACGTGCCGAGCACCGTGCCCGCGAGCGCCCGGCTGCGGGCGAGGTCCGCAGCGGCCACTTTCTGCTTGCCCGGCAATTGCACGGTCGTGAGGTCCAGCACGCCGTTTCCGGTCCGAACGCTGATGCCCTCGCTGCCGGCAGCGATGATCTGTCCGGGTACTGCCTGTGCGTCCCCGGTCGCATTGCCGGGGTTGCGCACACTGGCGGCAAAACAGCGCAGCTGCTGTCCGGCGAGAGTGGTTTCGGCTACTGGCCACGGGTTGTAGGCGCGTATCTGCCGGGCAAGCTGGGCGGCGGGCAGTCGCCAGTCGATGCGACCATCGGCTTTGCTGATACGGCCGGCATAGCTGACGCCAGCGTCCGGTTGGGGCCGGGCCTGCAGGCTGCCGGCCAGCAGGCCATCGAGCACCGTCGACAGCGTGTCTGCGCCAAGCGCCGCCAGCCGCAGCTCAAGTTCACCGGCAGTTTCCCGCGCGTCTGTCGCAAGCCGGGCGCAACGATAGACCGGCCCGGTATCCAGACCCGCTTCCATCGCCATGATGCTGACGCCGGTTTCGTGGTCGCCGGCAAGAATCGCGGCCTGGATCGGCGAGGCGCCGCGCCAGCGCGGCAGGATCGAGGCATGTACGTTCACGCAGCCATGTGCGGGCATGGCGAGTACCGCCGGCGGCAACAGCAGCCCGTAGGCCACTACCACAAACAGATCGGGGGCGAGTGCGCGCAGTTCAGTCTGTGCCGCTTCGGTCTTCAGCGTCGCCGGCTGCAGCACGGGAATATCGAGTTCGAGGGCCAGCTGCTTCACCGGGCTCGCGCTCAGGTGCCGGCCGCGTCCTGCCGGGCGGTCGGGTTGGGTCAGCACGGCAACCGGACGACAACCCTGGTCGCACAGCATCTGCAGCGTCGGCGTTGCAAAGGCCGGTGAACCGGCAAAGATGATCCGCGCGTCGTTCAACTTGTCGGGCATGAGCTCGGAGGCGGGCGGCGGGCTGCCGCTCAGCGCACTGCTTCGGGCTGATGGCGGGACGATTCCACGCTGTCTTTGCGTCGGGCCTTGGCCGCACGTTTTTTCAGCCGGCTGCGCTTGAGTTCCGAGAGGTAGTCGACAAACAGCTTGCCTTCGAGGTGATCCATCTCGTGCTGGATGCAGACGGCCAGCAGGCCCTCGGCATCAAGTTCGAAAGACTTGCCGTCGCGGTCCAGGGCCCGGACGCGGATGCGTGCAGCGCGTTCGACCGGTTCGTTGACGCCAGGCACCGACAGGCAGCCCTCTTCACAGATATCGCTGCCCTCACGGCTGAGGATTTCCGGGTTGATGAAGCACCAGGGCTGGTCGCGGGTTTCGGACACATCCAGGACCAGCAGGCGAATATGCCTATCTACCTGTGTGGCGGCGAGGCCTATGCCCGGTGCCGCATACATGGTTTCCAACATATTGTCGGCCAGCAGGCGGTGTTCAGCGGTAACCGCTGTGACGGGCTGCGCCTTTATCCGCAGCCGGGGATCGGGGTACTCGATGATTTTCAGCACTGCCATGTCGCTTCCTTCACAGTTTGGCACCAAGTGCTATGTAACTTGCTCAAAATTATGATACATCTGGCAATGGTCAGCCGGGGTCGGGTTTCCCCGGGGTTGTTGTCGCATCTGGTCAGCCGCGCGAGCGCCATGATTATACCGTGGGGCCATTCGTCGTCGGCAGGCCTTCCAAGCAGGGATGGAGTCCCCATGAAAATCTCCCAGTCCGGCCCAGTCCAGCAGCGTGGTTTTCGTGGCCTTCTGGCCGGTGTTTTGCTGGTGACGCTCACCAGCTTTGCGAGCGGCCTGGCTGCACAGCAAGGTGGCGGTGTTCAGCTGAACCCGTCGCATCCGGATACTTATGTTGTGAAGCCTGGCGATACCCTGTGGGATATCTCCGCCAGATTCCTGCGCGATCCCTGGTACTGGCCGGAGATCTGGTACGTCAACCCGCAGGTTGCTAACCCGCACCTTATCTATCCTGGCGATGTACTCACGCTCGTGTATGTCGATGGCAAACCCCAGCTTCGCCTGGAGCGGGGTAGCGTATCCGGCACCGAAAAGCTGTCGCCGCGGGTTCGTGAAGAATCGCTGGACTCGGCCATCCGCACCCTGCCGTATGGCGTTGTCGCGCCATTTCTCAGCAAGGGCATGGTGCTGGAGAAAAACGAACTCGAGAAGCTGCCCTACATTGTCGCTCTGCGCGACAGTCACCTGGTGGGCGCAACCGGCAACGATGCCTATGTCCGCGGTGACTCCATCGATCCGGACAGTGCCTATAACCTGATCCATCCGGGTGACAAGATCGTCGATCCGGATGACGGCGATGTTGTTGGCTATGAAGGTATTTTTGTCGCCGAGGCAAATGCAGGCCGTGCCGGCGACCCGGCGACGATGAAACTCACCGGCTCAACGCGAGAAGCGCTGGTGGGTGACCGTTTGTTGCCACAGCTGCCAGCGCCGCTGCCCATGCACTTCGTCCCGCGGGCACCAGACAAGCCGGTCGAAGGTCGCATCATCCATGTCGTTGATGGCGTCACGCAGATTGGCCAGTATCAGGTCGTGATCATCAACCGCGGGACTCGCAATGGTCTCGAGTCCGGCCACGTGCTGAGCGTCTGGCAGGCCGGCGACAAAGTGCACGACCGGGTCAAAAGCGGCATCTTCAACCGTAAAGTGCAGTTGCCGGATGAGCGTGCCGGGCTTCTAATGGTGTTCAAGACCTATGACCGGATCAGCTATGCGCTGGTCATGAGTGCCGAGAGCGCCATTCATATACTCGACAAGGTGCGTAACCCGGACTGAGCCGCATCGCTGCTTGCGGGAGGGTATGGTGCCTGACCCGTTGCAAGGAGCGTATTGAGCACTGAAGCAAGGCTGGCCGCGGCTCTTGATGCCTGGCTTTCGGCACCGGACCATCATCTGCTGCGGCCTGATGATCCGCACTATCCGCCATTGCTCAGGGAGATCTCACGTCCTCCTTCCGCGCTGTTCGTGGCCGGCAATCCGGATGTACTGACCCTGCCGCAACTCGCCATCGTCGGCAGCCGGAATGCGACGGCTGAGGGTGCGGATACCGCACACAGCTTTGCCGCGCATCTCGCCGCTGCCGGTTTCTGCATCACCAGCGGACTTGCTGAAGGCATCGACGCCGCCGCTCACCTGGGTGCGTTGCATGTGCCGGAGGGCCGGACCATAGCGGTCTGCGGTACGGGCCCCGACAGCGTTTATCCGCGTCGCCATACCGGGCTCGCCGGGCAGATCGTCGCGGCCGGTGGAGCGATCGTTTCGGAGTTCGCGCCGGGCACACCGGTCTCGCGCAGCAACTTTCCACGCCGCAACCGGATCATCAGCGGCCTTTGCGTCGGTGTGCTGGTGGTCGAGGCCAGCGTCCGGAGTGGTGCGCTGATTACCGCGCGGCATGCGATGGAGCAGGGCCGCGAGGTGTTTGCCATTCCGGGCTCGATACATAATCCCGTGGCGCGCGGCTGTCATCGGTTGATACGCGAAGGTGCTCGTCTGGTGGAGACAGCAGCGGATATCGTCGATGAGCTCGGTGGTTTGCTGGCCGGTTTGCAGTCTGGCGATGAGCAGGAGCAGCAATCCGCGGATCGTCACGAGACTGCGGCGAGAGGCGTGAATTCCACTTCTGTATCCGATGCAGCACATACTGAGCTGCTGGCCGCGATGGGCTGTAATCCTGTCGCTGTCGATTTACTCGCGTCGCGCTGCGGATTGACGATCGGGGAGCTTTCCTCCATGCTTCTGATCCTCGAATTGCAGGGATTGGTGCGTTCGCTGGCTGGCGGTCGCTATCAGAGGATCAACCGGAGCGTCGAATAATGAGCGATACCGTTCTCGACGTTCTCCTGTACCTCTTCGAGACTTATACGGAGCAGGAACCGGAGGCAGCAGATCAGGACGTGCTGCGCGACGAGCTGCTGCGGGCCGGCTTCGGTGAACCTGAAGTCGACAGCGCGCTGGACTGGCTCGATGGCCTGAACGAAACCAGCGCCCCTTACGCGGGGATTCCAGGCGAGCGCTCGGTGCGCGTCTACAACGAGGTGGAGATACGCCGGCTGGACCTCGACTGCCGCGGCTATCTGCTCTATCTGGAGCAGGTCGGGATACTCTCGCCCGCACAGCGCGAAGTGGTGATCGACCGGCTGATGGCGCTGGGCTCGGATACGGTCGACAAAGAGCAGCTGAAGTGGGTTGTACTGATGGTCCTGTTTGCCCAGCCGGGGCAGGAAACCGCCTTCTCGCGCATGGAAGATCTGGTCTTCGAGGAGAGCGCCGACGCCATGCATTGAGCGTTTATTTGTGTTTCAGCAGCCAAGCCGCGCTAGAGTCGCGGCTTCGTCGTCTGTAGAGTCCGCGTTTTCTGCAGATCTTCAGCCCGGGTTTGGGAGCGCATGACCAGTATCGTCGTCGTGGAGTCGCCGGCAAAGGCAAAGACCATCGAGAAGTACCTCGGCAAGGACTTCAAGGTGTTCGCCTCCTATGGGCATGTGCGCGACCTGCTGGAGAAGGATGGCGCCGTCGACCCCGGGCACGGCTATGAAATGAAATACGCGGTGGCGGAAGACAAGGAGCGTCATATCGCCGCCATTGCCAGTGCGCTCAAAAAGGCCGATACCCTTTATCTGGCGACCGACCCTGACCGGGAGGGTGAGGCGATATCGTGGCACCTGGAGGAGGTGCTCGGCGAGCGCGGGCTGCTGAAGGACCGTTCCGTATACCGGGTCGTGTTCTACGAGATCACCGAGCGCGCGGTCCGCGAGGCCATCGAGCAGCCGCGCCAGGTTTCCATGGACCTCGTCAACGCCTACCGTGCCCGGCGTGCGCTGGACCATCTGCTCGGCTTCAAGCTGTCACCGCTGCTGTGGCGGAAGATCAGCCCGAAGCTCTCGGCCGGGCGCGTGCAGAGTCCGGCGCTGCGCATGCTGGTCGAGCGTGAGGAAGCCATCGAGGCCTTCCGCAGCCAGGAATACTGGTCCATCGATGCCCTGACCGGAACCGCGCCGCAGTTCTTTGCGGCCCGCCTGGTCGAGTATGCGGGTCGCAAGGTCATCGACAGCTTCAATCGAGAAAAGCCCGAGGTCTTCAGTTTCCAGAACGCGGCCCAGGCTGAGGAGGCACGCAGTACTCTTGAGACTGCTGCTGCCGGCAAGTTGCGCGTCAAGAGTGTGGAGCGCAGTCAGCGCCGCCGCCGTCCTGCACCGCCGTTCACGACCTCGACGCTGCAGCAGGAAGCCTCACGCAAGCTCGGATTCCGCGCCCGCAATACCATGCAGGTTGCGCAGAAGCTCTACGAAGGCGTGGCAATTGAAGAGGGCACGGTCGGCCTGATCACGTACATGCGTACCGACTCGGTCGGGCTGGCAAAAGAAGCCATCGAGGATATCCGCGGCCTCATCGTCGAGCGCTACGGCAAGGCCAGCCTGCCGGCGCAGCCGAACGTCTACAAGACCACGGCGAAGAATGCGCAGGAAGCGCACGAAGGCATCCGGCCGACCAGTATCCGCCGCACACCCGAATCACTGCAGCGTTTCCTGAGTGACGAGCAGTACAAGCTCTACAGCCTGATCTGGAAACGCACCATCGCTTCGCAGATGGAGCCCGCTGTGTACGATCAGCTCGCCGTCGACCTCGTGCCGGCGCAACGCGCAGAGGCTGGCCGCTTCCGGGCTTCGGGGTCGACCCTGGTGAGCCCGGGCTTTATCGCCGTATATCTCGAAGGTCGTGATGACGACGGTGACGACAACAGCGAGGTGAAGCTGCCGGCTGTGCATGAAGGCGACATTCTGTCGCTGGAGGCCGTACGTCCTGAGCAGCATTTCACCGAGCCACCCCCGCGCTTTACGGAAGCAAGTCTCGTCAAGGCACTTGAGGAGCGCGGCATCGGCCGGCCTTCGACCTATGCCTCGATCATTTCGACGCTGCTGAACCGGAAGTACGCCGAGCTGAAAGGTCGGGCGCTCAAGCCCACCGACGGCGGGCGCGTGGTGAGCGGTTTTCTGACCAGTCATTTCACCCGCTATGTCGATTACGACTTCACCGCGCACATGGAAGACGAACTCGACCAGATCTCGCGTGGCGAATGTGCATGGGTGCCGGTGCTGGAAGAGTTCTGGCAGCCCTTCGCCGTTCTGCTCAAGGAAAAGGACAAGTCAGTCAGCCGCGATGAGGCGGTGCAGGCCCGTGACCTGGGCAAGGATCCGGTATCCGGCCGGCCGGTCTCGGCGCGTTTCGGCCGCTATGGCGCCTTCATCCAGATCGGCACTCGCGACGACGAGGAAAAGCCGAAGTGGAAGGGCCTCCAGCCCGGCCAGAGCATGTTCAATATCGAACTGCCCGACGCGCTCGAGCTGTTCAAGCTGCCGAGAAAGCTTGGCACCTTGCCGGGCGGTGAACCGGTCAGCGCAAATACCGGCATGTTCGGCCCCTATGTGCAGTACGAGACGGTCGACAAGGAGACCGGCGAGGTCGTCAAGAAATACGCCTCCCTGCAGGAAATCGATCCGCTGAAGGTCACGCTCGAGGAAGCCATCGAGGTGATCAGGGCGAAACAGGAAGCGGATGCCAAGAAGCTGGTCAAGGACTTCGGCGTGGATGGCATACGCATATTGAACGGTCGTTGGGGGCCGTACCTGGCAGACGCCGAGCGCAATGCGCGGATACCAAAGGACCGGGAGCCCGAGTCCATCACCCTTGAAGAGGCGCGGAAGCTGCTCGCGGATGCGCCGGTACGCAAGCGCCGCTGGGGCAAGAAAGTCGTCAAGAAGGCGGCGAAAAAGGCGGTCAGGAAGAAGGTACCGAAGCAGGCCGCGGCGGATGGCTCGGCGCCGCCGGCTGCTGCAAAGAAGAAGACCGGTGCCCGCAAGAAAACCGGTGCAAAGAAGAAGGCGGCAAAAAAGAAAGCTGTGTTAGGCTGACCACTTAACAATAAGTGCCAACCCATTGCCGGGGCACCAGAAAAGCAAGATCCCGGCCGGTCACGCATGAAAAAGTATCTGAAATACGGTAGTGCTGTAATCGCAGCATTGTTTGTGCACTCGCTGGGAGCGGCTCCGCCTCCTGCTGCAGGCACGCGCCTGAAGGCGATTGCCGCTGCCGACGGCGAAGAGCGCGTATACATCGTCCAGCTTGCCGCACCCCCTGCTGTTGCCGAGCCCGGTCTGCGCCACGAGCGCCGGAAGGGGGCTCGTGCCCGTCTTGAGATGCAGTCGCCCGCAGTCCGGCGCTACACGGACCGTCTCGTCGCGCGGCATGACGCGACGCTCGACGCAATCGGGGCGCGCCCGGCCAAGCTCTACAGTTATCGCTATGCACTCAACGGCTTCTCCGCACGGCTGACGCCGGCCCAGGCGCACAAGCTCAAGGGGCGGAAGGGCGTGCTCAACGTCTGGGAAGACCGCAAGCAGCAGGTCAGGACCAACGACAGTCCGGACTTCCTCGGGCTGAGCGCCGCAGCCGGTGGTCTCTGGAGGGATCAGAAGCTCAGCGGCGAAGGCGTGGTGATTGGCGTGATCGACAGTGGTATCGCGCCCGGCCACATCAGCTTCAAAGACACCATTCCGGCAAAGCGCCCCCGCCTGTGTCGTTCGACCTGGGCTGAAAACTCGCTGCTCGGCTTGTGGCTCTGCAAGCGCTTCAAGTCGCGTCCCGACCAGCTGGTCTTTACGCGGCCAGCCGGCTGGCAGGGCGCGTGTGAGGCCGGCGAGGTGGGCGAGGGCTTTTCGACCACCGACTGCAACAACAAGCTGATCGGCGCCCGTTACTACATCGATGGGTTTCTCCAGCAGTACGCCCTGAACGAGAATGAGTTCATCTCACCCAAAGATGCCGACGGTCACGGTACTCATATTGCCTCGGTCGCGGCCGGGAACCGGGTCAAGGCCACGCTGGGCGGTGAGTTTGTCGACAATATCAGCGGTATGGCGCAGCGGGCACACGTCGCGGTGTACAAGGCCTGCTGGCTGGAGCCTGGCGCCGCACGCGGTTCATGCAGTACAGCGGATCTGACCCAGGCGATCGAAGACGCCGTCGCCGATGGCGTCGACATCATCAATTACTCGGTGGGTACTGATGATGACATCGTCGATGCAGATGATCTTGCGCTGCTGGCGGCCGTGAACGCCGGTGTGCTGGTGGTTGCGGCGGCGGGGAACGAAGGACCGGCACCGGAAACCGTGAACTCGCCGGCGGCTGCGCCCTGGGTGCTGGCGGTGGGCGCTTCCAGCCGGCGCGGTGGACGCTTTTATGATGCGATCCGCGTCAACAGTCCGGCCAGCGTGCAGAACGACTATGTGGCCGTTGAAGCAGATTTCACGCCCCTGCTCAGGAACAAGGGTCCGCTGACGCTGGATCTCGTACTGGTTGATGATGGCATCTACGGCTTCTTCGATACCACGATCGGTACCACCTTCGATGCCTGCGAGACGGTGCGCAATACCGCTGAGCTGAATGGCAAGATCGCGCTGGTGCAGCGTGGCGGCTGCAATTTCGATGTCAAAGTGCGCAATGTCCAGGATGCCGGCGCCAAGGCCGCACTGATTTTCAGCGATCAGGGCGAAGCAATCATCATGACCGGTTTGCGTACCGGTATCACGATTCCGGCGCTGATGATCGGCAACGACGACGGCGAGTTGCTGCGCGCACGGCTTGTCGCCGGTGACGCCGTCGGCGTGACCCTGGAGAAGGGCCTGTTCCTGCGGGTTGCTGATTCCGGAAACCTGATGGAGGCAATCTCCTCACGGGGCCCAAACCAGTGGCAGGCGGATGTACTCAAGCCCGACCTCACCGCGCCGGGTGTTGAGATCCTCGGTGCGCAAACGCCGGACGGGGCGAACAACCTGCGCGGCGAGACCTTCCAGTATCTGTCGGGAACCTCGATGGCAGTCCCGCATGTGGCTGGCATCGCAGCACTGCTCAAGGAAGCGCACCCGGACTGGAGTCCGGCTGCGCTGCGCTCCGCGCTGATCACCACGGCGCGCCAGGATGTACTGAATCAGGACGGCGAAACACCGGCTGATCCCTTCGACTTCGGGGCCGGTCATGTGGCGCCCAATGCAGCTTTTGCGCCGGGACTCGTCTATGACGCCGGTGCCGACGACTACGATGCCTTTCTCTGCGGTCGTGATCAGCCGAGGGACAGTTCGATCGATTGTGCGCGCCTGGAGGCCGACGGTTACGCGACCGATGGCAGTAACCTCAATCTGCCGACCATCGCCACCGATGATCTGGTCAGCGAGCAGATCATCCGGCGGCGGGTGACCAATGTCGGCGAAGCAGCGCAGTTTGTCGCCAGCGTCGAGATGCCGACCACGATCAATGCGGAGATCAGTCCCTCGCTGTTGTCGCTGGGAACTGGCGAGAGTGCGGATTTCGAGATCCGGCTCTCGACGCAGTACGCCACTTTCGACGCCTGGCAGTTCGGTGCGTTGACATGGACGGCAGGCGCAACCAGTGTGCGCTCACCGCTGGCCATCAAGGTGCTGCGCTTCGCTGCGCCCATCGTCGTCGCCGGCAGCGGGACAGAAGGCAGCCTCGATGTGGTCCTGCAGAGCGGGTACACGGGAAGCTATCGCGCCACGCTGAGCGGGCTGGAAGCGGCCAATCAGGGGCAGCCCGAGGACTTGCGTGCGGCATTGACGGATGCCACCGTCGCCGAGGATCTGAGCGACAGCTACATCTTTATCCAGCCCGGTAGCGGCTCACTGCCGGCCAGTGTGCGCCGCCTGCCGATCATCGTGCCGGAAGGTACGCGGTATTTGCGCGTTGCCTTGTCCAACGAGGCGCGCAACGGGAACGCTGATCTTGATCTCTATGTGTATGCCTGTCCGGACTTTGGTGAGTGCATTGCGGAGGCCACGCCCAGCCAGAATGCCGACTCGGCAGAGGCCATCAACCTGATTCCTGCCGAAGGTCAGAGCTATGTCACTCCGGGCGAGTACTACGTCGATGTGCATGGCTTCGATACCGACGGCGGCAGTGCCACCTTCAATCTGCTGGTATGGACGGTGGGTGCCGATCGGGCCAATGCGACGCTCACTGCGCCCGGCAGTCTCAGTTCCGGCAGCCCGGCCAACGTTGGCGTGAGCTGGCTGGGCCTGTCACCGGGGCTGCATCTGGGGCTGATCAGCCACAGCGATGGCGATATCAGCTTTGGTCAGACCGTCATCGAAGTCACGCCCTGAGCACATCCCGCGCGCCGCCGTTGCGCACCCGGCTGCAGTGCCGAGAGCAGGCTTAACAAGTCAGCGTCTGCACCGGACTCGAACGAGACGCGATAGCCGCGGATCGTCAGGTAGTCGCGAGGATCAGGCGGGGGCAGCACTTCGCTTTCGTCTGGAAATGCCGCCATCAGGTAACTGAGCAGATCTTTGTCCACGTGATTTGATCTCCATATTGCCGCCGGTCCAGAAGCGCGCCGGGCTGCGGGTGGGTTGCATGAGGGCAGAGGCCCGCCGCAAGGCTTCAGGCCAGCTCGGTAGTGCTCTGCCCAGGCTGTGCTGGTTCATGGTGTCTCCGTCAGTGGGTCCGACCGGGGCATCCGGCCGCTGTCCACGGCGCGCAGTATTCGTGCCGCTGTTTGCAGCCTGATCACAGCGGGATTACATTTTTTTGACGGTATGGCGTTGTATGCAGCGCACGAGAGCCATGTCTATTTGTGATCCGGATTATAAAAAATATGTTTATATACAACGTCTTATGAAAATACACAGATCCTCTTGCGCTGCACAACGAACTGTCCTAGAATGCGTCTTGTCCAGTGCCAGTCGCTTTCAAGGAGTCCTGACCATGACCGATCTGAACCAGTTCCCGAATATCCCCGGTTTCCAGAAAGAAGCCCTTGAGCCCCTGCGCGCCTTCAACGGCGTCGCCGTTGAAGCATTCGAGCGCCTCTCCCAGCAGAACTATGCGGTTCTGGGTGATTGCATCAATTTCGCTGTCGACCAGGCCCGTCTGCCGACCAACGTCGCCAGCTACGGCGAGTTCCTGACCCGTCAGATGGAGTTCACCCGCGCTTTCGGTGAACAGCTGGTCCGTCGTACCCAGGAGTACGTGGAAATCGCCGGCAGCATGCAGGCCAAGGCTCAGGCCACGGTCGCTGCCAGCCAGACCAAGGCGGCCTGAATACAGACTTCGCCGATCTGAAGGGGCGCTCGCCGCTGAGGTGAGCGCCCCTTTTCTTTTGCGCGACCGGCCGGAAGGGCAGCGCTTGCCCGTGTCGCGCTGCACATACCGCTTCCGGAATCCCGGGTTAGAATCAAAACCTGAGCGACAGGCACACCCCGATGATCAGGTAGCTGGACCCATGCCGAGGACAGTCAAGAAGTACGCGAATCGCCGCCTCTACGACACCGAGGCCAGTCGCCACGTCACGCTGGACGGCATCAGGCAGCTGGTCGCCGGCGGTGAAGACGTGGTGGTGATCGACGACACGACCGGCGAGGACATCACGCGCAGCATTCTGCTGCAGGTGATCTCCGAGCAGGAGCAGGGCGGCCGGCCGATACTGTCGGCAGAGATGCTCCGGCACATCATCCGTTTCTACGGCAATCCGCTGCAGGAACTGATGGGTGGCTATCTCGAGCGCAGTCTCGACATATTCATGAAACAGCAGAAGGGCCTCCAGGACCAGATCCAGAAATCGATGGGTGCCCTGCCGATGGGCATGACACCGCCGCATCTGTCGCCGCTCGGCTCGATGCAGGATATGGCGG
The DNA here is from genome assembly GCA_963204745.1 of Pseudomonadota bacterium. Lineage (GTDB taxonomy): Bacteria > Pseudomonadota > Gammaproteobacteria > Steroidobacterales > SHZI01. Next base: position 74,138 of record CAUJHF010000025.1, read on the forward strand.
CGAAGAATATCGAGGCCTGGACGCAGATGCAGAAAACCTTTCTCGACATGATGATGCCGCGTCCCGCAGCGGAGAAAGGCAAGGACAAGCCCACCGATCACAAGGAGTAGACGCCCTGCCGCCGGATTGAACACCGGGCGGCAGTCAGCCCGCAGCATGTCCGCAGAACCCAGCTTTCCATCGTACGATCCTGCCGAATTTTCCCGCCAGCTCGCCGAGTACACGCAGGCCGCGCAAACAATGTTTGCCGAGATCATGAAGGCCCCCACCGCCGGTGCCGGACGTGGACTCGATCCGCTCAACGTGGCTCCGGCGATGCAGGAAGCAGCCGGCCGGCTGTCGATGAGCCCGGCGCGTCTGCTGCAGGCCAACCTGCAGCTCTGGCAGCAACACATGTTGCTCTGGCAACAGATGGCTGCCTCGATGGCCACCAAAGCACAGGGCGGTGATCAGCCAGCAGTCCCGGCCTTTCCACCGGTCGCGGAACCGGAACCGGGCGACCGCCGCTTCCGTCATCCGGACTGGGAGGAAAATGCCCTGTTCGACTACATCAAGCAGTCGTACCTGATCACTTCGCGCTGGCTCGTGGACACGATGTCCGGTCTGGAAGGGCTGGATGCGCAGACTGCGAAGAAGGTGAATTTCTATACGCGACAGTTTGCCGATGCTTTTGCGCCAAGCAACTTCGTATGGACCAACCCCGAGGTTCTGCGCGCCACCTGGGAAAGCCAGGGCAGGAATCTCGCCCGGGGCATTGAGAACTTCAAGCGCGACATGGAGCGCGGCAAGGGCGAGCTGCGTATCACGATGAGCGACCCGGACGCCTTTGAACTCGGCGTCAATCTGGCCACGACCCCCGGCAAGGTCGTCTTCCAGAACGAGCTGATCCAGCTGATCCAGTTTGAGCCGACCACGGAACAGGTGCACCGTACGCCGATCGTCATGATTCCGGCGTGGATCAACAAGTACTACATCCTGGACCTCAACGAGAAGAAGTCGTTCGTTCGCTGGGCCCTGGGGCAGGGCTATACGGTTTTTGCCGTTTCGTGGGTAAACCCTGACGAGTCGCTGGCACAAAAGACCTTTGACGACTACCTGACCGAAGGTGTCGTCGCGGCGCTGGATGCGATCGAGGCTGCAACCGGTGAGCACGAAGTCAGCGCGGTGGGTTATTGCATCGGCGGCACGATGCTGGGCGTTGCGCTTGGCTATCTCGCCGGCATCGGCGATCAGCGCATCAAGGCAGCGACCATGCTGACTGCCCAGGTGGATTTCTCGGAGCCCGGTGATCTCTCGGTTTTCATCGACGAGAAGCAGCTCGATAACCTCGACCAGATGATGGGGGCGAAGGGCTATCTTGAAGGCCAGGCGATGTTCACCACCTTCAACATGCTGCGCGCCAACGACCTGATCTGGTCGTTCTTCGTCAACAACTACCTGCTCGGCAAGGAAGCGAAGCCCTTCGATCTGCTGCACTGGAATGCCGATGCCACGCGCATGCCGCGCAAGATGCACCTGTTCTACCTGCGGCAGATGTACCTGCACAACAATCTGGTCAAGCCGGGTGCCATTGAGCTCGCCGGCGTGCCCATCGATCTCACCAAGGTGACGGTGCCGGTCTATCTCGAGGCCTGCCGCGAGGATCACATTGCGCCCTTCCGTTCCGTATTCAAGGCGCGTCACAATTTTTCGGGCCCGGTGCGTTTTCTGCTCGCCGGCTCCGGTCATATCGCCGGCGTCATCAACCCGCCGGATGCGAACAGGTATCAATACTGGCGCAACGATGCCGAGCCCTGGGAAATAGACGCCTGGCTGAAAGGCGCCACCGAGCATCCTGGTTCCTGGTGGCCCGACTGGGAGGCATGGCTCGCATCGCAATCCGGCGAGATGGTCCCCGCGCGCAAGCCGGGTGATGGCAAGCTTGCCGTGATCGAGGATGCGCCGGGGTCCTTTGCGAAAGTGCGCTCCACCTGAAAGGTGCCCGTAAAAGGTGCCGGATTTATTTTCCCTCCGCCGCAGGCCGCAGCGTCCACTCAAGATCTGATCTTGAATGCCGGTCGAATAGCACCCGAACGACTGGCAGGACCGAGCGATGAACCGCATCAACCCGAACAAGCTTCAGTACAGCAAATGGACTGCTGCGCACCCCTGCAATCGGGAAAAGCACTTTCTCGTAACCGCCGTGAATCGCGATCTGGCCGACTGCGTACAAAGCTGCATCCTTGAGGCTGTCCACAGTCGCCGCGAAACCGAGATCGACTGGCGGGAGCTGAAGAACGATGCACGATGGCGCATTGGCTGGCGCTGAGCCACAGCGCCTGGAAATCCGGTCACGACGTAGAGGTCCAGGCGTGCCGCTGAGGCCGGCTTTCGGAATCCTTCTCCTGACGCTGCTCATGAGCGGCTGCAGTCCGCTGCGCGTCGTCAGTTCGGTCAGTCCAATGGGTTCCGGTGAGGCCCGCCGGAACATTCCCTTCGGTACGCACGAGCTGACGCTCGACTTGTACAAGCCCGACGCAGGCACGACCAGCGCGACTCCGCGGCCAGTCATCATGTTTCTCTATGGCGGCGGCTGGCAGACTGGTACCAAGGAAGAGTACAGCTTTGTCGCCTCCACGCTGGTGCGCCAGGGCTATGTGGTCGTGATCCCGAACTACCGGTTATTCCCTGAAGTGCAGTTTCCGGAGTTCGTCAATGACGCAGCTGATGCGCTGCGCTGGACCTTCGACAATATCAACCAGTATGGTGGTGACCCGTCGAATGTTTTTGTGATGGGGCATTCTGCTGGCGGAGAGATTGCGGCGCTCCTGCATTATGACGACAGCTATCTGCAGCTTGCAGGCACTCAGCAACGACCGTGTGGCTTCATCGGTTTGTCGGGGCCCTATGACTTCCTGCCCCTGGTCGGCGGCCCGCTCGAGCAGATCTTTCCGCAGGCAACTCGCGCTTCAAGCCAGCCCGTCAATTTTGTAACCGGCAATGAGGGCCCCGCATTGCTCATTCACGGCTATCTCGACAACACGGTCAAGCCACGAAATTCTGCCAAGCTCGCTGAACTGGTTGCGGCAGCCGGCGGTGAGGCGCAGCTCATCATCGTGCCCAGGCGACAACATGCCAGTATTGTCCTTGCGCTGGCGCGCCCGCTGAGCTGGCTTGCGCCGGTCGCTGATGATGTAAGTGAGTTTATCCGGACACACAGCTGTTCGGAGGAGTGACAACGACATGATTGACTGCGTCGTCGTTGGCGCCGGCGTGATCGGCCTGGCAGTGGGCCGCGCGCTTGCGATCAACGGACTGGAGGTCATCGTCATCGAGGCTGCCGGTGCCATCGGCACGGAGACGAGCAGCCGGAACTCCGAAGTCATCCACGCGGGCATCTACTATCCGGGCAGCACCCTGAAGGCGCAGTTGTGCGTAACCGGACAGCGGCAGTTGTACCGCTACTGCGAAGAAAAGGGCATTGGCCATGCCCGTACCGGCAAGCTGATCGTGGCGAGCTGTGATGCCGAGCTTGCCGTGCTCGACGGATATCTGACACAGGCCCGTGCCAACGGTGTCACTGATCTGACAAGGCTCAGTTCTGCTGAGGTCAGCGAGCTCGAACCCGCCGTGCATTGCGCGCAGGCGCTCTATTCGCCGTCGACCGGCATCATCGACAGCCGGGCTTACATGCTTGCTCTGCAGGGAGATCTGGAGGCGCGCGGGGGCATGGTTGCGCTCAACACGCGGGCGAGCCGTGTAGTTGGCCGCAAGCAGCGATTCACGATTCAGATGGAGGGCGCAACGACGATTCAGTGCGCAAGGCTGGTCAACGCTGCCGGCCTGCATGCGCAGGCCCTCGCCCGCAATATCGATGAGCTTCCGCCGGCAACAATTCCGCCCTTGCATCTGGCGCGCGGTCACTATTACCAGCTGGCTGGCAAGTCACCCTTCAGTCACCTCGTGTATCCGGTCGCCGGTGTTGCCGATCTGGGTATACATGTCACGCTGGACCTTGGCGGTGCGGCGCGTTTCGGCCCTGACCTCGAGTGGATCGGTTCAGTCGACTACAGTTTCGATCCCGACCGGCGAGCCGCTTTCGCAGCAGCCATCCGTCGTTACTATCCCGATCTCGATGCAGCACGGCTGCAGCCGGGCTATACGGGTATACGGCCGAAACTTGCCGGGGCGACCGAGCCTGCAGCGGACTTTGTCGTGCAGGGTGAGGATACCCACGGTGTGCCGGGACTGGTCAATCTCTACGGCATCGATTCGCCGGGGCTCACTGCTTCGCTGGCGATCGCGGAAGTAGTCGCTTCGCGGCTCAATCGCGGCTGAAGCCGCTCCTACAAGCGGCGGCTGAAGCCGCTTCTGCAAGCGGCGGCCGAATCCGCTCCTACGGGTCTACGTCGTGTCCGCTGATCACATCGCGAAGCGCCGGCGGCACGTGACCGGCGCCCATCTGTCCGGAATCGAGCCGCGCCATATAGTCGCGATAGGCGCGTATCGCACGATGGCCCATGAACCACATGATCGGAATATTGACGAACAGCATCAGCCCGGTGCCCAGGCCACTCAGGTTATCGAGTTGTGCGTCCGATTTCAGGAAACCGAGCGTGGCGATGATGGCGAGGCTGCAGTATGCATACTTGAATGGCGCGACCCATCGCTCGCCAGCCAGGTACACGATGCCCTGTTCGGCGTAGTAGCTGTAGGAAATCATCGTCGAAATGGCGAACAGCCACACAGCAAGCGTCACTACCCATCGGCCGAGGCCCGGTACCACTGAATCGAATGCAACCGCAGTCAGCGCAGCACCGACGTAACTGACGTAGATACCGTGATCAGCCATCTGCGGGGCCTCCGCACTCTGCAGCGTGTTCCAGCGAATTACCGGTGCACCGGTAGCTGCAATCGCAATGGTGCCCGCCAGCCGGTGCAGGTCGTTGCCGGTCTGTTCGTTCGGCGCGCTGCGCAGGATGGTGAAGACGCGCTCACCGCCGGACCAGGTGCTGCCGATACGGGCCGGGGCATCTGTCTCCGGCAGCGTCCATTCGCCGGCTGCAACAGCAATCGGCTGCACGTTGTCGGGCAGGGTTGCTTCGGCGGCCCGGTTCCAGGTGCCGGTTACGATGATGACGAGCGCCGTCAGCGTGCAGGTCACGATGGTATCGATGAAGGGCTCAAGCCCGGCAACGACTGATTCGCGCACTGGCTCGCTGGTCTTGGCCGCCGAATGCGCGATCGGCGAGGTACCCTGGCCGGCCTCGTTGGAAAAAATCGCCCGCTTCATGCCGTACAGGAAGGCATAACCCATGGTCCCGCCGATGAAAGCGCCGCTTGCTTCTGTGGGTGAGAATGCCGAGCGGAAAATGAGTCCGAACATGGCCGGAATATCACCGGCGTTCATTGCCAGCACATAGAGCGCGGCTACGAAATAGATGGTGATCATGAAAGGCACGAGCGCGGCCGCTACTCGCCCGATGCGGTGAATGCCGCCAAGAATCACCAGGCCGACGATGATCGCCAGGGCAATGCCCGCAACGATGCCTGGTACGTCAAAATACAGCTCGGTCATGTTGCCGACATTCCATGCCTGGAACATGTTGCCGCCGGTAACGGTTGTGACCAGCAGCGTGACGCAGAACAGGCCGCCGATCAGCTTGCCAAGTCTCTGCCGCCAGGGCGGGCCATCGGCCAGCGCCTTGCTGATGACCCACATCGCTCCGCCGTGCGGGTTGTCGGGATCGTTGGTATTCCGGTAAAGCATTGCCAGCGTGACTTCGGTGGTCTTGAGCGCCATGCCGAAGAAACCGACCACCCACATCCAGAACACGGCTCCCGGTCCGCCCAGGCTGATGGCGAGTGCCACGCCGCCGATATTGCCGAGGCCGACCGTAGCCGACAGTGCAGCCGACAATGCCTGGAAATGATTGATGGCGCCGGGGTCTGACGGATTATCGTAGCGGCCACGCAGTACATGCAGGCCGTGGGTCAGCGAACGGAACTGGCTGAAGCGCGTCCAGAGCGTAAAGGTGATCCCCGTGGCGAGCACGAGAAACAGGACTGCGTTGTGCCAGAGGAAAGAATTGGCCGTTTCGAGGAAGCTGTTAAAGTTGTTCAATTCATCGCTCTATGATTGCCGTGACACCCATACCGCCTGCGGTACAGATGGAAATAAGGCCGCGGCCGTTGCCGCGCAGTTCAAGCTGTCGGGCCAGCGCCCCAAGTATCCGTGCACCGGTTGCTGCAAAGGGATGGCCGATGGCAATGCTCCCACCGCGGGTATTCAGCCGCGCGCGGTCGATCGACCCCAGCGGCTGGCTGCGGCCCAGTTTGTCGTGGCAGAACTCCCGCGACTCCCATGCCTTGAGCGTCGCAAGGGTCTGCGCGGCGAAGGCTTCGTGGATCTCGTAGAGATCGAAATCGCCGAGACCCATATCCGCATCAGCCAGCATTTCCGATACCGCGTAGGCGGGCGCGAGCAGCAGCCCTTCCTTCCTGGCGAAGTCGACCGCAGCCACCTTGCCATAGCGCAGCCATGCCTGCACAGGCAGTCCGTGCGCATTGGCCCAGTCCTCCGACGCCAGCAGCACGGCTGCTGCACCATCGGTCAGCGGTGTGCTGTTGCCGGCGGTCATCGTGCCGCCAGGCCCGCGATCGAAAGCGGGTTTCAGCTTGCCCAGCCGCTCCATCGTTGAATCACGACGGATGTTGTTGTCCTCACTGACCCCCTGCCAGGGCGTGACCAGATCCCTGTAGAAGCCTTCATCGTAAGCGCGCGCGGCTTTCTGGTGGCTCTCCAGCGCGAGCTGATCCTGGTCGCTGCGCGAGATGCTCCACTGTTTTGCGGTGAGTTCGGTACTCTGGCCCATGCTGAGACCAGTGCGAGGTTCGACGACACCGGGCGTTTCCGGCCTGAACATCCGTGGCCGGAGTCCCAGCCATGGCCGCAGCTTCTGGCCGGCCGAGCGGCCGCGGGCGCTGCTGAACAGAAGCTCGCGGTACTCATCCGGATAGACGACCGGGAGGTCGCTGATCGAGTCCGTGCCGGCAGCGATGCCACTGTCGATCTGGCCGAGTGCGATCTTGTTGCCGAGCTGGATCGCCGCTTCAAGGCTGGTGCCGCAGGCGCGTGTCAGGTCATAAGCCGGCGTTTCAGCCGCCAGCGTCGTGCCGAGTACGGATTCGCGCGCCAGGTTCCAGTCACGTGAGTGTTTCATGACTGCGCCGAGCGCGACATCGCCGAGGCGCTGGCCGCCAATTCCGCAGGCGTCGATCAGGCTCTGCAGCGTCGCGGTCATCATGTCCTGGTTGGACTGGTGCGTATATGCGGTATTGGCGCGGCAGAACGGTATCCGCCTGCTGTTGATGATCGCGACACGGCGCGGCGCCTGATAATGCATGGGTTCAGGTCTCCTGTTACTGACCGAAGGTCGGGCCGGCAGATTCGAGATATGCGGCTTCGTCAGGCGTGTCGGGCCGGCCAAGAATCCGGTTGCGATGAGGGAAACGGCCGTGGGCCGCGATGATGTCGTGGTGCAGTTCGGCGAACTGCGCAAAGGTGGCAAAAGTTGCCTTGAGGGTTTCCGAGACGCCGGCCAGCAGGCCTTCGTAGATTTTGACTGAGCGCTGCTGGATCCGCAGCGACTCGGCGTGCTGCAAAGGCATGAAATAGAAAACCTGTTGCAGTGGCGTGAGCGTCTTGTATGCGCCGGTCGCAGCGCCTTCCACGCACAGCTTTACCGCCTGGGCGTCCCGGGCGAACGCCTTTGGCGTGCCGCGATAGATGTTCCGGCGAAACTGGTCGTGCAGGAGGATCAGCGCGAGCCGGCCCTCCGGCTCCTCCGCCCAGCTGTTCAGTGCGCCTTTGGCCGCGCGGTCCACAAGTGGCCCGAATTCCTGGCGGATCAGCGCATCGAAATCGGGGTCTGCGCTGAACCAGCGGTCCAGGCGACTGTCGATAGTCGGCTGATCCATGGCGCCGCCACTGAACCAGAAGTCGAGTACGCGGTGGATGTCTGGATCGCTCATCGTCCGGAGTATAAACGGGCTGGGGCGCGGCTACTGCAGGCCGAGCTTCTGTTCGACCGGCCCGCTGCCGATCGTGAAGACGGCGTCCTTGTATTTCGGTGGCCCGAACTTTGGCCGGATGTTGTTGGATAGCGCAGCCGGCTCTTTCGGAATGCCGATGAAATTGCTCTTCAGCTTCGTGTCATCGTCTATATCCTGGAACACCGACAGCGCGTACTGGCCAGGTGGCAGCAGCAGCTCGAGAGTCACGCTGTCGCCGACCCGGTTGCCGGCGACCTTCACGCTCTTGAAGGTGCGATAGCGGTCGCTGAGCCAGTCATCGGCGTTGTCATACACGCGGACGATGAGCTGCCCCTTGTCGCTCTGGATATTGGTGGCGATCACCCGCAGATTCGGGTTTTCGGCGGCAGATACCGTTGCGCTGATGACCAGTCCGGCAAGCAGCATTGATTTCATGTGTGCATCAATCCGTGTTGATGATTGCTGTGACCGATATTAGGCCACTCCGGGGCCGCTGTCGTCCCGGATGCCGATCAGCTGACGTGCCTGCATCGCCGTTGCGAGCACCGCGGGCAGATCACTGCCCAATACCGTGAAGTGGCCCATTTTGCGGCCTGGCCGGGCTTCGCTCTTGCCGTAGAGATGGAGACTGAGTTCCGGAATCGCGAGCAGTGCAGGCCAGTCAGGCTCGCGCGCTTCGCCGGAATCGAACCACAGGTCGCCGAGCAGATTGACCATCACGGCAACGCTGCTGGCCGAGGGCTCGCCGAGCGGCAAACCGCAGAGTGCCCGCACCTGCTGCGCGTACTGGCTCGTCTGACAGGCATCCAGTGTGTAGTGGCCGCTGTTGTGCGGGCGGGGCGCCATCTCGTTGACGCAGAGTTTGCCGTGGCTGATGAAGAACTCCACAGCCAGGGTGCCGACATAGTCCAGCGCTGTTGCGATCTGCAGCGCACACTGCCGGGCGTTTTCGGCCAGTGCGGCAGGAATGCGCGCCGGTACGATCGAGACATCAAGGATGCCGTGGCGGTGGCTGTTCTCCGCGACCGGGAAGCATTCGGTCTGCCCGTCCTTGCCGCGCGCGAGCACGACTGATACTTCGGTGTCGAGCGGCAGCAAGGCCTCCAGCACGCAGGTCTTGTCGGTGTTTCGGTGGAAGGCAGCGAGCGCTTCATCGCGCGTGTTGACGCGCGACTGGCCCTTGCCGTCATAGCCAAAACGCGCGACCTTGAGGATGCCCGGAAACAGCGTGCTGTCAGCGGCCTCTATGTCGGCTGCGCCGTGAATCGCGGCCCAGGGTCCCTGTGGCAGGCCATGTCGGCGCAGGAAGTCCTTTTCGGCAATGCGGTCCTGACAGACCGCGACGGCCGCAGCGGCAGGCGCAACATAAACGGTACGCGCCAGGTATTCCAGGCTGGGTGCCGGCACGTTCTCGAATTCGGTCGTTATCGCCGCACAGTGCGCGGCCAGCGCGTCCAGCGCAGGCCGATCGTCATAGGCAGCAGCCAGATGGCGGTCGGCAATGTGTCCGGCCGGGCTGTCCGGATCCGGATCGAGCACCCACACCCGATAGCCCAGTTTCCGGGCTGCCTGCACGAAGAAACGGCCGAGCTGGCCGCCGCCCAGTAGACCCAGATTGGCAGGCGGGAGAATCGCCGTCATTCAGTCGTGAAGCTTCATGGCCATCACCGTTCTGGCCTGTCGCTGGCGAAAAGCCGCGAGCTTCTTCGCCAGCACGGGGTCATCGCCGGCGAGCACGGCGACGGCAAACAGTGCGGCGTTGGCAGCGCCCGCTTCACCGATAGCGAAGGTTGCAACGGGTATGCCTTTGGGCATCTGCACGATAGAAAGCAGCGAGTCCTGACCGGACAGTGCCTTTGACAGGACGGGAACACCCAGTACCGGCAGCGTGGTCTTGGCGGCAATCATGCCGGGCAGATGAGCGGCACCGCCAGCACCGGCAATGATCAGCTTGAGGCCACGGCCGAGTGCAGCGGTGGCGTACTCGAACATGAGGTCCGGGGTGCGATGCGCCGAGACCACGCGTTTCTCGCAGGGCACGCCGAATTTCTGCAGGATCTCGACCGCTGCCTTCAGTGTGGGCCAGTCCGAGTCCGAGCCCATCACGACGCCGACCAGTGGTCGGCGGGTTGATGCGGATCTGCTTTTCGCTTTGCTTGCCATCGTTACTCCACCCGTGGTCCGGGGATTGCTGATTCTACAGAAGGCGCCGCCGGTCACGCAGCAAGGCATGCTGTGCCGGGGTAAACGCGCAGGCAGCGTGGCTGTTCATACGTGGTTAAACTCCGGACAGCAAGTCTTGCACAGCTTCAGCCACTACCATCGGCCCGGGAATTTTCAGGAGTTCACAAGAGTATGCATGCACACGGAACAATCAGACTGACCACACTGGTGCTCGGTATCGGTCTGGCGCTTGCCGGCTGCCAGTCCGTCGATCCCTATACCGGTGAGCAGAAGACCAGCAATACCACCAAGGGTGCGGCCATCGGCGCAGGTGTCGGCGCGGCCATTGGCCTGATTACCGGCGACAGCTCATCCGAACGCAAGAGACGCGCCCTGATTCTCGCCGGAGCCGGAGGCCTCGCGGGCGGTGCAGTCGGCAATTACATGGATCGCCAGGAAGCGAGGCTGCGTGAGCAGCTGCAGGGGACAGGCGTGAGCGTGACCCGCAACGGTGACAACATCATCCTGAACATGCCCGGCAACGTGACTTTCATGACCAACAGTGCGGACATCAACGCCTCGTTCTACCAGGTGCTGAACTCGGTTGCACTGGTGCTGAAGGAGTTCGACAAGACCGTGGTGGATATCGCGGGTCATGCAGACAGCACGGGTCCGGAGGACAAAAACCTCGATCTGTCACAGCGGCGTGCCGGCAGCGTCAGCAGCTATCTTGCCGCCCAGGGCATCAATGCCCAGCGGTTGATTGCAGTTGGTTATGGTGAAACCCGACCGGTTGCCAGCAACGATACGAAGGAGGGTCGCGCACAGAATCGTCGCGTGGAAATCACCCTGTTGCCGGTGACGCAGACGCAGTAACGCCGCCGGTATCGCTCAGACGGCGGTGCGCAGGCTGCGTATCGCCGCCTGTTCGATCTGCCGGACGCGTTCGGCGGAGATGCCGTAACGGGCCGCCAGCGTCTGCAGTGTGGCCTTCTTTTCACTGAGCCAGCGCGCTTCGAGGATTTCCCGGCTGCGGGTGTCCAGACCGTCCAGTGCATCATGCAGACGGTCGGCGCCCTGTTCGCGCCAGTCATCGTTTTCCAGCGCCTGGGCCGGATCGCCCGACTCGCTCGCCATATAGAGTGCGGGTGCGTACGCGGTTTCATCGTCGGTCTCCGGCCCCGGATCGAAGCTCACATCCTGACCGGAAAGACGCTCTTCCATTTCACCAACCTCGCGGGCGGTGACACCCAGGTCCCTGGCGATGACTTCACGTTCCGGGGCTGACAGCCAGCCCAGATGTTTCTTTGCCCGGCGCAGGTTGAAGAACAGTTTGCGCTGCGCCTTGGTCGTCGCGATTTTGACGAGACGCCAGTTGCGAAGGACGTATTCGTGGATCTCTGCACGGATCCAGTGCACCGCGAAGGAGACGAGCCGCACACCCATCTCCGGGTCAAAGCGCTTCACGGCCTTCATGAGGCCGATATTGCCTTCCTGGATCAGGTCGCCGAGCGGCAGGCCGTAACCGGTATAGCCACGCGCGATGTGGACGACAAAACGGAGCTGGGAAAGTACCAGCTGGCGTGCCGCATCCAGATCATCGTCATCGCGAAACCGCCGGGCGAGTGCAAGTTCCTCGGCCTGGCTGAGGACCGGCACTTGTACAACCTTGCTGATATAGGCGTCGAGACTGCCCAGAGGCCCCGCAAAAGCGAGATCCTTGTGTCCGCTGACCAGCATTGTTGAAGTACTCATGCATAAACCTCCTCTGGAATGATCTTAGCACTCGTCAGCTTAGAGTGCTAAAACACGGCGGAGTTCCCGGTTATGCGGTCTGAAAGCCTTTATAAACAAAGATGTAGCTGGTGCCTCAGTTCTTCGGGCGCAGCCCCGACAGGTGCCGGGTCACGGCCAGCCAGGCACCGCTCCAGCCCGCCAGAAGCCCTCCGCCGAGCACCGCGCTGAGGGTTGTGAGGTCGAGTCCTTCCAGTGCCAGCCTGCTGCCGTACAGGCGCGCGAGGTTCTCGACCGGGCCGCCGAGCAGCCACAGGCTGATGGCCAGGATCAGTAGCGCAACCAGGCCGCCGAACAGGCCATACCAGAGCCCCAGATACAGAAAGGGACGACGTACGAAAGTGTCGGTGGCGCCCAGCAGTTTGGCGACCTCGATTTCCTCGGTCCGGGTCTGTATGTCGAGCCGGATCGTATTGCCGACGATGATGAGCACCGCGCCACCCAGCAGTACGGCAGCGATCCAGCCCAGCCGCGCGAGGAAATCGAGCCCGGCGTTGAGTCTCTGCACCCATTGCAGGTCCAGCTTTACCAGGTCTACGTCGGGCGTTTTCTGCAGCCCTGTGCTGAGCTTGCCAAGTTGCTCGCTGTCCATATCCCCTGCCGGGCGTACCACCAGCGTGTGCGGCAAGGGATTGCTTTCCAGGGCTGCAAGCGCGTTGGCGAAGACCGGGTCCTCGCCGAGTTCCGCAACCGCCGCATCGGCCGTGACCAGTTGCACGGAATCGATGCCGTCCCGTTTGCGCAGTTCGCGGGCCAGCGCTTCAGCCCGCGCCAGGGGCGTTGCTGGCTGCAAGTAGACGGAGAAGTCGCGCACATCCGTCCAGTTTCCGGCCGCGGATTTACCCGTCTGCACGAGGACGTTCAGTGCGGCCGGCAGGGCGAGGGCGATACCGATCACCGATACGGTCAGAAAGGTACCAAGCGGATTCCGGCTCACGGCGCCGAGTGCGCCCAGCAGGTTTTGCGCATGTCGCGCCAGCCAGATACCCGTACTCACGTGGCCGCTCCGGCGGGCCGGTCGACGGTTTCACCGCTGCTGACATGGCCGCCGCTCAGCACGATGCGCCGGCTGCCGAAACGCTCGACCAGTGGCAGGTCGTGGCTGGCGATGACCATCGTCACCCCGACCTCGTTCAGCCGCCGGAACAGGGTCATGATTTCCAGCGACAGCTCCGGGTCGAGATTGCCGGTGGGCTCGTCGGCAATCAGTACTGCGGGGCGGCTCACGACCGCGCGTGCAATGCTGAGCCGCTGCTGCTCGCCGGCAGACAGCGCCCGCGGCGGGTATTTCTCGCGGTCCAGCAGACCAACCTGGTCGAGTGCAGCCCGGACGCGCCGGCCGATTTCGCGCTGGCCGGTGCCGCTGATGATGAGCGGCAGGGCCACGTTCTCGTAGGCGCTGCGATCGTTCAGCAGCCGGTTGTCCTGGAACACCATGCCGATCTGCTGCCGATAGGCGGGAATTTCGCGATAGCTCAGCTTGCTGAGCTGCCTGCCGCCGACGATGACCTGGCCGCGGGTCGGGCGCTCGATCAGCGCAACCAGCTTCAATACCGTGCTCTTGCCGGCACCGGAGCGGCCGGTCAGAAAGGCGAGTTCGCCGGCTGCGACCTCGATGGAGACGCTGGACAGCGCCTCGCGCCCGCCATCGTAGCGCTTGCTGACGTTTTCGAACCGGATCATCGGCTTTCCGCCGACTGGGCCGCCGATCCGACCAGCGCAGCGGCGAACTCGCCGGCATTGAATACATCCATGTCGGCGGCCTGTTCGCCGACGCCGATGAAGCGCACCGGCACGTCCAGCTGTTCGGCCAGTGCGATCAGCACGCCACCCTTGCCGCCGGCATCCAGCTTGGTCATGGTGATGCCGGTGAGGCCGATCGCGGCGTGAAACTGCAGCGCCTGTGCGACCGCGTTCTGGCCGAGACTCGCGTCAAGCACGATCATGATTTCGTGCGGGGCTGTCGGGTCGAGCCGCCGTGCGATGCGGACGACCTTCTGCAATTCCTGCATCAGATGAGCCTTGTTCTGCAGTCTGCCGGCCGTGTCGGCCAGCAGCACATCGATACCGCGTGCGCGTGCCGCTTCAAAGGCATCGTAGATGACGGCCGCCGGGTCCGCACCGGTCTGCTGCGTGATCACCGGTACGTCATTGCGTTCGCCCCAGACCTGCAGCTGTTCGATCGCCGCCGCGCGGTAGGTGTCGCCGGCAGCCAGCATGACTTTCAGACCCTGTTCGCGCAGGCGTCGCGCGAGCTTGCCGATGGTGGTGGTCTTGCCTGAGCCGTTCACGCCCACCATCAGGATCAGGAAGGGGCGGGGTGCGTCCGGAATCACCAGCGGCCGGGCGCGTGGTTCGAGGATTTCGCGGATCGATTCGCGGAGGATCGCGCGCGCGTCCTCGACCGAGGCGATGCTGCGACCGCTGGCTTTTTTGCGGATACGACGGATGATGTCCTCCGCCGCATCTACGCCCACATCGGCGGCAAGCAGACTGGTCTCCAGTTCTTCGATCATCGCGTCGTCGAGCTTGCGGCCGACGAGCCAGTCCAGGGCACCACCGAGCTTGCTGCCAGTGCTTTGGGCGGGAGAATCCTTGCCGATATTGAGGCGATCCTTGAGGCGGGCGAAAAAACCCGGACGGGACGTGGTCCCGGAAGTGCTGTCAGATGGCATGCCGGCATGTTAATGATTCCCGGTGACCAGGAAAACTGCAGTTATCGCTGCGGGCAGATCGGCGGTGTAATCCGCCGGCGGTGACCGGTGCCGTCGACGGTCGGGCTACAGGCAAGAGAGCAGGCGCGATATGCAGAAGCGGCCAACGGGCAAGGCGCCCGGCAACGTACGGATCATCGCCGGCGAGTGGCGGGGCCGGCGCATCGACATAGCGGCGGGCGCGGATATCCGGCCGACGCCGGATCGCGTACGGGAAACGCTGTACAACTGGCTGGCGCCAGTCCTGCCCGGGATGCACTGCCTTGATCTCTATGCCGGCACAGGCGTGCTTGGTCTCGAAGCCCTGTCGCGCGGTGCGGCCGGGAGCTGGTTCGTCGAGCAGGACGTGGCAGCTGCCAGGGCGCTGGAGGCCACGCTGATCCGCTTTGGCGGCCATGGTTACGACAAGGGCCGTGTGATTCGTGCTGATGCCCGCCGCTGGCTTGCCGGGCCCGTGCCACGCCGATTCGATCTGGTATTCCTTGATCCGCCCTACGCAGGGGACGAGCTTGGCAACTTGTGTACACTCCTCGCGCGTGGCTGGCTTGCCCCGCAGGCGTGGGTCTATCTTGAGGCGAGTCGCAAGAACGCACTGCCGGAGCTGCCCGAAGGCTGGCAAGTGCACCGGGAGCGCGAAGCCGGCGAGGTGCGTTATGCCCTGGCCAGGCTCGTCTAGCGGCCCGGCTCGTGCAGATCAGAGGAGCACAGAACGATGTCAGTCGGCGCGATGTATCCCGGAACCTTCGATCCGGTGACCAACGGGCACCTCAACCTGGTGCGCCGGGCCGCGAAGCTGTTCGATCGTGTGGTGGTTGCCGTTGCGGCAAGCCCGAACAAGACACCGATGTTTTCGCTTGATGAGCGGATTGGCATGGCGCGCGCCGCGCTTGCCGATGCGCCGAATATCACCGTCGACGGCTATACCGGCCTGACCGTCGACTATGTGCGGCAGCATGGTCTGCGCGTGATCATCCGCGGGCTGCGTGCCGTATCCGATTTCGAGTTCGAGTTTCAGCTGGCAACCATGAACCGTCACTTGCAGCCTGAGATCGAAAGCGTCTTTCTGACGCCGGCGGAGGAATACACCTTCGTCTCTTCAACTTTCGTGCGCGAGATCGGCATCCTCGGCGGTGACATTGCCGCCTTCGTGCCGGAGGTCGTGGCCGCAGCACTCGCGCGCAAGCGGGCCGAGTTGGCGCGGCAATGAGCAACGTCCTGAAAGGCACAATCGCCCGATACGGCATACGGCCAGACACACGATCTGTGCTGCTCAGGGCGTTCGCGCTGCTGGTCTGCGTTTCGATCTGGATACTGCCCGCCGGCGCGCAGCCAGCGCCGGCGAAATCTGCAGTAGCCACAGCACATCCGCTGGCGACAAGGGCCGGTGAGGAGATCCTCGCCGCGGGCGGCAATGCCTTCGATGCCGCGGTAGCGATCAGCGCAGCGCTCGCTGTGGTCGAGCCCTATGCTTCGGGCCTTGGCGGCGGCGGATTCTGGCTGCTGCATGAGGCGGATTCCGGTCGTCAGATCGTCGTCGACGGGCGCGAGGTTGCACCGGCGGCGGCCACTCGCGACATGTATCTCGACGCGCGGGGCAATCCGCGCCCCGGCATTACGATGGATGGTCCGTTGGCGGCAGGGATTCCCGGCGAGCCGGCGGCGCTCGTTCATCTCGCCAAACGCTACGGCCGCCTGCCGCTCGCCACCAGTCTTGCCCCGGCGATCCGCTACGCGGACGAGGGTATCGAAATTTCCCGCGGTATCGGCATGGGCCTCAAGTTCCGGGCCGAAGCAGCGCGCAAGTCACCGGCGTTTGCTGCCTTGTATCTGCCCGGCGGCGAGCCGCGCCAGGCCGGGGCTACGGTACGTTTCCGTGATCTGGCCCGTACGCTGCAACGACTCGCGGCAGATGGCCACGACGGCTTTTATCGTGGCGATGTGGCGCGACGCCTGGTCGCCGGCGTGCAGGCTGCCGGCGGTATCTGGACGCGCGATGATCTGGCCGCCTACAAGGTCATCGAGCGTGAGCCGATCCGCGTTCAGTATCGGGGCGCGACTCTGGTGATGGTGCCGCCGCCATCCTCCGGTGGTGTGGTGCTCGGCGATACGCTGAATATCCTGCGCGCTTACGATCTGGCCAGCCTGCCGTCGGTCGAGCGCAAGCACCTGACGATCGAGGCCCTGCGCCGCGCCTATCGTGATCGCGCCATGTATCTGGGTGATCCGGCTTTCGTTTCGATGCCGATCGAGCGTCTGCTAAGCCCATGGTATGCAGACGGTCAACGCACCTCCATCAGGCTGGATCGCGCCACGCCGAGCGACAACTTGCCCGGCATTGCGCCTGATACCGGTGGCGGCACGAATACCACGCATTTCTCGGTACTCGACAAGGCGGGCAATCGCGTGGCCGGAACGCTCAGCATCAACACCTGGTTCGGTGCGGCGTTTATCCCGCCCGGCACCGGCGTGATCCTGAACAACGAGATGGATGATTTCTCGATCAAGACCGGCACGCCGAACGGCTTCGAGCTGCTCGGAACCGCAGCCAATGCCATCGCCCCCGGCAAGCGCATGCTGTCGAGCATGTCGCCGACCTTTATCGAGTCGCCACGTGGCGTCGCGATACTCGGTACACCGGGCGGCAGTCGCATCATCAGCATGGTGCTGCTCTCGGCCATGGCATGGATGGACGGTGTCGATGCGGAACAGATGGCCAGTCTGAAGCGCTATCACCACCAGTACTACCCGGATGTGGTGGCCTACGAGGAAGGGGCGTTCACGGCTGACGAAAAGGCCGGGCTCGAAGCGCGGGGTCACAAGCTTGAGCTCAGCCAGCGCAGCTTTGGCAACATGCAGGTGGTCACCTGGGATCGTGAGACCGGCCGTGTCGACGCCGCTTCTGATCCGCGTGGCGGCGGTGAAGTGACCGTCTATTGAGAAGCGCGCGCTTCAGCGCTGGCAGCGTGGACAGTAATAACTCGATCGCTGGGCCAGTACCCGCTGCTTCACCGGCGTCGCACAGACCACGCAGGGCCGACCGGCACGGCCATAGACGCGCAGATCCTGCGTGAAGTAGCCAGGCTGCCCGTCGCCCTGCTGGAAATCGCGCAGCGTCGTACCGCCAGCCCGGATCGCATCCGACAGCACGTCCCGGATCGCAGTGACGAGCAGCCCCAGACGTTTTTCAGTGATGCGCCCGGCTGTGCGGGCCGGATGAATCCCGGCGCGGAACAGCGCCTCGCTGGCGTAGATGTTGCCGACGCCGACCACGATCCGTGCGTTCATGATGTGCGGCTTGATGGCGATCTTGCGTCGCCGGCAATGCGCGTGCAGCCACACCATATCGAATCCGGCACCGAGCGGTTCGGGCCCCAGCGACGCGAGCAGGGGGTGATGAGCCGGATCTGCCTCGGTCCAGAGCAGTGCACCGAAGCGGCGCGGATCGTTGAAACGGATGATGGTGCCGGCAGCAGTGATCAGGTCGAAGTGGTCATGCCGGCCCGGGGGCGGCGGATCGTGCAGCACGCGCAGACTGCCGGACATGCCCAGATGCAGGAGCGCAGTGCCGCGGTCAGTGCAGAGGAGCAGGTATTTGGCTCGTCGCCGCACGGCCAGCACTTCGGCGCCGGCAAGACGTTCGGGCAGGACAGCGGGAATGGGCCAGCGCAACGCGCGAACCCTGGTCACCAGGCGCACGATGCGCTGGCCTTCGAGCCAGGGCGCGATGCCGCGCCGGGTGGTTTCTACCTCGGGCAATTCGGGCATGAGGCTGCCCGCAGGGTAGCGACGTCAGCCGTTACTTGATCTTGGCTTCTTTGTAGGCCACGTGCTTGCGGACAACCGGATCGTACTTGTTGGTTTCCAGTTTTTCCGGATGCGTGCGCTTGTTCTTCGTGGTCGTGTAGTAGTGGCCGGTATCCGCGGTGGACACCAGTTTGATCTTGTCGCGAATTGATTTGGCCATGGCTGCTTACCTCAGACCTGCTCGCCCTTGGCGCGCATCTGCTCCAGAACTGTTTCAATGCCGAGCTTGTCGATCGTGCGCAGGCCGTTGTTTGAAACGCGCAGGCTGATGAAACGCTTTTCGCCTTCCAGCCAGAAACGATGGGTATGCAGGTTGGGCAGGAACCGGCGTCGCTTCTTGTTGTTGGCGTGGGACACGGTATTCCCGTAGACCGGGCGTTTTCCGGTTACCTGACAGACGCGGGACATGGCAAACCTCTATTAAGTCAACGGCTTGGTAGAGCCGCCGTACGGCGGAAGGGCACGCTTTATACCAGCGGGACGGGCTCCGTGGCAAGGGCAGGGTGCAGCTCAGAGCATGCCACGGCTGGCCAGCGACACGCAGCTGCCGTCCCCGATCACGAGGTGATCGAGCAGCCGCACGTCGATCAGTTCGAGTGCATCGCGGACCCGGCGGGTGATCAGCCGGTCAGCATCGCTGGGTTCCGGGATCCCCGAGGGGTGATTGTGGGCGAGGATCACGGCCGCGGCATTACGGTGCAGGGCCTGGCGGACCACTTCACGCGGATAGACCGTGGTGTTGTCGATCGTGCCGCGGAACAGCTCCTCAAAAGCCAATACCCGGTGGCGGTTATCCAGAAAGATGCAGCAGAACACCTCGTAGCTGCGGTCACGCAGGCGGGCGAGCAGGAAATCCTGGCTGTCCGCCGGTGCGGCGATGGCCCGGCCCGGGGCCAGCTTTTCGCCCATATAGCGGCAACAGCACTCTCGCGCGGCGGTGAGGAGTGCGGATTTGCCGGGCCCGACGCCGTGCAGGGTTTCCAGCTCGCTGGCCCGTGCATTGAGCACGCCGCGCATGCCGCCAAACCGGGTGAGCAGCTGGCGGGCCAGGTCGAGCGCCGAAACACCTGCTGTACCGCGGCCCAGCATGACCGCCAGCAGCTCGGCATCGGAAAGATGAGCCGGGCCCGCATGCGCCAGGCGTTCGCGTGGCCGTTCCATTGCCGGCCAGTCTTTTATGGAGTGATGCATGAGCAGCGATTTTCGGTTTTGTGTCAGCGCTGACCAAGCGCCGAAACTGATGGTCTGATGGACAAAACACCGCGACTGCGGCCGCTTTACGGTAATCTTCGCGCCTGTCCTCCCGTGTCAGGCGGACCCGTTTGGGCCAATTGAAAAAAAAACGCATTCTGCTGGGTATCACAGGCGGTATCGCTGCCTACAAGAGCCCGGATATCGTGCGGCGTCTGCAGGACGCCGGCGCCGAAGTGCGGGTCGTGATGACCGCAAGTGCGGCGCGACTGATCACGCCGACCGTTTTTCAGGCGGTCTCCGCGCATCCGGTCCGCGTCGATCTCTGGGATGCGGAGGCCGAAGCGGCGATGGGACATATAGAGCTCGCGCGCTGGGCCGATTACGTCCTGGTGGCTCCCGCAACGGCTCATTTCATGTCGCAGCTTGCGGCCGGCGCCGCCGGCAATCTGCTGACTACGCTGTGCCTGGCAACTGAGGCGCCGATACTGCTCGCGCCGGCCATGAACCAGGTGATGTGGCGTCATCCAGCTACCCAGGCCAACCGGGCGACGCTCGAGTCGCGCGGTGTGCGCTGTATTGGCCCTGCCGTCGGCAGTCAGGCCTGCGGTGACGTCGGTCCCGGCCGGATGGTGGAGCCGGCGGAACTCGTCGAGGCATGCGTCGCTGCAGTGGCGCGGCACGAGGGGCAAACCGCGGTCAGCGGCTTGCTCGCCGGGCTGAGGGTGCTCGTCACGGCTGGCCCCACGCGCGAACCGATCGATCCGGTGCGTTTCATCAGCAACCGGAGTTCCGGAAAGATGGGCTTTGCGGTCGCACAGGCGGCTGTCGAAGCGGGCGCGGACCTGACCTTGATCGCCGGGCCGGTGAACCTGCCCACACCGCGCGGCGTGCGACGCACCGACGTGGAGACGGCGGAGCAGATGTGCGCTGCGGCGCTCGACTGTATCGGCGGTGCAGATATCTATATCGGTGCGGCGGCGATTTCCGACTATCGGCCCGAGGCCGCGCCGCAGAAGATCAAGAAGCGCAGCGACCGCCTGCTGCTGGAAATGGGCAAATCGCAGGATCTGCTTGCCACGATTGCCGCCTTGCCGAAGCCGCCATTCACGGTCGGCTTTGCCGCCGAGACTGAACGGCTCGAGGAATATGCCCGGCAAAAACTCGAAGGCAAGCGCCTCGACATGATCGTCGCCAACCTGGTCGGTGCGCAGCTTGGCTTCGATGAAGACGACAACAGCGCGCTGGTGCTGTGGCGCGATGGCGGCGAAGAGCTGTCGCGCATGTCCAAGCTCGAGCTGGCGCGGCAGATCATCCGGATCGTCGCCGCCCGCTACACGGCATCACGGGCCGGCAGCGTGACGCCGTTGCGCCGCCCGGCCGGCAACTGAGATTCTCCATGCAAATCAGACTGCGCATACTCGATCCGCGGCTGGGCCGTGACTTTCCCTTGCCTGACTACGCGACGGCAGGTTCTGCCGGCGTCGATTTGCGTGCCTGCGTGGATGCGCCGCTGCAGGTGGCGCCCGGCCAGACCGTCCTGGTGCCGACCGGCATGGCCATGCACATAGCCGATCCGAAGCTCGCTGCCGTGATCCTGCCGCGCTCCGGACTGGGCCACAAGCACGGCATCGTGCTCGGCAATCTGGTTGGCCTGATCGACTCGGATTATCAGGGTCAGATCATGGTTTCCTGCTGGAACCGCAGCAGCGAAGCCTTCGAAATAGAACCCGGCGCCCGCCTCGCACAGATGGTCTTCGTGCCTGTCGTACAGGTGCAGTTCGATGTGGTGGAGGAGTTCAGCGCATCGTCGCGCGGTGCCGGCGGCTTTGGCCATACCGGCCAGCAGTAACCATCCTGTTTACTGCCCTTTGAGTTCCCTGAAGCGGGCGATTGCCGCATCGAACTCGCTGGCCAGGCGCGTTTGTCGTGTGCGCGTATCCAGCAGGGTTTTCTCATACAGCGCGATCGAGTCCAGTGTGTCTGACAGTTCCTGGGCCAGTGCGGCGTCGATCGGTTCTGCCTCGGGCTCGGAGCTGTAGGGTTTGAAGGCGCTCGCTTCCTTCTGCAGTTTCTCCAGCTTCTCGCGCAGGGTCTGCAGGTAGTTTTCGGTCAGCGAGATCTGGCCCTGGATGAGGTCCACGCGCCGGTTGCGCAGCGCCTCGATTTCGTCAACCGAGAGATAAGTGCTGAGCAGGACCGCATCGCGCTCGGCAGCCGCACGCGCGGCCTCGCGTTCGTCACTGGCACGCTTCGCGGCGTCGATGTCGGCCTGTGACATCGCACCCTGCTCGGTCTTGATGGGCACGCCGTACTGATTAAGGATCTGCCGGTCGGCTGGTGCCTGCTCCGGCGGAATCTGGTCGCTGTAGTGAACGACGCCATTGGCATCGACCCAGCGATAGACCTTGGTGCTGCTCGTGTCGCTGTTTGAGGATTTTCTCTTTGCCGCCTCTGCCGGCCCGGGCAAGGCTGAGAGCAGAACCAGGATGCCGGTCATGAGCAGGCCGGCCAGCCGCATGCAGTCAGCGCCGCGCATATGCGCAGCTGCCTGGCCGCCGAAACCAAAGCCCCGAGCCTGCATGTCTGATCCCACTACCCTGAACCCACTGGTCTGGCCTGATACAAGGCCATCACCAGACAGATTATCCCGTCAGACCCTGAGCAAAAACAGTGACCTGCTGCGCAGCTTCACGGCTGACGCAAAGCGTCAGGCTTCAACTTACCCCGTACCGCTCCCGATAGTCCCGGATCAAGGGCAGGAACTGGCCGTGCAGGCTGCTGCCTTCCAGGTGTTCTACCAGGTCATCGAGCCGGATGATGCTGGTCACCGGGATGCCGTAGTTTTCTTCGACCTCCTGGGTGGCCGACAATTCGCCGCTGCCGCGTTCCTGCCGGTCCAGCGCGAGCACCACGCCGGCCGGCGTGCCGCCGGCCTGTCGCAGCAGGGTGATGGTTTCGCGGATTGCCGTCCCCGCGGTGATCACATCATCGAGTATCAGCACGCGGCCATGGACCGGTGCACCGACGATCGCACCGCCTTCGCCGTGATCCTTGACCTCTTTGCGGTTGAAGCAGAATGGCGCGTCCACACCGTAGTGTTCGGCCAGAGCGGCGGCGGCCAGCGATACCAGCGGAATGCCCTTGTAGGCCGGACCGAACAACATGTCGAAGGCTATATCGGCGGCATCCACCGCCGCCGCATAGCTGCGGCCCAGTTTTGCAGCAGCGTAGCCGGTGTTGAACAGTCCCGAGTTGAAGAAATACGGACTGATGCGTCCGGATTTGAGTTTGAACTGGCCGAATTTCAGCACGCCGACCTCTACCGCGAGTTCGATGAACTGTTGCTGATAAGCGTGCATGACTCTCTACCGCTGGGCCTTTCCCTTTTGCGGTATCGTACACCGCCAATGCGCATCGTTACCCTCAACGTCAACGGCATCCGCTCAGCTGCGCGCAAGGGCCTGTTTGGCTGGCTCCCGCAGCAGGGTGCTGATGTGATCTGTCTGCAGGAAGTCCGCGCGCAGCCTGAGCAGATTGCGGATGAGCTCTATCATCCCTCCGGCTTTCATTGCTACTACGAATCGGCCCAGCGCAAGGGCTATAGCGGTGTGGCGCTCTATGCCCGGCGCAAGCCGGACGTGCTGTTGCGTGGCTTCGGTTCGGCCGAGTTCGATGCCGAAGGACGCTATCTCGAGGCCCGCTTCGGCGCTCTCAGCGTCATCTCGGTCTATCTGCCGTCAGGCTCGGCGAGTCCTGAACGTCAGCAGGCAAAATTCCGCTTTCTGGATGAGTTCGGCCACCACCTCGACCGGCTCCGGCAGGATGGTCGCAACTATCTGCTCTGCGGTGACTGGAACATCGCCCATCAGCCGGTCGACCTGCGCAACTGGCGCGCCAACCAGAAGAACTCCGGTTTTCTGCCCGAAGAGCGGGCCTGGCTCGACGAGCTGTTCGGTCCGCGCGGTTTCATCGATTGCTTCCGGCAGATCAATGCGGAGCCGGACCAGTACACCTGGTGGTCCAACCGTGGCCAGGCCTGGGCGAAGAATGTCGGTTGGCGCATCGATTACCAGATCGGCAGCGCCGGACTTGACGGTACGGCGCGCCGCGCTGAAATCTACAAGGATCAACGTTTCTCCGACCACGCGCCGCTGTCGATGGACTATGCGCTCGGCTGAGAACATTCCAGCCTCGGTGGTGGGCATCTATACCCGGCCGCGCGTGCTGGCCATGCTGGTGCTCGGCTTCGCGTCGGGACTGCCCTTCCCGCTGGTGTTCACCACGCTCACCGCCTGGCTCACCACCACCGGTGTCAGCAAAAGCCAGATCGGCATGTTTGCCTGGGCCGGCATCGCCTATTCCGTGAAATTCGCCTGGGCGCCGCTGGTCGACCGGCTGGGCATCCCCGGTCTGACAGCCTGGTTTGGCCGGCGCCGCAGCTGGATGCTCCTGAGCCAGTGCGGCGTCATCGCGGTACTGTTGCTGATGTCTGTTACCGACCCCGCTACCCGGCTCACGCAGGTCGCCCTGCTTACGGTGGTGCTGGCGGTCTGCTCGGCGACGCAGGACATAGCGGTCGATGCCTGGCGTATCGAAGCAGTGGCCGAGCGGCTGCAGGGTGCGATGGCCGCTGCCTATCAGGTCGGCTATCGCACGGCAGTTCTGGTAGCGGGTGCCGGTGCGCTGTATATCGCGGACCTCGGCTCATGGGGCCTCGCCTATCAGGTCATGGCGGCCCTGATGCTGCCGGGCGTGCTGGCCGCCTTGCTGGTTGCCGAACCGGCCGTGGCGATTGGCCCGGCCGGTGCGAACTCGCTCACCGACTGGTTCAGCACGGCGGTAGTCGGGCCTTTCAGGGAATTCTTTCAGCGCGTCGGCGGCTTCGGTTTCGTGCTGCTGCTGTTCATCGGCAGCTACCGGATCAGCGACATGGTGCTCGGTGTGATGGCCAATCCTTTCTATATCGACACCGGGTTCAGCCTGTCCGAGATCGCGACCGTGACCAAGGTTTTCGGTTTTGGCATCACGCTGGTTGGCGCTGCGCTCGGCGGTGTGGCGGTGGCGCGCTACGGTGCTGCGCGTCCGCTGGTTGCCGGCGCGATATTGCTGGCGGCCTCAAACCTGGTGTTCATCGGTCTGGCGCAGGCGGGCCCGAATCTGGGCTGGCTGACCGCCGCGATCTGCGCAGACAATCTGGCGGCCGGATTTGTCGGCACCATCTTCATCGCTTACCTGTCGAGCCTGACCAACGTGTCCTATACCGCGACCCAGTACGCATTGTTTACTTCGCTGATGTCGCTGCCAGGGCGGTTGCTCAGCGGTTTCTCGGGACAGGTCGTGGAAATGTCGGGCTGGGTGACGTTCTTCATCTATACGACGGCGGCGGGCATCCCGGCGATCCTGCTGGCCATGCTTGTCGTGCGCCGCCAGCGGAAACCGGAATGAGCGCAGCATGACCGGGCTTCATGTCGTGCGGGCTTGCAGCCTCAGTGCGCTGGGCGATCCCGGTGCCCGTGAGTTTTTCTCCGGCGAGGGCGACTGGCCCTACCGGGGCTTTGTGGTGCAGATCGGCGGCCAGCTGCGTGCCTATGCCAACGTCTGTCCGCACAAACATCATCCCCTGAATATCGATGACGACGATTTCCTGATACCGAAGCTGCGCCTGTTGCGCTGCGCATCACACGGTGCGCTTTTTGAGCCGGAAAGCGGTCTGTGCGTCTATGGCCCCTGTGCGGGGCGCTCCCTCAGCAGCCTGGAGTGCTGGGCAGAGGACGGAGATGTGCTGGTGCGTATACCAGCTTCAGCCTGATTCAATGGAGACCATTAGAATGAAAGAATTGCGGGCGTCGATGCTCGTGGCTGCAGCGGTAGCCTGCCTCGCCGGCTGCGCGGCAAACCCGCCTGCCGTATCGGTTGCCGATACGAGGCTGCTCACCGCAAGCCCGGCGGAGTTCTGTGCCGAGGCGCAACGTATCGTCAGTCGCACCGACAAGTCGGGTGAGTTTGTGGTGCATTCCGATCTTGATGGCTTCGTCAAATCCAAGACCGGTATCGATCCGCTCACTCTGCACGTTTATGCCTGGCCCGCCGCGGATGATCCGGGCCGGGTTGTCGCGATCTCCTGCAAGATGAAGAGCGCTGATCACCTGAACGCGGCCTTCGGTCCGGGCACTGCCGGAACCGACGGACTTTGTCAGGACATGAACCGGGAAACCCTGCGCCAGGTGCGTGCCTCATTGCCGGTCGCTGCCGACCGGCAGGTTGTACTCGACCCGGGCGAGAACGTTTTCAATGAAAAGCAGCCGGCCGCCACCGGACCGGACTGGCTCGCGCCTTTCCAGCTCACGACAGCGGATGATTCCGGCACCTTGACGATTCACAGCAAGGGATTTCGGGTGGACTGGCTCGATCCGCGTTTCGCACGCTTCGATGCGCGTGTCCGCGGCGTTCATTACTGTCATCTGATTGCGCCAGCCTATCTGCGCGATTTACTGGCGGGGCAGGCGGCGGCAGGCGTTACGATCGGACGCGCATGGTCGCCGCCGCCGGCACCGCGCCAGTAGAAGCGCGGCCTGAACGGCGTTTGTCCGGCTAACTGCCCTCGTAGTCGTCGACGAAGTCGAGTGGATCGCCGAATTCGCGACGCGGCTCTTCGCCGGCCGGCAGATCGGCCTCGTCCACATCCATCGAGCCGGACCAGTCTTCCGGAGGATCGATCGCCTCGGCTGTGAGCTCCAGCCAGGCTGTGAGCTCGATTTCCTCGAGTGTGCCGTCGAAATGCTGGAGTTCGATGGTGCGGTCACCCTCATCGACGGCAACGATCTCGAAGGTGCTGCCGTCGACGCGCCGAAACCAGTCGCCTACATCTGGAAATCCAATGCCCGTGGTCATTTTCCCGGTATCCGCATGTTGGCTGCAAAGAAACCCCTTGCCCCGGGTTTTATATAGCGCAATTGGCGTCGATTGGGTACACCCCGGATTAAGCCCTGCGGCGCGGGTAGATGCGCTCCCAGATGGGATGGCCCAGCCGCTGGCCGCGCGCTTCGAAGCGGGTCAGCGGGCGCGGGCTGTTGCTGGCCGGATCGATGCCCTCGCCAAAGGTACCGCTTGCCGCCAGCACCGCAGCGATATGTTCGGCATAGGGTGGCCAGTCGGTCGCGACGTGGAAGTAGCCATCGGCGGCCAGTTTGCGTGAAAGCAGCGCGACAAACGGCGCTTGCACCAGACGTCGCTTGTGGTGGCGCTTCTTGTGCCAGGGGTCGGGGAAGAACAGGTGCAGCCCGGCAAGGCTTGCGTCGGGCAATCTGTCGCGCAGCACCCCGACCGCATCTTCCATGAACAGCCGGACGTTGCCGAGTCCGAGCCGTTCGATCTCCAGCAGGCAATGACCGATGCCCGGCGCATGAACCTCGGCACCCAGATAATCGCGGCCGGGGTCATGCGCGGCCATGCTGAGCAGTGCGGCACCGTTGCCGATGCCGATCTCGAGGATGCGCGGCGCCTTTCGACCGAATACGACGTCCAGATCAGGCGGTCCGGCTCCGGTTTCTGCGGCAGGAATGCCATAACGCGGCCAGAGTTCGGCCAGTGCGCGTTCCTGGGCGCGCGTCAGCCGTCCGGCGCGCAGCACGTAGCTGCGAATCTCCCGATGCCGGGATTCCGGATTTGCAGGCAGATCATTGCTGTCCATGGTTGTCAGGCAGGGGAAACGGCGACTACGTCGGTACTTTTCTGTTCGAGTCAATCAGGTATTGCCTGAGTGTGACAGAGCCATAGCCCGGGGCGCGCATGTCGTTGACCATGTAGTAATGCACAACGTTCAGGAATGCTGAAAAAACCGCGACCCGCCGGGTGAACAGTCCGATAAACCGGGTGATACGGATCAGTGCCGTGAACAGCCACTCGGGGACGCTGATGATCCGCGGTTCTTTGCCCAGTGCGTCGAAGATCATCAAAAGAGATTCCCTGTGGGTAACGATGTTGTCGGCGACTTCCGGCCCGCCAAGGATGAAGATCCGGTTCTTGCGTTCGCTGTTGCCAATACTGTCAACCATGAACCCGGCCAGGTCTTCCCTGGCGATGGGGTTGTGGCGCGCCTGATCACCTGTGCCGATCACAAAACCCGGTTTACCCTGCGCGATCCGCCTGGTTTGCGAGTCGAATACCCAGAAGTACGCGGTTGGCCTTACGATCGTGTAGTCGATGCCAGATCGCATCAGCGCGTCTTCCATTTTCAGCTTGGCAAGCTGAAGTGGCAGGTCCGGCTTCCTCACGCAGATCGCTGACAGGAGAATGAACTTTCCGGTGCCGCTCTTCTGCGCGGCATTGAGAACATTGAGCGTGGCCTTGTAGTCGATATCATCGAAGTCCTCGGGCAGACCCGATCGGGTGGCCAGGCATGAAATGACCACGTCAACTTTCCGGTCAAACAGTTTCGCGATCGATGCAGGGTCGGTTACATCGGCCACGACAACCTCTGCCCCGTCAAACGCGCTGTCGTCTTTCCGGGATCTGGTTACGGCAATGACGTCATAGCCTTGCCGCACCGATTCCGCAACGACGGCCCTGCCGATGTAGCCTGTCGCTCCGACGATCAGAACTGTTTGTGCGTTCTTGTTCCCGTTATTCATGTGAGTCAGGACTGCCTTTAATCCGGTCATACACTATATGGTCGATCCCGCTCAGATCCATCCGGGTCGTTGCCGCAACCCATTGCCCGGTCGGCAGTATTGGGTTCGGTCAGGCCCGCAGGTACACTGTTCGGCGCCTGAACCGGCGGGTGTAGTTCAATGGTAGAACTGCAGCTTCCCAAGCTGCTAACGTGGGTTCGATTCCCATCACCCGCTCCATTCATGCTCAATTCTGCAGTTCCGGCAGCAGCGACAGGAACTCCTCGAACTTGCCGCCGGCACCGCGCGGGATTTCGCTGACCGGCACCACCACGACCTTGTAGGGGTAGCCGAGCGCCGCGATGGTGCTCCGTACCGCGTCGAGCCGTTCCTGTTCCCTGAGCGGCCGTGACAGCACGACGCGGACCTCAATGGTGTCGATGGCGGTCTGTACGTACTGCGCCTGGTTGACCGGCGCTACCGTGCGCATTCTGTTCAGTCTGGTTGGCCAGTAGCGTTGCCCGTCCGGTGAAAGTGCGGCATTGCGGGTGCGGCCAAGAATCTGGCTGACGACCGGCAGTCCGCGGCCGCAGGCGCAGGGCTCACCGACCGTGGCGTAGTCGCCGAGGTCGTAGCGCAGCAGGGGAGTCGCCAGATTGTGCAGCGAGGTTACGACCACGCGCCCGGACTCGCCGGGCATGCAGGGTTGGCCCTGATCATTGATGATCTCCACCAGCAGCGACTCGGACTGCACATGCAGTGCGCCGTGTTCAAGACAGCGGAAGGCGATGTAACCGACCTCGTTGGCCGAGTAGATGTCGGTACTCCTGACCTGCCACTCCTCGGCCAGGCGCGTTTCCAGCTCCTGGTCCAGTGGCTCGGAGATAAAGCGGATCTCGCGCAGGGATTGCGGGCGGTCGCCGGTATCGGCCATGTAATCCATGAGCCAGGGCATGATGCTCGGATAGGTCAGCAGGTAGTGCGGATCGAAGTCCCTGAGCCACGCGGCCAGTTCGGCGACGGGCCGCCCGATGCGTATTGTTGACGAGGGCCCGCTCGGGAACAGGTGCGCAACCGGCGCCCCCCAGTTTGGCTGGATGGGGTCGATGGCATCGCGTGATTCCTTGCGCGACCGGATGATCCCGAGCCGTTTGCTGAAGTCGCGCTGTGACCAGAGATGTTCGCGGAGGGTCAGCGCCTCCCAGAGCCGGCGGGTGGTGGCCGTGGTCCGGAGTTCTACCGAGATGCCGGTAGACCCCGACGTTCTGATTGAGCCGAAAGGCAGCTGCGCAGAAGGTACAGACCGCGCATAGAGCCTGGGGCCGAGCGCGCGCAAATCCGGCTTGGCCAGCGTCGGCATTTCCCGCCAGATATCCCAGAACTGCCCGGGGTTCTGTGCGAGCCGGGCGGCAAACTGCGTCGGCCACTCTTCCCGCTGATAGTAGGGCACCTTTGCTGCTGCCCAGCCGGCCAGCCAGGTGAGCTGTGCCTGTTGCGCCGCGCGCAAATCTGCGGCCGGCCACCATTGCGATACCTTGAGCCCGCCCAGCAGGGCGCGCAGGCTTGTCTTGTCGCCGGCCGGAAATGATGGCCAGCCCGGTGCGGGATTGCTCTTCGCCATCGTCTAGACTGTCTCCTGCAGATGAAAAACCATCCAGCGTTTCAGCGGCGATGATGACAGTAGCGGAAATCGGCGTCGATCTGCTCGCCCGGCTGTTTGCCGACAGCGGGCTCGGCGTGGTTCTGGTGGCGGCGGGTACACCGATCCCTGGCAGCTACTGGGGTGAGTCGGAAGCCGGCCTGATCCGGCATCGACTTTTTGTCCGGCTGGATACGCCCTTGCACTCTGCGCTGCATGAGGCCGCGCACTACCTGTGTATGGATCCGGAGCGCCGGGAGGTGCTGGATCGCGATGCCGGCGGCGACTATGCCGAGGAAGATGCGGTGTGTTACCTGCAGGTGCTGCTGATCGACCGGATCGCTGCGTTGACTGGTTCGATCCGTTTCAACCGGCAGCAGCTCTTCGCCGATATGGATGCCTGGGGCTATACCTTCCGGCTTGGTTCGGCGCAGCGCTGGTTTGAAAGCGATGCCGATGAGGCGCGGCTCTGGCTTGAGCGGCGCGGCATTCAAGGCCTGTCGCCGTGTCCGGCCCTGTGATCTGTACTTTGTCTACGAACTCGCGCCGTGCCCGGAGTTGCGCACTGCTTCGCGCTTGGCCAGAATCTTCACCCAACGACAGGGAGATCAGCCATGAGCAATCGTTTCCAGTTTAAATGCCTCAACCGGACGGGCGTGCTGGTCGCGGCCCTGTCGCTGGCTTCGTTCGCAGCCGCGCCGGTTCTTGCCCAGGATGCAGGCGACTCCGGTCAACGGTCGGTCTTCGATATGGAGATCTGCAAGGTTGACGGTCTTGACGCCCGGCAGTGCCAGTGTGTCTGGGACTTTCTCAAGCGCAAGCTCCCGGCCGCCGATCTCAAACTCGGGCTGCTGCTGGTGGCCTCCAATTCAGATGACAGCGCGACGGTAAAGAAGGCTGACGAGCAGCTCGACAAGAGCAATGCGTCTGACAAGCGCCGCGACGAGATCTCTTCGGAGATGAGTGCGCTCATCATCGAAGGTGAAGACGCCTGCCCGTAGGCGTTGCCGGTTCTGCTTCAGAGCATGCCGCGGCTGTCCGCACTGGCCACGGCAGCTGTCCTGACCGGCCTGGCTGGCGCCCGGCCAGATGTTTCGTCCGGGAATTCGACCACCCGCCAGTAGTTGTCGACCAGTTCGACGGCTTTGACAAAGCTCTGGCCGATTGCCGACTTCAGCATGTAACCGGCAACATTGAGGTGGAAGGCCTCGATCTTGTCCTCCTCGTCGTTCGAGGTGGTCAGCATGAACACGATCGAGTCGTGCAGCTCGGCATCCTCACGGATGCGCTCGAGCAGTTCGAGGCCATTCATGCGCGGCATGTTGATGTCGAGAACCAGCAGGTTTGGCCGCTCCAGCGGCGGCCTGCCGTTGAGTCCCTTCAGGATCTCCCAGGCTTCAAGGCCGTCCCTGGCGATGGTGACCGGGTTTTTGATGCGCAGCTTGTCGAGGGCACGCAGAAAGGCCTTCTGATCGATCTGATCGTCTTCAGCCAGCAAGATATTCACGGTTCTTTCCGGATCGCTCATCGGTCACCTCGTTACGGACTGCCCCGGTCACCTCTCCGGGCATTTTTTTCCATGTGAACTTGAATACCGTTCCGCGGCCACCAGGCCCGCCGTGAAACCAGATACGGCCGCCCTGCCACTCGACGATGCGTTTCACGATGGCGAGTCCCATGCCGCTGCCTTCCATCTCGTCGCGCGGCTGCAGGGTCTGGAACATCTGGAACACCTTTTCGGCAAACTCCTGCGGGATGCCTGCGCCGTCGTCCTCGACGGCAAACAGCACTTCCTCGCCCTTGTCCTGTGCATAAACCCGGACATGGCCCTGTTTCGTCGGGTGGTGTTTGATCGCGTTGTTGATCAGGTTGCGCAGCACCTGTTCCAGCGGCGCCTGATGGGCGCGGATCAGCGGCAGGGAAGTGCCGGCTTCCATGTGCATCGTGGCCGGCGGTGCGAGCAACGCGAACAGGTCGACGACCAGCAGCCGGGTGTCCACCCCGGTGATTTCACCCGGTTTCCGACCGGCGCGCGAGTAGGCCATCAGATCGTCGAGCAGCCGGTGCAGGCGCGCGGTCCGACCCTTCAGCAGCCCCAGGTTCTGCTGTACCTCGCCACCTTCGAAGCTGCTCAGGTCTTCATGCAGCCACTCCACGAGGATTTCGATGGCGCGCAGCGGCGCCTTCAGGTCGTGTGACGCGACATAGGCAAACTGTTCGAGGTCGTGGTTGGACCGTTCGAGTTCTTCTGACTTGCTTTGCAGCGCGCGCTCGACGGTCCGACGCTCGGTGATGTCGATCGCCAGCGAGAGTATTCCGACAACGTCGCCCTCGGTGTTGCGGTCGGGCTGATAGGTGACGGCGTAGTAGCGCTGCTCGCCATTGGCCATCGTGCGCTCTTCTTCGTACTGGATGACTTCGCCGGCCAGACACCGGTCGTACATCGGCTGACGTTTAACCCAGACCTCAGGACGAATCACGTCGGTGATCGGCGCGTTCAGGTGGCGGCTGCGCGAGTAGCCATACCACTGGTCATATTCGCTGCTCAGAAAACGGATGATGTAGTTGCGGTCCAGACAGGCAAAGAGGCCCGGTACCCCGTCAGCCAGATGTTGCATGCGCGCCTGGGTGGCCAGCAGCTCGGCTTCCATTGCGTGTCGTGCGGTGACATCGACGCAGACGCCGAGCAGACGCGGTCGCTTGTGACCTTGCGAAACATAGAGGTTGCCGCGGCCGCTGACGAAGCGCACCGAGCCATTGCGGTGTATCACACGGTAGTCGCAGCTGAAGCTGCCGGTCTTCACGCTCTCTGCTGCTGCGGCCCAGTAGCGCGGTACGTCGTCGGGGTGAATCCGGGACAGCATGACTTTGGGTGACAGCGGGATGCCGGGCTCGATGTCAAACAGTGTCCGGCAGGTGTCATCGACCACAAACGCGCCGGTTTCCGGGTTGAAGGAGTACAGGCCAATGCCGCTTGCCGTCAGGGTCGCCTGCAGCGCAGGGCTGATATCGGTTGCAGCAGCGGTCAGCGAGTGCATGTCGGCGTGTCCGTTGCGCCGCTGTCAGTGACCGTTCGCCGCGGCCAGAACGCGCCGGGTTTCGGTGGAGTCCACGCCGTTATCGAGTTCGGCCAGCAGCGGCTCGATGAGCGCCTGCCTCATCGGCATGCCGAACAGGTAGCCCTGCACGATGTGACAGCCGCGCTCGAGCAGGAAGTTGAGCTGGTCGGTGGTTTCCACGCCTTCTGCGACCGTTTCCAGTCGCAGGCTGCGTGCCAGGGAGATAATCGCGTCGATGATGCTCTCGCCATCCTGGCTGACGCCAATTTCCATGACGAAGGAGCGGTCAATCTTCAGCACGTCGATCGGAAAGCGGCGCAGATAACTCAGGCAGGAGTAACCGGTACCGAAATCGTCGATGGAGATGCGCAGTCCGATCCGCTTGAGGCGCAGCAGCTCCGTCTGGGCAGCATCACTGTCTTCCATGACCAGCCCTTCCGTCAGCTCGATCTCGATAAGTGCCGGGTCGATGTCGTGGGCGGAGAGTATCTGTGCCACGCGCTTGTGAAAATCCGGCTGCTGGAACTGCCGTGCCGAGACGTTCACCGATACCGGCACACGCGGCAGCTCCATCTGCTCCCAGGTCTTCAGCGTCTGGCAGACCTGATCGAGAACCCAGTAACCAAGCTGGATGATGTGCCCGCTTTCCTCTGCCACCGGAATAAAGGTGCCGGGACTTACCTTGCCGCGCGTCGGGCTGGTCCAGCGCAGCAGCGCTTCAAGCCCTTGCAGGCGCCGGCTGTTCGCGTTCACCTTGGGCTGATACACGACGTGAAATTCGTTGAGCCGCAATGCTTCGCGGATATCGCGTTCAAGCTCGTGATATTCGATCAACTCGGCGTGCATGCGCTCGGTGAAAAATGTGACGTTATTGCGCCCGTTTTCCTTGGCCTGGTACATGGCGATGTCGGCGTTCTTCAGCATCATCTGCGTATCGGCGCTGTCGTTCGGGTACATCGTGATGCCGATGCTGGTGGTGATATCGAGCTGCCGGTCAACGATGTGATAGGGCTGTGAAACCAGCTCAAGCAGACCATTCGCCATGGTCTCGACTTCCAGCGGGCCGTGCAGTCCTTCCAGCAGCACTGCAAACTCGTCGCCGCCGAGCCGGGCCACCACGTCGCCGGTGCGCACCGAGCGCCGAATGCGGCTCGCCACTTCCTTCAGCAGGCAGTCGCCGGCATCGTGGCCCAGCGTGTCGTTCACGACCTTGAACTCATCGAGATCGAGAAACAGCAAGCCCACCTTGCGGCCGTCGCGGCGCGCTCTCGCCGTGGCGCGGGTCAGCTGGTCGTTGAAGAACTGGCGGTTCGGAATGCCGGTCAGCGCATCGAACTGTGCCATGTAGTTGAGTCGCAACTCCGATCGCTTGCGCTCGATCGCATAGCGCACCGAGCGCAGGATGGTACGCCCCTGGCCCTCCCACTTGACGAGATAGTCCTGGGCGCCCTTGTTGAGAATGCTGACGGCAAACTCTTCGTCGTCCTGGCCGCTCAGCACGACGATGGGAATTTCGTTGTCGACAGCCTGGATCGCGTCTATGCATTCGAGGCCGGAAGCATCCGGCAGATGCAGGTCCAGGAGGACGATATCGAACTTCTCGCTGGCCAGTCGCTCCGTCGCGCTGCCCAATGACTGCACATTGACCATCTCCACGTCAGTGGCGCGCTGACGGCGCAACGATGCGGCGAGAAACTCAACGTCGGCCGGATTGTCTTCAACCAGCAGTAGCTTCATTGCTGCGCGATCTGTCCGGCTAACCGGGCCTGCCCGGCTGGCCAGCTCGTCCCCACGGATATATGTGGGAGTAGCCTAAGCCCCGACTATGACAAATCGATGAGACCCGGTTCACATCCCTGGCCCGGTGTAACTGCGCAAGCACACAGTTCAGACCGATTTGTGCCCATGAACGGATCTAGATTTCGATAACCGTGCTGACGATAACCACGCGCCGCAGTGGCATGCCGAAGAACTCGGCGGCGCCTGTCGAGCGACGCTGCAGCCAGGCAAACAGCTCCCGCTGCCAGCGTCGGGCGCGTCGCCGCCGGATCGGCACCACGACGTGTTGACCAAGGAACAGCGTGTAGTCGCGGGAAGCGAGGCGCAGACCCTGACGCACGCATTGCTGGATGACGGCGGCCACATCCGGGGTTTCCATGAAACCGAAACGCGCCTGAACCGTGTAGATTGAGTCGTGCAACCGTTCTACTGTCAGGCGTGTTGCAGCCTCGGCTTTCGGTGCCCGGAGAAAGTTGAGGTGCAGGAACACCACGTTTTCGTGTACCACATGGTTGTGCTCGAGGTTGCGCAGGAATGCGCCGGGTATGGAGTCAGGGCGGCTGGCAAGAAATATCGCGGTGCCGCTGACCTGCCGGGCACCGGTCAACAGGCCTTCCAGCGCCCCGGTGCTGACCGCGGACGCATCGAGCTTGCGGCTCAACTGCTCCCGGCCATCGTGCCAGGCCACAAGCACCAGGAACAGCAGCGCTGCCAAAAGTACCGGTACCCATGCGCCATCGCCAATCTTGGTCAGGTTGCCAAATACAAACGTCGTGTCGACGACAAGGAAGCTGCCGAAGACCACAGCCAGCACGGGCCATGACCATTTCCATTCGATCCGTGCCAGCACCGCAGCAAGCCCGGTTGTAATCCACATCGTGCCGGCGACGGCCGCGCCGTATGCGGCCGACAGCGCGCCAGAACTGCCAAAGCCGAGTGTTATCAGGAGGACCAGCACCAGCATCACCCAGTTGGTAACCGGTACATAAATCTGCCCGCGTTCGTGTGCGGAAGTCTGAATGACCTTTACGCGTGGCATCAGATCAAGTTGTACGGCTTGCCTTGTGACAGAGAACGCTCCGGTTATCGTCGCCTGTGAAGCGATAATCGTGGCGGCGGTGGCAAGAACAATCAGGGCCGCAAGCAATGGTTCGGGTGCGAGGCGGAAGAACGGATTATCGAGGACGGTATGGTCACGTAATGCGAGTGCCCCCTGCCCGAAGTAGTTCAGGATCAGTGCAGGCCAGACAGCGCCGAACCAGGCAACCCGAACCGCCGGTCGCCCAAAATGGCCCATGTCGGCATACAAGGCCTCGCCGCCGGTTACGGTGAGAAACACCGCGCCGAAGATGGCCAACCCAATGCCTGGTTCGCGCGCCAGCAGCCCTAGCGCAAACATCGGATTGATTGCCTGAAGAATCTGTGGTGTTCGGACGATGGATATCAGGCCGAGAATAGCCAGTGTGCCGAACCACAGCAGCATGACGGGACCGAAGTAGCGACTGATGTTGGCGGTGCCGATGCGCTGGAGCAGAAACAGTCCGAGCAGGATGCCGCAGGCCAGTGGCAGGACAGCGCGGGAGAAGCCGGGGTCCAGCAATTCCAGGCCTTCAACCGCACTGAGCACCGAGATCGCAGGCGTAATGACAGCATCGCAATAGAAGAGTGCTGCGCCGAGCGCGCCGGCCAGCAACAGGTTTCGCGACCAGTAAGTCCAGCGGAAGAAATGCTGTTCGAGCCTTGCGAGCAGCGCGAGAATACCGCCTTCGCCTTCGTTGTCCGCCCGTACCACGATTACCAGGTACTTGAGGCTGACGACCAGGACCAGACTCCAGAAAATCAGCGATAAAGAACCAAATATCGCCAACTCCAGCGGAGCCGGCCGGGCGGCTCTTATCGCTGCGCTGAAGGCATAGAGTGGGCTGGTGCCGATGTCGCCATAAACGACGCCGATGGCGCCGACAACGGCTGAGGCTCTAAGTCGGGATCGCAACATCTATCAAAGAGACACTGCAGTTTCCAGGGCGCGAAGGCGGCAGAGTCTGCGCCGAGCCGTTACAGCCGGCAAGCCCCCCCGTTGGGTGGAATCGCGCATTCCCGCCCGGCAACTTGCTAGGCTCTGTCGCCATGAAGACTGACTTTGCAGAATATCTGGCAGCTCAGCTGCTGGTTTGGTGGGACCGGCACGGCCGCCACGATCTGCCCTGGCAGCAGAACCCCACGCCGTATCGCGTGTGGGTATCGGAAATCATGTTGCAGCAGACCCAGGTAGCGACCGTGCTGCGCTACTACGATACTTTCATGGAGGCCTTCCCCGACGTGCAGGCACTGGCCGATGCGCCAGTCGATGAAGTACTGCATCGCTGGTCCGGTCTCGGTTACTACGCGCGTGCACGGAATCTGCATCGTGCCGCACAGCGGGTGCGCGACCAGCATGGCGGGGTGATGCCAGCGGATTTCGATGCCTTGTCAGCCCTGCCCGGTATCGGCCGCTCGACGGCCGGTGCGATCCTTGCGCTGTCTGCCGGCCAGCGTCACGCGATCCTCGACGGCAACGTCAAGCGCGTGCTCGCGCGCGTGTTTCGCGTCGAAGGCATGCCCGGTGAGGTGGCCGTGCAGCGCGAACTCTGGACGCTGGCTGAACGCTGCACACCGACGGAGCGCATCGCGCATTACACACAGGCGATCATGGATCTGGGCGCTTCGGTGTGTGCGCGGCGCAAACCGGCCTGTGAGTTGTGCCCATTGCACGACGGTTGCCTGGCGCGTGCCGAAGGGCTCACCGGACAATTGCCAGCGCGAAAGCCCGCGAAAGCGCGTCCGCTGCGCAACTGCGTGCTGCTGCTGTGTGCCCGTGCCGATGGCGCCGTGCTGCTCGAGCGGCGGGCAGAGTCCGGCATCTGGGGTGGCCTGTGGGGATTGCCGGAAATCAGTTTGGTGGAAGCGGCGGGTGAGTGGTGCAGTGCGCAGTTCGGCATTGCGGCCGAGCAGATA
>CAUJHF010000026.1 GCA_963204745.1 Pseudomonadota bacterium
CTGATCCAGCGCCTGTGGTGGTTCCAGCGCATGGCCCCGGCACTGCGCTATGCGATACCCACCGCGATCATCGCCTACAACATCAACGAGATCCTCGAGAAGTGGGGCAAGATGACCGAGATCTGGGTGCAGCCGCAAAAGTACGCCATGGAGATCAGTCTGGTGGTGGTCGCATTGATCGTGGTGGTGGTACTGGCAATCCTGAGCCCGGCGCGGCGTATCGCCGTCAACAAGCCGCCGACTGACGCCCAGGCCTGAACCCGACGCGGAAGGGGCAGCTTCAGCCCGGGATCTGCTCTGCAGATCCCGGTGGAGTCTCGCCCCTGGGGCGCGCGGCAGCCGATCTGGGCTGAGCTCCGCCTGAAGCATCAGGCATCAGGCATCAATGATGTTCGAGCGCCTGGCTGATGTCAGAAAGCAGATCGGCCTCGGCCTCGATACCGACAGACAGCCGAATCAGGTTGTCAGCAATGCCCATCTGGCGCCGTTCAGCAGTCGGCACACTCGAGTGGCTCATGGTTGCCGGCTGCCCGGCGAGACTCTCTACCGCGCCGAGGCTCTCGGCGATGGCAAACACTTGCAGCCGGTTGAGAAACTCGCCGACGGCGCCCGTCCCACCGTTGATCTCAAAACAGACCACGCCGCCAAAAGCGCTCATCTGCCGCTTCGCGAGCGCATGCCCCCGATGATCCGGCAGGCCCGGATAGAACACGCGTTCCACGCGCGCATGTCCGTCCAGAAATCGCGCGATGG
The DNA here is from genome assembly GCA_963204745.1 of Pseudomonadota bacterium. Taxonomy (GTDB): domain Bacteria; phylum Pseudomonadota; class Gammaproteobacteria; order Steroidobacterales; genus SHZI01. The sequence goes on from CAUJHF010000026.1 coordinate 754, forward strand.
CCAGCGCATTTGTGCAGTGACGCTCCATGCGCAACGCCAGGGTCTTGATACCGCGCAGAACCAGATAGGCATCGAAGGGTCCGAGCACGCCGCCGGACGCACTGCGCAACAGGTGCAGCTGTCTGCCCAGCTCCGCATCGGCAGCGACGACGATTCCGCCCAGCACGTCGGAGTGGCCGCCCAGATACTTGGTCGCCGAATGCATGACCAGATCGGCGCCCAACTGCAGCGGCTGTTGCAGGCAGGGCGTCGCAAAAGTGTTATCCACACAGCTGGTGATGTTGCGCGAGCGGGCCAGCGCCGTGACAGCTGCAATATCGACAACATGCAGCAGCGGATTGGTCGGTGTCTCGATCCAGACCAGGCGGGTTTCCGGCCGTAGCGCAGCTTCGACATTGCCAGGCTCGCACATGTCGACGAAGGAAAAATCGAGATCAGCGGTACGCCGGCGCACCTCGTCAAACAGCCGACGCGTGCCACCATAGAAATTGAGCGGCGCGATCACATGACTGCCGGCATCGAGCAGATCGAGTACGCCGGCAGTTGCGGCCTGTCCGGACGCGAAGGCCAGCCCGCGCGCACCGCCTTCGAGCTCGGCTATGCAGCGTTCGAGTGCATCGCGGGTCGGGTTCGAGGAGCGCGTGTAGATATGCTCGCGCGGCTGACCGAATCCCTCCCAGGCAAAGGTCGTGCTGGTGACGATCGGCGGCATCACCGCGCCGGTCGCAGCATCGGTGGTTGCTCCGCCATGAATGCAGCGGGTGGCCAGCTGTCGGGCAGGTGCATGACCTGTCCCCGGCTTTCCTGAAGGTGGTTTGACTGACATCGACTGATCTCCTGCGCGATCGGCAGGCTAACATAGGCGGCATGTCCGCAGAACGCAGTCCCGAGCCCGGCCCGGCGACCGGTACGAGCACCGACCAGTTGCTCCGCGAAGGCGCCCGCATGCTGGGCACCGTCAGCGACTCGCCGCGCCTGGATGCCGAACTCCTGCTGGCTCACGCACTCGATGAGCACCGCGAATACCTCTACCACACGCTGTCAGCGGCCGTGCCTGCCGAAGCCGCAGCCCGCTACGCAGCCCTGCTCGGCGAGCGCACACGGCATCGCCCGCTGGCACAGATCCTCGGCCAGCGCGACTTCTGGTCCTTCAGGCTGAGCGTCACTGCCGACACCCTGGTACCGCGACCCGAAACCGAGCTGCTGGTGGAACAGGCCCTCAGCCGTATTCCGCCGCGGCTGCCGCAGGCAATTGCCGACCTCGGTACCGGAACCGGCGCCATCGCGATAGCTATAGCCCGGGAACGTCCACAGTGCCGCGTCGTCGCGACGGATCTCAGCCACGAGGCTCTCGCTGTCGCCAGGCACAACGCCACCGTTCTGGAAGCAGCCAACCTCAGCTTCCATTTTGGCGACTGGTTTGCAGCATTGAATGGTGAAAAATTTGCCGTCATCGTCTCGAACCCGCCCTATATCGCCGACGATGAATGGTGCGAGACGGATCCCGGGCTCGGCTTTGAACCACGACTTGCACTGAGCGGCGGACGCGATGGCCTCGCGGATATCCGCCAGATCATTGCAGCTGCCCCGGCTCATCTGGACAGCGGCGGATGGCTGCTGCTCGAGCACGGTTTCCGGCAGGCGGCTGCCGTGCAGAACCTGCTGAAACAGGCGGGGTTCGAATCCATCACGACGCTGACAGATCTGGCCGGACAGCCCAGGGTCACCGAGGGGCGGCTGGCAGGATGAACGATGCCCTGCGCTTTGCCCGGCATATCGCCCTGCCACAGTTCGGCACACGGGGCCAGGAACGGCTGGCACAGTCCGGCGCGCTGATCGTCGGGCTCGGCGGACTCGGTTCGGTCGCCAGCCTGTATCTGGCCAATGCCGGTATCGGTCGGCTGCTGATCAACGATTTCGATCGCGTCGATGCCAGCAACCTGCCCCGCCAGCTGCTGTTCCGTGCCGACGACGTCAGCGCCTTCAAGACCGAGGCCACGGCAGTACGGCTACGCGATGCGAACCCGTCGGTACGGGTAAACACGCTCAACCGGCAACTCGGTGTAGACGCGCTCAAGGTCGCAGCACGGGACTGCGATGTGGTACTCGACTGTACGGACAACTTCCACACACGCCTGCTCATCAATGAGGCCTGTGTGGCGACCCGCAAGCCGCTGGTCAGCGGTGCGGCGATCCGCTTCGAAGGCCAGCTCGCGGTCTTCCCGAACCGCGGCACAGGACCCTGTTACCGCTGCCTGTACTCCGACGAAGACGAGAACTTCGAAAGCTGCGCGGGGCAGGGAATACTCGCGCCGGTCGCAGGTACTGTCGGCACGATGCAGGCCACCGAAGCATTGAAGCTGCTGCTCGGACTCGACTCCGGCCTCAGCGATCGCCTCTGGGTATACGACGGCCTCAGCGGCGCAACGCGCAGCGTGGCCATCCAGCGCAAGCCGGGCTGCCCGGTGTGCGGCGCCGCCTGAAGCTTTCCGCTACTGCGGGTCGTAACCGAGATTGGCCGACAGCCAGCGTTCAACCGTAGCCACCGCCATCCCCTTGCGCCGTGCGTAATCCTCGACCTGGTCCCGGTCGATGCGACCGACCGCGAAATAGCGCGACTCGGGATGCGCGAAATAGAAACCGCTGACCGAAGCTGCCGGCAACATCACAAAAGACTCGGTGAGCTGCACGCCGATGTTTTTCTCCACGTCGAGCAACCGCCACAGCGTTTCCTTCTCGGTGTGATCCGGGCAGGCCGGATAGCCAGGTGCAGGCCGGATACCGACATACTTCTCTGCAATCAGCTGATCGTTGTCCAGCCCTTCATCCGCAGCATAGCCCCAGTGCACCCGGCGCACCTGTGCATGCAGGTACTCGGCACAGGCCTCGGCGAGCCGGTCGGCAAGGGCCTTGAGCAGGATCGCGGAATAGTCATCGTTGTCGCGTTCAAAGGCGGCCACATGCGGCCCGATACCGATTCCCGCCGTCACCGCGAAGGCACCGATGTAGTCGCGGATTCCCGAGTCGTGCGCAGCCACGAAGTCGGCCAGACAGGCATTCGGCTGATCTTCGCCATGCGGCTTCTGCTGGCGAAGATGATGCAGCGTTGCCAGCGGCGCCGACCGCTGCTCATCTGCATAAACGGCAACATCATCGTCACCGATCCGGTTGGCCGGAAACAGGCCAAGTACGGCCCGCGCTGCCACCCACTTGCCGGCAATCATCTGTTCCAGCATCTTGCGCGCATCCTTGTGGAAATCGCGCGCCGCCTCACCGAACACTTCGTCGTCGAGAATCGCCGGGAAAGTACCGCGAAACTCATAGGCGTTGAAAAGCGGCATCCAGTCGATGTACGGGAGGAGTTCCGTGAGCGGAATATCCTCAAACACGCGCACACCGCTGAAGCTCGGCGTGACCGGTGCCTGGTCCCAGCTCACGGCCACGCGGTTGCGGCGCGCCTCGGCGATCGGCCGGTGCGCCACGGTTTCCGACCGCCGGCCATGCCGCTCGCGGCGTACCCGCGCATCTTCCTTCAGCTGCGCGACGTAGGCCGGCCGGTCGGCGGTACTGGCAAGCTTTTGCGCGACGCCTACCGCCCGCGACGCATCCTTCACATAGACCACGGGACCGTCGTACTCGGGATCGATGCGCACCGACGTATGGGCCGGCGAAGTGGTTGCGCCACCTATCAGCAATGGCAGGCTGAATTTCTGCCGGCGCATTTCGCGGGCGACATTGACCATCTCTTCCAGCGAGGGCGTGATCAGTCCCGAGAGCCCGATCATGTCCGCGTTCTCACGCCGTGCGGTATCGAGGATTCGTTCGCAGGGCACCATCACGCCCAGGTCGATCACTTCGAAGTTGTTGCACTGGAGCACGACACCGACGATGTTCTTGCCGATGTCGTGCACATCGCCCTTGACGGTCGCGAGCACGATCCGGCCTGCACGTTTGATCTCGCCGGTCTGTGCAGCCTCGATGAAAGGCACCAGATGCGCCACCGCCTTCTTCATCACCCGTGCGGACTTCACCACCTGGGGCAGAAACATCTTGCCGGAGCCAAACAGGTCGCCGACCACGTTCATACCGTCCATCAGCGGACCTTCGATCACGTCGAGTGGCCGTGCAGCCAGCAGCCGGGCTGCTTCAGTGTCTTCCAGAATGAACTCGTCGATACCCTTCACCAGCGCATGCGAGAGCCGCTTGCTCGGCGGCCACTGCCGCCACTCCACCTGTGCGACCTGTTTCGCGGCACCGGGTCCTGCATCCCGGTAACGGCTGGCTATTTCCAGCAGCCGCTCGGTGGCATCCGGCCGACGATTCAGCAGCACGTCCTCGGCCGCATCGCGCAGCCCGGGCTCGATCTCCGCATAGATACCCAGCTGGCCGGCATTGACGATGCCCATGCCCATGCCCGCCTGGATGGCGTGGTACAGGAACACCGTGTGCATGGCTTCGCGCACCGGCTCATTGCCCCGGAACGAGAAGGAGACATTGCTGACGCCGCCGCTGATCAGGGCATGCGGCAACCTCGCGCGGATTTGCCGGCAGGCATCGAAAAAGGCCACGCCATAGTCGTTGTGTTCTTCGATACCGGTCGCGACCGCAAAGATATTCGGATCGAAGATGATGTCTTCGGGCGGGAATCCCGCCTGCTCCGTCAGCAGGCGATAGCTGCGCTCACAGATCGAGAACTTGCGCTCCGCCGTTTCGGCCTGCCCCTGCTCGTCGAAGGCCATGACGACCACAGCTGCGCCATAACGCCGGACCTCGCGTGCCTGGTGGAGGAAAGCCGTCTCGCCTTCCTTGAGGCTGATCGAGTTGACGACCGGTTTTCCCTGCACGCACTTGAGTCCGGTCTCGATCACGCTCCAGCGCGAGGAGTCGATCATCACCGGCACGCGCGCAATGTCCGGCTCGGTCGCGACAATCTTCAGGAAACGGTCCATGGCGGCAACCGAATCGAGCATGCCCTCGTCCATATTGACGTCGATGAGCTGCGCGCCATTTTCGACCTGCTGCCGGGCAACCACCAGCGCCGTGTTGTAGTCACCGGCGACGATGAGCTTGCGGAACTGTGCAGAGCCCGCCACGTTGGTGCGCTCGCCGACATTCACGAACAGCGAGTCTTCGCCGATGTTCAGCGGCTCGAGCCCCGAGAGCCTGAGTTTCACCGGCAGCGACGGTATCGCCCGGGGCGGATGTTGCAGGACCGCGGTCCGGATCGCCGCAATATGCGCCGGCGTGGTCCCGCAGCAGCCACCGACCATATTGAGCAGGCCGGACCCGGCGAACTCGCCGAGGATATCGGCCATGGCCTGCGGCGTATCGTCATAGCCACCGAAAGCGTTCGGCAGGCCGGCGTTCGGATGCACGCTCACGCGGGTGCCGGCCAGGCGCGAAAGCTCGCTGACATGCGGGCGCAGATCGCTGGCACCCAGCGCGCAGTTGAAGCCGGTCATGAAGGGGTCGATATGCCGCACCGAATTCCAGAACGCCTCGGGCGTCTGCCCCGAGAGCGTCCGTCCCGAGGCATCGGTGATCGTGCCGGAGATCATCACCGGCAGCCGGCGGCCAAGCGATTCGCCAACCACCGCGATCGCATAGAGCGCAGCCTTGGCGTTCAGGGTATCGAAAATTGTCTCGACCAGAATGAAGTCTGCACCGCCCTCAAGCAGCGCCTGTGTTGCCTCGGTGTAGGTAGCCACCAGTTCATCGAAGCTGATATTGCGCAGGCCCGGATCATTTACGTCCGGGGAAATCGACGCGGTACGGCTGGTCGGCCCCAGTACACCGGCGACGAAACGCGGCTGACCGGTCTCGCGGGCAACCTCATCAGCAACCTTGCGAGCCAGTTGCGCACCGGCATGGTTCAGTTCGGCCACAAAAGCCTGCAGGCCATAGTCGGCCAGCGAGGGTGCGCTGGAATTGAAGGTATTGGTCTCGATGACATCGGCGCCGGCTTCGAGAAACTCGCGGTGAATGCTGCTGATGACATCGGGGCGCGTGAGGTTGAGCAGGTCGTGGTTGCCCTTGAGATCGCTCGGCCAGTCCGCAAAGCGTGTACCGCGGTAGTCCGCTTCATTGAGCCGGCGGTTCTGCACCATCGTGCCCATCGCACCGTCGAGGATGACGATACGCTGCCCGAGCAGGGCTTCGAGTTCGGCAAAGTGCGGCAGGATCCCGGGCGTACTCATGACGATACCGCCGCTGAGGCCTGGCCGGCGGCCGGACGCAGCCCCAGCGCGGAGCAGATCGCATAGCTCAGCTCCGCCCGGTTCAGCGTGTAGAAGTGGAACTCGTCGATGCCTTCCCGGCGCAGCGTCTCCACCTGCTCAATGGCCACACTGGCACCCAGCAGGCGCTGGGTATCGGCATCTTCATCATCAAGTCCCGCAAAACGCTCGTGCAGCCAGGCGGGTACTTTCGCCCCGGCCCGGTTGGCAAAGTTGAGCATCTGCCTGAACTTCGCAATCGGCAGGATGCCCGGCACGATCGGACCGTTGATGCCCTGAGCTGCACAACGGTCACGAAAACGCAGGAAGTTTTCCGTGTCGTAGAAAAACTGCGTAATCGCGCGGCTGGCACCTGCTTCAAACTTGCGCTTGAGGTTCTCGAGGTCAAAACCGGCATCCGGCGCCTCGGGATGTACCTCCGGATAGGCAGCCACCGAGATGTCGAAATCGGCGACCTCACGCAATCCGCGCACCAGATCGACCGCCCAGGCGTAACCGCCCGGATGCGGGGTATAGCGCGTGGCACCCTGCGGCGAATCACCGCGCAGCGCAACGATGTGGTGGATGCCTTCGTCGTGGTAGGTGCGGGCAATCGCCATGATTTCTTCCTTGTCCGCGCCCACACAGGTCAGATGCGGTGCGCTGACCAGACCGGTTTCCGCCACGATCCGCGACACGATGCGGTGGGTGCGATCGCGGGTCGAACCATCGGCACCATAGGTAACGGATACGAAACGCGGCCGCAGCGGCGCGAGTTTTTCGATCGCCTGCCAGAGCCTTGCTTCCATCTCCGGCGTCTTCGGCGGAAAGAATTCAAACGAGACCTGCACCGGCGGTCTGCTGGTTTTCTCAGTCATGGGTTCCCGTCCTCGCTCCAGTCGGTGCGTCGGCCACATCAGTCATTTCCGCCAGAAACAGCGCCCGATCGGGTGCGCGACCCGGCAGCCACTGGCGACTGCACAGGGTAAATCCGGCATCACGCAGCAGCGCCGCCAGCTGGCGTTCCGACAGCTCACCGCGCACCGGTGCCGCCGGCAAGCGGCGTACAACCGGCAAAATACGATCGAAGATCAGCAGGCGGCCATGCGTGGCGAGTACGCGCCGCGCCTCGCCGAGGATCAGTTCCGGCTGCGTGCTGAGGCCCAGTACCTCATCGAGAATCACCAGTTGGAACTCACCTGCGGCGAATGGCAGAGCCCTGGCATCGGCATCACGAATCGTCCAGCGCACCCGGCCGGCACCATAAAGCCGCGAGCGGGCCAACTGCCGCATCTGGCCCGACGAGTCCACACCGACTACCCGTCGGGCACGCGGCGCGAGCAGATGCAAAAGATTGCCGGCACCGGCGCCCACATCCAGGACATCGCCGAGCGGCGCATTGCCGAGCACCGCCTCCAGTGATTCAGCGAGCGCCTGTCCCGCAGGCACCGCTGCAGACGCCCGGATCGAACGCGCGCCCCGGCGCAGCGCATCGCGCTCACGCTGCCGGCGCGATCGCGCCATGCGCTCACGGTCCTCGTTCACGACCGGATCCGGACCACGCATGAGCGCAGCCAGATAGTCGCCTATGCCGTCATCGAGTACGGCATCGGCGAGGCGGTAGTAAATCGAGCGGCCTTCGCGGAAGGATTCCACCAGACCCGCCTCGGACAGGAGGCGCAGATGGCGGGACACCCGCGGCTGGCTCTGGCCGAGTACCTCAACCAGATCGCCAACCGTTGCCTCGCCCGGCAACAGCAGCGCGAGCAGACGCAGGCGGCTGGGCTCAGCCGCGGCTTCGAGTTGTGACAATGCCCGGCCAAGTTCCATGGTGGAAATATAAAGATATCTTTATATTTCCACAACAGCCAATAAAGACGCGCTACTCAGGGCTCTTCAGATTGCGGGGGCAGCGGTGTTGCTGCAACGGCTTCCTGAGCGACACCGATCCAGGTACGCACCAGCGAATAGGCAACCGCAAGCAGGGTCGGCCCGATAAACAACCCGACCATCCCCCAGGCCAGCAGGCCGCCCAGCACGCCCATCAGGATCAGCGCGAAGGGCAACTTCGCACCCCGACTGATCAGATACGGGCGCAGGAAGTTGTCCACTGTATTGACCAGTGCCAGGCCCCAGATGGCGAGGAAAATCGCATGGCCGGTTTCGCCGGTGTGATACAGCCAGGCGGCAGCCGGCGCCCATACCAGCAATGTGGGCAGCTGGACGAGCGCGAGCAGAAAAGTTGCAAAACCGAGCAAGGCGATGCCTGGCACGCCGGCCAGACCAAAACCCAGTGCCGCAACCAGCGCCTGGATGGACGCGGTACCGACCAGTCCGATGGACACACTGCGCACGGTACTGACCACGATACCGATGAGCGGACCACCCTGATCCATTTGCAGCCTCAAGACGAGGCGTTGCGCAAGGTCAGCGAAACGGTCTGCGGTAACCAGCATCACACCGGCGATCAGTATGGCGAAGATGAACTGCAGCAGAACCAGAGCCAGGTTCGCACCCTGGGCCAGCGCCCATACGCCCGCCTCCTCAGCCGCAGGCAAGGTCCGGCGAACCAGCCCGCCGGCGTCCGCAACACCGGTAACCCATGCGTCGCGGATCAGCTCGCCGACCAAAGGCAGGCTGCCCAGCCACGTCGGCGGCTCCGGGCCTATGGACAGCGTCAGCTCCTTGAGCAGGTTCGCGACCTGTGGCACAGCCTGACCGAGCGTAGCGGTGAGCACCGCAAATGGCAGCACCAGCAGCACGAACAACACGAAAGTGCAGATGCTCGCCGCCAGTACGGGCCGGGCGCCCAGCTTGGCCGCGAGCCAGACGAATGCCGGCCAGACCGTGATTGCGATGATGGCGGCCCAGACCAGGGCACCGAGAAAGGGCAGGATGATCTGCAGGCAGGCGAGCACGAGCAACACCAGCGCGACCAGCCGCACTATCCGTTCGGTCGTCCAGGTCTGCAGTTCTGGCATGCTGATTCCCACCGATGTCAGCCCTGTAACTTGCGCTTCAGCAGCTCGTTCACCTGGGCGGGGTTCGCCTTGCCCGCGCTGGCTTTCATGATCTGGCCCACCAGAAAACCGATCACCTTGGTCTTGCCGGCCCGGTATTCCGCCACCTGCCCGGGGTTCGCCGCCAGGACCTTGTCGATCACCGCCTCGATGGCGCCGCTGTCAGTGATCTGGCGCAACCCCTGCTTGTCGATGATCGTATCTGCATCGCCGCCCTCAGACCACAGCAGCTCGAAAACCTGTTTGGCGAGTTTGCCGGAAATCGTGTCATCCATGATCCTGCGCAACAGACCGGCCAGCTGCGCCGGGCTGATGCGGCTCGCCTCGATCGCCAGCCCGTCGCGGTTCAGCGCCGCCATCAGCTCGCCATTGATCCAGTTGGCGGCGAGCTTCGCACTGCCCGGTGCGGCCATGACCACCGCTTCAAACCAGGCAGCCAGCTCGATACTCGCGGCCAGCAGTGCGGCGTCGGCGGTGCCGAGACCATGCTCGGCCACAAACCGCGCCCGTTTGGCTTCTGGCAGCTCCGGCATTTCCGCCTGCACCTGCGCGATGAAGTCAGCGCCGATGAGGACCGGCAGCAGGTCCGGATCAGGGAAGTAGCGGTAGTCATTGGCCTCTTCCTTGCTGCGCATCGAACGGGTTTCGTCGCGGTCAGGATCATAGAGCCGCGTTTCCTGGATGATCTTGCCACCGCTTTCCAGCACCTCGATCTGCCGCTCGACCTCGTAATGGATCGCGCGCTCCAGAAAGCGGAAAGAATTGAGGTTCTTGGTCTCGGTGCGCGTGCCAAGCTGATCGGTTCCGGTACGCCGCACCGAGACATTGGCATCACAGCGGAAGGAGCCTTCCTGCATGTTGCCGTCGCAGATACCCAGGTAACGGACCAGCTGGTGGATCTTCTTCATATAGGCCACCGCCTCCCTCGCCGAGCGCATGTCGGGTGCCGAGACGATCTCGATCAGCGGCGTACCGGCACGATTCAGGTCGATGGCGGTGAGGCCGGCGAAGTTTTCATGCAGCGACTTGCCGGCATCCTCCTCGAGATGGGCGCGGATGATGTGTACCGATGTCGAGCTGCCGTCTTCCAGCTCGATGCCCAGCCTGCCGTCATGGACGATCGGCAGCTCGTACTGGCTGATCTGGTAACCCTTCGGCAGATCCGGATAGAAGTAGTTCTTGCGCGCAAAAATCGAGCGCGGTGCGATGCTGGCGCCGATCGCCAGACCAAACTTGACCGCCATGCGCACGACTTCGGCATTGAGCACCGGCAGCACGCCGGGATAACCCAGATCGACGAGGCAGGCCTGCGTATTCGGCTCCGCACCATAGGCGGTGGCCGCGCCGGAAAAGATCTTGCTGCGCGTGGCGAGCTGCGCATGGATCTCGAGGCCGATGACGGTTTCCCAGCTCATCGCGGCTTGCCTGTGGGAGCGCCCGTAGGAGCGCCTTCAGGCGCGATTCCACCGTTGATCGCGCCTGAAGGCGCTCCTACGGCGGCACCGGGCGGCAGTCGCGTATGCCAGTCGGTTTCGCGCTGATAGACGTGGGCAAAATTGAGCAGCGGCCCTTCGCCGAAGTGCGGACCGATCAACTGCAGGCCGACCGGCAGGCCAGCCGAAAAGCCGCAGGGGATCGAAAGGCCCGGCAATCCCGCAAGGTTGACCGCAATCGTATAGATGTCGTTCAGGTACATCTGCACGGGATCATCGACCTTTTCGCCCAGCCGGAAAGCCGGCGTCGGTGCGGTCGGCCCGGCAATGATGTCCACGTCTGCAAAACAGCGCCGGAAGTCGTCCGCGATCAGCTGCCGCGCCTTCTGTGCCTTGAGGTAATAGGCATCGTAGTAGCCCGCCGAGAGCACATAGGTGCCGGTCAGGATCCGGCGTTTGACCTCGGCACCAAAACCGTGACCGCGGGATTTCTTGTAGAGCTCCTCAAGCGTCTGCGCACCTTCATGGCGGTAACCGAAGCGCACCCCGTCGAAACGCGACAGGTTCGACGAACACTCGGCGGGCGCGACGATGTAATAGGTCGGCACCGACAGCGCCAGGCTCGGCAGCGAGATTTCCACCAGCTTCGCACCCAGCCGCTCGTATATGCGCAGCGCTTCGCGCACTGCGGTGGCAGAAGCGGGCTCGAGGCCGGCGTCAAAGAACTCCTTCGGCAAGCCGATGCGCTTGCCGGCGACAGCGCTGCCGAGCTGTGCCGCATAGTCGGGCACCGGCAGGTCGGCAGAGGTCGAGTCGCGCGGATCGAAACCCGCCATCGCGCCCAGCAGCAGCGCCGCATCTTCGGCGCTCAGCGTCAGCACACCGGCCTGATCGAGGCTTGAGGCGAAGGCCACCATGCCGTAACGCGACACCCGGCCATAGGTCGGCTTCAGGCCCGTGATGCCGGTGAGTGCTGCCGGCTGGCGGATCGAACCGCCGGTATCGGTGCCCGTAGCCGCCGGCACCAGCCCCGCCGCGACTGCGGCTGCGGAGCCGCCCGAGGAACCACCCGGCGAGCGGTGGGGATCCCATGGATTGCGCACCGGACCGAAGAAACTCGTCTCGTTGGACGAGCCCATCGCAAACTCGTCCATGTTGGTCTTGCCGACCATGACGATGCCGGCTTCGGCCAGCCGGCTGACCACGGTCGCGTCGTAGGGCGGGATGAAGCCTGCCAGCATCTTCGAACCGCAGGTGGTCTTCACGCCGGCCGTGCAGAAAATGTCCTTGTGGGCAAAGGGAATGCCGGTCAGCGGACCCCCCTCGCCCCGGGCCAGCTGCTGGTCGGCCCGGTCGGCGGCAGCCAGCGCCATCGCCGGCTCGACGCTGATGAAGCTGTTCAGCTCGCCATCTGCCGCTTCAATGCGCGCCAGCGCGACCGCAGCAAGCTCGCGGCTGCTGACTTCACGGGCGCGCAGTGCGCGGGCAAGCTCGGTAATGGTTCTGCGTGACATGGAAACTGGCAGCCGGAGCCCCTACTCGATAACCCGTGGGACGGTATAGAAGCCATCCGCCACACCGGCGGCATTGCGCTGGTAGTCATCGCGCCGGTTCTGCTCGGTCACCGCATCGGGGCGCAAGCGCTGCGCCATATCCAGCGGATGCGCCATCGGCGCCACACTGCCGGTATCGGCAGCCTGCAGCTGATCGACAAAGCTCACGATACGGTCGAGCTTCTCGACCACACCATCGATCTCGTCGGTGCCGATCTCCAGGCGGGCGAGATGGGCAATCTGTTCCACATCCTGACGGGTCAGTTTCACGGCAGCCGGACCATTGATAACGCCAGGCGGGAGGCCACAGGCGTGGAAGCGAATAATACACTGCAGTTGCTGAATCCGACCCTCGTTGCTAGATTAGCCAGCTTCTGCTTCTCATCACTCGCCGATCGCGGGGCATCATGCTGAAACGGCTTCGGGGATATTTCTCCCACGATCTCTCGATAGATCTGGGCACTGCAAATACGCTGATCTACCTCGCGGGTCAGGGAATCGTGCTCGACGAACCCTCGGTGGTCGCGATCCGGGAGGAACCGGGCCGCGGCGGCAAGACCGTGGAAGCGGTCGGGCTGCAGGCCAAGAACATGCTCGGCCGGACACCCGGCAACATCACCGCGATCCGGCCGCTGAAGGACGGCGTCATCGCCGACTTCACGGTGACGGAGAAGATGCTCCAGCATTTCATCCGCAAGGCCACGCCAGGCCGCTACTTCCGGCCCAGCCCGCGCGTGGTGGTCTGCGTGCCCTATGGCTCCACCCAGGTGGAGCGCCGCGCGATCCGCGAATCAGCCGAGGGCGCCGGCGCGCGCAAGGTCTGGCTGGTCGAAGAGCCGATGGCGGCCGCTGTTGGCGCCGGCATGCCGGTACACGAGGCGCGCGGCTCGATGGTGCTCGACATCGGCGGCGGCACCTCGGAAGTCGCGGTGATCTCGCTCAACGGCATCGTCTATGCGGCCTCGGTGCGTATCGGCGGCGACAAGTTCGACGAGGCAATCATCAATTATGTGCGCCGCAACTACGGCATCCTGATCGGCGAAGCGACTGCCGAGCGCATCAAGAAGGAAATCGGTTCGGCATTCCCCGGCGACGAGGTCAAGGAGATCTCGGTCAAGGGCCGCAACCTTTCCGAAGGCGTACCGCGGAGTTTCAGCCTGAACAGCAATGAAATCCTCGAAGCCCTGCAGGAACCGCTGCAGGGCATCGTGCAGGCGGTCAAGCAGGCTCTCGAGCAGACACCGCCCGAGCTCGGCGCCGATGTCGCCGAACGCGGCATCGTGCTTACCGGCGGCGGCGCGCTGCTGCGACTCATCGACAAACTGATCATGGAAGAGACCGGTCTGCCGGTCGTGATTGCCGATGAACCGCTCACCTGTGTCGCGCGTGGCGGCGGCCGCATCCTCGAACAGGTGGACAAAATTCCGCCCTCTACGCTCGGGCTGGAGTAACCTCAGCCGATGACGCCGTCTGGAGCACCGATAACCGGGCGCTTCCAGGCGCGCTCCCTGCAATCGTCGCCGAAAATGCGGACCCGGCATGGTGTCTTCTTCAGCTGACAGCGAAGCACGCAGCTACCGTAATGCCAGCCCTGGGCTGGCCTTCTTTCTCACCGCGACGCTGTCTCTCGTCCTGATGTTCGTCGATCATCGCGGCGAGTATCTGGGCCAGATCCGCACCTGGCTCAGCGCCGCGATCTATCCGCTACAGGTGGCCATCAACCTGCCGGCAGCCGGCCTGCACTGGATGCAGGACAATCTGGCCTTGCGCAGCACACTGATCGCTGACAACACCGCCCTGCGCGAACAGTCGCTCGTCCAGGCCGTACAACTGCAACGCATGGCTGCGCTGCGGGCAGAGAATGAGCGCTTCCGTGCCCTCCTCGACACACGCTCGCGGGTAGCGGATCGCATGACAGTGGCCGAGGTCCTCGCCGTAGACATGGATCCGCTGCGCCACCGGATCGTGCTGAACAAGGGCAGCCCGCAGGGCGCATACGCCGGCCAGGTGCTGCTGGACGCCGACGGGATCGTCGGCCAGATCATCCGCGACCAGATCTACACGTCAGAAGCCATCCTGATCACCGATCCGGATCATGCAGTGCCGGTCGAAGTCGTGCGCAACGGCATGCGCACCATCGCTGTCGGTACGGGCGATCTGGACCAGTTGTCGCTGCCATTTCTGACCCGCAACGCCGACGCGAAGGCCGGCGACCTGCTGGTGACTTCGGGCCTGGGGGGCCGGTTTCCAGCCGGCTATCCGGTCGGCACGATCACTGCCGTCGATGGCTCCGAAGGCGATGCCTTCCTGGAGGTCACGGCCAGACCCGCCGCAAATCTAGACCGCCTGCATGAAGTGCTGCTCGTGTTCAGCCCCGAGCCCGAAGCCGGAATTGCAGCTGAAGCTGAGTCAGCGCCTGCAGCGGAAGCGGCCCAATGAGAAATGCACGCTGGCCGGTCTGGTGCCTCATGCTGCTGGCTCTTGCTGCCGAACTGCTGCCGCTGCCGGCTATTGCGCAGCCGTTTCGACCGGCATTCACGACCATGACGCTGATCTACTGGACGCTGATGTGGCCGGGGCGCTTTGGCGTATTCACTGCCTTTGTTTTCGGGCTGCTCATCGATATCGCCCATGGCAGTCTGCTCGGCCAGCATGCGCTGACCCTGAGCGTGGTCAGCTATGTGGTCTTGCGTCTGCATCTGCAACTCCGCGTCTTCCCGGTCTGGCAGCTGACGCTGGCGGTATTCGCGCTGGTCTTCATTGAAGCCTTCCTGCTGCTGTGGATCGATGGCGCAACCGGGCGTGCCACACTGGGCCCGCAGCGCTGGGGGCCGGTTTTTGCCGCTGCCGTGTTCTGGCCGATATTGATGGCCCTGATGGACCGCGTACGCGAACGCCTGGAACGGCGTAAATCGAGCTTCAGCTGAGGCCGCGCCGGAACAATGGCACTTGCATCGCGCATCAAGGAGCACTGGCGGGAACAGCAGTTGTTCAACAGCCGCATTCTCGTCACCGTGTTCATACTGTTGACGCTCATCGCGCTGGTGATCATCCGGCTGACGCAGCTGCAGGTCCTCAAGTACGACTACTATTCCGCACAATCCAGCGGCAACCAGATCCGCGCTGAGCCCATCCCGCCGATCCGCGGCCTGATCCTTGACCGTAACGGCAAGATCCTGGCGGACAACAAGCCAAGCTATCAGCTGGAGATCACGCCAGAGCGCGTTCCGGACATGCAGGACACGCTGAACCGGCTGGTCGCAGCCAACATCCTTGCCGCCGGCGATCTGGCCGAACTCCGTGAACTGCTCGCCAGCCGCCGCTCCTTCGAAACGCTGGTCATCGCCGAACACCTCAGCAACGAAGAACTGGCTGCCTTCGCCGTACGTCGGCCGCAGTTCCCCGGCCTCGAGATGCGCGCCCGACTGGGGCGCAACTACCCCCATGGTGCGGCGGCAGCGCATGTGCTCGGCTACGTCGGCAGCATGAGCGCTGCCGACAAACGGGAGTTCGACCCGGCCGACTATGCCGGCACCACGCATGTCGGCAAGAGCGCGGCAGAACGCAGCTTCGAACACGACCTGCACGGCACCTCGGGGCATGAAGACGTCGTCGTCAATGCGCATGGCCGCAAGATGCGCGTGCTCAACCGCGTACGCCCGCTGCCGGGCCGGGACGTCATCCTGACCATCGATCTCGACGCGCAGCTGGCGGCCAGCAATGCGCTCGCCGGCCGGCGCGGCGCAGTCGTGGCCATTGATCCGGACAACGGCGAAGTGCTGGCTTTCACCAGTACACCGGGCTACGACCCGAATGCGATCAGTGCGGGACTGAGCCGCCGCGCCTATCTGTCACTGCAGGAAGATATCGACCGGCCGCTGTTCGATCGCGCACTGCGCGGCCAGTACCCGCCGGGTTCCACGATCAAGCCGATCGTGGCACTTGCGGGGCTGCATTTCGGCATCACCTCCGCGGAGAATCGCGTTTACTGTGGCGGGTATTTTTCCCTGCCGGGAAGCAGCCACCGCTACCGCGACTGGAAACCCGGCGGCCATGGCAACGTCAGCCTGTACGAGGCCATAGAACAGTCCTGTGACGTGTACTTCTACGGCCTTGCCCGCGATCTCGGCATCACGCGCATGGGCGGATTCATGCGCGAATTCGGCCTGGGCGCCAGTACCGGTATCGATCTTCAGGGTGAGCAGACCGGTGTTGTTCCCTCGCCTGCCTGGAAGAAAAAGGTGTTCAAGAGCCCGGCCGCACAGGTCTGGTTCCCGGGCGAAACCGTCATCGCCGGCATCGGCCAGGGATACATGCTGGTGACACCACTGCAGCTGGCGCATGCGGCAGCGACGATTGCGGCGCGCGGCAAGCGCTTTCAGCCGATGCTGCGCAAGGGCGCACGCGATCCCCATACCGGCGCCATTGAATACCAGCAGGCCACACCGCTGCAGGCCGTCGAGGAACAGGACACGCTGCACTGGGATGCTGTCATCGAAGGCATGCACGGCGTCATGCAGGGTCCGCGCGGCACCGCGCGCGCCGTCGGCATGCGCGCCGCCTTTCCGATGGCGGGCAAGAGCGGTACCGCACAGGTTTTTTCTGTCGGACAAAACCAGAAATACAATGCCAGTGAAGTCGATGAACGGCGGCGCGACCATGCGCTGTTCATCGCGTTTGCACCGCTTGATGCGCCGCGCATCGCAGTCGCGGTCGTCATCGAAAACGGCGAGAGTGGCAGCAAGGCGGCGGCACCCATCGCACTGGATGTGATCAATGCCTACCTGAAGCCGGTACCGGCAACATGAATAACCCGCTGCTGAACATCAGCACCGGGAGCCGGAGCCGCGTCGAGCAGGGTCTGCTGTCGCGGGTGTTGCGGGCCCTGCATCTCGATGGCCCGCTGCTGGTCGGCATTCTCGGTGTTTTGCTGTTCAGCCTGCTGGCGCTGTACAGCGCAGAGGGACAGCAGATTCGCGAACTGATGGACCAGGCAGCACGCATGCTGCTCGCATTTGTCGTGCTGCTGTTCATGGCGCAGATCAACCCCGGCTGGCTGCGGCGTGGCGCACCGTTCATCTATGCGCTCGGCCTCCTGCTGCTGATACTGGTACTCGCCACCGGCGACATCGGCAAGGGCGCGCAGCGCTGGCTCGATGTGGGCATTCGCTTTCAGCCTTCCGAGATCATGAAGCTCGGCGTGCCGCTGCTGCTCTGCTGGCTGCTGCATGAACGGGCCCTGCCGCCATCACCCGGTGTGGTGGTCATGGTCATCATCCTGACCTTCCTGCCCGCCGGCATGATCGCGGTACAGCCGGATCTTGGCACCTCGATCCTGATCGTGCTGTCCGGCGCGGTGGTGATCTTTCTCGCCGGCCTCGGCTGGCGTTATATCGTCGCGGCGGCAGGGCTGGCCGCCGCGGCCATGCCGGCGCTGTGGATGGTCATGCACGATTACCAGCGCAAGCGCGTACTGACCCTGCTGGACCCGGAAAGCGATCCGCTCGGCGCCGGTTACCACATCATCCAGTCAAAGATCGCCATCGGTTCGGGCGGGGTGTTCGGCAAGGGCTGGCTCAATGGCACGCAGGGACAACTTGAGTTCCTGCCCGAACGGCATACGGACTTCATCTTTGCCGTGATTGGCGAGGAATTCGGCCTGCTCGGCGCACTGGCGCTGCTCACGCTCTATATGTTCATCGTCGGCCGCGGCCTGTTTATCGCCGCCAATGCCCCCGATACCTTTACACGCCTGCTGGCCGGAACACTCAGCATCACCTTTTTCTTTTATGTATTCGTGAACACAGCCATGGTGATGGGTCTGATCCCCGTGGTCGGCGTACCGCTGCCGCTGGTCAGCGCCGGCGGCACCTCAATGGTGACCCTGATGGCGTGTTTCGGTATTCTGATGTCCATTCATACCCACCGGAAACTGGTAGCTCGATGATCCCGACCCTCTACGGCCGGCAACGGGCCGCGGCGGCTTTTGCCGCATCGATCGTCACCGCGGGCGCTCTCATGCTCGGCGCTGCGCCTGCCTGGAGCCTCGATCTCGAGCGCCCGGACGTGCGCGACTTCCTGGCCGAACTGGTCGCGAACGACGGCTTCGAGCCACAGTACCTGTCCGCCATATTTGCGGGAGTCGAGTCGAAGCAGGGCATCATCGATGCCATGACCCGGCCAGCGGAGAAGGTCAAGCCATGGTCCGAGTACCGGGCCATTTTCCTGACTCCGAGGCGCATCAGCGGCGGCGTCGACTTTTTCCACACACATGAAACCGAGCTGCAGCAGATCGCCCGGAAAACCGGGGTACCAGCGGAAATCATCGCGGCAATCGTCGGCGTCGAGACTTTCTACGGTACCCGGACCGGCAGTTACCGCGCCGTCGATGCGCTGGCCACGCTGGCCTTCGATTATCCGCCGCGCAGCAAATTTTTTCGTGGTGAGCTGCGCCAGCTGTTCCTGCTGGCCCGCGACGAACAACTCGACGTCACCCAGCTGACCGGTTCCTATGCCGGTGCACTCGGTCCG
Source organism: Pseudomonadota bacterium (assembly GCA_963204745.1). Classification (GTDB taxonomy): domain Bacteria; phylum Pseudomonadota; class Gammaproteobacteria; order Steroidobacterales; genus SHZI01. The sequence continues at coordinate 19,506 of CAUJHF010000026.1, forward strand.
CCGCAGTTCATTCCGAGCAGCTATCGCAACTTTTCGGTGGATGGCAACAACGATGGCCGGCGCAATCTCCTGTCCGACTGGAACGACATCTTCGCCAGCATCGCCAATTACTTCGTCGTGCATAACTGGCAGCCCGCCCAGCCGGTCGCCGTGCCGGCGCGACTGAAGCCGGACAGCACGCGCGGCGACACCGAAAACGAGCTCGTGCTGCGCGACACGGTCGAGTCACTCAACCGTCAGGGCGTGGACTTCAGCACAGATCTGCCGGCCAAAGCACCGGCAATGCTGATCACCCTTGCCGGCGAAGAAGGCACCGAGTACTGGGTCGGTTTCCAGAATTTTTACGCGATCACCCGCTACAACCGCAGCCCGATGTATGCACTCGCGGTGTTCCAGCTCAGCGAAGCCATCGCGGCAGGCACCAGGACAACCGATGCGGCGCCCTGAGCGCTGCCTGGCCGTCGGCCTCTGCGCCTGTCTGTTCCTGGCCGGCTGCTCGGCCGTGGGTCCTGCAAAACCCGTCCAGCCGCCGGCCCCTGTCGCACGCGCACCGGCGAAGGAGCCACCTCCGGCCCGACCTCTGACCCGGCCTCCGGCGACGGTACCGGGGACAACCGCACCCGGGCCCGGCAACCCGCCCTTCTATGAGGTCTACGGTGAACGCTACTTCGTCATGCCCAGCAGCGAAGGCTACCGGCAGACCGGCGTGGCCTCATGGTATGGAGAAGCCTTTCACGGCAAGCGCACCTCGAGTGGCACGATCTACAACATGTATGAGTTCACTGCCGCGCACAAAACCCTGCCGCTGCCCTCACTGGTACGCGTCACGAATCTCGGCAACGGCAAGAGCGTGGTGGTGACGGTCGATGATCGCGGGCCCTTCGTGAAAGGCCGGCTCATAGACCTCTCCTTTGCCGCCGCCAGGGAACTGGACATCGTGCGGACCGGCACCGCTGAAGTCGAGGTCGAGGCACTCGGCGGAGCCTCCGGTGCCGGACCAGTGATCGTCTACAGCCCCGGCAACAGTCCTTCAGCCCCGACGTCAGCAGGCGATAGCATTGCCCCGACACTGGTGCCCGCGCAGTATCTCTATATGCAGGTCGGCGCCTTCGGCAATCTTGCCAACGCGGAACGGCTCAAGGCCCGTCTGGAAAGCAATGGTGTCAACAAGGTCGTCATCCGCTACGATGCGTCTGCCAGCAAGATCCTCTACCGCGTGCGCATCGGCCCGCTGTCCGGATCAGACGAATACGATGCGCTGGCGACCCGCATCGCGCCATTGCATTCCGGCCGTCCGAGCCTGGTCACTGAATCGCCCGGCAGCTGACTGCCCCAGTTTCTACAGTATTTTCAGGAGCCCACCAGGAATGATGCAACGTACGCCGACCCGCGTATTGGCCGGCCTCCTATGGCTGACCGGACTGACCGGACTGACCGCCACTGTGGCGCAAGGCGCCGAAGGCCCGCAGATCCCTGCTCCGCCGGCCATCAGCGCCAAAGCCTACATGCTGGTGGACCACACCAGCGGGCAGACGCTGGCCAGCCTCAACGAGAATCAGCGTCTTGACCCGGCCAGCATCACCAAGCTGATGACCGCCTATGCGGCATTCCGCAGCATCAAGAGCAAGCGCATCGGACTCGAAGATCCGGTCACGATCAGCGAGACAGCCTGGCGTACCGGTGGTTCGCGCACCTTCATCGACCTCGGCAGCCAGGTGCCGGTTTCCGTGCTGCTGCAGGGCATGATCATCCAGTCCGGCAACGATGCGAGCGTCGCGCTGGCCGAGCACGTAGCCGGCAGCGAGTCGGCGTTTGCGGATCTGATGAACCAGTACGCCAAAGAACTGGGCATGACAAATACCAGCTACCGCAATGCGACCGGGCTGCCGGACCCGGAGCATTACACGACTGCTGCCGACATCATCAAGGTCGCCAACGCCATCATCCGCGAGTTCCCGGAATACTATCGCTGGTATTCACAGAAGGACTTCAGCTGGAACGACATCACGCAGAGCAACCGCAATGGCCTGCTCTGGCGGGACAGCACCGTCGACGGCATGAAGACCGGTCATACCGACACCGCCGGTTACTGCCTCGTGTCCTCGGCCCTGCGCGATGGCATGCGACTGGTTGCGGTGGTGCTCGGCACCGACAGCCCGACGGCCCGCGAACGCGACTCACAGACCCTGCTGAACTACGGCTATCGCTTCTGGGAAACAAAGCGGATCCTGGTGGCGGGACAATCGCTCAACGAATCACGTGTCTGGAAAGGCGAGTCCGAGCTGGTGAATATCGGTGTCAGACAGGATATCTGGGCAACACTGCCGCGCGGGAGTGCAGAGCAGGTCAGCGCGAAGTTTTCGCTGCCGACTCAGCTGATCGCGCCCCTCGATACAGAAACGGCCCTCGGCACGGTGCACCTGGCACTCGGCGACAAGCCGATCGCCGAAGCCAACCTCTATCCACTCAAACCGGTACCGACCGGATCGCTCTGGCAACAGGGGCGCGACACGGTACTGCTCTGGCTGGAATAGGAAGCACCACAACATGGCCTCACCACTGCGCACTGCATGGTTCAACGACAGCTTCATGCCCCTGGCGGAAGTCCGTATTTCACCGCTCGACCGCGCTTTCCTGTTTGGCGACGCGGTCTATGAGGTCATTCCGGTCTATGCCGGACAGGCCTTTCTGCTCGACCCGCATCTGGACCGTCTCGACCGCAGTCTGCAGGAACTGCACATTCGCAATCCGTACCGCCGCGGCGAGTGGATCCACATCATCACCGGACTGATCGAACAGAACGGCGGCGGTAACCTGTCGGTCTATCTGCAGGTCAGCCGCGGCGCCGACACCGGGCGCGATCATGGCTTTCCGCCGGACGGCGTGCAGCCGACGGTATTTGGCATGGTTTCAACCATGGCCGAGCCACACCCCGACCAGCTCGGAATGCGCGCGATTACTCTCCCCGACCAGCGCTGGTCGCGTTGCGATATCAAGTCCACGGCGCTGCTCGCCAACCTGCTCGCCCGCCAGGCGGCACGCGGTGCCGGTGCCGGTGAGGCCATCCTGTTGCGCGACGGGCACCTGACTGAAGGTTCGGCAAGCTCGGTGATCATCGTCGAGCGCGGCGCGTTGATCCGGCGGCCAGATGGCCCCGAAGTGTTGCCGGGCACCACGACGGCTGCCGTATTTGCGGCCGCAGCCAAAGTCGGCGTCGCCTGCCGTGACGAGATGATCAGCGAACAGCGTCTGCGCCAGGCCGACGAGATCTGGATCGCCGCTGCGACGCGCGGCATCACACCGGTGCTGGAACTCGATGGCAGGAAGATCGGCGACGGTCGCCCCGGCCCGGTGTGGCGAAAGGTTGCTGCCGCCTTCGAGGCCATGAAGCCGCACGGAACAACCCATTGAGCGAGGAAACGCTGCTCGAGTTTCCCTGCGCCTTCCCGCTGAAGGTCATGGGCCTCAACCAGCCGGCTTTCGAACAGTACGTGGTCGAGATCGTCCGCATCCATGCCGGTTCTGCGGCGCTCAGCACGGTCCATACGCGGCCCAGCCGCAATGGACGCTATATCGCAGTGACGATCAACTTCACTGCGGCCAGCAAGGCACAGCTCGACGACATCTACCGTGCCTTGAGCTCCAGCGACCAGGTATTGTTTCTGCTCTGAGCAGGGATCTGCGCGTGTCCATGCCGTCACCAACGCCCGTCGTCATCCGCCGGCTGCCCGGTCTCACCGACTACGCTGCTGCGGTAGCAGCCATGCAGCACTTCACCAATGAACGCCAGCCCGACACTCCCGACGAGATCTGGCTGCTCGAACATCCACCCGTCTACACGCTCGGCCTGAATACCGATCCGGCACATCTGCTCGGCACGGGGACGGTACCCGTCGTACAGACCGACCGCGGTGGCCAGGTGACCTACCATGGCCCCGGCCAGCTGATCGTCTATGTGCTGGTCGATCTTGCGCGGGCGAAGCTCGGCATCCGCTCGGTCATTACGGCGCTGGAAACAGCAGTGGTCGACCTTGCTGCGCGCCATGGCATTACCGCTGTCCCGCGCAGCGATGCGCCGGGTGTTTATGTGAACGGGGCCAAACTTGCCAGTGTCGGCCTGCGTATCCGGCATGGCGCGACCTATCACGGCCTGGCACTCAATGTTGCCATGGACCTCGCGCCCTTCCGCGGCATCAACCCCTGCGGTCATGCCGGTCTCACAGTAACCTCGCTTGAGAAGCTCGGCGGCCCGACGGACCTGCGGGCTGCCGCTGAAGACCTGCTGACGTGTTTAAAGGGGACACTACCCTTGCTTACATGGGGCTGCGAAAAAGAGTAGCGCCCCTCAGTTCCACAGCCGCAGACGTTTGTAGACATAAGCAGCAATGATCAGGTCATAGGCAAGGCAAAACGCCGCGTAGCCCGCCGGTACCTGCGTCCAGGGGATGGCGCCGCCGATCGCGCCGACAAAGATCTCATGCAGCAGGTCCCACAAGGCGTGGGCGACATAGGCGGAGACCAGGATCCAGCTGGCCAGGAACTGCGACAACAGCGCCAGCACGGTGAAGATGATCAGGCCGACAATCTCGGCATGCAGCGCGGTGAGGTCACCGTAGTAATAAGAGAAGCCGATGTAGATCAACGCAATGGGAATCAGCGTCAGTGAAAAGAAGGTCTTTTCCCGGCGCACACCCAGAAATTTCCGTACCGGCATGATGGTACCGGGGATCGCGATGATCAGACCGATAATCAGACCGATGATATTTGTCGCCATATTCATTGGCCCTCAGGGCAGTCAGACATGGGCATCAGGAAAAGGGCGGCACCCTTTTTAGCATAGCCGAGGGACTGCGTTTCCAGAGTGCCGTGCCGGAAGGGGAAGCTGCCCCCCTGAGAAAAGGGTATCGCCCCTCCCCTCTGATCGGGTACCGTGCAATCCATGGTCATCCCGGCTGAAATCCGCAAGGAATACAACCGCCTGGGTGAGCGCAGGGATCTTGTCCATCTGAAGGACTTCGCACGCTGGGGCTTCATCAGCAGCGACGACTGGACGGCCCTGTGCCGCCGCACGGCCGACTTCATCGGCGTGGAGGATGGCGATCGCCTGTTTGAAGCCGGCTGCGGGTCTGGTGCTTTCCTGGCTGAACTGGCCGCATATCGGACGGTGTCCCTTGCCGGCGTCGATTTCGCGGAAAACCTTGTGCGCATCGCCCGGTCGCACCTGTCTGGCGACTTCCAGGTGGCTGACATTACTGACCTCTCGTCGATCGGGACCGCGAGCTACGACAAGGTGCTGTCGCACGGCGTCTTCCTGTACCTCGACTCGGAGGACGCGGCGCGTCGGGCCGTGCTCGAAATGACGCGCATCACAAGGCCCGGGGGCACGGTCTATATCGGTATCGTGAATGACCCTGATCGCCACGCCGAATACGACTATCCGCCTTCAGGCTCGTTCATCCTGACACGTTCATTCTGGCAAAACCTTGCCGATCAGGAGGACCTCACCCTCAAGCTGGTCGACCAGGAGAGCATCTTCAGCAAGCCGTCCGGCTACGATTGCTACTCACGTATCCGGTATTCCCTGCTCCTGAAAAAAGCCCCGGGGAGCGGACCATGAGCAGCATCCGGGATTTGACCGCTACCCGTGTAAGCGTCATCACGAATCGTGAGGACGAGTGGTCCCTGCGCATGGAGATGGTCAACCGTGCGCAGCGTTTTCTTGTACTGACGACCTACTATCTTGGCAATGATGAACGCGGCTGCAGGATGGCTGACGCTCTCCTGGCTGCAGTACACAGGGGCGTGCGCGTCATACTCGTCGTCGATCGGTTCGGGCAGCGCCTCGCGCAGAATCTCAGCCGTCCGTCCGGAAACACCGGGCTCGAGGAGCGTTTGCGTGATATCGCTGCAGCGGGGGGTCTCATCGTCCGTTACTCGCCGCTGGCTCTCAGGCATCGTCTGATCGGCGGTGGCCTCCACGTGAAGATCCAGGTCTCGGACGGTGGCGTTGCGGTTTTCGGCAGCAGCAATATCGCTCACCACTCCTTCGCCCAGTGGGCCGAAGTGTCACTGAAGCTGGAGGGAGACATCGTTGCGCATCTGCTCCGCGAAGCCTGCCGGTTTGCCCGGCTCTCCGGGGAGGAAACGGCGCTGCTCACCGGCTTCCTTCCCCTTCCGCCCGCATCGGGAACGACCCGGCACCTGCGCTATGTTCGTGAGGATCCTGCCGAGCAATCTGGCCCGCTATTCCCCTTCGGCACCGTGCCCAACCGGCTCACCGATGAACTTGTGAAACTGGTCGACGGTGCCCGGCAGTCCCTGCGCATCGCATCGCTGTACTGCAAGCCGGCCCCGGTGCTGAAAGCGGCACTGATGCGTGCCTGCCGGCGCGGGGTCGATGTGGAAATTTTCCATTCGCACCGTGATTCGCTGGGTGTCACGCACTTCCCCTGGATCTCTGCCTCGATCCATTACGAATCAGCCCTGAACGCGGGGGCCCGCATCTACGAAAACCACGCGGGTGAACATTCCAAGCTGCTTCTCGTTGATGATCGGGAGGTCGCCGTTGGCAGCTATAACCTCGAACATGCGGCGCACGATCGGCTCATCGAGGCGATGATTTTCTCCGATGATGTCGAAATCTGCGGGCATTTTCGCGCACTGTTCGAGAGGATGCGGCACAACCCGGGCAATACCGAGCTTACGTCGCACTGGCTGCGGGAGATCCCCCTGCAACTGCAGTTCAAACGCTGGCTGTACCGCCCGCTGCAGCGCTGGATGTAATTGCAAAAGGGGCGTTACCCTTTCAGTTCCGCATCCAGCTGGCGCAGACGTTCCGGCGTGCCGACATCGGTCCAGCGATCGTTGTAGCGCTCACCGCCCACCTGGCCCTTTGCCGCCGCCGCCCGCAGCAGTGGCGCCAGCGGAAAGCGGCCCGGCTGTACACCATCGAACAGCGCCGGAGCGAGAATCGAAATCCCGGCAAAGGTGAGCTTCGCCGCATCCGCCACATCCGTAATGACGATCCGCCCATTGCGAAGGACGAAATCACCGGCCGGATGGTGCGCCGGATTCGGCACCAGCACGAGATGCGCGAGCATGCCGCCTGGCAGACCGCGCACCGTAAAGGGAAAATCACAGCTGATATCGCCATTCACCACCCAGAACGGCCCGGGCCCGAGCAGCGGCAAGGCGTGGTGTATGCCGCCGCCGGTCTCCAGCGGCTCCGGACCTTCCTCGCTGAACCGCAGACTGACGCCGTACCGCGCGCCATCGCCCAGGTAGTCGCGCAGCTTCGCGGCCTGCCACGACAGATTGACCACCAGTTCGGTGATCCCGGCGCGCGCCAGCGCCTCGATGTGGTAATCGATCAGCGGTTTCCCGCCGGCGCAGAGCAAGGGTTTGGGCATATCGCTGGTCAGGGGCCGCATCCGCTCACCACGACCTGCTGCAAGAATGAGTGCACGCATGGCGCCATGGTACGGTGAAAACCTGTCCGACCGCGATGCGCAGCGGGCCGTTATACTTCCGCCCATCGAATCTCGCCTGGCTTTCTGGGGGCACCTTGCGACGTGCACTGCTGATACTGCTGTGGGCTGCTGCCGCCGCAGGTGCTGCTGAACCGGTGCCGGTGCCGGTGCCCGTATACGGCTGCGCCATCCCGGCACCCGAACCGCTGGCACCACGCACCGATGTCGGCGCCGACGTCCTTGATGTGTTGAGCGGTGATGTGGAGGTCGACCTCAACGGCCTCACGATCTTCAAGGACCGGCTCGTGCTCCGGCGCCGCGATATCCAGCTCGGCGCCGATAGCGCACGCTACGACCGCAGCACGGGCGAGTTCGAGCTCAGCGGCAATATCGACCTGCGCGACCCGGACACCTGGCTTGCCGGCGACTCGGCCAGCTACAACACCGAGAGCGGCCTGTTCAGGATCGAAGCGGCAAGATTCGAGCTGTATACGCTGCCGGCACGCGGATCGGCCGACAGCATCACGCTGGAAGAAACCCGGGTGCTGACGCTGAAGGATGCGAGCTACACAACCTGCGCACGCGGCGAGGACGACTGGCTGCTGCGCGCCGGTTCGCTCAGCATCGACCGTGAAACAGGCGTCGGCACGGCACGCAATGCGCGGCTCGAATTCCAGGGCGTACCGATACTCTATTCGCCATGGCTGACCTACCCCGTCGATGGCCGGCGTCGCTCCGGACTCCTGCTGCCGGATTTCGGCAGCGGTGGTCAACGCGGTATCGAGGTCGCGGTTCCGTACTACTTCAATCTCGCGCCCGACTATGACGCCACATTCACGCCACACTACATGTCGAAGCGCGGCCTGCAGGCGCAGGGCGAATTCCGTTACCTGTCGGAAAGCACCAAAGGCGCACTCAACGGCGAGTTCCTGCCCAGCGATGACGTCACCGGAGAAGATCGCGCCCTGCTCTACTGGTACAACCAGTCCCGGCTGAGCGACCGCTGGCGGGCAACCATCGACGCCACCCAGGTGAGCGATTCAGCATATTTCGAGGATCTTTCCACGGGCCTCGGCAGCGCCAGTCAGACCCATCTGCGCCAGCGTGTGGATTTCGAGTACTTCGACAACACCTGGTCGGCCCTGTTGCGACTGGAGGACTACCAGACACTCGACGATTCGCTGACGGCGGAGGAGATGCCGTACCAGCGCCTGCCGCAAGTGGCAGTCAACGGCTATTGGCCCAACAATCCCCTGGGCCTCGAGTACCGGCTGCAATCGGAACTCACTTACTTCAACCGCGACATCGGTACCACCGGCCTGCGCGCCAGCCTCCGGCCGCAGGTCGCCTTGCCATTGCGCTTCGGCGCCCTGTCCCTGGATTCCGCAGCCGCTTTTGATTACACGGCCTATTCGCTCGACCAAACGGCCCCGGGTGTCGCGCAGTCGCCAAGCCGCAGTCTGCCGATCTACAGCGTCTCCCTCAGCACCCTGCTCGAGCGCGCATGGGGCAAGGACAGCACAATGCTGCAAACCATCGAACCGCGGCTGCAATTCGTCCATGTGCCCTACGAGAACCAGAGCGATATGCCGGTCTTCGACACGATCCAGCCCGAGTTCGATATCGTGCAGCTGTTTCGTACCAATCGCTATGCAGGCCTTGATCGCCTCGGCGACACCAACAAGCTGGACATTGGCATCACCACCCGCCTGATGCGCTCGGCGGATGGCTCGCAGATACTGACCGCAACAGTCGGCGAAACGCGGTACTTCACTGCACAGGACGTCACGTTGCCCGGTGAAATGCCGAGCGACGACAGCACTTCCGACTATATCGCCGAGCTGGGCATGAACATCAATAACCGCTGGAACCTGGATCTCGGTTACCAGTGGGATTCTGACGCGAACGTAACCCGCATGGCCGAGGCGCGGGTAATGTACAAACCGGCCGACAACAAGATCATCAACCTGTCATACCGTTTCCGCCGCGACTCGCTGCGCGAAATCGACATCACGGGCACCTGGCCGATCGCCGCACGCTGGAGTTTTGTCGGCCGCTACGATTACTCCCTGCTCGACAACCAGGCGCTGGAGAGCTTCTTCGGACTGGAGTACTCAACCTGCTGCTGGGGTCTGCGGCTCGTTACCCAGCGCAATCTGACCAGCCGCGACGGCAACTCGGACACCGCCATCACGCTGCAGCTGCTGCTGAAGGGCTTTGGCGGCCCCGGCAGCAGTCCGGAACGGCTGATCGACCGTGGTACTCTTGGCTACGATCGTTACTGAAACCGGCGTTTTCATGTTCCAGCATCTGTTTTTCCGCCCGGCGTCGACCGGGTTCAGTGCCACATGCCTGAACCGCCTGCCAGCCATGCTGGCCTGCCTGGTGCTGGCGCTGATGCCGGTGTCCGGCGTTCTGGCACAAAGCCGCGAACTCAGCAGCAGCGGTGAGTTGCTGGACGGCATCGCCGCAATCGTGAATGACGGCGTGGTACTCAAGAGCGAATTGCAGCTCGAAACCCGGCGCATCACCGAGCGGCTCAGGGCCCAGAATACCCAGCTGCCCCCGACCGACGTGCTCGTCCGTCAGGTCCTCGACAGGCTGATCACCCAGCAGCTCCAGCTGCAGCGCGCTGAAAACGTCGGTATCAGGGTTTCAGACGAAACGCTCAACCAGGCACTGGCCACGATTGCCGCGCGCAACAACGTTTCGCTCAACGAACTGCCGGCCGTGCTGGCGCGCGAGGGCGTGGACTACAGCGCCTACCGCCAGGAACTGCGACAACAGATCACCATCGACCAGCTCCGGCAGCGTGATGTCCTGCAGCGTATTGCGGTTTCGCCGCGCGAAGTGGATGCGTTTCTGGCCCGACAGGAAGGCAAGGCCAATCTGCGCGAGGACTTCCTGATCTCGCACATCCTCATACCCGTTTCGGCCAGTGCACAGCCGGACGAAATCGAGACGGCACGGAAACTTGCCGACGAGCTGTACACGCGCATCCTCGGCGGAGAGAATTTTGCCAAGCTGGCACTGACCTACTCCAGCGGCCAGCAGGCCCTCGAAGGCGGCAGCCTAGGCTGGCTCAAGGGCAGCGAACTGCCGAGCATCTTCATGGACATCGCGCCGGGCCTGCCCAAGGGCGGCGTCTCCGAGCCGATCCGCAATGCGAGCGGTTTCCACCTGATCCGTCTGGACGACCGGCGCGGCGGCGAGCCGATCATGGAAGAACAGACCCATGCGCGCCACATCCTGATGTCCACCAATGAGGTGCAGGATGACGATACGGTTCGCCAGAAGCTCATCGAGATCCGCCGGCGCATTCTCGGCGGCGAAGATTTTTCGGCAGTCGCCAAGGTTGTATCCGAAGACCCGCAATCGGCCATTGAAGGCGGCGACCTGGGCTGGACTGCCCCGGGCAATTTCGTGCCGGAGTTCGAGAAGGTCATGACCGCGCTGCAGATCGACGAGATCAGCGAACCCTTCCAGACCCAGTTCGGCTGGCACATCGTGCAGGTGCTGGAACGCCGGACTTACGACGCAACCGCCGACAAGCAGCGCCAGCAGGCCATACTCGCCATCCGCAACAGCAAGCTCGGTGACGAAGCAGAACTCTGGACGCGCCGCCTGCGCGACGAGGCTTTTGTCGAAATCCGGATCTAGCCGGCTCTGGCCGCCGGAATTTGCCGCTCAAGGCACCTGGAACCCCGATGAGCACAGCGCTGCCACGTATCGCCATCACCTGCGGAGAACCTGCCGGCATCGGCCCCGAGCTCATGCTCTCGCTCGCCAATCAGGTATGGCCCGCTGAACTCGTCGTGTTCGGCGACCTGAATCTCCTGGCGGCGCGCGCAGGAATGGTGGGGCAGCAGCTTGAGCTGGTGCCCTGGACTGGCAGCGGCACGGGACCCGAGGCAGCCCGGCCCGGGCGCCTGCTGGTCGCAGATCTCCCGCTGCGCGCGCCCTCGGCACCTGGCCATCCGGATCCGCGCAACAGTCCCTGGGTGCTCGAACTGCTCAAGCGCGCGAGCGCCGGTTGCCGGCTCAGGCAGTTCAGCGCGATGGTCACAGCACCGGTACACAAGGCGGTAATCAACGACGCCGGCATTCCGTTTACCGGACACACGGAATTTCTTGCGGATCTGACCTCCACGCCAAAACCGGTCATGCTGTTGGTGGCCGGTGAGCTGCGCGTGGCGCTCGTTACCACGCACCTGCCGCTGCATGCGGTACCGGCGGCCATCACCCGGGCGCTGGTGGAAACCACCGGGCGCGTGCTCGACAGCGGCCTGCGCAAGCTGTTCGGTATCCGGCAACCGCGCATCGTCGCGCTGGGCCTGAATCCGCACGCGGGCGAATCGGGGCATCTGGGCACTGAAGAACTGCTGGAAATCTCGCCGGCATTGGCCACACTGCGCAAGGAAGGCGTGGCCATCAGCGGGCCGGTGCCCGCCGATACTGCCTTCGTGGATCGCAACCTGACTAACGTCGATGCCGTGCTCGCCATGTATCACGATCAGGGTCTGCCGGTGCTGAAGCATCACGGCTTTGGCCGCGCGGTTAATGTCACGCTCGGTTTGCCGATCATCCGTACTTCGGTAGACCACGGCACGGCCTTTGAACTGGCCGGCACCGGCCGTGCCGATGCCGGCAGCCTGCGTGCGGCAGTCAAACTTGCCATCGAGATGGCGGCCCGCCAGCGACCATGACAAAGGCGCGGCCGCGCAAACGCTTCGGGCAGCATTTCCTTAGCGACGGCAACATCATCCGCAAGATCATTGCGAATATCGCCCCCGCGGCGACAGATCACTTCGTTGAAATCGGCCCCGGCCAGGGTGCGATCACCCTGCCGCTGCTGGCGAGCGGCGCGCGCCTCGATGCGATCGAGATCGATCGCGACCTGGCCCGTGAGCTGCCCGGCCGGGTACAGACGGAGCGTTGCGCCATACACTGCGCCGATGCCCTTGCTTTCGACTTCAGGACTCTTGCCGCGCCGGGCGAGAAGCTGCGCCTGGTCGGCAACCTGCCCTACAACATCTCCACGCCGCTGCTCTTTCATTTCCTGCAATACGGCAGCAGCTGGCGCGATTTGCATGTGATGCTGCAGAAAGAAGTCGGCGAGCGCATCGCCGCAGACCCCGGTAACAAGACCTATGGCCGGCTGACCGTGGCACTCGCCTTGCGCTGCCGCATCGAGCAGCTGTTCAGCATCAGTCCGGGCAGCTTCAAGCCCCCGCCGCAGGTGGATTCGGTGTTCCTGCGCCTGGTGCCACACCCCGTACCACTGGCCGATCCGGATATTCTGTCAATCGCCGACCAGCTGGTCGCGGCCGCCTTCGGCATGCGCCGCAAGCGGCTCAGCAATGGCCTGCGGGCTTTGGCGACAACGGCCGAGATCAGCGCCGCCGGTATCGATCCGGGGCTGCGCCCCGAGCAACTGCCTCCAGCCGACTGGCTGCAGCTCAGCAGATCTATCGCCAGCCGGAAGCCCGGACTTGCCAAGCACGGGAGCCCTCTCCCAGAATGGCCATGAACATGACCGCAAATACCAGCACAACCAGCCTCAAGATCACCGTAGAAACCCACTACCTCGCCGATCAGTCCGAACCTGAGAGCGAGCGTTATGTGTTTGCCTACACGATCACCATCCAGAACACCGGCGCGGTGCCGGCCCGCCTGCTGGATCGCCACTGGATCATCACCGATGCCAACGGCAAGGTGCAGCAGGTGCGTGGCGATGGCGTGGTCGGCGAACAGCCCACCATCATGCCTGGACAGCGACACCGCTACTCCAGCGGTGCCGTGATCGAAACACCGGTCGGGACCATGGAAGGCAGCTACGGCATGCGCAGCGATGACGGTGCGCAGTTTCGTGCCGATATCCCGTGTTTCCGGCTCGCGGTACCCGGCGTCCTGCACTGATCCGCCACGCACACGACGCGCATGGCGATTTATGCAGTCGGCGATGTCCAGGGGTGCTGTGACGAACTCGAAGCGCTGATTCACGCCCTGCGCATCGATCCCGGCCACGACGAACTGCTGTTCGTCGGCGACCTGGTCAATCGCGGCCCGAAATCGCTGCAGACCCTGCGCCTGGTGCGGTCGCTCGGCAGCCAGGCCACCGTGGTGCTCGGCAATCACGACCTGCATCTGATCGCGCTGGCCTTCGGCAACCAGACACGCGCCAAAGACCAGGAACTCGCGGACATTCTCCAGGCGCCGGATGGCGAGGAACTCGTGAACTGGCTCCGCCATCGGCCGATGGCGGTCTACAGGCCGGAACTCAACACCCTGCTGGTACATGCCGGCGTAGCTCCGCAATGGGATCCCTTGCTCACCATCAAGCTGGCTCGAGAAGTCGAACAGGCATTGCGCGGTCCGGGCTGCGCGAACTTCATGCGCGGCCTGTACGGTGACGAGCCGGCACGCTGGTCACCGACCCTGACTGGCCAGGATCGCCTGCGTTTCATCACCAACAGCCTGACCCGCATCCGCTACTGCCATGCAGATGGCAGTCTGGATCTGGTCGAGAACGGTGCGCCCGGCACACAGCCCGCGGGACTCATCCCGTGGTTCGATCTGCCCGGCCGGCAGACTGCGATGGTGCGTATCGTGTTCGGCCACTGGGCTTCGCTCGGCCTCCTGCAGCGTGACAAGCTGCTCGGCATCGATACCGGCTGCGTATGGGGGCGCAAGCTCACGGCGGTGCGGCTCGACGGGCCGGCAAAAACCGTCAGCGTGCCGCGCGGCGCGGACTGACCGCGCCGCACCTGCCGCTCAGACCGCAGCATTCAGACGGCGACGGGGGCCTTGATGTGCGGGTGGCAGGCGTAGTCCACGATCCCGATATCCTCGTAGCGATAATCGAACAGCGTATCGGGTTTGCGCTTCAGCACCAGGCGCGGCAGCGGCAGCGGCGTGCGCCGGAGCTGCTCATCCGCCTGTTCGAGATGATTCAGGTAGAGATGGCAGTCACCGCCGGTCCAGACGAATTCGCCAGGCTGCAGCCCGGCCTGCTCCGCCACCAGACAGGTCAGCAGCGCATATGAAGCGATATTGAAGGGCACGCCGAGGAAGATATCCGCGCTGCGCTGATAAAGCTGACAGGACAAGCGACCCCCTGCGACCCAGAACTGGAACAGCGCATGGCAGGGCGCCAGTGCCATCTTCGGCAGTTCCGCGACATTCCACGCGCTGACGATCAGCCGCCGCGAATCCGGATTGCAGCGCAACTCGCCGAGCACCTGGCTGATCTGGTCGATATGGCTGCCGTCGGGCGACGGCCAGGAGCGCCACTGTGCGCCATATACCGGGCCGAGATTACCCTGCTCGTCAGCCCACTCGTCCCAGATGCCCACACCGTGTTCGCGCAGATAGCCAATGTTGGTATCGCCCTGCAGAAACCACAACAGCTCGTGAATGATCGAGCGCAGATGCAGTTTCTTGGTCGTAACCAGCGGAAAGCCGGCCGCCAGATCGAAACGCATCTGGTGTCCGAACACCGACAGCGTACCGGTGCCGGTGCGGTCGTCCTTGCGTACTCCGTGCTCGCGCACGTGGCGCATCATGTCCAGATACTGTTGCAGAGTGGGCCCCCGGTTCAGCTACGCGCTGCGGTGGCCGGCCCGCGCAGTGCCAGCATCAGCATGATGAGCCCCGCCGCCACCATCGGCAGCGACAGCACCTGGCCCATGGTCAGCCAGCCGAAAGCGAGATAGCCGATATGCGCGTCGGGCAGACGGATGAATTCAATGCTGAACCGGAATACCCCGTAGCCGAGCAGGAACAGCGCCGATACCGACATCGCGGGCCGGGGCCGCGCCGACCAGATCCACAGGATCAGGAACAGCGCCAGTCCCTCGAGCCCGGCTTCGTAGAGCTGCGAGGCGTGCCGGGCCTGACCATCCACGATCAGCGCCCAGGGCACCGTCGTCGGCGCGCCCCAGAGCTCGCCGTTGATGAAGTTGCCGATACGGCCGGCCCCAAGCCCGATCGGCACCAGCGGCGCGATGAAATCC
>CAUJHF010000027.1 GCA_963204745.1 Pseudomonadota bacterium
CTTTTGCGGCTGCACCCAGATCTCGGTCATCTTGCCCCACTTCTCGAGGATCTCGTTGATGTTGTAGGCGATGATCGCGGTGGGTATCGCATAGCGCAGTGCCGGGGCCATGCGCTGGAACCACCACAGGCGCTGGATCAGATAAGCCGCCCAGATGGCAAAGAAGATGATCGACGCAAAGGTGAACCAGTGGTCGGTGCCGAGAATATCCGGGTTGTAGCAAAGCAGCAGCCAGATATAACAGAACCAGGTGACATAGATTGTTTCGAGGGCAACGATCGCGGCGATATTGCGTTGCTGTACTGAGCCACGTTCACCCGGGTTCAGGTGCAGGTTGCGATGGAGCCACATGAACAGGTTACAGCGCGTGTCCTTGTTGTAGAAGAAGTACATCAGCGAGGCCATCATGACGCCGATCGAGGACAGCATCACGCGGTATTCGCCCAAAGTTGGTTTGGCACCCCACATGACTTCTTCTACACCGAGCTGATCAGCGGTGTAGACAAAATTGAATTCGATCCAGGTCAGCCAGATCAGGCTGCCGCCCAGGAAGCCGAGCAGGGTGGCAGCATTTTCCGACTTGTTCCTGCCGATCCAGACCATCGCGGCACCGATGAAGCCGCCGACGATGGCGACAGTGGTAACGCTATCCGGAAACCATTTGTGCTCCATCAGGTACATGACCGTGTGGCCGAGTCCCTGCCAGATATAGACGATCAGCAGTGCGATAACTGCAGGCAACGGTGCCTGATAAAGTTGTTTGAAGCGGGACATGTCTGCTCTCTTCCTGTTTCGACGGGAATATACATATAACAATAACAAGTGCAGCCCTGAAGCGGTAGCTCTGCAGCAAGAGTCGACTCTGCAGACCTGGCTTTGCAATCATGGCTGCTGCCGACTTTCTGTACAGCAAGGCTGAAGGTTCAAGCTATTGTTTTCGATCAGTCTGTCCTCGTATTGGTTCAACGGCGTCTGTAACTGCCCGATCTCGTGTCGGCTGGCTATACAAATGTCGCTACGCACGATCAGGCAGCGCAGCGGACTGTCCCGGATTTCGCCTGTAAGAGTGACCACCTTGTGATCGCGGTCACACTTTTCGGGCCAATATCCCGGCTTCTGTCAAATTCTGCGGCGCACAGACCGCCGGTGGCGTGGAATTTGCTCGTCTTTCTGGCAAGCCGGCAAATTGCTCGTGCGCTCTGAAGGAGTAGCCAGCCAAGATGCTGATGTGCTAAAAAACAATCACGAGTTAATGCCAGGACGGAAGAAGGGATGCACAAAATGAAAAAATCGATCTTAGGCATAACAGCAATGGCTACTTTGCTGGTCATGTCCGGTAGCGCAAACGCCCAGTCCAGCAATGACTGGCAGAGCATCAATATCGACCGCGAGGCGATACTGGCCAGGTTCTGCGAGCGTTACCCGGCAGCCCGGGTATGCACGCAAGTGATACGCGAAGTCCCCGAAATTGATGCGAGCTCCGGTACCCAGGCTCTTGCGCTGGTGCTCGGTGTTGGCCTGCTCAGCGCAGAAGGCCTCCGCCGCCGCCGCCGGGCGATACGTAGCCGCTGATTCTTCGTTCTACTGACACCGGGTGGCTCAGCCACCCGGTGCTTGACGACCTTCCATATCCAGATCCAGATAACGGGCTTCCCGCTCTGCAGTGGCGGGCGGCCTCCCGTGCTGATACCTGTTGTGACTTGCGTCGCGTGAGGCACAGGCTCAGCATTGGCCGGTGTCCCAACGACAGGAGTACAGGTGTTGAGCGTTGCCCACAAATGGCTTGAACAGGAACCATGGCCTACGGCGGTAATGCCCAAGCCGCTGCTCGAATCGCGTATCGAGCGGGTGCTGACCATGACCAATATCGGTTATCTGGGTACGGTCAGAAAGGATGGTTCACCCATCGTCAGTCCTGTCGAGTTCTATGCGGACGGGCTCTCGGTGTACATTTTTCCGCAACCCAACAGCCCCAAGGTCATGGCCCTGCGCCGCGATCCGCGGCTGAGCTTTGCGGTAGCCAACCCGATGGCGGGCTGGGCTTGTGTCATGGGCGCACAGTTTTTCGGCAAGGGCACGCTGCTGGATCCGGATACGCCGGAGTGGGAGCACGGGATGAAGGTCTTCAAGTGGGTGGCCTCAAGTTTCGAACTCGGCAAAATCAATGCGCAACCACCCCGAGGCCAGTTGCTGCGCATTGATCCGGACCGGATCGTGTATACCGAGCATTTCATGCGCAAGGAAGGTTATGCGCCGAGGCAGATCTGGGAACCAGGCGCATCAGGTGCGAAGGTCGTTCCAGGCCGGAATGCCCCGGCTTAGCCAGAGGGCCGGCTGGGTTTAAGATGCGGCCCCGGAGCAGCGAGCCCCGAACAGCAGGACATGGCATGAGCAAGCAACTGGCGCCAGGCATACAGGACCGGCGTTCGACGATCATGGGTTATGTGCTTGCGCTGCTGTTCTTCGTGCTGTTCATCAACATCATCAATCTGCCGAGGACCGCGCTCGATCAGCGGGCCACGCTGCGGCTGGTCCACGACAGTCTCGGCCTGATCGTGCTGCTGCTGGCAGCTGTCCGGCTGTACTGGTACTACCGTGATCCGGCGCCCCGGCCACCGCCGGGGCTGCCGGAGAATTCCTTTGCCTTCAACCGGACCATTCTCGTGTTCCTCTACGCGACCTTTACGGTCACCGGAGTGATCGGCTTCATCTATGCATGGGGCGAAGGGCGCGACGTCGTGCTTTTTGGCGCCGCCCTGCCAGCGATGGTGGCGCGCGGGGAAGCGGTGCGCATTCCGATGGGATATCTGCACAGTTCGCTCGGGTTCTACTATCTGATGCTGCTCTCCATCTGGTTTGCCTTCGGTTTTTACCAGCACTGGCGCTACAAGGTCGGCCTGCGCCGGCTGCTGCCTGGCGCGCGGGTCTGAGTTCATGGCGCTGAATCACGACGTTGCGGAGAGCGGAACTTGAGCATCGCGGCGGGTACCCGTATTTTTCATTCGATGGTGCTGCTGGCGTTCCTGGCGCTCGCGGTGTTCTTTCCTTACATCTGGTTCGGTGTAGTCCCCTTCGGGACCGACGATGTGGTACCGGAGGCCGAGATCGACCGGCTGCTGGCCGGCAAAAATCTGCCCGACTACTACGCAGAGCCGCTCCAGCCCATCTCTGCTGAAGAACTGGCAGCCGAGAAGGTCGCTTTCACCTGGTGCCGTTTCTGTCACACCCTTGAAGAGGGTGGCGAGAACCGGGTCGGTCCGAACCTCCACCGGATCGTGGGCAAGCCGGCCGCCGTCGCGCCGCACTTTGTCTACTCGCAGGCGTTTATCGATGCCCGCAACAACGGACTGGTCTGGACACCCGAGACGCTGGCTGCATTCATTGCCGACAACAAGGCTATGGTGCCGCATAACCGGATGCGGTATCCGCCGATGATCGGTTTTGAAGTCAGCGCAGAACGCGATCGCCAGATGCTTGATTACCTGATGCGCATGACGCGCTGAGGCTCCGCTCCAGGACCTCAAGCCTCAAGCCTCAAGCCTCAAGCCTCAGGCTTCAGCCCGTCAGGCCGAGTCATGTCGGGCCCCTGTGCAGGCTGATCCGGCCGCAGGTCTTCA
Organism: Pseudomonadota bacterium; assembly: GCA_963204745.1. Lineage (GTDB taxonomy): Bacteria > Pseudomonadota > Gammaproteobacteria > Steroidobacterales > SHZI01. The sequence continues at coordinate 3,618 of CAUJHF010000027.1, forward strand.
GTTATCCAGGGCGGCGAGCTGTTCCGCCTGGTATTCGTTGATCAGGGGTTCGATCACCTGGTCCAGATCGCCTTCCAGGATGAAGTCGAGCTTGTACAGCGTCAGATTGATGCGGTGATCGGTGACACGGCTCTGTGCGTAGTTATAGGTGCGGATGCGCTCGGACCGGTCGCCGGTGCCGACCTGGCTCTTGCGCCGCTCGGCCTGTTCGCTGTGCTGTTTGCGCAGCGCCGAGTCGAGCAGCTTCGCCTTGAGCAGGGCGAGCGCCCGGGCCCGGTTCTTGTGCTGCGAGCGTTCATCCTGGCATTCCACGACGAGCCCCGAGGGCAGATGCGTGATGCGCACCGCCGAGTCGGTCTTGTTGACGTGCTGGCCGCCGGCCCCGGAGGCCCGGTAGGTGTCGATCCGCAGCTCTGCCGGGTTGATGGTTATGGCGTCGATCTCCTCCGGTTCGGGCAGCACGGCGACCGTACAGGTAGATGTATGCACGCGCCCCTGTGCTTCTGTTTCCGGCACACGTTGCACGCGGTGGGCGCCGGATTCGAACTTGAGTCGTGAATAGGCGCCGTGACCGATCAGCCGGCTGATGATTTCCTTGTAGCCGCCGTGCTCGCCGGCGCTGGAATTCACGATCTCGATCTGCCAGCCGCGCGACTCCGCATACTTCGAATACATGCGGAACAGGTCGCCAGCGAAAATCGCCGCCTCGTCGCCGCCGGCAGCCGCGCGAATTTCCAGATAGATGTTGCTGTCGTCGTACGGATCCTTGGCGATCAGCTGCAATCTGACCCGCGACTCGATGGCATCGAGCTCACTGCGTGTGCGCGCGAGTTCTTCCTGCCCCAGTCGGCGCAGCTCCGCATCGCTGTCATTGATCATGTCCATTGCCGCTGCCTGGTCGGCTTCGGTCTTCCGCCAGGTATGAAACAGGTTGACCACGGGTTCGATCTGCGCGTATTCGCGGGACAGGTCGCGGAAGCGCGACTGGTCACCGAGTATCTTCGGATCGGTCAGCAATCCGCCCAGCTCTTCGGCACGGGCGGCGAGTTTCTCGAGTTTTCCGACAATGGAGGCCTGCATTACGGCTATTATCTCTGACGTGAAGCATCGCGCTGACCCACAAGATTACCGCATTGCTCCGGTCGTACTGCTACTTGCGTTGTCTGTCCTGACAAACGCGGTCGCTGCCGATGCCGGACCGGTTGCTGCCGTTTCCCCTGACAGCCCGGATCTCCACCTCCAGCGGGCCGAGCAGGCCTTGGAGGACAGGGAGCTGGTTACGGCCGCCCGCGAGTTCACGGTTGCGGCTGAACTCAGTGACGACGTCACACTGGTCGAGCGGGCGACCCAGTTCACGTTTGGCGTCGGTTTTGATGCGCTGGCGGAGCGTGCTGCAGAACGCTGGACGGCGCTTGCGCCGGACAGCCAGATCGCGCGCGCGATCCTTGGGCGACTGCAGTTGCGGCGACACGCGGTCGATGCAGCAGCCGTGAATCTCGAGCGTGCGCTCGGCTCCGTGGAGCCGCGTCGCGACGAAGTCTATCTCGCGCTTGCCAGTGATCTGGGTACGGAGGGCAATGCGCAACTGGTGACCCGGCTTCTGTCGCGCCTTGCGGCAAAGGACCCGCTGGCGCCGGGCCTGCAACTCGCGCTCGGCACCGCGGCGTTGCGGTCGGGGAATCCGGAGCTTGCCCTGGCTGCGGGAGAGCGCGCATCCCTGGATGCTCCGGGCTGGACCGAACCGCAGCTGTTGGTCGCCCGCGCGCTGATCGCGGCAGGGCGCGCAGATGAAGGCCTCGAGCGTGCCGGTGCGCTGGTGGCCGAGGACGAGAGCCCCCTGTCTGATCTCGCCTATTCGCGGCTGCTCGCCGATGCCGGCAAGATCGATGCGGCGCGCGCCAGGCTCGATGGACTGGTTTCACGCTACGGTGAGCGTACCGAAATCAGCCGCACGCTGGCGTTTATCGATATGGCTGCCGGTGACCTGGATACAGCGGACCGGCGCTTTGAAGAAATTGAGGCTGCCGGTCAGGACCGCTTTGAAAGCTTCTATTACCGCGCGCTGATTGCCGTGGAGAAAGGCGATGTGGAGACCGCACGCCGCTACTATCAGCGGATCAGTTCGGGGCCCTATCTGGTGTCCGCGCAACTCGCCATAGCCGAGACCTGGCGGCGTGAAAACAAGCTGGACAGTGCGATCGAAAGCCTCGAGGCTTTCAGTGAGGATCATCCGGCGCAGGCCTGGGAGGTGTTCCGGTATCAGGCCGAGCTGCTGCAACTCGCCGGACGTCCGGCCGAGGCACTCGCGGTATACGACAAGGCGCTCGAGTACAAACCGGCCTCGATTGATATCCTGCTCTCGCGCAGCGGCCTCCTGGAGCAGCTTGACCGGATCGATGATGCGCTGGCTGATCTGGAGCGGGCGGTGCAGATTGCGCCGGACGATGCCCTGGTCCTCAATGCCTATGGCTACATTCTCGCCAATCGTACACACCGGAGCCGGGCTGCCTGGATCCATGTCAGACGTGCGCTCGAGCTGGCGCCGCACAATCCGCCTATCCTCGACAGTGTCGGCTGGGCACTGTTCAGGATGGGTCGCTACGAGGAGGCGCGCAGCTCTCTCGAGGAAGCCTACGCGCTGCTGCAGGATCCTGAACTGGCGAGCCACCTTGCCGAGATCTACTGGAAACTGCACGAACGCGATCGGGCCCGCGAACTCCTGCAAGCGACGCTTGAGGCCTGGCCGGACAGCAAGCCGGCACAGCAGACCGCGGAGCGGCTGCTGCATTGATCAGGTATGCCGGTCATCGGGGCTGCCTGACGACCCTGCGCCTGTTGTCCTTGCTCCTGCCGCTGCTGGCTGCCGGCTGTGCCACCTGGCGTGTGGAAGCACCGGCCAGTGCAGAGTCAGCGGCCGTGCGCCAGCAACGTTTGCTCGGACTGGCGCAGTGGGAAGCGCGTGGTCGCGTTGCCTTCAGGTCCGCAGACAAGGGCGGGCAGGGCAACCTCCAGTGGCTGCAGAATGGTGCTGCCGCGCGGATTCACCTCAGTGGACCGTTTGGCGCCGGTGCCTACGAGATCAACTCGCTGCCCGGGCAGATCACCGTCCGTTCGCGCGGCGCCGAAGCGGCGCTTGAGTATCTGGGGCCGGATGCAGCGGAGCGGTTTCTGGCCGAGCAGGTGGGCTGGTCTTTTCCGGTGCGCAGCGTGCGCTACTGGCTGCTCGGTCTCGCAGATCCCGCGACACCGGCGGCGGAAGAGGCTGATGCCGCGGGGAGGCTCCGGGAGCTGCGGCAATCCGGTTGGGTCGTACGCTATGAAGACTATGCGCAGGGTGCCGCTACGTGGCTGCCGCGCAAGCTGGTGATCGAGCGGGAAGAAGTGCGCTTGCGCTTCGTGATCGACACGTGGCTGTTCTGACCGCTGCCCCTCACCGTCATGAAAGCGTAAGATTGCGCCCCGGCAGGCGCCGATGCGATCTTGGGGCGTAGCCAAGTGGTAAGGCAGCGGGTTTTGATCCCGCCATCCGCAGGTTCGAATCCTGCCGCCCCAGCCAGCATCAGATGAATACAGAGAGTCCTATGGAACTGCCCAATATTGCGATTCTTGCCGGTAATGCCAATCCGGAACTCGCCCAGCGCATTGCCCGCCACCTGAAGCAGCCGCTTGGCCGTGTGCAGGTTGGCAAGTTCAGCGATGGCGAAGTACTGGTCGAGGTTTACGAGAACGTACGCGGGCGTGATGTGTTCATCGTGCAGTCCACGTGCCCTCCGGTTAACGACAACCTGATCGAGCTGCTGGTGCTTGCCGATGCCTGCCGGCGCGCGTCGGCGGCCAGCATCACGGCAGTCATCCCCTACTTCGGATACGCGCGCCAGGATCGCCGCCCGCGTGCTGCCCGCGTGCCGATCACGGCCAGCATGGTGGCGCGGATGATTTCCGAGTCGGGTATCAAGCATGTGCTTACGGTTGATCTGCACGCTGACCAGATCCAGGGCTTTTTTTCCATCCCGGTCGACAATGTCTACTCGTCACCCGTGCTGCTCGGCGACCTGTGGCGCTGCAAGTACGAGCCGATGGTCATCGTCTCGCCCGTCGTCGGCGGCGTGGTTCGCGCCCGGGCGATCGCCAAGCGCATGGACGACGCCGAGCTGGCGATCATCGACAAACGCCGGCCGCGCGCGAATGTCTCGGAGGTCATGAACATCATCGGTGAAGTCGAGGACAAGGTCTGCGTGCTTATCGATGACATGGTCGATACGGCAGGTACGCTGTGTCATGCCGCCTCGGCACTCAAGGATCATGGTGCCAGCCGCGTGGTGGCTTATGTCACCCATGCGGTACTTTCCGGTCCGGCGGTTGACCGGATCGCCAGTTCCGGGCTCGACGAACTGGTGGTGACCGACACCATCCCGTTGTCGGCGCCGGCCATCGCCACGGGCCGTATCCGGCAGCTCAGTGTGGCTGAATTGCTGGCCGAGACCATGCGGCGTATCAGCCAGGCTGAATCAGTCAGCTCCATGTATCTGGACTGACCACGGGCATGCGGGCACTTTCAGTGCCGCCTGCCGTGCTATGATCCGCGCCCCTTCCGTTACGGCTCCCTGGTCGCAGGGGAGTTTTTCCGTGACGGCGGGTTAACCAGGAGAATACACATGGCACATCAGTTCAATATCGCCGCGGAAACCCGGCGTGACGCAGGGAAAGGTGCGAGCCGCCGCCTGCGTCGCGAAGGCAAGATTCCCGGCATCATGTACGGCGGCGGAGAAGCCCCCGTTGGTATTGCCTTCGACGCAAATGCCCTGCACCGGGGCATGGCGGAAGAGGCGTTTCTTTCCAGCATTCTCAACGTCACGCTGGATGGCAAGTCGCTGCAGGCGATCGTCCGTGACTATCAGCCGCATCCCGCCCGCCGTGCAGTCTTGCACCTCGATTTGCAGCGCGTCGTGGCTACCGAAGAACTGCGCATGACGGTACCGCTGCACTTCATCAACGAAGCGCTGTCAAAGGGCGTCAAGCTGGGTGGCGGTTCCGTTTCGCACCTCATGACCGAAATCGAGATCAGCTGTCTGCCGAAGGACCTGCCGGAATACATCGAGGTCGATATCGAGCCGATGGAACTCAACGACATGCTCCATCTGCGTGACCTGAATCTGCCGGAAGGCGTCGTGATCCCCGGTTTCGTTGCGCATACCGACAGCGATCTGCCTGTCGTGCATCTGCATGTCCTGCATGCGGTTGAAGAACCGGTGGCCGAGGCGGCTGCTGCTTCCGAAACGGCTGCAGCGCCTGCAGCCGGCGCCGAGAAGGCCGCCGAGAAGCCGAAGACTGACAAGAAGTAAGCCGGATGCCGGTACCCGCTGCTCCCGAAGCGGCGGATACCGGCTTACCTGCAGTCACCCGGAGGGATACGCCAGTGCTGATCGTGGGGCTTGGTAATCCCGGTCCGAAGCATACCGGCGATCGCCACAACGTCGGCTTCTGGCTGGCGGACCTGCTTGCTGCTCACATCGGCGCAACATTTTCGACTGCGCAGAAGCTGCAAGGTGAGGAGTGCCGCGGCCTGATTGCCGGCAAGTCAGTACGCATCGTCAAGCCCGCGACCTACATGAATCGCAGCGGTCAGTGTGTCCGGCGGGTTCTCGATTATTACAACATCCCGATGGAGCAGCTGCTGGTCCTGCACGATGAACTCGATCTGCCGGCTGGCAGTGCGCGTCTCAAGCGTGGCGGCGGACACGGTGGACACAATGGCCTGCGCGACATCCTCGCCAGCTGCGGGCCTGACTTCATGCGCTTGCGCATCGGCATCGGCCACCCTGGCCACAAGGATCTGGTTACCGACTATGTACTGCATGCCCCGGGCAAGGATGAGCGCAGCGAGATCGTCGAGGCGCTCGGCGAATGCCTGAAGGCCATTGAGCTGATCACGGTGAGCGGGCCTGAAGCAGCGATGCAGCAGCTGCACTCGGCCCTGCCGCGCAAGAACGGCGGTACCGGGTTCGGACCGGCTGGCTGAAGCACATGTCCGGACACCGGCTGAGGCACCGTCTCGCAGCCTGGGCCCGGGCTTCACTCCTCGCCGGCCTGGCGCTGTCCGTGTCGGCCGATGCTGCCGATGTGCCTGTCTATCGGGCGCAGGGGCTCGATGCCCCAACCGTCAATTTCGTGCTGGGCAATTTCGAATTCGTGCTGCTGCACGAGCTGGCGCATGTGGTGATCGGCGAGCTCAAGGTGCCGGTGCTCGGGCCGGAAGAAAACGCGGCTGACTATCTCGCGGCAACCGCGCTTTTGAATACCACGCGCGATGATCCGGTCAGCTACCGGCGCGCCAACACCTGGTTGCTGGCCGCAGCCGAAGGACTCCGGCTTTCATGGACGGCCGGCACGGCGCGTGCCGGCAAACTGCCGTACTGGAACAATCACTCTCTCAATATCCAGCGCTTCTACTCGATCGCCTGCCTGCTCTACGGCAACGATCGCAAGGTCTACGCCGACTTGCCGGCAGCGATTGGCATGCCGGCGTCGCGGGCTGCGGGCTGTGCCGCCGAGTGGCAGAAGGCTGATCAGTCTTTTCACTGGCTGCTGGATAATTTCGGGCGCAAACCCGCTGAGGCTCCCGGTCCGGAGATTGCCATCATCTACGATGTGCCGCAGACCCTGGTTGCCGCCGAGCTGCTGCGCGCCGTGCAGAGCGACGGCATGGTCGAACGGGTGGCAGCCGCGATGCGCGAGCGGATCATCCTGCCACGGAAAATCGCACTGCACATGCGTTCCTGCGGTCGTCCGGAGGCGGCATGGCAGCCTGAACGGCAGGAACTCGTGCTCTGCTTCGAACTGCTGGATGCACTGTACAAGCTGAGCGACAGCCGGCAGCCTGGATTCAGCCGTTCAGGAAGTATGCAGTTGCTGCAGTTTCCAGCCGTCGCCGGTGCGGACCAGGGAGGCTGTCGCGCGACCGCTGCCGAAATCCATCTCGGGGCCTGATTTAGGCAATATGTTGAAAATAAAAATGACTGTTGCGAGATCACCTTCAACATGAGCGCGAAGTACGGACAGGCGGAAGCGCACTTTGGCGAGATCAGCCAGCTCGGCCTTGAGGTGATTGTCGCGGTAGTCGGCCCAGCCCTGGTTGAGATGCTTGCCTTCGATCATCGTAAAGCGCTCGTCAGCCAGCACGAATTTTTCCGGAGCTGCGAGCTCGCCTGAGGTCAGTGCATCGTGGTAGCCGGTCAGCGCTGCTACCACTTCGGATTCTGCAGGTGATAACCCGCTCCCGGCCATCTGGACCGGTGTTGCTGCGGCGGCCGGTGCATGACCGCCGTCAGGCGAATCGGCTTCAGCATGCGAGTGTTCTGCACCCGACTCGTGGTCATGCCCTTCAGCCGTGACCTGCGGCAAGGCCATCACGCCGAGTCCGTGCCGATAGACGAGATCAGCACCGCGCAGTCCGGTACCGGTCAGTCCGGCGAGGGCAAGGAGCATGACGAGACCAAAGACCAGGCCGACACCCTGCCCGCGACGTACGCGCCGGACATTCCATAGTGCCAGCAACAGGAACAACGCGGCTGTGCCAAGCGCCCAGAACTTGTGGTTCTCCATTGCAAGATGGGCGGCATCATCATGAGTGACTGATCCGGCGGCCTGAAGGCCTGCTGCAACTGTCAGTACGGTCAGGGCCGCACCGAGCCACAGGTTCCAGCTTGCGGCAGTTTCAATGCCGTGCGCAGAGTGGTTACGGCCACTGAAAGCGGAGATGAGGAACAGAAGGGCCGCTATCGTCAGCAGGGCAATCGTGAAGTGAACAAAAATCGGGTGCCAGTTGGGGATGACTTCAATCATGTGCGCAGATCCTCAGGGGCTAAACGTGGATGTTCCGGCCGCCAGCCCGGCCATGATTCTGGCGGCGCGGCAGAGCGGGGACGGAACGGCAGTCCTTCGTGGCATGATCGATATTGCTTGCCATCGTCATACGACGACAGTCACCGTGTCAAACAGAAAAATCAACATATCGGGATCACCAACATGAGAGCCCTTTCCCTCAGTGTGCTGCTCTGCCTGTTGTCTGCAGCAGTGCTGGCGCAGCCTGCTGGTCGTGGAGGGCCGGGGCAAACCCCGCCCGATCACTATGTGCTGGTCCATGCCGGCACCCTGCTGGCAATTCCGGGCGTCAGACCGCAGACGAAGATGACAGTCGTGATCAGGAACGACCGTATCACCGCGATCGAAAATGGCTATCTCACCGCAGTTTCCGACGCGGCACCGGGATCCGTGTTGCAGGTTGTCGACCTGTCGGACCGGTTTGTGCTGCCGGGCCTGATGGATGCCCACGTACACCTCTGGCATGAGCCGGCTTTCTCAAGGCATCGTGCGGAGCGGGGTGACCGTCACCCGTCATGGCCGGGTGTTCCGGCTACCGGTGCGGAGGGTGCGGTCAACGCGATGGTCTTTGCACGCCGTAATCTGGCCGCCGGATTCACGACGCTGCGCGATCTCGGTTCGGACGACCAGTCGGTATTCGCTGTGCGCAATGCGATCGACGCCGGCAGGATGATCGGTCCACGCATTCTTGTGGCTGGTTCGGCCGTCGCCGTCACCGGTGGTCACGGCGATTCGACGCCCATGGACCGCACCGGCGACGATATGACACGACTGGTCAACGCTACCTGTGATGGACCGACGGAGTGCCGCAAGGCTGTGCGCTACCAGTACAAGCTGGGCGCCGACGTGATCAAGTTCACCTCGACGGGCGGATTCGGTTCCAACACGGGTCTGGAGCCGCAGCTCTTCCCGGACGAAATTCAGGCAGTCGTTGCGACGGCGCATCTCGTCGGCCTGAAAGCGGCAGCACATGCCTACTCGCCGATTGCAATCAAGGATGCGGTCCGTGCCGGCGTCGATTCCATCGAGCATGGCTTTCTGCTCGACGACGAGGGGATTGCCATGATGAAGAAGGCAGGCACTTTTCTTGTGCCGACACTTTCGGCGAGCTATCCGCCACCGATCTTCCGCATCCCTGACCCGCCCTCGGTCAGGCTCAGGAACGAATACCGGGCTTTTGAGCGCGCCTATGCCGCAGGACTGAAGATTGCCTTCGGTACTGATGCGGGAACCTTCACGCACGGTACCAATGCCAAGGAATTCGAACTGATGGTCGGTTTCGGCATGACGCCGATGGATGCCATCCGCTCGGCCACCGTCATGACGGCAGAGCTGTTCGGGATTTCTGCGGAAGCGGGTACGCTCGAAGCGGGCAAACTGGCTGATCTGGTCGCCGTGAAGGGCAATCCGCTCGAGAACATCGCTGTCCTCGGCAAGATCGATTTCGTAATGAAAAGCGGCCGCATCGCAAAGCAGGATGGCCGCATGACTGAACCTTTCAGTTACCCTGCTTTCCTTGAGTAGACTGTTCCGTAAACCATTCAACAATGGAGCCAAGAAAAGATGCATTCCAGACAGGTATTTTCAAACCGCATTTTAGGTGCCACCGGCCTGGCCATGGGCCTGCTGCTCGGCGCGCCGCTGGCATCCGCCGGGGAAGCTGCGGCCCCTGCCACACAGGCGGGCACCGAGTTGCCGGTGCGGTTGATTCCCAATGTTCCGAAGAACGCCGAGGCCTATTACGGCCCGGACAGCCTGCATGTGATTGCCCAGACGCAGGATCCCCTGGCGCTCAAGGCCGAGGGGCGGGACAGCGGTGCACTGACCTATACCTTTACCGACCAGGGTACGGAGGTACGCCGCATCAACGACAAGGGTCAGGATGCATGTTCGTATTTCTTCCCCGATGGCAAGCGCCTGGTCTGGACTTCAACCCGGGATCACATGGATATGCCGATCGGCAACTGGTCGGATTCCGATGACTATCCGCAGGGCGCCGAGCTGTATATCTCGGATCTTGACGGCAGCAACATCAAGCGCCTCACCAACAACAAGTACTACGAGGCCGAAGTCTCGGTGTCGCCCAATGGCGAATGGATCGTGTTTGGCCGGCAGATCGACGGCAAGATGGATCTCTGGCGCATGCGTCCGGATGGCAGCGATGAGAAGCAGCTCACCTTCACGGACGACTGGCAGGAAGGTGCACCGTTCTATCTGCCGGATAACGAAACCATTCTCCACCGTGCCTGGAAGCGCAGCGAGTATGGCAAGGTCCGGCCGACGCCAATGACCGTCTTTACCATCAAGAACGATGGTACCGAGCATATCGCGCGTACCTTCGATCAGGACATGAACTGGGCGCCGTACCCGGCACCCGATGGCCGGCACTACGTCTTCGTGCGTATCGTCGAGAACAACAACTGGGAAGTCTTCCTCGGCGATCTTGCCGGCGGCGAACCGAAGCGTCTGACCTTCAATCCGGGTTTCGACGGTTTTCCCTCCCTGTCGCCGGATGGCAAGAAGATGCTCTTCGCGCGCAGCACAGGCGGCGGCTTCATGGCGAACCTTTATACCCATGTGATGGACGTCTCCTCGCTCAACCTCGGGCCTGACAACTGGAAGGGCGTACCGGCGATTTCGCCACCGAAGAAGTAATCGTCGGGCAGGGTCTGGTAACCAGCAGGAGTTTCATTCGATGAGCGATGTTCGTATGGGAGCAGGCGCATATCGTCTGTTGGCGACCGGCCTTGTTGCCAGTATCGGCCTGGGTGCGTCATGTGCGCTCCTGGCGGATCAGGCCGTGCTGCATATGGAGATTGGGGATCCCGGCCGCAAGGGCCGGGAAATCCCGGTCGTTCTCGATGGCATCACCGATACCGGTACCGGCGCGCTGATCACGCCGCAGGAAATGGCGCAGAAGCTCGCCGGTACAGGCATTCTTTTCATCGGCGAGAACCATACCAATCAGGAATTCCATGACGTCCAGTTCCGTACGATCCGGGCGCTGCATGAAGCCGGGCGCGAGGTGCTTGTCGGTCTGGAGATGTTCCCCTATACCGAGCAGGCGGTGCTCGATAACTGGAACGCCGGTCTGTACACGGAGAACGGCTTCGTCGAGCTGGCTGCCTGGTACGACAACTGGGGTTACCACTGGAATTATTACCGGAACATTTTTCTGTACGCGCGTGAGAACGGCATCAACATGTACGCGGTGAACAGTCCCCGCGATGTGGTGAAGTCGGTGCGCACCAAGGGTTTTGCGAATTTGACGCCGGAGGAGGCAGCACACCTGCCGCCGAAGCTCGCAGCAGAAAACGATGAGCACCGGAGCATGTACCGCGCCTTTTTCGACAAGGACGACAAGCTGCACATGAATGATGCGGCGCTTGACGGACTGTACCGGGCGCAGACCATGTGGGATGCCACCATGGGCTGGAATGCCCTGCAGGCGCTCAAACAGCACGGTGGTCCGAACGCGATCATGGTCGTGCTGATCGGCGCCGGTCATGTGACTTTCGGTCTGGGTGCCGAGCGGCAGATCGATCCGTACTATGACGGGCGCATCGCGTCACTGATTCCGGTGACTGTGATGGACGATGACAAACAGCCGGTGAAGGAGGTCAGGGCCTCCTATGCGACTTTCGTCTGGGGCTTGCCGGAGGAACTCGATACCGTATATCCGGGCATCGGCGTGTCCCTGATGGGCTCGCTGGGCAAGGAGCCCGGACAGATCATCCAGGTCAGCGAGAAATCGGTGGCAGAGCGCGCTGGCCTGAAGGTCGGTGATGTGCTGCTGAGCCTGGATGGGGTGCCGGTCTCGTCGGAAAAGGTCCTGCGCAAGCTGGTTGCGGGCTACCGCTGGGGCGATAGCGCGAAGGCCGTGATCCGTCGCGATGGCAAGGAGTCGGCACTGGATGTCGATTTCCGTCGTGCTGCCGCCCGGTAAGACCGTACCTGCGTCAGGAGACTAGCCGGGATATCGGGTCCGCATCAGCCGCGCGCCGGCGCCGAGCGCCCGCAGCTTGCCGAGTGCGACGTCATGCGCAATCGGGGCCATGCCGCAGTTCGTACACGGCATGATGCGTTCGAGGTCCGCGTGTTCGGCAGCAGCCAGCAGTGTGGCGAGCACTTCTTCCGGTGTTTCGATGTGGTCCGCGGTGACCTGGATTGCACCCACCATCAGTTGCTTGTCGGGCAGCAGCCTGAGCAGCGACAGCGGTACTCTTGATCCGGCACATTCCAGTGAAATCTGGTCAATGCGGCTCTCATTCAGGGCCGGGAAAATTTCTTCGTATTGACGCCATTCGCCGCCCAGCGTCGCTTTCCAGTCGATATTGGCCTGGATGCCATAGCCGTAGCAGATGTGTACAGCGGTGGTGCAATCGAGTCCTTCGATTGCACGGTGCAGTGCCTCGATTCCCCAGTCCTGCACCTCGCGGGTGAACACGTTGAAGGCCGGTTCATCGAACTGGATGATATCCACGCCGGCTGCGACCAGCTCACGCGCTTCTGCATTGAGTATTTCGGCAAAGGCCATCGCCATCTGCGGCCGGCTGCCGTAGTGGCCGTCCGCGATCGTGTCGCAGATCGTCATCGGGCCGGGCAGCGTGAACTTGAACTTCCGCCTGGTTTGGGCACGACTGAAGCGCACTTCATCGAGATGCACGGGGGCGGGTCTGCCGAGCGGTGCCACGACCGTCGGTACTTCGAGTTCGTAACGGTTGTTGCGGATGCCCATGCGGGTCATCTTCTGCCAGTCGATGCCGGTCATGCCTTCGAGAAAGCCATGCACGAAGTGGCTGCGAAACACTTCACCGTTGGTCACGATATCGATGCCTGCTTCTTCCTCGTGTCGCAGCCACTCTGTTGCCGCGCGGCGTTTGCCGTCTTCCAGCGCCTGGCCGCTGAGCTTCCAGGCGCCCTTCAGGGTTTCCGCTTCCGCGAGCCAGTCGGGTCGGGGCAGACTGCCGGCGAGAGTGGTCTCAAACATGGGCATGAACCTGGGTGATGGTGGAACCGGCTGCTGCGGGTGTACAGACCGGATGCTAGCAAAGCCGGCGTTGCAGAAACCTGATACGCGCTATGCTGTTGCCCGAATACCATTGTGTGGTCGACAGGACAGCCGGGGTATTTATTCTGCGATTGCCATACGGAGGTCAGAGCAATGAGTGCTGTTTCGCGATTCTTGTTCAGGGTTGTGCTGTGCCTGCTGACGCTACCTGCGCTGGCAGCGATGTCGCCGGATCTCGATGGCCTGGTCGAGGTCAGGGCAAAGCGCATGGATGAGGCTTACCTGCTGCCCGGCGCGGATTTCCGCCAGTACACTGCCGTCATCATCGACACGCCCGAGGTGGCTTTCGACAAGGACTGGATGCGCAACATGAACGAGACGCGCATTCTGTCCCGTCGCGTCAGTCAGGCAGATGCTGAAAAGATCGCTGCGGCTACCCGTTCCGGGCTGGTGGAGGCTTTTCAGGACGAGTTCCGCAAGGCCGGTTACACCATCGCCACTGCGCCGGGAGCCGATGTCCTGCGTTTGTCGCCATCGATCGTCAAACTCTATATCAACGCGCCGGATGTCATGGCACCGGACCGTTCGCGCACCTACACCATTGATGCCGGTGAGGCCACGCTGCAGCTGAAGGCCCGCGACTCGGTCAGCGGCGCCTTGCTCGGCATGGCAGTCGATCGCCGCGAGGCGCGTGGTACCGGCTTTGTCACCTGGACCAACAGCGTGACCAACCGCAGCGATTTCAGGCGCCTTTTCCAGCAGTGGGCCAGGATCTGCATCAAGGGACTCGATGAGCTGAAGGCCGGTTCGCCGGTTTCACCCGAGGCTGCGAGCCCGAAGTAAGCGGCAGATCCGGCGGGAAACCTCTCCTGGCCGGGCCGCGCCGGCCGGATATTGGCCGGCCGGCGCGTTTCCGTTGTCCGGCGAGCGGCTTTTTCCTGTAAATTGGCCGCCCTTCTGAACGTCCCGGTTGCATTTCATGGCTATACGCTGCGGCATCGTCGGCCTGCCCAATGTCGGCAAGTCCACCCTTTTCAACGCACTCACGGCGGCCGGGATTCCTGCCGAGAACTACCCGTTCTGCACCATCGATCCCAACGTCGGCATCGTCGAGGTGCCGGATCCGCGTTTGCAGCAACTCGCCGCGCTCGCCAACCCGCAGCGCCTCCTGCCGGCCACCGTTGAATTCGTCGATATCGCCGGGCTCGTAGAGGGCGCGTCGAAGGGTGAGGGACTCGGCAACAAGTTCCTCGCCAACATTCGCGAGACGCACGCCATCGCGCACGTGGTTCGCTGTTTTGAAAACACCGACGTCGTGCATGTGTCCGGACGCATCGACCCGATCCACGATATCGAAGTGATCAATACGGAGCTGCTGCTGGCCGATTACGCGGCGGTCGAAAAGGCGGCGGAAAAGGCCGAGAAGCAGGCCAAGGCCGGCAAGAAAGAAGATGTGGTGCGGCGTGATCTGCTGCAGAAGCTGCGCGCGCATCTCGACAGCGGCCAACCGGCACGCACTTTCCCGGTACCTGACGAGCACCGCCAGGCCATCGACGAGATGTTCCTGCTCACGGCAAAACCGGTCATGTATGTGGCCAATGTCGATGAGAGCGGCCTGGGTGGCAATGCATTTGTAGACCAGGTGCAGGCGCACGCGACCAGGGACGGCGCCGAAGTGGTCGTGGTCTGCGCCGCCATCGAAGCCGAGATCGCGCAGCTCGACGAGGGCGACAAGGCAGCTTTTCTCGAGGATCTGCAGCTCAGTGAGCCCGGTCTCAACCGCGTGATCCGCACCGGCTACCGGTTGCTCGGCCTGCAGACCTATTTCACCGTGGGTCCCAAGGAAGTGCGTGCCTGGACCGTCCATGAGGGCGACACCGCGCCGCAGGCTGCGGGCGTGATCCATACCGATTTCGAGAAAGGCTTCATCCGCGCCGAAGTCATCGCCTACGCCGACTACATCGCCGGCCGGGGCGAACAGGGCGCCAAGGAGGCCGGGCGGTTGCGGCTTGAAGGCAAGGAATACCTCATGCAGGAAGGCGATGTGGTGCACTTCCGCTTCAACGTGTAGGAGCACCTCTCGTGGGAGCGCCTTTCGTGGGAGCACCTTTCGTGGGAGCGCCTTCAGGCGCGATTTCATTTTCGGCGCGGCCGTCCGCCGCCGTTTTCTTGACACCCGGCAGGCCGGCTAAGACAATTCCGCCCCCCGTGTGGTGATGTAGCTCAGTTGGTTAGAGCGCGGCACTCATAATGCTGAGGTCGGTAGTTCAACTCTACCCATCACCACCAATAACTTCAGGCAGTTGCGAGCTGTCGCCTCGATCGAATGAGCGTCATTGCGGGACTTTTGCGGGAGTCGGATTCACACACTTTGTCTGCTGCTGCAATCAGGTGGGTCAGCTCAGCCGCTGAGTAGTGCGTCGTGATCCGGCTGGACTTGTGGCCCAGCAGATCCTGACGGTCCTCCATGCTGACTCCGACGGCTCGTAACCGGCGTCCAAAGGTGTGCTTCAGGTCGTGCACGCGAATTGACCTGAAGCC
>CAUJHF010000028.1 GCA_963204745.1 Pseudomonadota bacterium
CTGCATTGGCGGGTTCGATGGCAAGGGCCTGATCGATCAGTTCGATGGCCTGTTGCGGCTGCCCGCGCTGGCCGGCGATCACGCCCAGCAGTTGCAATGCGCCACTGTGCCGGGGGCTGGCTTGCAGGATTTCCCGGTACATTGCTTCGGCGCTATCAAGCTGTCCCTGCTGATGCAGGCGGAGGGCGTTCTGCAGCTTGTCGGCATCGGCATCGGGTGCGGCGGCTGGTGTGCGTGGCTGCGGTCGGCCGCGATGTCGTGACTTGGCTTTCATTTCAGGCAGGGTTGCAGCGTGCCACGACGGCGATGCCGGCGACACCCGCGTTGAGCTCGCACCGTATGACGATATCTTCAAGACTCTGCACGGTATACCCGGCTGCTGCCAGCAGCGTCGTCACGTAGTCCGGACGATGACTGTAGCGGCCATGCAGTTCCAGCTGGTAGTCCGGACCATCTGACCTTGATTCGACGGCGAAGGCAAGCATGCCGCCCGCTGCGAGCGCCGTGTGTGCGGTGCGGAATGCTTCCTCAAGTGCGCCGAAATACACCAGCGTGTCGGCAAGGATGATCAGGTCGAAAGCCGTCGGCCGCGCTGCCATGAAGGTGCAGAGTTCGCTGACGACCAGCTCGTCGTAGAGCTTGCGTTCGCGTGCCTTGTCGAGCATCGCGCTGGAGAGATCGACACCGACCAGGCGGCTGGCCAATGGCTTCAGCAGCGGAGCGGCGAGGCCGGTACCGCAGCCGGCATCGAGGATGCGCAGCGGCGTGGTGTCACCGTCGCGCGCGGCGCTGATCTGTGCGGTCAGCTGCTCCGGTACCTGGTAGCCGAGACCGAGCAACGTCGTATCGAAAGTATCGGCAAAATTGTCGAACAGCTCGGCGATGTACTGATCGCCTGCGCGTTCAGGTGCCATGTCGCTGCCGGCTGCCACCATGTGTTGCGCGATCGGATTGCCGGGTTCGAAAGCCAGCCACTGCCGGTAGACTTCCCGGGCTTCGGAAAACTTTTTCTTCTGGTAGAGCACGGCAGCCAGGTTCTGGAATGCCAGCGCAACTTTCCTGCCCGTGAGGGCCGTACGCAAATGCTGTTCGGCCTCGTCGAGCTGACCGGTTTCCAGAAGGGTAGCGCCGAGATTGGCATGGAAGTCGGCTGAGTCGGGTTTGCCCGCCAGCGCCGCCCGGAAGGCGGCAATGGCTTCATCTTTGCGGTTCAGGTTGCGCAGTGCAATGCCGCGATTGTTGAGTACCTCGGCCGCTTCCGGTTGAACGGCGAGAACCTGATCGCAGCAGCTCAGCGCTTCGGCATGGCGCTTCCGTGCAATCAGCGCCGTTGCCCGGTTATGCAGTGCTTCCGGATAGCCAGGCGCGAGGGCGAGGGCCTGATCAAGGCTGCTCATCGCTTCAGTGAGCCGGCCGAGCTCGATCAATATGGCGGCGCGGTTGTTGAGGGTTTCAGGGTCGTTTGGCCGGTAGCGGAGTGAGCGGTTGTAGCTTGCCAGCGCATCTGCCTGACGCCCGAGGCCGAGCAGCGCATCACCACGGCGGGTGAGCGCATCGGAAAAGTCAGCCTTGACGGCCAGCGCCCGGTCAAAGGAATCCAGCGCTTCTTCGTAGCGGTTGAGCCGCAGCAGGGCGAGACCGAGACCGGTACGTGCATGAATGTTGCCGGGGATGTACTTCAGTGCCGCTTCGATCAGCGGTACTGCCGCTTCCGGATCACGCCGCTGGTAGCGCAGCACGCCGAGCAGATGCAGGGCGTCGCCATTTTCGGGCTGCAGCGTCAGCAGCTCCCGATAGAGTGGTTCAGCGAGATCAAGTTGCCCGCTCTGGTGCAGGCCGGCGGCCCGGCCGAGCAGCGCCGCCGGGCTTTCGCCCGACATCGCCGTTGCTGAGGGTGGCTCGAAGCTCCAGCTACTATCGGCACTGCTATTGGCGCCGCTATTGGTGCCGGGTTTATTTTTCATAATGGTCGAACCCTGGACGCAGGTCAGTCGGGTGTATCGAGCCAGTATATAAGCAGACCCGGCCGCAGAACCGCGAGCCGGTCTCGTGACGCAGGCTATTCCTGTAGGATTACAGCTAAAATCAGCCCATATTGAAGCGGGGAATTGAAAAGTGCAGATAGCCAACGACTGCGTGGTCAGTATTCATTTTGAACTCACCAATGACCGGGGTGAACTGCTGGATCGCTCCCGTGACGGTGAGCCGCTCGTTTATCTGCATGGTATTTCCGGGATCCTGCCGGCCCTCGAAGAGGGACTGGGTGGCAAGTCACCCGGCGAATCCTTCGAGGTGCATATCGCACCGGCGGACGGCTTTGGTACTCCGCAGCAGGAGCTGATCGCGAAGGTGCCGCGTTCGGCGTTCCCGAACAGTCCGGAACTGGTGATTGGTATGCAGGTGCAGGGCCGCAGCGATACGGAAGAACGCCAGTTCGTGATCATTGCAATGGACGACGAATCCGTCACGGTCGACGGCAATCATCCGCTCGCCGGCATGAACCTGTGTTTTCGCGGCAGCGTCGCGGATGTTCGTCAGGCAACCGAAGACGAACTGGAAAACTGGTCGGACGGCATGGAAGCGCAGTAAGCGATCATGGCAAACATTGGCAGAAACGAAGCCTGTCCCTGCGGCAGCGGCAAGAAGTACAAAAACTGTTGCGCCCGTGATCCGGCGCTGATAGCGGCAGAAAGCAGTGGCGCAGACCAGGCGCCGCCGACCTTGAGTGCCGAGATCAGCAAGCTGCAGCAGAAGGCGGCCGATAAGACTGCCGTCATGTGGACCAAGGGCGTTTTTGTGTTTTTCAGCACTGAAGAAGGCGATGCCTGGGTGCTCGAGGCTTCCGGTGGCGATGCGCTGCAGGTAGCCGAGGCCGGCCAGCTGATCAAAGTCGATGTCGCGCAGACCGATGACGCCATCGAAGTCACCTGGTCGCACCAGTTCGCGATCCGCAAGGACTTCACGGTCAGTGCCTATGCCGATCAGCGCCGCAGTGTGTATACCGGCTATCCGGCGGCACGCATCCGCGCACTGCTCAGCAAGGCGCGCGGCAGCCTGCCGCCCGAAGTGCTGGCCGGCATTCATCTCGACGAACAAGACGGCCTGGCGAACTGAGCGCGATGGCAGACCTGCGTGCGGGGATACTGTCTGTGCCGCCGATCTGGGAGCAGGTCTGGACGAGGCCCGAGCCTGAGCCGCTCGCCACGCTTGCAGAGCGCAGTCTGGGCGTTCTGTTCAGTGGAACCATTGAATATCTGGAGCGTCATTCCGGCGCGCTGCTGCTGTTCGGTCTGATCGCCTGCGCGCTGTTTGTGCTCGCCCTGCAGTTGCGGCGCCTCGGGCGGTCGACAGCCGATGCCGATGGCGCGCCTGGCATCACGTTGCGTCGGCCGTTCCTGGTCCTGGCGATGCTCTGGATGCTGTTCGGGCCAGAGTTGCTGCTGCCGGAACTGGATGCCGGACTGTCGGCATTGCGTACCGGCTTTGTCATGGCGGCATTGGCGGTGCTGTTGCCGGAGTTTGTGGTGCGTGGTGCGGCGATGCCCCTGCGCGGGCTGCTGATTGCGACATACCTGACAATGGCCGAGCGTGCCTTGCTCGATGACCCGTTATACGGCCGTCTGCTCAGTCTGTTGCTGGCGATCATCGGTATCTGGCTGTTTCGCCGTCTGCAGAAAAAACTGGTTTCCGGTCCGATTCGAATGCAGGGCCAGGCTGCGTCTCGCGGCATGTCGAAGCTGTTGCAGGCAATCAGCCTCGGGCTGGCGCGATACGCGCCACCGGTACTTCTGGTCGGCCTGCTCGCCGAAGTCATCGGTGCCGAGCTGTTCGGCAATCAACTGATCAGCGGCGTGCTGTATCTGGGTACCGCGCTGGCCGCCTGGATTGCTGCCGACATGCTTGTACAGGATGCCGTTGTGCAGATCGTCAACGGGCCGGCTGCCAACTGGCTGCGTGCCGTGCGCAATCATCCCGAACAGGCGGTCCACTACAGCGTGCTGGTGCTCCGGATATTGCTGGTGATCGGCTTCGTGGCCTTGTTGCCGGTTGTGCTGCCGTTGCTCCAGCCAGTCTGGCATGCGGTCTTGACGGCGCTCGCCACGCCGCTGGCGCTCGGCTCCATCGGCCTGTCCCTTGGCGACGTAATCGCCTTTGCGGTGAGCGTGGTACTCGCCATCAATGCGGCCCGCCTGGTGCGCTTCCTGCTGCAGGAGGATGTGGTGTCGCGCTTGCCGCTGTCGGCTGCGACGGCCTCGGCGGTCACCCGACTCGTTTATTACGGGATCATGGTTGCCGGTGTGCTGTTTGCCTTTGCCGCAGCCGGCCTGGAGCTGAGCCAGTTGACGATGGTCGTCAGCGCGCTCGGCGTGGGCATCGGTTTCGGCTTGCAGGATATCGTCAGGAACTTCGTCTCTGGCCTGGTGATCGCCTTTGAGCATCCGTTTCGTGAGGGTGATCTGATCGCCACCGGCCAGATCACGGGCCGCCTGCAGGAGATCGGGCTGCGCGCCAGCCGGATCCGTACCCTTGAAGGGGCAGAGGTCATGGTGCCGAACGCCAACCTGATTTCGGCCGAGGTGACCAACTGGACGCTGAGCGATCGAACCCGGCGCATCGAAATTCTCGTCGGCGTGGATTACGAAAGCGACCCGCGCCGGGTGCTGGAAGTGCTGAATGGCGCCCTGGCCGGCCACCCGGGGGTGGCAGCTCATCCGGAGCCCGTCGTGCTGTTCAAGGATTTCGGCGCCAGCTCACTGGATTTTTCCGTGCTGGCCTGGACGCCCGATGTGGATGAGCGGCTGAAGGTCGAGAGCGAGGCGCGGGTACGGATATTTTCTGCATTGCGCGAGGCGGGGATCGCTATAC
Source organism: Pseudomonadota bacterium (assembly GCA_963204745.1). Taxonomy (GTDB): domain Bacteria; phylum Pseudomonadota; class Gammaproteobacteria; order Steroidobacterales; genus SHZI01. The sequence continues at coordinate 4,867 of CAUJHF010000028.1, forward strand.
CTTTCCCGCAGCTCGATTTGCATGTGCGCGATACGCCGCCCGGGACGCACGCCGGGACGCCGTCCGGGGGTCAATCGCCGCCGCCGGTCGCCGGCTGAAGCTTCCCGCTGCCCGAACTGCGAGCTTCATCACACAGCCTGTTGCGCGACAGGTATAGCTTCCCGCCTGTCACAGAGTGCGGAGACGGGCCGTGAGTATCCTGGACATCTTCAAGAAGAAGCAGGCTGCTGCCGGCACTGCGCACCGCGCCGCTCAGCCATTTGCTGACCATGCCAGCGGGACCGGTAAACGGCGTCAGGGCGATCAGGGCGGCTCGGCCTACGGTGCCAATCCCTACGACACCTACACCTGGGAGCTGCAAACCGATCCGGATGGAGAGCGCGAGCTGAAGCGCGCCCATGTCATCGACAAACCAAAGCCCGACGGCGAAACCTTCAATCCCTACGACACCGGCAAATTCAGCGGTGGCTGGTAGGGGTGGCGCGTACGAGCGGCGCGTAGGAGCGGCGCGTAGGAGCGGCGCGTAGGAGCGGCTTCAGCCGCGATCCCTTTCCCCCAAATCAAGATCGCGCCTGAAGGCGCTCCTACAATCGCAATGCGCCGTCGATCTCGAAGCAGCGGCCCGACACGTAGTCATTCTGCAGGATGAATTCCACGGTCTGCGCGATCTCGTCCGGCTCGCCCATGCGCTTCAGTGGGATACCTGAAGTGAGCTTTTCGCGCGCCTCCGGTTTCATGCCCGCGACCATTTCTGTATTGATGAAGCCCGGCGCGATGGATGCGGCTCGGATGCCATAGCGCGCGAGTTCTTTTGCCCAGGTGACCGCCATCGCCGCCACGCCGGCCTTCGCCGCCGTGTAGTTGGTCTGGCCGGCATTACCCGCGCGCGAGATGCTCGAGATGTTGATGATCACGCCCGGGTTCCCCTTGACGATCATGCGTTCGGCAGCTTCGCGGCCGCAGAGGAACACGCCGGTCAGGTTCACGTCGATCACCGCCTGCCACTGGGCGAGGCTCATCTTCGACTGGACCTCGCCGTCCTTGAACTTGATCAGCAGCGCATCGCGGGTGATGCCGGCATTGTTGACCAGCGCATGCACAGCGCCGCAGCGCGCGACGACATCGTCGAAGAGCCTGATCACATCGGCCTCAACCGCGACATTGGCGGCAAAGCACTCGACGCGGGCGCCGGCCTGCTTGCAGGCATCGGCAGTGGCCGCCAGGTCTTCTGCCTTCATGTCGACCAGAGCCAGTACCGGCTGATGCTGCGCGAGGCGCTTCGCCATGGCGGCGCCCAGACCGCGGGCGGCACCCGTGATCACGATGGTTTTGTCCTTGAGGTTCATCACCCACTCCCGGCTTGCTTTGCTGTGAAGGCAGTCATCCTACGTAATTTTTCTTGCGCCGCAAGATCAGGGAAATCACGGGCTTGTGCGAAACTGCCGCACTGAACAAATACGGAGTGACGGGATGCCGCGGATCAGGAAGGGCTATGCCGAGGGCCGTTGGGGCCAGATTCACTATATGGAGTGCGGCCATCAGGGCGGGAAGGGGGCGCCGCTGCTGCTGCTGCACCAGTCACCCACCGACAGCGTGCAGTTTGCCCGGGTCATGCAGCCGCTGGCTGCGCGCGGCATCCATGCCATCGCCATCGACCTGCCAGGCTTCGGCGGTTCCGATACGCCTTCAGCACCACCGACCGTTGCCGACTATGCGCATATCGTC
>CAUJHF010000029.1 GCA_963204745.1 Pseudomonadota bacterium
CGAACGGTGCGCCTTCGCTACCGGGTTGCTGTAGAAAGACGAAACGTCGATCGCATGATAGAGAAGTTCGGCCTTGCGGCGATTGATTTCCGCCATCTTCTGCAGGCCGCCCTGGCGCTTCAGCCAGGCAAAAACCAGACCAGCGATATACCAACCAAAGGTTGGCGGCGTATTCAGCATGGAGCCGGCTGCCGCATGTGACGAGTACTTGAGAATCGCCGGCAGGCCCGCCGGTGCGCGATCCAGGAGATCCTTGCGCACGATGAGGATCACCAGACCTGAGGGGCCGATATTCTTCTGCGCACCACCATAGATCACACCGAACTTGCGCACATCGACCGGACGCGACAGGATCGTGGAAGACATGTCAGCGATCAGCGGCACGGAACCGACTTCAGGCGGCTCGTGCATCTCGAGACCGCTGATCGTCTCATTCACACAGTAATGGACATAGGCCGCATCGGGATCGAGCTTCCAGTCCGCCCGCGCCGGGATATCCATGTAGTTGGACCCCGAACCATCTGCAACGATATTCACCTTGCGTACTGCTGCCGCTTCCTTGCTGGCCTTTTTGGACCAGCTGCCGGTAACCAGATAATCGACAGCCTGTGTTGGTGCCGACAGATTCATCGGCAACAGGGCGAAATGCGTCGTCGCACCACCCTGCAGGAACAGCACCGAGTAGTCGGCCGGGATCTGCATAAGCTCCCGCAGATCAGCTTCAGCCTGTTCCGCAACCTTGATGAATTCCTTGCTGCGATGGCTTATTTCCATCACCGACATGCCCGTGCCGTTCCAGTCGGTCATTTCTGCCTGCGCCTGCTGCAACACCTCGAGCGGCAACGCGGCCGGGCCCGCACTGAAATTGATTACTCTTGTCATCTGCTTCTCTCGTGAAATATTGTCTGGAAAGCGGCTTGCGGCAATGGGGGCTATTCTGCCGATTCACCGTCATCCTCATCGGTGCCGGGAACGATCCGGTCGAGTCCGACCAGCCGCTCTTCGTCGCCGATGCGGATCAGCCGCACGCCCTGCGTGTTGCGACCCTGCTGCGAAATCTGGGCCACCGGCGTACGCACCAGCGTTCCGCCGCTGCTGATCAGCATGATTTCGTCTTCTTCCCGGGCCTGGATCGCACCGACCATGCGGCCATTTCGATCTGAAGTCTGGATGGCGATGACGCCCTGACCGCCACGGCCCTGCACCGGGAACTCGTCAACCGCCGTGCGCTTGCCGTAACCGGTCTCGGTGGCGGTGAGCACCTCACCTTCACCGAGGATCAGCAGCGCGATGATCTCGTGTCCTTCCGGGACGCGCATTCCGCGTACACCCGCCGCCGCCCGGCCCATCGGCCGCACGTCGGCTTCGCTAAAGCGGATCGCCTTGCCGGTACTTGCGCACAGCATGATGTCGCACTCGCCATCCGTGATCGCAACATCGACCAGCCGGTCACCTTCATGCAGATCGATGGCGCGGATACCGGCGGTGCGCGGTCGCGAGAAGGCGTCCAGTGCGGTCTTCTTGACGGTGCCATCACTGGTGGCCATGAAGATGTAATTGCTTTCACTGAACTGCCGGACCGGCAATACCGCATTGATACGCTCATCGGGCTCGAGCGGCAGCAGGTTCACCATTGGCCGACCTCGGGCACCATGCCCGGCGCGCGGAACCTGATAAACCTTCAGCCAGTACATCTTGCCGGTACTGGTAAAGCACAACAGGGTATCGTGGGTATTGGCGATGAACAGCTTGTCGATGAAGTCTTCTTCCTTGACCTTCGCTGCTGTACGCCCCCGGCCGCCCCGACGCTGCACCTGGTAGTCACTCACACTCTGCGCCTTGGCATAGCCGCCATGCGAAAGCGTCACCACCACATCTTCTTCGGGAATCAGGTCTTCCATCTCCAGGCTCGAGTGATCCTGGACAATTTCCGTGCGACGGGCGTCGGCATAATTGTCACGGATCTCAATGAGCTCGGCGCGGATGACAGCGATCAGGCGTTCCGGGTTGGCGAGAATCTCCGTGTACTCGCGGATCCGCGACAGCAGCTCCTGGTACTCGTTGATGATCTTGTCCTGCTCGAGACCCGTAAGCCGCTGCAGACGCAGATCGAGAATCGCCTGCGCCTGGACCGGCGAGAGCCGGTAACCGTCCGGCCCTGGACCGAAGTCGGCTGCAGCATCGTCAGGCCGGGTAGACACATTACCCGCCCGGGCCAGCATTCCGGTCACCGCGCCCGGCGACCAGACCCTACTGGTCAGCGCTTCGCGCGCTTCCGGCGGCGTCGGCGAAGCCTTGATCACTGCGATCACGGGATCGATGTTTGCCAGGGCTACCGCCTGGCCCTCAAGGATATGCGCGCGCTCGCGCGCCTTGCGCAGATCGAAAATCGTCCGGCGGGTGACCACCTCACGCCGGTGACGGACGAAACACTCGATGAGCGTCTTGAGATCGAAAAGCCGCGGCTGCCCGTCACGCAAGGCAACCATGTTGATGCCGAATACGCTCTCGAGCGGCGTCTGCTTGTAGAGGTTGTTGAGCACCACCTCGGAAGACTCGCCGCGGCGCAGTTCGATGACCACGCGCATGCCGTCCTTGTCGGACTCATCGCGCAACTCGCTGATACCTTCCAGCTTCTTGTCGCGGACCAGTTCGGCAATTTTCTCGATCAGTCGCGCCTTGTTAACCTGGTATGGCAGCTCCGTAACGATCAGCGCCTCACGACCACGATCGCCGAATTCCTCGACATGCACGCGCGCACGGATATGTATTCGGCCACGGCCCGTGGTGTATGCCGAATGAATACCCTGCGAGCCGTTGATGATGCCAGCGGTCGGAAAATCCGGGCCGGGCACGATCACCATAAGTTCAGCGGTGGTGATCGCCGGGTTGTCTATCAGGGCCAGCGTCGCTGTAACAACCTCGCCGAGGTTATGCGGTGGAATATTGGTCGCCATGCCTACGGCGATACCCGAGGACCCGTTGACCAGCAGATTGGGAATCCGCGCAGGGAGTACCGACGGCTCAGTCTCGGAACCGTCGTAGTTGGGTACAAAATCAACCGTACCCTTGTCGATGTCGGCCAGCAGTTCACTGGTGATCCGGGTCATGCGCACTTCGGTATAACGCATGGCAGCTGGCGAATCGCCATCTACGGAACCGAAGTTGCCCTGCCCGTCCACCAGCAGATAACGCATTGAAAATGGCTGCGCCATGCGCACGATCGCGTCATAGACGGCCGTATCGCCATGCGGATGGTATTTGCCGATGACATCGCCGACCACGCGCGCAGATTTCTTGTAGGCCTTGGTATGGTCGTTGCCCAGCTCCCGCATCGCGTGCAGGACGCGGCGGTGTACCGGCTTCAAACCATCGCGCACATCAGGCAGCGCACGACCCACGATGACGCTCATCGCGTAGTCCAGATAGGACTTCCGCATCTCGTCTTCGAGATTTACCGGGAGAATTTCCTTGGCTACTTCAGCCATCGATACAGCAGATTCCGCCAGACAACGATCCACACACAGCCATCCCCGGCATGGCATTTACCCGCCAGGCTGGAGGCGGCTCGGCTGATCGTTGCGGTGTTAAAAAAAATGGTCTCCGGGACGCGCGCTATGCTAACACGGATCAGGCATTATGCCGCCGCCGGAACCCTGTGCCATGCAGCCTGCTGACCTCATCATTTCTGCCCGCTGGACCATCCCCGTCGAACCCGAGGGACAGGTGCTTGATGACCATGCCCTGGTGGTGCGCGACGGCCGGATAGTCGATCTTTTGCCCACCGCCCAAGCCACTCAGCGTTATGCCGCCGTGGCGCTGGTCCGGCGACCAAACCATGTCTTGCTACCCGGGCTGGTCAATGCCCACACCCACAGCCCGATGACGCTGTTCCGCGGATTTGCCGACGATATGCCCCTCGACGCCTGGCTCGGCCAGCACATCTGGCCGGCCGAAGCGCGCTGGGTGGATGCCGGCTTCGTGCGGGACGGCGCCGAACTTGCCATGCTGGAAATGCTTCGCGGTGGCACCACCTGCTTCAACGACATGTATTTCTATCCGGACGTCGTTGCGCGGGCCGTCGATGCCAGCGGTCTCCGCGCCTGCATTGGCATGATCGTGCTGGAGCATCCGACGGTCTGGGCACAGAACGCCGAAGAGTATCTGCGCAAGGGCCTGGCGGTACGTGATCAGTTTCGCGGCCATCCGCGCATCTCGATGGTGTTCGCGCCGCACGCCCCGTACACGGTTGCAGACAGCAGCTTCAGGCAGATTCAGCTGCTGGCCAACGAACTCGACACGCAGATCCAGATGCATGTCCATGAAACTGCCGACGAGCTTGCGGAGAGCGAGCGACGCTTTTCGCGCCGGCCACTGCAGCGGCTGGACGAACTGGGCCTGCTCACGCCACTCCTGGCCGCCGTACACATGACCCAGCTCGTAGCGGAGGAGATCACCTTGCTGCGCGAGCGCGGCGTCAGCGTGGTCCATTGCCCTGAATCGAATCTCAAGCTGGCCAGCGGCTTCTGTCCGGTTGCGGAACTCGCCAGCGCCGGCATCAATATAGCGCTAGGCACCGATGGCGCTGCCAGCAATAACGATCTGGACATGTTTGGCGAAATGCGCAGCTGCGCGCTGCTCGCCAAGGGTGTGGCACAACGTGCCGACGTCGTACCGGCAGCGGCGGTGCTCAGCATGGCGACGCTCAACGGTGCACGGGCACTTGGTCTTGACGATCGTATCGGCTCACTCCTGGCTGGCAAGGAAGCCGATGTAATCTGTGTAGACTTGTCCGCGGCCGCCACCCAGCCGGTTTACGATCCGGTTTCCCATCTGGTCTATGCAGCCTCGCGCGACCAAGTCAGCGATGTCTGGGTAGCCGGCCGGCAGTTGCTGGCCGACGGCCGGCCGCTGCTGGCCGAATCCGCGCTGATTTTGGCGCGCGCGGAAGCATGGCGGGCACGACTTTCAGCAACTCCGGAGAGCGTTGCAGATGACTGAACGAGCGAATGCCAATCCCGCGGAACTGGCGCATTTTGGCGCGCTTGCCAGCCGCTGGTGGGATCCCGACGGTGAGTTCCGCACCCTGCACGACATCAATCCGGCACGCATTGAGCTGGTGGATCAACGCATCGGCCTGCGGGGCAAGCGCATCGTCGATGTGGGTTGCGGCGGCGGACTGCTTAGCGAAGCCATGGCCAGACGCGACGCGGAGGTTACCGGCATCGACATGTCAGCCGAAGTGCTGGATATCGCGCGTCTGCATTTGCTGGAATCAGGGCCCTTGCCGGTCGAGTATGTGCAGATATCGGCTGAAGACCTCGCACAAAGCTCGCCCGGCAGCTTTGATGCCGTAACCTGCATGGAACTGCTGGAACACGTGCCTGATCCTGCGTCGCTCATTTTCGCCTGCGCGCAACTGGTCAAACCGGGTGGCAGCGTCATCGTGTCAACCCTCAACCGCACGCCGCGCGCGTTCCTTACCGCCATCGTCGGTGCCGAATACCTGACCAGGCTCGTACCGCGCGGCACGCACCACTACGGGAAACTCATCCGGCCCTCGGAACTCGACGCCTGGGCCCGTCATGCCGGGCTGAGTCTTGAGGCCCTGATCGGCGGTCACTACAACCCGCTCAGCCGCACTTTCAGTCTGGGTGGCGATGTAGGCGTCAATTACTTCGCGCATCTTCGCCGCCCGCACGGAGCCACCGACTGATGCCACGCTGGTCGGCGCCGGCAATACCCGCTGCGGTTCTGTTTGATCTGGATGGAACGCTGCTCGATACGGCGCCTGATATGGTGGCTGCACTAAACGAGCTCTGCCGGTTGCAGTCTGTTCCGATACTGGCATGGGAAACAGCGCGGGCCCAGGTGTCCAACGGCACGCTCGGACTCCTGCGCACCGCATTCCCCGATACCGACCCGTCACAACGCCCCGATCTGCAGCAGCAGTTCCAGCAACTTTATGCGGCGCGCCTGGTCAGTGAAACTCGCCTGTTTCCCGATATGGAACCGCTGCTGTCCAGACTTGAGCAGCGGCGCATTCACTGGGGAGTGGTCACCAACAAGCCCCGTCAGTTCACCGAACCCCTGCTGGCCGCGCTCGGTCTGCTCGAACGCTCGGCCTGTACGGTAAGCGGCGACACGCTGGCTGAGCGCAAGCCGCATCCGCGCCCGATTCTCTATGCGCTGGAACAGATCGCTGCGCTGCCCGAACACTCGATCTACGTCGGCGACGCGCGCCGCGATATCGAATCGGGCCGGGCGGCGGGAACCGCTACCATCGCGGTGCGTTACGGCTATATTGAGCCCGGACAGAATCCCGACGCCTGGGATGCTGACTTTGTTGTCAGCACGCCCGGCGAACTCACAAAGCTCATTCTTGGATACAGCTGAAACCATGACATCCGCAGCCGCCAAAGCGTATCAACCCGCCGCCGACGTCTTGCGTGACCGGGTCATCCTGGTCACTGGTGCCGGTGACGGGCTGGGACGGGCAGCCGCCCATGCTTTCGCACATCACGGCGCCAGTGTGATCCTGCTGGGCAGGACCGTGCGCAAACTCGAACAGGTTTACGACGAAATCCTCGCCGCCGGCGGACCGGAACCGGTCATCGCCACACTCGATCTGGCCAGGGCGCATGGTCCCGACTACACGCAGATTGCTGAACAGATCGACAGCAACTGGGGCCGGCTCGATGGCCTGCTGCATAACGCAGCCATGCTCGGCGAGCGTGCGCCGATCGACTACTACGATATCGGCATCTGGCATCAGGTCATGCATCTGGACCTGAACGTACCCTTCATCCTCACACAGACCCTGCTGCCCCTGCTGCGCAAGGCTGCAGACCCATCGGTGATATTCACCAGCAGCAGTGTCGGGCGACGCGGACGAGCCTACTGGGGCGCCTATGCGGTAGCCAAGGCCGGCATCGAGAACCTGAGCCAGGTGCTGGCCGATGAAAATGAGGGCAGACTCCGGGTGAACAGCATCAATCCCGGTGCCTGCCGGACGCGGATGCGGCGCGAAGCCTATCCGGGCGAAGACCCCGAAACCCGACCCGAGCCAGCCGCCCTGATGGGACCGTATCTTTATCTGATCGGACCGGCCTCGCACGGCGTGACTGGCCAGAGCATCGACTGCCAGTAATCAGCTCTCTTCGTCGGCGCTGCGCAACCCGGCTGCGATATACACGCGGTTCAGCTCCGCTTCTTTCAGCAGGCGATGATGCCCTGGGCGCACCGAACGCGGCAGACTGACCGGACCGTAGCGGACGCGGATCAGCCGACTCACACGGCAGTCAACCGCAGCCCACACTCGCCTGACCAGCTGGTTACGACCTTCAGCAACCACGACCTTGAACCACTGGTTCGAACCTTCACCACCGGCAGGCTCGACGAGGTCGAAAGCGGCCGGACCGTCTTCAAGCGCTACGCCCTGGCGAAGCAGCGCGAGAGTCTGTGCCGTCACCGTACCCTGCACGCGCACGGCATATTCACGTTCGATCCCGCTCGACGGATGCATGAGCGTGTTGGCCAGCCCGCCATCGGTAGTCAGCAGCAGCAGACCCGATGTCGCGATATCGAGTCGGCCGACGCTGATCCAGCGACTGCCCTCCAGCGGCGGCAACCGGTCGAAGACCGTCGGCCGCCCCTCGGGATCGCTGCGGCTGCACACTTCACCGGCCGGCTTGTGATAGAGCAGCACCCGGGGACCGGGCCGCGATTTGCGCAATGCCGGTACCGGCCGGCCATCCACGAGGATGCGTTCCCGGCCCGTAACCTTGGTGCCCAGCGTCGCAACATTTCCGTTGACCGTGATGCGCCCGGCACTGATCCATTGCTCGACTGCGCGCCGCGAGCCCACGCCCGCAGCCGCCAGCACCTTCTGCAGGCGTTCAGTCATGATGCTCGAAGTCCCGGGCGGGGATCAGCGTGCCTTGATTGGCACGACGGTCGCACTGTGCTGCTCGCCATCGCCGTGCGCTGGCTTTTCATCATCATGCACCGGTACCACTGTGCCGCGCGCTTCGGATATCTGCGTGACGGTAGCCAGTTCATCAGACTCAGCGTCATCCATATCTTCAGCATCACCTGTCAGTTCAGCAAGGCTGCCGGGCAGCACTTCACTGTCTCCGAGGTCGAGTTGCGCGGTCAGCGATTCCAGGTCCTTGAGATCTGCGAGCGGCGGCAGTTCATCGAGACGCTTCAGTCCGAAGTAATCCAGGAAATCCTTCGTCGTGCCGTAGATCGCCGGTTTGCCCGGCACATCGCGAAATCCGACGACACGAATCCAGTTTCGCTCCAGCAGCGTGCGCATGATGTTGGTCGTTACGCCGACGCCGCGGATTTCCTCGATATCGCCCCGTGTCACCGGCTGACGGTAGGCGATGATCGACAGCGTTTCCATCAGCGCCCGCGAATAACGCGGCGCCCGCTCTTCCCATAGATGCGACACCCAGGCGGACATGCTCGTCCGCAACTGGATACGAAAACCGCTGGCAACTTCCTGCACCGTGATACCACGGTTCTCATAATCGGCCTGCAAGGCGACGATGGCCGCGCGCAGATCGTCGCGCTCCGGCGGATGTTCGTCGCCGAAAAGGCCCTGCAGCGTGGCCAGGTCCAGGGGCCGTGCAGCGGCAAGCAGGGCCGCTTCGACGATAAATTTCAGCTGTTCAGTTTCCATATCGATCCATCAACCTTGCAGTTCTGCCGGTTCTGCCTCCGCCTCGGCCTGCCCCTCGACAAGAACGGGGCGCGCTGAAGCGGCCCGGACGTGGATAGGCGCATAGGCCTCGGTCTGCACAACCTCGATCAGCGATTCCTTCAGCAGCTCAAGCAGTGCCAGAAAGGTCACCGTAACGCCCAGGCGGCCTTCAGTCGCATCAAACAAGGCCAGAAAATCAACGAATGATGTGCCCTGTACCCTCAACAGAACTTCAGACATCCGCTGCCGCACTGACAGCGGCTCACGTGCGATGTGATGATGCGCAAGCATCTCGGCCCGCATCAACACATCCCTGAAAGCCAGCAACAGTTCCTTCAGCGTCAGGTCCGGCAAACGGGTAACGACAGTGCGTTCAGTCATCTCCGCACTGGCCTGGTATGTCTCACGCTCCAGCCGCGGGATGGTGTCCAGATCGGTAGCGGCCTGCTTGTAGCGCTCGTACTCCTGCAGCCGGCGCACCAGCTCCGCTCGCGGATCCGACTCCTCGTCCTCGGTATCGCCAATACGCGGTAACAGCATGCGCGACTTGATCTCGGCCAGCATGGCAGCCATCAGCAGGTACTCACCGGCCAGCTCCAGCTGCAGTTCTTCCATCAGTTCAATGTACTGGACGTACTGACGGGTGATTTCAGCGATCGGGATATTGAGGATATCGAGGTTCTGCCTGCGAATCAGATAGAGCAGCAGGTCGAGTGGTCCCTCGAAAGCCTCGAGAAAGACTTCAAGCGCATAGGGCGGGATGTAGAGATCCTGCGGTAACTGGGTTACCGCCTCACCGGCGACGATGGCAAACGGCATTTCCGCCTGTGCCGGCCCCGCCTGCACTTCTGCGACGGCTTCCAGCTGCGGAGCAGAAACCTGCACCTCTTCTTCCGTCATCTGCCTAAACGCCCACGAGCAACAGGATGAGATCGACAAACCAGTTCATCGCCGGCAAAAGTATCCGACCAAGAATTCCGAATGTCAGCATTAGCAACACAAGTATAAGGCCCCAGCGCTCGGCGCCATCGAGCTTCACGCCATAGCGCTCGGGCAACAGGCCGCGTAACACGCGCCCACCGTCCAACGGTGGTATGGGAATCATATTAAACACCGCAAGCAAGACATTGAAATATATGCCTATTTGTGACATAGAAAGTACAAACTGGCGTAGACCGAGCTGGGGCTGGTCCCAGCCCAGCATCATGCGAAACACGATGGCCCAGAGCACGGCCATCAACAAATTGCTCACCGGGCCTGCCGCCGCGACCGCAATCATGTTGCGCTTGGGGTCCCGCATATTGGCGGCTACAACCGGCACGGGCTTCGCCCAGCCAAACGCCGGCAGACCCAGCAGGGTCAGGATGAGCGGCATCGCGATAGTACCGATCGGGTCGATGTGCTTGATGGGATTCAGCGTCAGGCGGCCCAGCATCTCCGCGGTGCGATCACCGAAGTAGCGGGCGACCCAGCCATGTGCGGTTTCATGCAGCGCGATGGCGAACAGGACCGGGATGACTGCTGCCGTGAGTAGCTGGATAGAAGCTGCTGTGTCCGTCCCTGGCATGCCGGCAAGTATACGGTGATGAGCCGACGAGCGCCCTCAGGCAAATGCGCTCGCGTCACCGCTGCCTTGTCGCAAGACCTGCGGATAGTCCCCGGTGAGGTCCACGACTGTGGTCGGATCCAGCCCGCAGTTGCCGCTATCGATCAGCAGGTCGATGCGACCAGACAATATTTCCCATATGTCATCCGGATCGGCGAGCGGCAGATCATGATCTGGCAGGATCAGCGTGGAACTCATCAGCGGCTCCCCGAGCTCCGCCAGCAAGGCGAGCGGCACCGGATGGTCCGGCACCCGGATACCGACCGTTTGCTGCTTCGGGTTCTGCAGGCGCCGTGGAACCTCCCGCGTGGCGCGAAGAATAAAGGTATAGGCGCCAGGCGTATGGGCACGCAACAGACGGTAGGTAGAATTCTCGATGCGCGCATAGGCGGCAATTTCAGACAGGTCCCGGCAGACCAGCGTGAAGTTGTGGTCCTTGCCGGTCTGGCGGATACGCTGCAGGCGCTCGGCTGCATCACGGTTACCGATATGCCAGCCAAAAGCATAGCCGGAATCGGTCGGATACACGATCAGACTGCCGCCGCGAATCAGCTCGGCTGCCTGGCGTATCAGCCGGAGCTGGGGATTCAGTGGATGGACCTGGAAGCGCTGAGACATATGCCCATTCTAACGGACGGCTAAATCCGGGGCATGATTTGAGTATCATGCGAACAGGCTCCGGAACTGGTTCTGATGCAACTCTTTATTGATTTTCTGCCAATCGTCGCTTTCGTCATCGCCTACTGGCTTACCGACATCAAGACAGCGATTGCCGTCATCATGGTCGCCATGACCCTGCAGGTCGTGATCACCTATGCGATCAAACGCACCGTCAGCCGCATGCTGCTCTCATCTGCTGCACTGGTTATCGTGCTCGGCGGGATCAGCCTCGCGATCAACAATGATCTCGTATTCAAGTGGAAACCGACGGTGCTCAACTGGGTGTTTTGCGCCGTCCTGCTGGTCAGCCGCTATACCGGCGGCAAACCGATGATGCAACGACTGCTTGAATCGGTGGCCAAGGGTGAAATCAGGCTGTTGGCGCAGGACTGGCAGCAACTCAACCTGATGTGGGCGGGCTTCTTCCTGCTTTCCGGTGCGGCGAACCTGTATGTTGCCTACACCTTCTCCGAGGGCGTCTGGGTAAATTTCAAGCTGTTCGGCCTGCTCGGCATGACACTGGCCTTTGTGGTGCTGCAGGCGTTTTGGCTGAGTCGTCACGGCCTGCCAACAGAATCTGAAAATCACACGGAGAGCTGATGATGCTCTATGCAATCTCCGGCACAGATACCCCCCACAGCCTCAACGGACGCAAACTGGCGCGCACAGCCCACCTTGATCGGGTCACGGCGCTTCGCGATGCCGGAAGGCTGGTTCTCGCCGGACCACATCCGGCAATCGACTCAACAGAGCCGGGCGAGTCTGGCTACACAGGCAGCCTGATCGTCGCCGAGTTCCCGAGCCTCGACGACGCGACCGCATGGGCAAGTGCTGACCCCTATATCGCGGCAGGTGTGTGGGGCGATGTCACGGTCAAGCCATTTATACAGGTCGCACCATGAATACCGCTCGAATTGAACTCATGCGCAAGCTGCTCAGCGAAGCACTGCAACCAAGCTCCTGCGAAATTATCGACGAAGGACACCTGCACATCGGTCACGAAGGGGCACGAGGTGGTCGAGGACATTACCGTATCCGGATCGCCTCCCCGCGATTCCAGGGCCTCAACCGCATCGCCCAACACCGCCTCGTCTACGACGCACTTGCGGAACTGATGGTCGACGAGATTCATGCGGTGTGTGTTGAGGTGGTTGGATAAT
>CAUJHF010000030.1 GCA_963204745.1 Pseudomonadota bacterium
GTGCGCAGCGGAATATTTACCGGGGCGTGCGCGCCTTGATGGTGATCAGGCTTCGATCGGCCGTGTAGTCGAGTGGCGTGGTGGCCATCACCGCGGCCAGCGCGGCATCCGGTCGCAGGCCGGCGACAGAGCCACGCAACACGATCCCTGCCGCCGACGATTGAAGCTGTGGCGACGCGTATTCCAGCTGGCGGCCGGTCTCGCGCGAAACCCAGTCCAGAAAATCCGGCAGCGTGCGCTGCTCGATCGCAAAGGGCGGGGTCACTTCCTGCGTCCAGTCCCACAGGGCAGCGGTTCGCTCTATGGTCTCGCGCTGCATGCTGCCGTTGGCCTTCAGCAGCAGCTGTTCGCCGGCCTTTGCCTGTGTGGCCAGCCCGGTGCCCGATACTTCAACGAGGCCCTCGCGGACACTGACCACCATCGCGTCCGGCGCGATCCGCACTTCGTACTGCGTCCCCAGGTGCCGGGTACTGCCGTAGCGCGACTCGATGACCAGCGGATCAGCTGTGGCACTGCGCGGACCCGCATCCAGATAAACAGCACCGCGCCTGACGACGATCCGCTCGGGCGTCAGCAACGCGACACGGGTATCGGTATCCAGCCGCAGGGTGATGCCGTCACGCAATTTCACGGCGGCCCTTCCCTGCGGACCGGTGACGAGTCCCTGACCTGCCGTCAGCGTCTGCCGGACCGCAACCGGCTGCCAGTCGCTGCCGGAACCCGCCTCGACCGCGCCATCCACGCGACTCAGCGTGGCCAGTGGCATTGCTGGCGGATTGAGTAACGGCAGGGCAAACCAGGCACCGATCGCAGCCACCGCAATGCTCGCCGCCAGGGCCAGTACCGGCCAGCGTCGGGCCAGGGGCCGGGCAGTCGGCTGTACCTTCGGCTGCCGGGCGGCAACCACTGCCCGCCATTCGGCCTCAACCGCCGCGCGCACCTGCCGCGCCACCTGCGCCGGCGGTTCGGCCCGCGGGCCGACATCGCGCAACAGTGCCGCCAGCGAGGCTTCCTCGCCGGGCCGCATCTCCTCATCGTTTTCCTGCATCATGTTCATGGTCCCTGGAAACGAAGCTGTTCAGGACAGGCTCGCCAGTACATCCTGTGCCGCCGCACCGAACACCGATTCCAGCGCATCGCGAAAGGCCACCCGCGCGCGCGCCAGCAGCGACTGCGTCGCGATCGTACCGATACCGAGTTCGACACCTATCTCGTCCACCGACAGACCCTCGACATACTTCATCTCCAGCGCATCGCCATAGCGCGGCGGCAGCCGGTCGAGTACCGAGCGGATGAGGCGTCTCGTCTCGGTCTGGCTGTAGCGGCTGCCCGGTTCTTCCATCTCGGGCGCGGCGATCGCTTCGACCGCAGCCCTGAGTTCCGGGCTGTCCTCCATGAGCACGATCTTGTCGGCATGGCGGCGCTGGACCCGCAGCCAGTCCACCACTTCGTGCCGGCAGATCTGGCAGACCCAGGTAAACAGCGAGGCATCGCCACGAAAATCGGCCAGCTTGCGCATGGCCTTCACCAGCGTCGCCTGGACCACTTCCCCCGCCGCATCGGCATCGCCACCCAGACGCGGCAGTGCGAAACGATAGACGCGCGGGAAATAGCTGTCGAAGAAGGCGGTGAACGCACGCTCATCGCCCTTCAGCATCGCCGCTATGAGTTCTGTCGACTCCATCACATTCCGGTCGGGCATCTGGATTGCTTTCATGGACTTTGGACGAAGCGGCCGCCCGGAATCAATCGGTATCCCGGTCGTGTACCGATTGATAACACCAGTGGCCACCGTCAGAGGCTGCAGATCACAGTGTACCGGCAGCGCGGTCTGCCTGGATCAACCTATGTCAGGGATGGAAGACCTCGTAATGGAATACACGCCCACCCCGTTTGCCCTGCAGCAGGTGCCCCATGGCGCACCGGTCCGCGGCGAACTCGAGCGCTTTATCGCCACTGCCTTCAGGGACAGGCACGGCGCGCAGATCGGCTCGTTCATGCCCGATCTGCTCGGCATGCGCAATGTCACCGGTGAGCTGCGGGCCGCAGCCGGCTACCGAACCGCGCAGCAGGAGCGGTTGTTCCTTGAACAATATCTGGACCAGCCGGTAGAAGCAGTGCTGGCGGCGAAACTCGCCCGACCGGTCGAACGCGCGCAGATCATCGAGATCGGCAATCTCGCCAGCAACGGCTGCCGGCAGGCACGGCATCTGGTCAGCTTGCTGCCGCCCTATCTGCTGGATCGTGGCTATACCTGGGCGGTGTTCACGGCGACCAGCCTGGTCAGAAGCGTGCTGGAAAGCGTTGGTGCCAAACTGGTTGAACTGGCCGTCGCTGACAGTTCCAGAATAACGATCGGCAACGACATGTGGGGCGCCTACTACCGCAATGATCCGCGCGTGATGGCCGGCTACCTGCCGGATGGACTGCATCTCTCGCCGCGGCATCGCGTCCGTCATTGATGATGACTCGGGCGGCAGCACCCGCAGCGGACCGGGTCGCCCTGGCCGATGGGCGACGGGCGATCACCTGTACCGAGCTCGGACCACTGGTCGATGCAGAGCAAGCCTGGCTGCGAAGTTCAGGTGGCAGCCGTTTCGCACTGCTGGCCGACAATGGTTGCGGCTGGGTGCTTGCTGACCTGGCCCTGCACCGGAGCGCTCTGCTCAATGTGCCCTTGCCGGGCTACTTCACTATCGGACAGCTGCACCATGTCATCAGTGATGCGGGTATCGACACGCTGCTCACCGACCAGCCGGAACGCGCGACTCAGCTCGCCACAGATTTTGTACCCGCCGGTATCTCCGCACAGACCGGCCTGCATCTCTTTCGCCGGCGTACCGGAACGACCGCGCAGCCGGTGCCGCCCGCGACCATCAAGATCACCTACACCTCCGGCAGCACTGCAGCACCGAAGGGCGTGTGTCTGTCGGCACAAAGTCTCGACGCTGTGGCCGCTTCGCTTGCGGCCGCCACTGCCGACTTCGGCCTGACACGACACCTGTGCCTGCTGCCGCTCGCCACCCTGCTGGAAAACATCGGCGGCGTCCATGCAGCGCTGCGGAGTAACGCGAGCTGCATCGTTCCCTCGCTGCAAACCACCGGCATCAGTTATGGCCACCTCGATCCGCGCAAGCTGCTTGCCGCGATCACGGACCATGAGCCTTCCAGCCTGATTCTGGTTCCGGAACTGCTGCGCGTACTGGTAATGGCCGCCCAGCAGGGCTGGCAGCCGCCCGCGAGCCTGCGCTTCATCGCCGTCGGGGGCGCGAGCGTGGCACCGGAACTGCTGGCCAGCGCCGAACAGTGTGGTCTGCCAGTCTACGAAGGCTACGGGCTCAGCGAATGCGGCTCGGTGGTCTGCGTGAACACCGCGAGCGCGAACCGGCGCGGCAGTGTTGGCCGCCCCCTGCCCCATGTCCGCGTGCGCCTCGACGGACAGCAGCAGATCATGGTCAGCGGGCCGCTGATGTCGGGTTATCTGGGCGATGCAGAACGGCCAGATGCCGCGACGGGAGAACTCGCCACAGGCGACCTGGGCGAGATCGATGCAGACGGATTCGTCCATGTGCGCGGACGACTCAAGAACCTGATCATCACCAGCCTCGGCCGCAATATCTCGCCGGAATGGGTGGAACGCGAACTGCAGATGGAAGCTTCAATCGGCATGGCCGTGGTGTTTGGCGAGGCGAAACCGTATCTGAGCGCCCTGATCTGTGCGGCCGGCGCAGCAGACCGCGCACAGATTGATGCAGCCGTGGCACGGGCAAATGCGCGCCTGCCCGACTACGCACAATTGCGTCGATGGGCAGTGGTCACCACACCTTTCACTCTCGCAAACGGCCTGCTGACCGCCAATGGTCGGCCGCGACGGGCGCAGATTCTCGAACAGCATGGCCGCGTACTGGAATCCCTCTACCCGAAAGCAACCGAAACAGAGGCCGCCTTCTGATGAACGCCAGTCTGCGCGTCGCGCACACCTCCTTCCACGATGAACTGCACAGGACCACGGCTGCCGACCGGGATTTTCTGCTCACGGCGCCGATCATCAGCACGGCATTCGCGGGTGAAATCAGCCGTGCGCAGTACCTCGCATTTCTGGTCCAGGCCTGGCACCACGTGCGTCATACCATCCCGCTGCTGATGGCGCTCGGCAGCCGCCTCCCCGACCGGCACGCCGCCCTGCGCAGCAACGTACTGCACTATCTGGAGGAGGAGACCGGTCATGACGACTGGATTCTCAACGACATCGAAGCGGCCGGCGGCGACCGGCACGCGGCAGTCCGCTCGGCACCCAATATCGAGACCGAAGCGATGGTCGCCTATGCATGGGACACGATCATGCGCCGCAACCCGATCAGCTTCTTTGGCATGGTGTTTGTCCTGGAAGGCAGCAGCGCGGCCCTGGCCCTGCGCGGTGCCGACGCCATCCAGATCGCGCTGGGCCTGCCCGACTCTGCATTCAGCTACCTGCGCAGTCACGGCACGCTTGACCAGCAGCACATCCAGGACCTCGCCAATATTCTCGACGGCCTCGGTGAGCCCGAGGACCGGGCCGCAGTGACAGCTTGTGCAAAAGCCATGTACTGGCTCTACGGTCAGATGTTTCGCAGCATCGACCGCAACGCCAGCCCGACCACATCGCCCGGAAGCAGCGGAGACTGAAGATGGATCTCAAGACAGCGCGCGTACTGCTCACCGGAGGTGCCGGCGGCATTGGCGGCGCGATAGCGGAGGCACTGCTGGCCAAGGGTGCCGCGGTGCTGCTGGTCGACATGAATGAAGCAGCGCTGCAACGCTTTGTCAGCGAGCGACTTGCCCGGTACGGCGACCGTGTGGCCAGTATCGCCGCCAACCTGACCCGGGCTGATGACCGGGGTCGCGTGTGCGAACAGGCGTGTACCTTCCGCGGCGGGATCAACGTACTGATCAACAATGCAGGCGTCAGCCACTTCCGGTTGCTCGACGAACAGTCGCCGGAAGCCATTGACCTGGCACTGGCCGTGAACCTGCAGGCGCCGATTCACCTGTGCCGCCTCCTGTTGCCACACCTGCGCCGGCAGAGTGCGGCACACATTCTCAACACCGGCTCGGTATTCGGCAGCATCGGTTATCCGGCATATGCCGTGTACTCGGCCACCAAGTTCGGCATGCGCGGGTTCAGTGAAGCACTGCGCCGGGAACTCGGCGACAGCACGGTACGCGTGCATTACCTCGCGCCGCGCGCGACCCGCACCGGCATCAATACCGCCGAGGTGGAGCAAATGAATGCGGAACTCGGCGTTGCCATGGACGCGGTTTCAACCGTGGCGACAGCTGCCTGCCGCATTCTCGAAAATGAATCGACGGAAACGGTGCTCGGCTGGCCGGAAAAGCTGTTCACCCGCATCAACGGTGTGCTGCCCGGACTGGTCGACAGGGCCATCGCAAAACAACTGGGCGTGATCCGGCGCTATGCGGGCATCAGACCAGCCACCACGCCATCAGCCTGAGGAAAGAAGGAAGCAAGCATGATGCAGAAAACAAACCGCCCGTTTCTGATTTGCCTGGCTACGCTGCTGGCCGGCGTCAGCCTGGCCGTACACGCTGCACCAGCCAGTTTCGATGCGGAACTGCTGGCCATCCAGACCGACTGGGCAACCGCAAACTACGTAACCCCTGAAAAGGAACGCGAAGCAGCCTTCGACAAGCTGATCGTGCGCGCCGCCGCTTTCAGCAGCCAGAACCCGCAGCGCGCCGAAGCGCTGATCTGGGAAGGCATCGTGCTGAGCACAGCTGCAGGCGTGAAAGGCGGGCTGGGCGCGCTCGGTCTGGCGAAACAATCGCGCACGAAGCTCGACGCTGCACTGGCCATCGATGCCAATGCGCTGGACGGTTCGGCGTACACCAGCCTCGGCACGCTCTACCACAAGGTACCGGGCTTTCCGATCGGCTTCGGCAGCAACAAAAAAGCCAAGGAGTACCTGCGCAAGGCGCTGCAGATAAACCCCGACGGTATCGACCCGAACTACTTCTACGCCGAGTTCCTCCATGATGAGGACGACCATGCCGGCGCTCTGCGCTACCTGGAGAAAGCCCTGAAAGCGCCACCGCGCCCGGGCCGGGCCTCAGCCGATAAAGGCAGGCACCAGGACATTCAGAAACTGATGGCGAAAGTCCGCAAGGAACTCACCAGTTGACCGAGTAGATAAGGTCGAGTGCCTGCTCCTCGCCGGAACTCGCTTCGATGCTGACCCGGCGGCCGATCTTGTACGTGACCCTCACCGTACCGAGATTTTCGAACACACCATAGCTGTAGCGGATGTACAGATCCTCGCCAAACTGCTCACCCAGCGCGACGGCGGTACCGCCGGTGCTCGTGGTATCAAGCGCAATCTCGTCCACCCTCAGTGCTGAACCCAGCTGCTGCGCAACCGGCAACGCGCCATTAAGCCCGAGACTCAGAGCAGTATTGGCTACCGCAATCTGACCACCCGTGCCGGTTGCCGACAGCGGCCGGCCGGTGGTGAGATAGGAAAGCGCATCCATCTCGCCCATCGCCGGCTCGGAGAAGACGCGGGTCAGGATGCGCGACAGGGTGCCCGAGAGCAGTACGCCGACAGTGATGTCGCTGCCTTCGTAGGTGATCGTGCGACTGGCTTTCACGTCGAGGCCCGGATCCATGATGTCGCCGGCGAAGATCAGCGAACCCCGGTCGATGCCGAGCCTCTGCCCGACGGCCAAGAACTTGCCCTCCTCAAGCGTGACGACGCCATCACCGCTGATGCCATCCTGGCCGGCCACCCGCGACCGCGTCAGGGTCAGCACTCCGCTGAGTCTGGTCGTGAGGCCGAACCCGTCGAAGCTGACTTTCTCGCCGAGCTCAACCTTCAGGCCATCGAGTACAAACAATGGCGGCGCCCGATTGACGACCGCCTCCTGACGGCCGTGTACCACGGTGTCGGGTGAGGTCTCCACGGCACTCTCGCCGATCTCTTTCAGTCTGATTTCTGCGCGCGGCACCAGCACTTGACCGCTCACATGGAACTGCCGCTCACGCAGCACCACGCGGACATCTGGCGATACCTCGATCACGCCGTCCGGCAGGTCGACCAGTTCAAAGCTGCGACCCTCGATGCCAAGTTCGGCTTCGGGCAGCAGGCGATCGCGCCAGAGCACTGTGCCGTCCACACCCACAACACCATTGCCGGACCGGGCGCCACCACTGATGACCGCTGCGCCATTCGCGCCACCGAGTATCGAAAGCGCGATCTGGTCTACCGTGATACCGGCCACGGGCACTGCAAGCGCGCCATCCTTGAGTTCAAGCCCGCCGCTGATGTCCGGCCGGCGCGCATTTCCGGAGAGTCCGGCGCGCAGTTCGATACGCCCCTTGATGTCGCCAATATCGACGAAGCGCTCGATGACAGGACTGATCGGCGCGAGATCGGGAATGCCGCCGCTGACGGTACCGCGGATCACCGGCCTGGCGCCAAAGGGATCATTCACCTCGCCGCCGGCGGCAAGCGACAGGCCGAAGCCGGCGACAAGCCTGCCGGAGTAGCGGATCAATGTTTCGGTGGCATCCACCTCGGCGGTGAACTCACTGACCGGAACGGTAATATCGTCCTCGCCGCCACCAGCACGGTAGATAAACGCGGCATCCTGCAACTCGCCCTGAAAATGGCCGGTCAGTTTCGAATCTAGTCGCCGGAAATCGAGATCAGCTTCTGCCGTTCCCTGCAGATCGACGTCTGCGCTGAGGTAATGCGCGATGCTGGCCAGCGGGAAATGCCTGAGGCGGAGGCCACCAGCCAGGCCACGTGCATCGGAACGCGTATCTGACAGGCACAGCTCGGCGGGCGCAAAGCTCCAGCAGTGCGCACCCAGGCTCAGGTCGGTACCGGCAAGGCGCAGCACCGCGGCTTCACTCAGCTTCCAGTGCTGGGCACCCGGCAACATCACAAAGCCCTGCGTGAAATTTTCCAGCAGGCCGCCCTGCTTCAGGGCACCGCTGGCTTCGAGTCCGACGGTCACTTCGCCACCGGAAAGCGTGACGCGCAGGGCGTGGTCATCGAGTGCGCCGCCGGCAACCACATCGAGGTCGCCCAGTTCCTGTTCAGCGATGGCAATGCCGGCGGCAGTCAGGTTGAGATCCAGCGTATCGCGCGCGCCGAGGCCGCCGCGGGCGCGCAGACTGTCAACGTGCAACGCCCCCAGACCAAGCCCCCTGCCGTCGAGTTCGAGCTGGAACTCCGGCTTCCCGGACGAGCCGCCGAGCGTGCCCTTGCCATGCAGATAACCCTCGAAGCCCGGCCAGAGCGTGGCAAGATCAGGCGCATCAATGCTGAAACGTCCGGACAGTGCCGGCCCCCAGATCCCGTCGATATCCAGGTGGTTGCCACCAGCCTGCACGCGCACCTCGTCGAAGGCATAACCGACTTCAACATTCGCGACCGTGCCCGAGGCGCGGAACTGTCGCCCGAACAACGTGCCCTTCGCCTCCTGGACCAGAAACGAAAAACTGCCGGCCGGATCGAAACCGAGCTGGCCATCGAAATCGATCTTTCCAGCCAGACGCGCATCCACCGGACGCAGGTCGATGCGGCGCCCCTGCAAGGAAAACGCACCGCGCAGTCCCGCCACATAGTTGAACAGCCCCTGACCGCTGACTGTGCCCTCGGGTCCACTGAGACGCAGGCTATCGACACGGAACTGCCGGATATCACCGCTACCGGCAGCAGTCAGCTGCATGCGAGACCAGGCACCGGGCGCGATATCGGCATCGAGCTGCGCCCTGAAACCATCTGTCCAGCCGCGCAGTTGCAGCTGACCACGATCGCTCACCACGATCCCGGCTGCACCCATATCACGGCTGATACGCCGCCAGCGCGCGCCGACAATGATCTCGGGGTTGTCGTCCAGCAGGTGCAAAATTCCACCGACACCCAATGGGTCGGGCATGCGCACGACCTGTTCAAAACGCAGAGCCGCCAGATCCCCGCTGACCGGTCCCTGTCCGGCAAGATCCTGACCCTGAACCGACCAGCGCAACTCGGCGCTGGTCGCAAAGGGCTCGCCGGTGCCGAAGGAACCGGCAGCGGACAGCTCGACACCCTGGGTCTGTACCGTCAGCGGACTGAAACGGATCGTGCCGTCAGCCAGCTCACCTTGCAGACGCGCAGCGTGCAGAATGACCGGATCATTGCCCTCAATGCGGATCTGCAACTGACCGACTTCCAGGCTGTCAGCTGCGATCACGAAGGGCAGCAGCAGGGGCCTGACCGGCGTATGCGGTTCGTCGGCCGGACGCGGGCCGATCGCCACCAGCACTTCGGTCGCCCGCGCAGTTCGCAGTCGTATGCGCCTGCGCAGCAGATCCGGCCAGAACAGCGACAGTTCAGCCTGTGAGATCAGCACGCTGGTGCGCGTGACCCGGATTTCGACCTGGTCAGCCCGCATGCCGCGCAGCAGGCTGCCGTGCAGACCACTGATGCTGACCACGCCATCTGTCTGTGCGGCAAACGTGTTGAGGAGCCAGCTGCTGCCGGCCGGGGTTACCAGCAACCACAGGCCGAGCACGAGCACAGCCAGCAACAGCGCCTGCAGTGCGAACAGCATCCGGCTGGCAAGCGTACCGATCACAGATCCGGACCCAGTGAAATATGAATACGCCAGGAGTCCGATGCATCGCTGTCGAGCGGAAAAGCGACATCAAAACGCACCGGCCCGAGCGGCGAGTACCAGCGGATACCGGTACCGACACTGGTTTTCAGCGACATGGCGCGAAAGCTGTTGAAGGCGTTGCCGGAATCCGCGAACACGGCAGCTGACCAGTTGCCGTATACCTGCGCATCGAACTCGATGCTGCCGACCAGCTTGTTGGCACCGCCAACGACATCGCCATCATCATCGGTGGGGCCGAGCGACTTGTAGTCGTAACCGCGCACACTGCCGTCGCCGCCAGCGAAGTAACGCACCGAAAACGGCAGATCGGAGAAGTCGTCCTTGATCGTCCAGCCCGCCTCCACGCGCGTCAGCAGACGGGCATTTGCGCCGAGCGGCAGAATCAGCTTGCCGCTGGTTTCTATCTGCATGAACGCTGTATCGGAGCCGAGCAGTTCATCCGTGCCGCTGAGCTTCAGGTTCAGACGCCGCCCGCGCCGCGGCCGGCCGGTCAGCGGCAGCGGCTGCTCGGCCCAGCTGATGCCCGGCACGATGAGGTCGCTGTTGCCGCGCTCGTCGCCCACCCGGTAGTTTTCGTGGATGTAGTCAATAAAACGCGTTTCGCGCCAGTTGCCGCGTCGACGCCTGCTCTGCTGCAGGCCGAGTCGGAATTCGGCGCTTCTGCTGTCTTCCGGGTTCTCGTACTTGTAGCCCATATTGATGCTGAACCACTCGTCCTGCCGTTTCCCGTCCGGCAGGCGATAGCTGACGGACGAGCCACCGAGCACCTCGGAGAACTGGTTGTTCAGCTCGAGTTGATGGCCTTCTTCGTTGCGACGCTGATTGCGGTAGTCGAGACGGATTTTCGGACCGGTATCGGTGGCATAGCCAATACCGGTCGTCCAGGTTCGCGACTTGCTCGGCGTCAGTGCCACGCTGACCAGTACGTCGGGCAGCGGGCCGGGCCTCGGCGTGGTGCGCACTTCGACGCCCTGAAAATAGCCACTGGTGAGCAAAGCCGTATAGAGATCATTGATCCTGTCTGCATCGTAGGGCTCGCCTTCCGCGAACTCGACGAAGCGCCGGGCAAGATCCGGGTCGACAACGCTCTGGTCAAATTCGACGGGACCAAAGCGATAGCGCGTACCTGAGGCATAGTCGATACGGATATCCGCAGCCAGCTTCTCCGGATACACATCGATCGCACTGCTTGCGAATTGCCCGTCGAAATAGCCACGACGCCGGGCCATGCCAGCCAGCGACACCTTGTAAGCATCGTATGCCCGCTGATTGAGCCCGTCGCCGACCTCAAACTCAGGCCGGGCACCCTTGCCGGACAGGATCCGGTCATCTGCTCCGGGACCGGATACCGAGACTTTCATGCTGCGGATCCTGACGCGCGGACCACGCTTGACCGTGAAATTCGCCTGCCAGCAGCTCGCATCACGACCGAGCGTCTTTTCAATGGTCGGCGCGTAATAACCGTAGACCTCGAGTGCCTGGCGGATTTCCGTATCGGCGCGCCGGTACAGGCGACGCACCCGCGCGTCGGACGCACCGCAGGATTCCCCGGCCAGTCCGACCGTGGCGCGCACGACTTTTTCGGTGGTACGGCTCAGGCCCTTGAACACCACCTCGGCCTGTCCCGGCATGGACAGCAGCAGAAGCGGCAGGATCGCGAGACATCCCCGCTGGCGGGACCTGGGCAGGAACATGCGGCGGGCTGGAGAAAGGTCAGGCATCAGTTCAGTGCATCCGGGGCCAGCACGCTATGATCCGCAAATGAGTCTAGCAGTACGGCACAGGTGGGTGACCGCCGCGGCGCTCCTGTGTGCCAGCCTGGTATCCGCCGGAGAGGCGCCGCCGGCTGCCCCGGTCTTTGACCCGGCCCGTGTCGGCTGGTCGGAAATCAGCATGACGGCCACCAAGCTGTTTCTGAGCGCCGATGCCCGCCTCACCCTGCGCATGGTGCCGGAGACTTCCATCCGCCGCGAACTGCTGCCGATACCGGGTGTACCGGCAATCGCACCAGGTGCCGAGGTACTGGAACTGGTTTACGAGGCCAGCGGTCTGGGCCGCCGGTCGCGCCTCACCCTGCTCATGGATCCCGTAAACGGCGCCGCCATCCAGGGCGCTCACCATGACCAGGAAGGCAAATACCGCTATCGAACGTGGCGCTATGGCGAGACGGGCGTCTACCTGCGCACGCGCTGGCCGGTGAACCGCGCTGAAGAATCCCTGCCACCGGCGAAATGGAGCAAGACCAGCGAAGGCCCGCGCCTGTATCCCGTCGATCCGACCGGGCAACCAGTGCTGGAATCCACCGGCCTGCTCTACGCCATCGCCGCTGCGGCACTCGACAAACCCGGTGATCAGGTGGAACTGCTGGTGTTCCGGCGGCGGGAGACGCAGATCGTGCATGTTGAGGTCACGGAACCGCGTGCCATCAGTGTGAACTACGCGGAAGTGTGGCCCAGTGGCGCGGTGCAGCGACGCGGCAAGATCACACCGCTGCGTCTCACGCTGCGAGCACTGCCAGTCGTCGACCCGTCCGGCAAGGCGGGCGCAGTCAGCGATGACGACTTCGAACTGCTGGGACTGCGGGGCAATATCGAACTGGCCCTCGACGCCGAGACACGCACACCGCTGATGCTGTCTGGCAGCGCGCCAATCTTCGGCAAGGTCACCCTGCGCCTGACCGGGGTGCGTCTGAACTGAGCAGGCCCGGTTCTGTGACCCGTTACTGACCGGCAATAGCGGCCAGACGCTACCATGCGCCGGAGACAAGGCACCAGACCCGGAAAAACCATTCAATGCGCGTACTTTTTGTCGATGATGAACCCAACGTTCTGGACAGCATCCGTCGCCAGCTGCGGAAATCGCATGACATCCTGACGGCTACGAGCGGCGTCGACGCCCTGGCACTGCTGAAAGACACCGGCCCGGTTGCGCTCGTCGTTTCAGACATGCGCATGCCCGGCATGAATGGCACCGAACTGCTGACCCGAATCCGCGAAGAATACCCGGATACGGTGCGCATGATTCTGTCGGGTCAGGCTGATCTCGAATCGACGATTTCCGCGATAAACGACGGACATGTATTTCGTTTCCTGACCAAGCCCTGTCACGAAGACGCGCTGCGCCGCGCAGTGAACGCCGGCCTGGCACAGTACGAACTGATCACCGCCCGCAAGGAACTGCTGGAGAAGACGCTGCAGGGCCTGGTGGAGATGCTCACCGACATTCTCGGCATAATGAATCCGGTCGCACGGCGGCGCACCGGGCGTGTGCGGCAATACTCGGCGGCCATCGCCAGTGCGCTGAAGTTCACCATGCCCTGGGACCTGCGCCTCGCCACGCTGCTGTCGCAGCTCGGTTGCATCACCCTGCCGGTCGAGCTGCTCGACAAACTGTACGCAGGCACACCGCTGGACGACGAAGAACAGCGCCTCTATCACCGCCACCCTGCTGTCGCCGCAGCGCTGATTGGTCGCATTCCGCAGCTTGAGCCGGTTGCTGCGATGGTCGCGCGTCAGCAGCAGCTTACGGATTTCTCCGCGCTGCCGGCCGAAGTCAGTGAGTGGCCGGCGGAAGACACGGCAACGGTAATCCTCGCCGTAGCCACTGCCCTCGATGACCTGATGGCTACCGGTGAACAACCGGCTGACGCGCTGAAACGCATGGAGCAGTCGATGCCCTGGCTGCCCAAGGCGATCATCGAAGCCGTACGTACCGTGCACATGCACAGTGCCTACATGGATATCCGCTGGGTCGGCTTCGATGAACTGCGGCCAGGCATGGTGCTCGATGAAGACATCATCGCCGACAACGGCGAGACGCTGATGTTTCGTGGCGAGGAGATCACCAGCCCGCTGCTCACGCAGCTGCGCGAGACGACCGCTGCGTCTTCAGCTGGCGAGCCGACGAGTGTCTCGCAGAAGCTGCGAATCCTGATCCCCGCCTGACGCCGGCTGGCCATCGGCCACCGGCAGATGAATCCTGAAGCAGCTGCCACGGCCAGGCGCACTGTCCACGGTGATCGTACCGCCATGCTTCCGGATCACGCTGTGTGCGGTACTGAGCCCCTGGCCCGTGCCCTCGCCAACCGGGCGGGTGGTATAGAAGGGATCGAAGATCCGGGCCTGTACGGACGGGGTCATACCCGGACCATCGTCGCTGATGCTGATCTCCACACTGTCACCGGCAACGCATGTGCTGACGACGACATGGCCGCGTGTTGCCCCCCTCCTCCGGTCGATGGCTTGCGCAGCATTGGCCAGCATGTTGACCACGACCTGGTTGATGCTCTCCGGCTGACATGCCACCCAGGGCAGCTGCGGATCGAGCTGCATGCGGAACTCGGCAACATCAGGCCATTCGTTTCGCGCCGCGCTCACGGCGGCCTCAATGACCGGGTTCAGGTTGGCCGGCACGAAATCGGGCACCGGATCGGTCAATTCCTTCATCGACTGGACGATTGTGCTGATCCGCCCGACACCTTCCAGCGTCTGCCGGATTGCAACCGGCACCTCAGTCTGCAGATAGCTCACTTCCGCCTCCGCCAGCAGGGCCAAGATATCAGCCGCGGCGACCGTCCCGTCGCCAGCAGCGCAGGTCTGGTCAGTTATCTTGCCCAGCAAACCTGACAATGTGTTGAACGCTTCTTCGAGAAAACGCACATTGCCATCCACATAGTGGGCTGGCGTATTGATCTCATGCGCAATACCCGCCGCCAGTCGCTCTACTGCTTCCAGTCTTTGCGTCTGCGCGATCTGGACCTCCAGCGCGATTTGTTCGCTGACATCGTGCATCAGCATCACGTAACCGGCCGGCTCAGTCTGGCCGGTGTGCAGTACCGGCGAGACGACCACGTCTTCAGTGACAACCCGGCCACCACCGACCACCGTCCGCAGACGTCCCTTCCAGGTCTTGCCAGCCCGTGCTGCAGCCCAAACGGCCAGATACGTCGCGGGATCATCGCAGCCCTCGATGACATCATTCGGATTGCAGCCCACAAGATCAGCATTCTTCACGTTGCGGCTGCGCTCATAGGCCTGATTCACCCAGGCGATGTGGCCGTCCTGCTGCAGGATCACGATCGCTTCGTCAGCATGCTGGACGGCGGCCGACAGCATGCCCAGCTCACTGCTGGCCTTTCTCTGCGCATCGATGAGCTCGTTGAAGCTGCGTGCCAGGGTACCGATCTCATCACCGGAATCGGCATTCGCAGCCGGCTGGATCTCACCGGTCTCACGCAGCCGCTGCATGTGACCCGCAAGCTGTCCCAGCGGGCGCGACACTGCAAAGCGGATCACCACAATCAACAACAGGAAAAAGGCTGCGCCAAATACCATGAGTGCGATCGAGAGCTGGTGTGTCGTCTCACGGGCGGTCGAGAGTATGGTGCGCTGCATGCGGGTTTCCAGCAGGAACGCCAGCTGGCCATTGATATCGCGGAAGTACCGGAAATCGGACATGTCCGTATCGCGCAAAACCAGCGCAGCTGAATCGGCCGCGTTTTCGAGCTGTGCAATCAGCGGAAGCAGAGCCGGCTCAATCGGTCCATACGCACTGCCATGCACGAAGACCTGGGACGGCAGGACACTTAGCCCTGCAGAAAGCGCAGCCGGATCAAGGCGTCGGGCCATGACCAGAATACCCGCGGCCGGCCCTGTCCCGTCGCTCCTGAGAATCGGTCGCGAGGCGACTATCAGCGGACCGATACTGGTATTGAGCCATCCGGAGAGGGGGTCGCCGGGCTTCTCCGGCTTCACGGCCAGTCTGATCTCGGTACCGATATCCGGTGTTGGCTGCCCATCCGGACCGGACAAGCCGGCGCGGAGGTTTTCACTGACAAGCCGGCCGTCAGGACCGATGACCTGAATGGCGTCCAGCTTCAGCCGGTCGAGTCCCACCGCATTCAGTTCTTCACCCGCAAATTTCGGATTGCGGCCCAGCGCATAGTCATGGAGTCCGTTCCACTGACTCCAGTCCAGCACAATCGTGCGCACGCTGTCCGCATCGGCCTGAATGGCCTGATGCAGGATGTGACGATTGCGCAGCACCAGCTCTGACTCGGTTTCACCGAACTTGCGCAGGACGATTTCCTGCCCCATCCAGGCGATGCCGAGTGCGGCAAATGAACCGACGACGAGGAGGATCAGGCTGATTTTGCCGGCCAACGGGATACCCGACACACCCGGATATTGCCCCCCGGCCGCCACGGCTGCCTGCGTCCCTGATCCCATGCAACACCCGGCTATGCCGGCCATCAAATCCCCCGCCCATGGTCGGACAACAGCCGCAGTGCAACCTGTATCTGTGTCACAAATGCATGATGTCAATTGGTTAGAATGGATGTATGAGTATTGATATCGCCAATCTCCGCCGTGACTACCGCACCCGTCGACTGGATCACACTGCGCTCAACCCGGACCCCTTCCGGCAGTTCGAACACTGGTTTGCTGAAGCCATGGAGACGCAGGTACTCGATCCGAATGCGATGAGCATCGCCAGCGTGGCTGCTGACGGCCAGCCCTCGCTGCGCACCGTGCTGCTCAAGTATTTCGATGCCTCGGGGTTCGTCTTCTATACCAACCTGGAAAGCCGGAAATCGCGCGAAATCATCGCCAACCCGCGGGTTGCCCTGCTGTTCTACTGGGCCGAACTCAGCCGCCAGGTGCGTATCACCGGCACGGCCAGCCATACCTCGGCTGCCGAGAACCTGCGCTACTTCCTGACCCGCCCCCGTGACAGCCAGATCGGCGCCTGGGTTTCTGCACAGAGCAGCGTGATCTCGAGCCGCAGCCTGATCGAAAACAAGTTCATGGAGATGCGCCAGAAGTTCGCTGCGGGTGAGGTACCGCTGCCCTCGTTCTGGGGCGGCTACCGCGTGCAGCCGGAAACCATCGAGTTCTGGCAGGCCGGCGAGCATCGCCTGCACGATCGCTTCCTCTACACTCGCGGCGGAGACGATTGGTCCATCGCGCGACTGGCACCCTGAACATATGCAGTTCGATGTCATCCTCATCGGTGCCGGCATCGGCGGACTGACGGCGACACTGGCACTGCAACGGCAAGGTCTGCGGGTCGCGGTCTCCGAACAGGCGGCCGAGCCCTTTGCCGGCGGCGCGGGACTCCTGATCGGTGCAACCGGGGCACGGGTTCTGAAAGAGCTCGGCCTCCGCGAGGCGCTGGAAGACCTCGCGGTTCGTCCGGCAACCATCGCCGTCAGACACTTCCACAGCGGCCGGCTGCTTGCCGGGACTGCAGCTGATCCGGCCGGCTGTTATCAGATCGGGCGTGCGGACCTGCAGCGCGCACTGATCGCTGCCATTCACAGCAACGACCGCAACTGCCTGCACCCGGGACATACGCTGGCGGATATCGGTCAGGATGCCAGCGGAGTCACCGCGCTGTTCGCCGGCCGGCAGATGCTGCGCAGCTCGCTGCTCGTTGCCTGCGACGGGCTCCGCTCGGCCGTCCGCACCCGACTGTTCGGCGACGAGCAACCGCGCTTCACCGGCTATCAGCTGTGGCAGGGTCTGGTGCCGATGTCGCACCTCGCACCGGCGGCGCCGGGGTTGAGCGATGCAACCATCTGGATCGGCCCGGGACAGCAACTCGGTTGCCGCAGCATTGGCCGGGGCACACAGCTTGCCTACATGGCACTCGCCCGCAGCAATCACTGGACAGATGAGGGCTGGTCAAAACCCTCGGGCGTCGACTCGGTGCTGGCGGCATTCCGTGGCTTCGACACCGTTGCGCGCACCGTGCTGATGGCCACGCCGCCCGAGCAGTCCCTGTCGCGCGGAGTTTTCGCGCGCGATCCGCTGCCAGCATGGACACAGGGCCGGGTGGCCCTGCTCGGCGATGCTGCACATCCTGTCACACCGTTTCCGGATCGCGCCACCGATCTTGCGCTGGAAGACGCGCTCGTTCTGGCCCGTGCGATTGCCATGGCCGGCACAACGCCGGAAGCCCTGCAACGTTATGCAGCGGCAAGAATTCCGCGCGCCAGCGCGTCAATGGTGGCAGCAGAGGAACAGGGCGTCCGCCTCACCACCCTCAATCCGGATGCTTATGTGCCTGGCACCACGGATGATCCGGACTATGACCCGGTCACGGTAGCCGTCTGAATGAGCATCACGGTGGAAGGGCCGCTGGCCGCTGGTTCGCTCGATATCGTCGGCGATGTACACGGCGAACTCGAAGCGCTGCACGCCCTGCTGCAGCAACTCGGCTATGACGCTGACGGGCAGCATCGTGACGGCCGTCATCTGGTCTTCGTCGGCGACCTCTGCGATCGAGGTCCCGACAGCCCGGGCGTGATCGAACTGGTGCAGGCAATGGTTGCGACCGGACGAGCGCAATGCGTGCTCGGTAATCACGAGCTCAGCGTGCTGCGCGGCGCACCCAAAGCCGGCAACGGCTGGTACTTTGCCGAGAACCACGATCACGACGAGGGCCGGTTTCCGGATTGCCGGCCCGCAAGTGCCGAGCAGCGCGCACAGTTCCCGCAATTCCTGGCCGGTCTGCCACTGGCCCTGTCACGCGATGATCTGCGCATTGTCCACGCAGCCTGGCACCCGGCCTCGCTGCTGGCGCTTGCCGCCGAGCCCGACACACAGCCGCTGACGGAGATCTACCGGAAATATCACCAGCGTGCCGAGCAATGGATGCACGATCCCGAATTGATGCGTGACCTGGCCAGAGAACACACGCTCTGGGACACAGCCATTGCCGACGAACAGGCCAGCGTGCCGCTGCTTCCGGCCATCGGCCAGAGGAACGAACACCTCCAGATGAGCAACCCGATACGCGTATTGACTTCAGGCGTGGAGCGGCTGGCCAGGAAAACCTTCTACGCCACCGGCAAGTGGCGCATGGTGGATCGCGTCGCCTGGTGGCACGACTACCAGGATGAGCCAGCCGTGATCTTTGGCCACTACTGGCGCTGGAGCGGCCGGGAAGCACAGCAGCTGTTCTCGCGTGGCGAACCCGATCTGTTTTCCGGACTGGATGCGAACTGCTGGCTGGGTCCGCGCGCCAATGCCTTCTGCGTGGACTTCTCCGCCGGCGTGCGTTACCGCGAACGGCCGCTGGCGCCGGGCGCGCCGTATCTGGGCAGGCTGGCTGCCGTCCGCTGGCCGGAACGTGAACTGGTGTTCGACGATGGTGAGCGCCTGCCGTACAGCGGCTGACGATCACTCACGCTCCGGACGATTCGCCCAGCGCCGAGCGCAGACCCTCGATCAGCCGCTCTCGATCCACCCTGTGCGCCACGCCGGCGCGCTGCCGTTTCGCCCACACCGGATCCGGGAAGTGGGCGTCGTCGGCAAAGCGCGGGATCACATGCCAGTGCAAGTGTGGCACCTGGTTGCCGAGTGTGGCGAGATTGATCTTGTCGGGCGCAAGCTCGGCACGCAGCACGCGCTCGACGGCCAGCACCACGTGCAGCAGATGCTGCTGCCCGGCCGGATCGAGATCGGTCATCTCGCGGACATGGGCTTGCCAGATCACGCGCAGAAAAGCCGGATAGTCAGCGTCGCCCGCACTGACTACCCGGCACTTGTCGTCACGCCACAGTGCCGGTGCCGCAGCATCGCGGCACAGCGGACAGTCATTTGCCTGCATACAGAACCATCCCGTTTCAGAACCAGAAACGCAGACCGGCGACGAGCTGTGCATCACGCACCGCTTCATCGTTGCTGCGGGCCAGGTCCGCAGTATCGCCGAACTTGCCCGTCCACTCGACACCGACATAGGGCGCAAACTCGCGACGGATCTCGTAGCGCAGGCGCAGGCCGGCATTCATCTCACTGAAGCCACTGCCGATCTCGTTGGCCGTATCGTCCTTGCCATAGATGCCGGTTTCGACTTTCGGCGTCAGGATCAGCCGGTTGGTCAGCAGCACCTCATACTCGAGCTTGAGCGTCGCTGCCGTCTGTCCGCGCTCCCCGGCCCAGGCCGTCGCCTCCACATGCAGCCACTGCGGCGCGAGACCCTGCACGCCGATGCCGATGTAACTGCGGGTCGGCCCCGGCTCGGTATCCATGCGTGCACCGGCCACCAGGTCCCAGTAGGCGGCGACCGGGTGTGCCCACAGCAGTTCGAGACGGTTTTCCGTGGTGTTGCCGTCTTCACGCTGACCTTCCGCGCGCAGCAGCGCGCGGTGCATATCGGTGCCGATCCACGCATGGGCATCCCAACCCAGCACATCGCCATCGCGCTGGTCCTGCCACTCGAATTCGTCGAAGAGCAGCATCCAGTACACGGGATCGTCGGGCATCTGCTCGCTCATGCTGGTGTTGAGCGTCGGAAACGCCGCATCGCGCTCGTCTTCGGCGTACACCGGCATCACGCCGACCAGCACGGTCAGGAGCGTGACCAGCGATACCAGGCGGGCAGCCGCTCGTATGCGATTAACCATGGTGATGCCCTCCGTGCCCGCCGGCATCCGCACCGTCGCGGTCGACGATGACGACACGAAAGATTCCCGCCATGTGCAGCGCGAGATGACAGTGATACGCCCAGCGCCCGAAGGCATCGGCAGCTACGCGGTAGCTGAGCTTCTGGCCCGCCTTGATGTTGATCGTGTGTTTACGAACCTTGAACGCGCCCGCTTCGTCTTCGAGGTCGCTCCACAGGCCGTGCAGATGGATTGGATGGTCCATCATGGTGTCGTTAACCAGTACAACACGGATCCGCTCACCATGAACGAGCCGGATCGGTCCGGCCTCCTCCATCGGGATGCCGTCAAAGGACCACATGTAGCGATCCATATTGCCGGTCACATGCAACTCTATGGTGCGACCGGGTTCGCGGCCATCCGGATCGTCAAAGCTGCTTTCGAGGTCGGCATAGGTCAGCACACGCCGGCCGTTGTCGCGCAGGCCCACACCGGGATCGTCGAGGCGCGTTGAGGGCTGATCCACCCGCATGTCCACACCGGGGCCGAATTCCGTCGCCGCATGCGTGATCACTGCCGGCGCGTCATTACCCTGCATGGCCGACATGTCGTGGCCCGCATGCTCACCGTGCGCGGAGTGATCCATCGCCCCGCCAGAGTCAGCGGGCATCGCATGACCCATGTCCGCCATGGTCAGCGGCACGCGCCGGTCAGGCACGGGCACCACGGCGCGCATGCCGGCACGCGGCGCGAGCGTACCGGCCGCAAATCCGCTGCGGTCCATGGACTGGGCAAACAGCGTGTAGGCCTGATCCTGGTCGGGCGTCACGATCACATCAAACGTTTCGCCGGCACTGATGCGGAACTCATCGACAGCAACCGGTTTGACGGGCTGTCCATCGGTACCGACCACGGTCATCTGCAATCCGGGAATGCGCACATCGAAGATCGTCATTGCACCGGCATTGATGAAGCGCAGGCGGATCCGCTCACCGGGGCTGAAGAGTCCCGTCCAGTTGGCTGCCGGCGGCTTGCCATTCAGCAGATAGGTATAGGTGTACGCACTGACGTCGGCTAGATCCATGGGGTTCATGCGCATCTCGCCCCACATGCGACGCTCGGCAACGGTCGCAACGAATCCGTCGCGACGTGCATCGCGCAGGAAGTCACCGGCCGTGCGTTGTCCGAAGTTGTAGTAGTCCGATTGCTTCTTCAGCTTCGCAACGACGCGGGCCGGATTCTCGTCTGTCCAGTCGGACAGCATGACCACGTAGTCGCGGTCACAGGCCACCGGATCCGGCGTACGCGGTTCGATCACGATTGCGCCGTAGATGCCGGTCTGCTCCTGCAGTCCCGAATGGCTGTGATACCAGTAGGTACCGGCCTGACGGATGGGGAAGCGGTAGACAAAGGTTTCGCCGGGACAGATGCCGTCGTAGCTGAGCCCGGGCACACCATCCATCGCCGCCGGCACGAGCACGCCGTGCCAGTGTATGGAACCGGATTCAGCCAGGTTGTTGGTGACGCGGACGGTGACGGTATCGCCATCGCGGAAACGCAGCGTCGGCCCCGGCAGCGAATCGTTGATGAGCGTCGCCAGTCGCGGCTGACCGGTGATGTTGACCGGCAGCGCACCGAGGCGCAGATCGAATTCCGTACCACTGAGGATTTCCGGTGTGTCCCGGGCATCAATCGCCCAGGCCGGGTTCCGCCACAGGCCGAGCCCCGCGGTGATACCGCCGAGGGCGAGGCCGCGGACGAAGGTCCGCCGGGCCGGATCTGTAATCGGGTTGCAGATGGGGGCAACCCGCCCCTTTGTGTCGTGCATGAACAGTCTCCTCGAGTTGAACCAGGTGTGGTCAGCAGTCGAGGGGACGGTCTAGTTCAGAAAATGTCCGTAGAGCAGGTGGAGAGGCGGGTCACCGCCGTGGCGTCCGGTGCGGCGGGCGATTGCGACCGCGGCCGATTCAGCACGCTGCATAATCCGTGCTGCAGCCGGCAGCGGCTGAATACTGAAAACTTCAGCAGATGGCGGTACAGAGCCCAACCGATCGTGCGCGTTCAGCCCTGCATCGATCGCGAACTCATCGGCCGCAACCACGCAGTGTGAGGGCCGACCGGCGCCGTCACAGTGTTCGCAATCGTCGGCTGGCTGCATGGCCATCCCACAGGGCAGCACGGCAAACTGCACGGCAACCACGAGGGCCGGCAGCAATCCACGAACCTTCAGCCCGGCGAACATGCCTGAACTATACACCGGTGCATTCACGCCACGCAGCGGTCCCGGTAGTATGTGCGCCGCACCAGAACCATAAGGACCTCCATGTCAGGCCGCATACTGCTGCTGTTCGCCGTCATCAGCCTCGCCACACCGTGCCAGGCAGCGATCGACCCCCTGCCCGCCTGGCGCGACGGTCCTGGCAAGCAGCGTATTCTCGATTTCGTGCGGGATATCAGTACACCCGGCAGCAGCAGCTATGTGACCCCGGCGGAACGCATCGCCGTCTTCGATGATGACGGCACCCTGTGGCCCGAGAAACCCGGCCCCCAGGGCTTTTTTGCCCTTGAGCGACTGCGCCTCCAGGCGCCACAGCACCCGGAATGGCACAAGCAGATGCCTTTCAAGGCCGCACTGGAGCTGCAGGGCAGGTATCTGCAGGAAGCGGATAATGCCTCGCTGTTCCAGCTGGTAGCAGTAGCCCAGGCCGGACGCACGCAGGAAGCGTTCCGCAGCGATGCGCGCGAATTCCTCGGCACCGCCCGGCATCCGCGCTTTCAGCAGACCTGGACCCGGCTCGCCTACACGCCGATGCGCGAGTTGCTGGCTTATCTGCGCGCCAACGGATTTCACAGTTTCATCGTTTCGGCAGGCAGCGTGGATGTGGCGCGCATACTGGCCAGCGAGACCTACGGCATTTCCGGCGACGATGTGATCGGCAGCAGCGTGGTGGCTACGCTGCGCGACGAGGACGGAAAACCGGTGCTGCGCCGTCTCGCCACGGTGCACGCATTGAATGACGGCGCGGTAAAGCCACTCAGCATCGACCAGCATATCGGCCTGCGGCCCATACTGGCTGCAGGCAATGTCCGTTCAGGTGGCGACATCGACATGCTTCGTTACAGTCAGCGCGCAGAAACCCGGGGTACCGGTCCACAGCACAGCCTGCAGATACTGATCAGGCATGACGACTTCGAGCGCGAGTACGCATACGATGAAAAGGATCGTGCCTCCCTCAATGCTGCTGATGCCAATGGCTGGATGATCGTGAGCATGCGCTACGACTGGCGACAGGTCTTTTCCTTCCAGACTGCCGAGGCATCTGCGCCCGCACAGGCCGAGAGACCGTGACGGCTCATTTCGCCACCGAGACCGGATCGCGCCACCCGCCCGGCGCGACCTGGAGCCCGCAGCGCACCAATTTCTGCATCTACAGCCGCGAGGCGACTGGCGTTGAGCTGCTCCTGTATGCCGACGCGGAAACAACCGTGCCGCTGCAGGCCATCCGGCTGGAACCCCGGCAGAACCGCAGCTACTTCTTCTGGCATGTTGCCGTATGCGGGCTGCCGGCCGGCACGCACTACAACTGGCGTGTGACCTTGCCGCAGGATATGCGGAACGGTGAAGACGCCGGTATCCCGGTCGCCACACAGCTGGAAGTACTCGACCCGCTGTGTCGGGCCGTCAGCGACCGCCGCTGGGACCGCGGCGCACGTGTCGCGGCACCCGGGTCTCCGCTTGGCTTTCGCGGCATCGTCACCCGACCTCCAGAACATTGCGCACCACGCCCGCCGCCTCGCGGCCTCGACCAGGCCATCATCTATGAACTGCACGTCGGTGGTTTCACCCGGCACCCCTCAGCCAGCGTCGCACAGCCCGGCAGTTTTGCAGGACTGTGCGAGAAGATTCCCTACCTGCGGGACCTCGGCATCACCCACGTGCAGCTGCTGCCAGTCGCTGCCTTCGACGAGCAGGATGTGCCGGCGTCGGTGGCCGCAGAGGGTTTGCGCAATTACTGGGGTTACGCTCCCCATTCACTTTGCAGCCCGCATCCGGGTTATTGCCGGAACCGTGATCAGGCCAGCCAGACGGATGAATTTCGCGCCCTCGTCGAGGCGCTGCACGCGGCGGGCATCGGCCTGATACTCGATGTGGTACTCAACCACACGGCTGAAAGCGGCAAAGGTGGCCCGGTCATCAACTACAAGGGCCTGATGCCGGAAATCTTTTATCACCACGACAAGGGCGACCTGCGCGACTACACCGGCTGCGGCAACACCATCAACTGCAATAACCCCCTGGTCACGCAGACGCTGCTGCGTGCGCTGGAGGTCTGGGTTCAGGAGTATGGCGTCGATGGGTTCCGCTTTGACCTGGCCAGCGTCTTCGTGCGCGGCGAAGACGGTGAACCGCTGGCAAACCCGCCCTTCCCCGCCGCGATCGAGTTCTCGCCGGCACTGGCCGGCGTGCCGCTGATCGCCGAGGCCTGGGATGCTGCCGGGCTGTATCACGTCGGCAATTTCCCCGGCGTGGCCTGGAGCGAATGGAACGGCCGCTATCGGGATGCCATACGCCGTTTTCTGCGCGGCGACGCCGGACTCGCCGGCGAGATGGCTACCTGCCTGGCGGGCAGCAGCGATCTGTATCAGGCCAGCGATCGCACACCACAGAGCAGCATCAACTACATCACCTGTCACGATGGCTTCACGCTCAACGATCTGGTCAGTTATCGCGAGAAGCACAACGAGGCCAACGGCGAAGGGAACCACGACGGCTGGGCGCACAACGACAGCTGGAACTGCGGCACCGAAGGCGACACGCTCGATGAGGACGTCATACGTCAGCGCCGGCAGGATGCGCGCAACGCCTTCGCGCTGCTGCTCCTGTCACAGGGAGTACCGATGCTGCTGGCCGGCGATGAAGTGCTGCGCACACAGCACGGCAACAACAACGCCTGGTGCCAGGACAACGGGATCTCGTGGTTTGACTGGCGACTGACAGAAACCAACAGCGACATGCTGCGCTTCGTGCGCGAGATGATTGCCCTGCGGAAGCGTCACCCCGGCCTGTCACGAGCACAGTTCCTGACCGGCGAAACCGACCCGGCAAACGGCATGGCGGATATCCGCTGGTATGACGCAAAACTCGGGACGCCCCGCTGGGACGATCCGGAGACGCGTTTCCTGTCCTTCACGCTGGCCGGCACCACGCCCACCGAAGAAGACCTGCATGTCCTGATCAACATGTCAGACCAGGTAGAGCGGGCAGACCTGCCGCCGGTCGCGGAACGGTACTGGCATGTCGCAGTCGATACCGAGATGGAATCACCCGGGGACATCATCACGCGCGATGCCCGGATTCCATGGACGCAGCCGCAATACCTGTGCCAGCCGCGCAGCGTGGTGGTCTTCGAGGCGGGTCAGGGCTGACAGAGACGCGGCATGGCAGCCATCAGTGCCTGCGTCCTGTCGAACTGCGCGACCAGTGCCGGCGAGGGCTCGCGGCTCTCGGGCAGATAGACGCCGAACATGCCTTCCCCCTGCTGATCCACGAAAGTCACACCGCGCATCGGGCCTTCGGCACCAACGAGATTCACCGCGTATATCGCGCCGATGAGATCGGGGCGCAGATGACCACCGAGGCCAGCCTCAGCCGCCTGCAGATTGAAAAACGGGCTCTTCGTTGACGGCACACCGGCAGGAATGCGCCCGTGAATCTCGAATACGTTGGTGCCTTTCAGTACCAGCGTGAGCGCCTGATCCCAGCCCTGCAGGGAAATCCATACCTTGCTGAACGCCGCACCCGACACACCGGTTGCCTGTGCAGGTGGCAAGGCACTGGCAATGATGCCCTCGGGCAAGCCGAGTTTTTGTGCCGCCATGAAAGGCGGCGGCACAGTGGTGCCAGCGTACAGCGGCGTGATCTGCGCTTTCTGTTCAGCCGTTGCGCACAACGCAGCGGCTTCACCCGCCGATGCAAAAGACGGCAGGCAGGCGATGAGAGCCGCTGCAGTGATCCGGGCAGTACGCATGAACTGGTCTCGCATGATGATCTTCCGGTGGTGATTCAGCGCGGCGGCCATGGCACGAACGCACTCGTGCGCCGCATGTAATCCTGATACGCCGGACGGCGCGTGGCAATATCTTTTTCCGTCAACGCGATACCCGACACCCTGAGCAGGAATACGCTGAGCAGGAACGGACCGATGAGCGCCCACCACGCCCCGCCGGCGACGGCGATCAGGCCAATACCCCACCAGAGGACGAATTCGCCAAAATAGTTCGGATGGCGGCTGAAGCGCCACATACCGCTGTCCATCACACCGCGTTCGGCGCCGCCGCGCTGCTGAAAGCGCGCAAGCTGATAATCAGCCACCGACTCGAAAACCAGGCCGAAGGCCCAGAGCAGGGTTCCGAACCGGTCGAGGCTCCCGATCGGCGCACTGCTGATTACCGCGCCGAGCAGCGGCATCGCAACCAGCCAGGCCAGCATGGCCTGCAGGCCAAAGACCAGCCAGAGACTCTTCAAACCGAAATGCGGTTCGTTGCGGGCGCGGATCTCACGATAGCGGCGGTCTTCGGGCTGACCCCGGGTGCGCCAGAGCAGGTGTGCGCCCAGGCGTATCGCCCAGACCGTTGCCAGCAGTGCCACCAGCACGCCCCGCGTGCCAGTGGCCGGCCGGAGGTACAGATAGCAGAGGCCCGCGCCGGCGATCGCAATGCCCCAGAACACGTCAACGATTGCCACGTTGTGCGTCCGGAGGCT
This sequence comes from Pseudomonadota bacterium, assembly GCA_963204745.1. Taxonomy (GTDB): domain Bacteria; phylum Pseudomonadota; class Gammaproteobacteria; order Steroidobacterales; genus SHZI01. The sequence continues at coordinate 26,820 of CAUJHF010000030.1, forward strand.
GATCAGCCATGCGACCAGCATCAGCATGAGCGTCGTGCTGAAACCGGACAGGGCGAGCGGCAACAAGGCATTCATGCCGCGCTCAGTGCCGCACGAAGCGGTAATGGGCAACAAACCACTCGGTTCCGCCCGCATAGCCGAACAGCTCCGCGACAGCCATGAAGAACATGCGCCAGCGGTTGAACCAGAGCGTCGCCTCAGCCGGGCCATAGGCCTGTCTCAGTACCGCCATCACCGCCTCGCGATTCCGGTCCTGACGGGCCAGCCAGTCATTTGCCGTGCGTGCGTAGTGCGTGCCCGGTACCCGCCACTGCTCGTCAATCTTCAGCTGCTCCTGGAAATACAGCAGGGTGTGCTCGGCCGGCATCAGCCCGCCGCTGAAAAAATACTTTGCCATCCAGTCATAGCTGTCGCCCGTGGTAAAGGGATACATCAGCGTGCGATGACAGAAGATATGCACGAACAGCTTGCCACCCGGCTGCAGCCAACCGGCAATGCGTGCCATCAGCGTGGCGTAGTTGCGCATGTGTTCAAACATCTCGACAGAAACGACCCGGTCAAAGCGCTGGTCCGTACTGAAGGCGTTGGCATCGGCCGTGATTACCTCGACATTGGAAAGGCCGCGTTCCCGCGCCTGCCCGACGATGAACTCGCGCTGCGAGGCCGAGTTCGATACCGCGGTGATCCGGCTGCGCGGATAGTGCGCCGCCATCCACAGCGTCAGTGAACCCCAGCCGCAACCCAGCTCGAGGATGCGCAGGCCATCGGCAAGTTCTGCCCGCTCGCAGCTGAGGCGCAGCATGGCGGCTTCCGCCGCATCGAGGTCCTGCACACCCTCACCGTACCAGCAGCAGCTGTACTTGAGATGCTTGCCGAGCACCTGACGAAAGAATTCCGCCGGTACCTCGTAGTGTTGCTCATTGGCCTTGTCGGTCTCGATCGCGACCGGGCTCGCGCGCAGCTCGGCCAGCCGACGCCCAAACTGCTCGGCCTCGGCAAGCCCGCGATCGGCCGACTCCAGCGCCAGACGACTGGCCATCAGGCGGCGCATACCCGCGCGGGTGATGACATCCGGAATCAGGCCGCGCTCGCACAAGTCGATCAGCATGTTCACTCTGCCCCCGCTTCGGCGGCGGCACGCACGCGGCGGACGACACCGCCAAGCATCGGCAGCTGCTCATAAAGTGCCGTGCCGGAATCCCAGAAATCCTTGTGCAGCAACACGCGCCCCTCGCTGTCGAAGCGGAACTGCGAGACGCCATAGCTCAGCACCGGCTTGCCGCCGGCCAGCGACTTGTGTTCAACGGTCATCTCCCAGCGCACGAAGTAATCGATACCGGACTGGGCACGATCCAGAAACAGGACATTCAGCGTCCGGGTATCCTCCATGGTGTGCTCGAAATAGGCCTGGATGCGTGCCACGCCATTGATGCCCACGAGGGTGTCATTGAGGTAAGCCCCGGGCGCATAGACGGTGGGCGTCTGCTCGCGAACCGAGGCCGCCGTCATCTCCGTGAAGTAGGTCTGCACGCGATCAAATGCCACCCGCTGCGCCTCGCTGCCGGGTTCGTGGACGACCGCGAGCGGCGCCGTACGCACCAGCGCCTGCTCGTAGGAGGCATTGAGTTCCTGCAGGGGCACCGGCGACCGGCCACAGGCAGCCAACGCGCCGGCAAGCACCAACAGCAGTCCGCGCTGGCCGTTGCGGCACCAGTTGAAGTTCGTTTTCATGGCAGACATCAGCGATCTCTCCATCGGGCCGGGGAAAGCTGGCAACAGGGATTCGTCGCCGGATACGGATCTGATTCAGAAAAAGCGCATCCGGCTGCACACCAGCAACGAATGACATTCTATGCAACCATAACCCTGCGGGGGATCAACGTGCGAGTAGCGATAATCGGCAGCGGCATTTCGGGTCTGTATGCCGCCCATCAGTTGGCTGGACACTGCGAGCTGACCATTTTCGAGGCCGACAGTCGGCCCGGTGGCCACAGCCATACGGTCGACGTGGCGATGGACGGGCGGCATCTGGCCATGGATACCGGCTTTCTGGTCTTCAACGAACGCAATTACCCACATTTCACGGCACTGCTGCGCTCGCTCGGCGTGGCATATCAGCCGGCCGACATGAGCTTCAGCTTTCGCTGCGCAGACAGCGGTGTCGAATATCGCGGCGATACCGACTTCAACGCGATCTTTGCCCAGCGCCGCAACCTGCTGCGTCCCGCCCACTACCGGATGCTGCTCGACATCCTGCGCTTCAACCGGCTCAGCGACCAGCTGCTGGCGGCCGCACCGGAGCAGAGTCTCGGCGACTTTCTGCACCGGCACGGCTTCAAGGGTCCGATGGTCGACGACTACCTGCTGCCGATGGCCGGCGCGATCTGGTCAGCACAACCGGCAAGGATCCTTGAATTCCCGGCCAGTCACTTCGGGCACTTTTTCCGTAACCACGGGCTATTGCAGACCACGGGACGACCGCAATGGATGACGGTCAGCGGCGGCTCGCGGGAATATGTGCGCGCCATCATCCGCCCGCTTCGCGACCGGTTGCTGCTCGACACACCGGTCGAGTGGGTACAGCGGCACGCTGACCGGGTGGTGATCAAGGCACTCGGGCGGCCGGAAGCCAGCTACGACCAGGTCGTGCTGGCCTGTCACAGCGATCAGGCACTCCGCCTGCTGCGCGATCCATCGACCGCCGAGCGCGAGATCCTCGGCGCCATTTCATTCCAGGACAACGCGGCGGTGCTGCACACCGACGCGCGCCTGATGCCCCGGACCCGGCGCGCCCGGGCAGCCTGGAACTACCATCGCAGCAGCACACAGGACAGCGGTCGCGTGTCCGTGACCTACGACCTCACCCGCCTGCAATCGCTGCCCGGTCCGCGTGAATTTCTGCTGACGCTGAACGACACGGGCGCCGTGGATCCGCGGGCTGTCCTGCACCGACTCAACTATATGCACCCGGTGTACAACCACGCGACGATCGCGGCCCAGCAGCGGCACGCCGAGATCAACGGCATGAATCGCAGCTACTATTGTGGTGCCTGGTGGGGTTATGGTTTCCACGAAGATGGCGTACGCAGTGCCATCACCGTGTGTGATGCTTTCACCCGGTACACGGGCGTGCCCTTGTGTGTCCCGGCAGCCGGTCCGCGAATCATGGCCGAAACAAAGGCGGTGGCCTGAGCATGCACAGTTGCATCTATCAGGGTCAGGTCAGCCACCGGCGCTTTCATCCCGTGCGCCACGATTTCCGCTACCGGTTGTTCATGATGTATCTGGACCTGGCGGAACTCGATCACCTGTTTGAACCTTACTGGTTCTGGTCGGCACACCGCCCCGCCCCCGCCCGCTTCAGGCGCAACGATCACTGCGGCGACGCCGCCCTGCCGCTGGACCGCACGATCCGCGATCTGGTGGAAGCGCAGGCCGGCTTCCGGCCCGCCGGCCCGATCCGGTTGCTGACCCACTTGCGCTATTTCGGCTACAGCTTCAACCCGATGAGCACCTACTACTGCTTCGACAAGGACGCTGCGCTCGAAGCGGTGGTGCTGGAAGTCAGCAATATGCCCTGGCGGCAGATGCACCCCTATGTGCTGACCGCCGGCAGGCCGATTGCCAACAACGGCATACGCTTCGAGTTCGCCAAGACCTTTCACGTTTCGCCCTTCATGCCACTGGACATGCGCTACGTCTGCAAGCTGGCACCACCGGGCGAACGGCTGGCGCTGGCACTGGAAAACTGGCGCGATGGTGCCCGGCGTTTCGATGCCCACCTCAGCTTCAAACGCCGGGAAATCACTTCTGCCTCGCTGGCCCATGTGCTTGCCACCGACCCCTTTGCCACGCTGCGGGTGGCCAGCCTGATCCACTGGCAGGCACTGAAACTATGGCGCAAGCGCGCGCCGGTATACGATCGCCCCGAGGACCGGAAGGCCGCATGAACGATTTCGACGATACCTTTGACAGGGTGGAGAGCAACTCCACCGCGCAACGCACCAGCTTCGCCATGCGCCTGGCCCGGCGCGCCGTGCATCAACAATTGCGCACCCTGCGCCACGGCCGGCTGCACATTCAGGATGCGCTGGGCACGGCCGTTTTCGGTCAGACATCCGGGCCTGCAGCCATCGATGCAAGTGTGCAGATTCACGAGCTGTCGGCCTGGCTGGATATCGCAAGCGGCGGGACCATCGGCGCCGGTGAAGCCTGGATGGCCGGCAAGTTCCGCAGCAGCGATCTGCTCGCGGCCATGCGCCTGCTGGTCATCAACCGCGAGGCGATGGACGGACTTGAGTCCGGCATGGCGCGTTTCGGCAGCACACTGCTGCGTCTCGCTCACTGGCGACACCGCAATACGCGTGCGGGCAGCCGGCGCAACATCCACGCCCATTACGACCTGGGCGACGAACTGTTCAGCCTGTTCCTTGATCCGGCAATGATGTACTCGGCGGCGGTATTTCCGCACCCCGGCGCAACACTCGAAGCGGCCTCCCTGCACAAGCTCGACCTGATCTGCCGCAAGCTCGAACTGCAACCCGAAGATCATCTCCTCGAAATCGGCACCGGCTGGGGCGGTCTCGCCATCCATGCCGCACGCCACCATGGCTGCCGGGTCACGACCACCACGATCTCGGCAAACCAGTTCGACTTTGCACAACGTCGCGTACAGGAGGCAGGACTCGCGGATCGCATCACGGTACTGGGCCAGGATTACCGCGATCTGCAGGGCCAGTTCGACAAGCTCGTGTCAGTGGAGATGATCGAGGCGGTCGGCCACCGTTTTGTGGACCAGTACTTCCGGATCTGCAGCGAGCGGCTCAAACCGGCGGGCCGCATGCTGCTGCAGTCCATCACCATCGCCGACCGCTACCACGAACGGGCCCGGCATGCGGTGGACTTCATCCAGAAGTACATTTTCCCCGGTGGGGCCTTGCCATCGACGACTTCGATCAGCTCTGCTGTTTCGCGCATGACCGATCTGCAACTTACACATATGCAGGATATCGGTCTCGACTACGCGCGCACGCTGCACATCTGGCGCGAGCGTTTCCTGCAACGCCTGCCGGAAGTCCGCCGGCTCGGCTATCCGGACGAGTTCATCCGCATGTGGGAGTGGTATCTGCTCTATTGCGAAGCCGGTTTTGTGGAGCGCGCGATCAGCACCGTGCAACTGGTGTTCGACAAGCCCGGCTGCCGGCTGGCGCCCGTCGGCGCACAATGACACGAAGCTGGCGGCATCTGGGAATGTCACTGGTCGTTACGGCACTCTGCGCCGCGGCCTGGTATGCCGGTGAACCGGCAGAAGCGATACCCCGGCTGAGTCTGCTCACCGCCTGGCTGTGCTTCGTGCTGCTGGCAGCAGCACTTTGCATCGGGCCCTGGCGCGTACTGCATAACGGACAGCCCACACTCAATTTCCTGCTGCGAAGGGATCTCGGCATCTGGGCTGCAATCACCGCGCTCGCACATCTGCTCGCCGCGACCGTCGTGGTGATGACGCCGGTGTACTACGGCCGTTACATCGACGGCCCCGATATTCAGCCGCTGTCGGTGCTTGTCGGGCCGGCCAGCATCATCAGCGGCTACCTCATCGGCATCGTTTGCCTGTTGCTGCTGGCCGCCTCCAGCAACCTCGCATTGCGCGTACTGGGCGCACGACGCTGGAAGCGCCTGCAACGCTGGGCCTATGGCGTGTTTGCGCTGACTGCGGCACACGGCCTGGCGTTTCAGTACATCGAGTTTCGCACCGGGGTATGGCTGATTGCGCTCAGCCTGGGCAGCCTTGCCGTGCTCACCCTGCAACTTGCCGGAAGACGTGCAGTCCTCCGCCGTGCACAGCGGGGCTGAGTATCAGGCGCCGACCAGCCGGGTACCGAGCGCGAGGGCCTCATCGATACTGGAGGCATAGCCATCGCTGCCGATGCGTGACCACAGTTGCGGCGCATCGTCGAATGCCGCACCACCAACCACGATACGCACCGGACGCTCGCAGCGTTCACGGATCGCGGCGATCGCCTGCTCCACGCGGGGTATATGCGTAACCAGCGTCGCCCCCAGCAGCAGCAGATCGGCTTCGTAAAAGCCGAGCAGCGCCGGCAGATCCAGCATCGGCACATCGGAACCCGCGTAGATCACGCGCCAGCCGGCCAGCTGGTACATGTCGGCCAGCGCACGCAGGCCGATGTCATGCACATTGCCGGATACCGCCGCGACGACGGCCGTGTGCCCGTTGGCAGGTACAGGTGCAGCCTGGCTGACCACCACTGCCATCGCACGCTGGGTAACCGCTGTCACCATGTGCTCCTCGGCGACGCTCAGTTCGCCCGCATGCCACAAGCGCCCGACCTCACGCTGGGCCGGCAGCAACACCTGCATGTACAGCGCCTGCGGGCTGAGGCCGTTGCCCACCGCGCTGCTGGCAAGACGCACCGCATCGGCCGCATTGCCCTCGAGGATTTTCTGCAGATATTCGAGGGCCAGGCGATCAGTTGGACGTTTCGGGTCCAGTTCAGTCGGGTCCGGTGCGCCGGCGGGCGCAGCAAGCGCGTCCAGTGCCGCGTCGAGACAGGCCAGGGGCGCGTCAAGCGCCGGCTCCGGGAGCCGCTCGGCCAGCACATCGCGCAGCGCCTGGATGCTCCGCCGGATGTCCGCCTCATCCCGCGCCTGGGCGTGATAAGCCTTGCGCGTCCACACCACCCGGCCCGTGAAGAGCTGCGGCTCACCTGCCGACAGGGCGGCCGCCAGGTCCAGCACACGCTGGGTCAGGTGCGAACGCCACGCGGCCGGCGCACCACCGCCCTCACGTTCCTGCATCGCCGGCTCGCGCTCGAGCATCAGCGCCGTGGCAAAGCCGGCATAAGCGGACGCGCTGCGCTCGAGGAGGTCAGCCGAGAACCTGTCTGGGGTTGTCATCTGCATGCGCGGCCATTATTGCGGAATGTGTCCATCTTTTGCACTTCGCTCCGCGACGCTGTCCGGATTCCAGCCCGCTGCAGGCAGACCGCCGGCTGCTGTCAACCTTCCAGCCGCCCGGCCGTTATCCGGCCTGTATATGACAACAGCAGACCGCCGGCTGCGAGGTAGCATTGCGTTCAGTTCAGGCAAGGGCCATGTACCTGTGGGCGCTTCGGATACCCTCGACAGCTTTCTGGCCGGTGTTGAGCGCCGGGCATTCGGCATGGCGCGCGTCAGCACCGGCGATCCCGACGCGGCGCTCGATATCGTGCAGGACGCCATGCTGAGGCTGGTCAGGTCCTACCGGGGCCGACCTGCAGAGGAATGGCCGCCCTTGTTTTATCGGATTCTGGGCAATGCCATAACCGACTGGCACAGACAGCAGCAACAGAGCGGGAAGATCTTTGACCGCTGGTTTGGCAGCAATGTGGACGACAACGATGACGCGATGGACAGCCTGCCTCTGCCTGCCGGGCAGCAGCCGGAACAGCTGGTCGATATCGGGCAGAACATTGCCGCTGCCGAAGCGGCGATCAATGCATTGTCGCCGCGCCAGCAGCAGGCTTTCATGTTGCGCTGCTGGCAAGGCTTCACGACTGCCGAAACGGCTGCCGCGATGGGCTGCACCGAGGGCACGGTGAAAACCCTCTATTCACGTGCCCTGCACAGCCTGCGCGCCACGCTGACCGCAGAGACAGCGACCTGAAAACATGAGCAACGATCTCGAAACGCAATTGCAGGAGCAGCTTCGCAGCAGCGAAGACCACCTCGATGCGCCCATGCTCGCCAGGCTGCATGCGGCCCGCAATCGTGCGCTTGATGCCGGCAGCGGCCACCGGGAGCCACGGTGGAGGGGCAACTGGCTGACTGCAACTGCGGCAGCCGGTGCGGCAGCCATCGCCCTGGTCGTCGCCGTCAGGCAACCGGCCGATACCGGGCAACTCGCGGCGGCAGAATTTGAAAGCACCCTGCTGGCTGCTGCCGGCAACAACGAAATCATCAGCCCCGTGACCGATGAACCGGTAAATGGCGGGGGAAACGCTGATGAAATGCTCGATCTGCTGGAGAACCTCGATTTCTACGAGTGGCTCAGTCAGGAAGCCACAGCGGAGCAGCCGACATGAAGCGCATCCTGCTGGGCTGCCTGCTGTTTGCTGCGAGCCTGCACCCGGCACTTGCGCAGGAATGGGATGAACTGACGACACGGCAGCAGGAAGTGCTCGCACCGCTGGCCGACAAATGGCCAGCCATACCGGAAGAGCGCCGCCACAAACTGCTGCGCGGCGCCGAGCGATGGAACAGCCTGACCCCCGGGCAGCAGCAGCGAATGCGTAACCGCATGAATGCCTGGCGAGGCATGAGTCCCGAACAACAGGCTCACGTACAGCAGCGCTTTCAGCACTTCCGCCGGCTGCCACCGGAAGAGCGCGCGAGACTGCGTCATGCGCAGCGCCGATTCCGGAATCTGTCACCCGAACAGCGCGAGCAGCTCCGCCAGCGCTACGGGGACTTGACACCGGAGCAGCGCCAGAAATTGCAGGAACGCCGGCACCAGCAACCGTGACAGGGACAGGATCCACTCCGTGGCCCCTGTCCCCGATCGTCCGTGACGGTTTGGAGCAGCCTTTATACTGGGCAGATTCTTCGCCCGGACAGAGAGCAATGTTCATGCACACTTCCCTCGCCCGACTGATCGGCTGCACGCTTCTCCTCGTCGCACAGGCCGGCCTCGCCGAACTAAAGCCGGATCAGCCCACCGTACTGATCACCGGCGCCAATCGCGGCATCGGCCTGGAGTTTGTGCAGCAGATCTCCGCGCGCGGCTGGAATGTGATCGCAACGGCCCGCAATCCGGACGAGGCGACGGAACTGCAGGCGCTGGCCAAAGTCCATCCCGGCGTCGTGATTGAAAAACTGGACGTCACCGATCATCCGGGCATCGACACACTGGCAGCCCGCTACAAGGATCAGCCGGTCGATGTGCTGATCAGCAATGCCGCGATCACTCCGCGCCTCAAGACCGCCTTCAGCGGCAAGGCGGCGATGATCGACTACGATGTGGCGCGCAACAGCCTCGAGACCAATGCCCTCGGCGCAATCAAGGTCGCGAGCACTTTTCTGCCCAATGTGATGGCCTCGCAGCAGAAAAAGATCGTGTTCATATCCAGCAAGGGCGGGTCCTTCGGCGAAGGACCGAAAGGCCCGATCATGTTCGAGTACCGGGCCAGCAAGGCGGCGCTGAACATGCTCGTTTACACGTTCAGCTATGAAACAAAAAACAAGGGCGTGACCACGATCGCGCTGTCACCCGGCTCGGTGAATACCGAGCCGGCACCGGGCGAGTTCGGTTATGGCAAGAAGATTCGCCAGCCGGGCGCCATCGAACCGGCCGAGAGCGTGAGCGCCATGCTGAAGGTCATGGACGGGCTGACTACCGCACAGAACGGCCAGTTCCTCGACTACAAGGACGGTCGCGTCCTCGCCTGGTAAGGAAGGCGAACCGGCTACTCGGCCGCTGAACTGCCGGCGTCTATCGCCTCGTCCAGCTCGTTCTTGCGCCCGGCATTGAGATCCTCGACGCCGGAAGCCTTGTCGAGTGCCTCGTGCAAGGGCGCGCCGATCACATCGGATGCGGGGTCATAGGCTTTCGGTTCCGGTGGTTCAGCAGGCTCGCTGCAGGCAGCCAGACCGAGCCCGGTCAGGCCCAGTACAGCCAGCGCAGCAATCAGGTGACGCATTGCCTTCTCCCCTGGGTCAGAGCACGCGAAGAACGTAGCACTTCAGATAGCGGGTTTCACGCAGCGCGAGAAGGACCGGATGATCGCGCCCGGCGCCGCGCCGCTCGATGATCTGCACTTCGCGATGCGCGTCGGCCGCCGCTGCCTGCAGCATGGTCTCGAAGTGCTCCTCGTCGATGTGGTGACTGCAGCTTGAACTGATCAGGTAACCGCCCGGCGTCAGCAACTGCATGGCGCGCAGGTTGATTTCCTTGTAGCCGCGCAGGCCCGCATCACGTGCCGCCTTGTTCCTGGCAAAGGCCGGCGGATCGAGAACGATGGTGTCGTAGCGTTTGCCGGCATCGAACTCCGCACGCAGGAAATCAAACACGTTGGCACACAGCACCTCGACGTTGGCGAGCTTGTTGCGCCCGACATTGGCACGGATCTGCTCGCAGGCCGGTTCCGAACTGTCGATGGCTGTCACATGGTCCGCACGTCGCGCCATCTGCAGGGCAAATCCGCCGACATAGCTGAAACAATCGAGCGCACGCCCCCGGGCATAGCGCCCGGCGACGATGTGATTCTCGCGCTGATCGAGAAAGGCGCCGGTCTTCTGGCCTTCGAGCAGATTCACTGCCATCTCGATCTGGCCTTCGCGCATCGGTACCGTATCCGGCACCGTGCCGTAGATCACGCCCTTCTCGGCAGGCAATCCCTCGAGTCCGCGCACCGCGACATCCGAGCGGTTGACGATTCCCTTGCAGGCAAGCGTTTCCGCCAGCAGCCGGACAAGCATCTCGCGACGCTGCTCGATGGCCGGTATCAGGAACTGCACGGACAGATAATCACCGTAGCGATCCACCACCAGGCCCGGCAGTTCATCGCCATCGCCGTGTATCGCACGCCATGTGGTCTCGCCCGGCAGCATCGCGCGGCGCAGCTCCACCGCAGTCCGGATACGCTGCCGGAAAAAATCCTCGTCGACCGGTCGTTCGTCCCGGCTCAGACGGCGCAGCGAAATCTTTGAAGAACGGGAATAGAAGGCCTGGCCCAGACAGCGGCCGCGCTGATCACATACGCGGACCACCTCGCCCCCGGCAAGCGTCGCCGGGGGCGTGATGTCAGACTGGAAGATCCACGGATGCCCGGCCATCCAGCGGCTGGCGCCGCGCGGGCTGAGCACCACCTCCATCAGCGGTTCTTCAGTACGTCGCGGATCTCGGTGAGCAGTACCTGATCGGGCGTCGGGCCGGCCGGCGGCGGTGGCGGCTCGGCCTTCTTCATCCTGTTCATGGCCCGCACCATCATGAAGATGATGAAGGCCAGAATCACGAAATCGAGCACCGCGTTGAGAAAAGAGCCGTATTTGAGCACCGGCGCACCGGCATCCATCGCTTCCTGCAGAGTCGCATAGTCGCCGCCGGACAAGTTGATGAACAGCGTGCTGAAGTCAACCTTGCCGAGCATCAGTCCGACTACCGGCATGATCACGTCGTTGGTCATCGACGCAACGATCTTGCCGAATGCCGCACCGATGATGACGCCGACAGCGAGGTCCATGACATTGCCGCGCAGGGCAAATTTCTTGAATTCCTGCAGCATGACTTTCCCCTTGAATTGGTGACGAAAAATGAACCCCCATGGCCAGGAGCCGCCTTTAGGCTAAGCTCAGTGGCAGCAGACCGCAACAGGAGTGCGGATGGCGAGGCCGATTGCCGCCACGGCATGCGGGCAAATCGGACAACCCGGGAACAACACGGACAGGAATCATGCAGGATTACGAGAAGCTCGGTGTTTTCTATCTCGGCAAGCGATATGCAGCGCAGGGCGGGAAACTCAGCGACGAACCGGTACTGTACGACTCGCGGGACCTGACCACGCATGCCGTGATCATCGGCATGACCGGCAGCGGCAAGACCGGTCTCGGCATCGACCTGCTCGAAGAAGCTGCCATCGACAAGGTACCGGTCATCGCCCTCGACCCCAAGGGAGACATGGGCAACCTGCTGCTCAGCTTTCCGGAACTGCGCGGCAGCGACTTCGAGCCCTGGGTCGATACCAAGGCCGCCGCGACTGCCGGCCAGTCGGTGGCCGAATTCGCGTCTGCGCAGGCGGAGACCTGGCGCAAGGGTCTGGCCGAATGGGGACAGGCACCGGAGCGGATCGCCCGGCTGCGTGCCGCCGCCGATTTCGCCATCTACACGCCGGGCAGCACGGCCGGTCTGCCGATCTCGGTGCTCGGCTCATTTGCAGCGCCGCCGGCAGCCGTACGCGAGGATGCCGACATCTACCGTCAACAGGTACAGGCCACCGTCACCGGCCTGCTTACCCTGCTGGACATCGATGCCGACCCGCTGTCGAGCCGCGAACACATCCTGCTGTCGGCCATACTCGACCAGTGCTGGCAGCAGGGGCAGAACCTGGACCTGGCCCGGCTGATTCATGCCGTGCAACAGCCTGGCCTGTCCCGAATCGGCGTCATGGAACTCGAAACCTTCTACCCTGCCAAGGAGCGTTTCGAACTGGCGATGCGCCTCAACAACCTGCTCGCCGCGCCCGGCTTCGAGGCCTGGACGCAGGGTGAGCCGCTCGATGCCGGCAAGCTCCTGTACACCGAGAGCGGCCAGCCGCGCGTCTCGGTGCTGTCCATCGCGCATCTCAGCGATACCGAACGGATGTTCTTCGTCACACTGCTGCTCAATGCCGTCATCGCCTGGATGCGCAGTCAGCCGGGTACCGCTTCGCTACGCGCAATCCTTTATATGGACGAAGTGTTTGGCTATCTGCCACCGGTGGCCAATCCGGCCTCAAAGCAGCTGCTGCTGACGCTTCTCAAGCAGGCCCGCGCCTACGGCCTCGGCCTGGTGCTGTCCACGCAGAATCCGGTCGATCTCGACTACAAGGCGCTGTCCAACGCCGGTACCTGGTTTATCGGCCGCCTGCAGACCGAACAGGATCGCAACCGCGTGCGCGACGGACTGATGTCGGCCGCAGCCAGCGATGGTCTCGATCCGGCACAGCTCGACCAGGTCATCGGCGGCCTCGGCAAGCGCAGCTTCCTGATGCACAACGTGCATGAAAGCAGCCCGGTGCTGATGCAGTCGCGCTGGGCGATGGCCTATTTGCGCGGCCCGCTGACACGCGATGACATCCGGCGCCTGACGGACACGCGCCCTGCTACGCCCGGGACGCCTGCGCTGAAGACGGTGAAGAACCCCGCCCCGGCCGCGATACCGGCAGGCAACCGGCCGGTACTGCCGCCATCCATTCCGGTGGGCTACCTGACGGCGCACAGTACTCCCGGCAATGGCGAGCGCCTCGTCTATCACCCGCGACTGCTGGCGGCGGCACGCGTTGCCTACATCAGCGCGAAGCACGGCATCGATACGAACCGCGACATCGTGCTTGCGCTCGAACCCGGCACTGGCACGCCCGACTGGGCGGCCGCCGAGCCGCTGACGCTCGATATGGCCACGCTGGCAAAAGACGGTGAAACGGATGCAGGCTTTGCCGCCTTGCCCCCCGCACTCAGCGATCCGGGCAACTTCAAGGACTGGCAGGACAGCTTTCGCAAATGGCTGCGCACTGAACACCCGCTGGTGCTCTGGGGCAATCCGGCCCTGAAGGTGATCTCGGAGCATGGGGAAAGCGAAGCCGCGTTCCGTATCCGCCTGCAACAACTCGCCCGCGAAGTCCGGGATGCCCAGACCGATGCCCTGCGCGAGAAATATGCCGCGAAGTTCAACACGATCAATGAGCGCATAAGGCGCGCTGAACAGGCCGTCGAGCGCGAGCGGGAACAGGCCACGGGCTCGAAGATCGACACCGTGGTCTCGATAGGCTCCGCATTGTTGAGTACATTTCTCGGCCGCAAGCGGGTGTCAGCGACCTCAGTTACGCGCGCAGCAACTGCCGCGCGCAAGGCCAGCAATGCCTACAAGCAGAGCGGCGACGTAGAACGCGCTGGCGAAACCGTGGATTCCCGCAAGGCGCAGCTCGCCGAACTCGAAGCCGAGCTGCAGTCCGAACTCGCCAGCCTGGAAACCGACTGGAGCGCGAAAGCAGAGCAACTCGAGGAAGTCGCCGTGCGACCGAGAGCCACGGACATCACGCTGCAATTCTGCGGTATCGGCTGGCTGCCGTTCATTGAAGACAGCATGGGGAATCTGCGGGCCGCCGATCGCGGCTGAAGCCGCTCCCACTGAAGCCGCTCCTACACGGCAGGGAGATCGAGGATCGCGATCAGGCCGGGCTGATTGTCCTCGAGGCGCAGACTGCCGCCATGCAGGCGCGCCACCGCAGCCGCGAGGCTCAGGCCCAGACCGGCCCCATCGCGCGACGGTGTATTGTCCAGACGCACAAAAGGCTCGACGGCGCGACCACGTTCACCGGCCGGAATACCAGGCCCGGTATCGGCAACCGTGAGCACCAAACGACCATCATCGGTATGCGCGGCAAGCTGCACGCTGCCACCTGCCGGCGTGAACTTGAGCGCATTGTCGATCAGGTTGGCAACCGCCTGCGCAAGCAGCTGACGGTGTCCCATGACCTGCCTGCCGGACTCCGACGAAACACCCAGGACAATCCCCTGCTGTTCCGCCTGCGGCTGATAAAGCTCGACCAGCTCGGCCAGCAGCACATCCATGGCCACTGCTTCCGGGCGCGCACCCACCGCACCGCTCTCCGCTTCGGCAATCTGCAGCAGCGCCGTGAGCACGCGCTGCATGTGATCAAGATCCTGCAGCGTCACCTCCACCGTTTCACGGGACGCACCGGCGACCGGATCGGCGAGCGCCCGCTCCATGCGCAGACGCATCCGATGCATCGGGCTGCGCAGATCATGGGCAGCGCTGTGCAGCGAGGCGCGCAGGATTTCCGTGGTGCGCGCGAGACGCGCGAGCAGCGCGTTGACCTCGCCTGCCAGCGTGTCGAACTCATCGTCCGCACCCACCACGGGCAGACGGCGCGACAGGTTGCCACCGAGAATCTCTGCACAACTGCGGCTCACGTCAGCGACACGCGCGAGGATGCGCTGACTCTGCCGGTAACCGATACCCAGCGCGAGGATCGTCACCAGCAAACAGCCCACACCGGCAGCAACGGCAAAACGCCGCACCAGGGCATGGCGCTCACTCAGATCGGTACCGACCATGAAGCGCAGACCGGGCGCCGGCTCCAGCACCATCGCACGTATCGGCCGTTCGATCTCCGCGCCGGATTCCTGTACCGAAATCACGAAGTCCACCCAGGGCCCGCTGTCCTGGCGCACCGTTGGCCAGGCTGCGAGATTACCGGCCAGCACATAGCCCTGTGAATCGGTGAGCAGATAGATCGCGTTGGTTCGGCTCCAGTTTTCGGCACGCAGGTTCAGCTCTGCCGCCAGCGTGCGTACCCCGCCCCGCGCGTAGGCTTCGAGAAAGCCCGCTGCATCGCGCTCGATGGTTACATCGACTTCGGTATCGATGAAGCGCGTTGTGAGCAGATAGATGACGAAGACGAGCGCCAGCAGCGCGGCGGCAAAAATCGCCGCATACACCACCGACAATCGCAGTGCGGAAGTACGCACTCAGTCAGCCCGCACCATGTAGCCGGCACCGCGCACGGTATGGATCAGCGACCGGTCAAAGTCCCGGTCCACCGCCTGTCGGAGCCGGCTCATGTGCACATCGATCACGTTGGTCTGCGGATCGAAATGCAGATCCCATACCCCTTCGAGCAGCATGGTACGCGTCACGACCTGTCCGGTACGCCGCAGGAGATATTCGAGCAACTTGAATTCGCGCGCGGTCAGTTCGATGCGTCGCCCGGCACGGGTGACCGTCCGCGCCAGGATATCCATCTCGAGATCGGCCAGGCGCAGCTTCATTTCGGGAGCCGGTGCCACCTGACCGCGGCGCAGCAGTGCCTCGATCCGCGCAAGCAGTTCGGACAGCGCAAAGGGCTTGGTCAGATAGTCGTCGCCGCCAGCACGCAGGCCCTCGACGCGATGATCCACCGAACCCAGCGCGGAAAGAATCAACACCGGCGTCCGGTTGCCCTGCTTGCGCAGTACCTCGATGACCGTCAGGCCATCGAGGTGCGGCAGCATGCGATCGGCGATGATGCCGTCATAGCTGTGTTCGGTCGCATGAAACAGTCCATCGCGGCCATCGACCGCATGGTCGACCTGATAGCCCGATTCGGTCAACGCCTTGACGAGATAGCCGGCGGCATCGCGATCGTCTTCGATGAGCAGGAGATGCATGCCGCAATCCTAGCAGGCAGATGCCCAGCGGTGCCTGCCACCGGGCATCTGCCGCGCGGCTGCCGGTTTCAGCCGGTAATCGTCAGAGGCAGGAACAGCCGCGCCTCTTCACGCTGCACCAGCAGCGGCACAGGCTGTCCTTTGGGCAGCTTCTTTGCCAGCCCGGCCAGCTGCTCCGGACTTTCGACATCGCGACTGCCCAGCCTGAGGATGATGTCGCCCGTGCTGATGCCCGCCCGTGCCGCAGGACCATCGGCCACTCGCACCACCAGCACACCGCCGGATTCCACACCTGATGCTTCGCGTTGTTCCGGAGTCAAAGCCACGACCTGGATATTCAGCACACCGGGGACCTTGTCGGTGGCAGCGTTGGCGGCGACCACCCCGTCGTCGTCAGATTTCAGGCGCGCAACGGTCACCGGAATGGTGCGTACCGCCTTGTCGCGCCAGACCTTCAGGGTAACCGTCGTGCCCGGTGCGGTTTCACCGACCAGCGGCGGCAGATCCCCGTGCTGCACCAGCTTGTGGCCATCAAATTCGAGAATCACATCACCGGGCTCGAGGCCGGCACGAGCCGCCGGCCCGCTCTTGTCGACCTGCCCCACCAGCGCGCCGGCAGGTTTTGCCAGACCAAACGACTTCGCCAGCTCGCCACTCACGCCCTGGATCCCGACGCCCAGCCAGCCCCGCTCGACCCGGCCATTGGCCGCAAGCTGGCGCGCCACATTGCTGGCGACGTTCACCGGAATGGCAAATGACAGACCCATGTACCCGCCGCTGCGACTGTAGATCTGCGAGTTGATGCCCACGACCTCGCCGCGCAGATTGAACAACGGACCGCCCGAGTTGCCGGGATTCACCGCCACGTCAGTCTGTATGAACGGCACGTAATTGCCGTCCGGCAGACTGCGGCCGATCGCGCTGACGATACCCTGCGTGACCGAGTGCTCGAGACCAAAAGGCGAACCGATGGCCAGTACCCAGTCGCCGACCTCTACGCCTGATGAGTCGCCGAGTTTTACGGCCGGAAGACCGCTGGCGTCGATCTTCAGCAAGGCGACATCGGAGGCCTTGTCCAGCCCGATGAGCCTGGCCGGTTTTTCACTGTTGTCAGACAGTTTGACGATGATCGAGTCAGCACCATCGACCACATGCGCGTTGGTCAGGATCTCGCCATCGGCGGAAATGATGAAGCCGGAACCCAGCGAACGCGCTGCACGCTTTTCCGGCATCGGCAAGCTGCGGAAATGACGGAAGAATTCCTCCATGCCGGGTGGCATCCCCGGCGACCCGAAAGGCTGCAGACCGCGACCCTGCGCCGCCGCGACATTCTCCATGTCCTGGGTGGTGCTGATGTTGACCACACTGGCCTGGTTGCGCTGGATGATCGGCTTGAAATCAGGCAGATCAGCCTGCGCCAGCGGCCCGTAAAAAAATGCTGCCACGAGCAGCAGCGCTCCGACAGATCTGCCGGACCTGGAAACAGCCATCGACGATCTCCTCAAGGTTCAATGGCAGAAAAGGGGTCTGCCAGTCCGGCAGACCCCCCTTCTGAACTTCACGACAACGGAAATAACGGCGCTGAAGAGTGGCAGAAGGTTCGGCGAGGCTGTCCAATCCGGGTCCGTCCAGCAAGCACGCCATTCAGAGCACACAAATGACCGCTGCATTCCGACACGCCGTATCGCCGACAGCCCCGCCGTAACACTGCTCCCCGATACCGGGGAGGTCCGGTTCAGCTACCACACCGGAGGGGGGCGGCCTCAAGTTGACTGTCTGGTGACACCGGCCGGTCCAAAGCCTTGCCTGTACAGGGGGGGGAAAGCCAGGTTACGACTCCTTTCGACCCACCGGTGCCACCCGACTGTTACTTGCTGCCGCTCCTCCGGCTTGCCTGTATTCCCGCGAGGGGTGTCTCCCGGGACTACGGTTGCCATAGTGAACCCGGCCCCCTCGCGGGAGCCTTGCCTGCAAGTTAAGAGTTCTTAAGGATCGGGCCGGAGACTCGACAAGGCCTCACGCCAGGCACCTGGGGCAGCCTCGGGATCGTTGACGAGTTCGAAAGTCGTGCGGCGGGCGGCCGGGTTACGCAAGGACTCGATCAGCACCAGCGCCAGGTCATCTCGCGACAGGGTACTGCGCAGCAGCGGCCGCCAGTGGTCTCCCTGTTCGATACGCAGGCCCGTTTTGCCGGCCGGTTCGTTAACCAGTCCACCGGGCCTGACGATGGTGTAACCGAGGCCGCTTGCGCGCAGGTAGTCCTCGCCCTTGAGCCGCCAGCCCAGCGCACCTTTGGTCGCCTTGTTGAACGGGTGACCGGGGTCGGTCACACCGATCGCAGTCAGCAGCACAAAGTGTCTGACGTTCTGCGCCAGCGCTGCATCAACCAGATTTCTCACGCCACCGTAATCGACAAACTCGGCGCTGTTCGGGCCGCTGATCTGGTTGGCACCGATGACGCTGATGATCTGTGTCACGCCGCGCATCGCAGCCGCCACCTGGGCCGGATCGCGCACGTCGCATTCCACCCAGTCGACGTCGGCAAAAGCTGGCCCGAGACGCTTCAGCGCTTCCTCACGACTGCGCGTCATCGCCCTGAAAGCGACCCCCTCCTCGCGCAAGCGCGCCACGACGAAGTGGCCGGCGCGCCCCGATGCGCCGGCGACGAGAATCAGCTCGACCGGCTTCGTTGCTGCGGATGGTTGGGGAGCGACCGCCGACGTGGCACAGCTCGCCAGCAGCAATACGCTGCTGGCCACCAGCAGCACGACATGCAGTGTGCTTCGCATCATCAGCCCTCATCGCACCGGCATTGCATCGAAGGCAATGCTGATGCGCTTTTCGCCGGAAGTAAACGGAATGGTGCGGTGATAGAAGGCCGACGGGAACAGCGCAAGCCGGCCCTCCTGCGGTGCAACCACGCGCAGCTCAGCCGGCGCCCGCACCAGCAGGCGTTCCGGCGGGCGGCTGAATTCCAGCGCACCGGGCATCACTGGCCGCTTGCTCGCATCCGGCAGCGGCTGCATGTCCTGCGGTACGCGCACATAGTACGCACCGCTCAGCCAACCCAGCGGATGCATGTGCGGCGCCTGATGTCCGCCCGGCCCGAGCACGGTACCCCAGACCCGCAGCGTCCAGCGATCGGATGCGCGCGCCATCATCGGATGCGTGGCGAGACCTGTCCGCCTGAAGTACTCGGCACTGTCGCGGACTGCCGTATTGATCAGCTCACGCAGTGCGGAGAGTGCCGGATGCGCATCCAGATCGAGCTCGCCCGTCTGGCCACCGAGCCGCGTCGATTTGCCGAGCGGGTTGGTGTTCAACGAGGGGTCGCTCTCGATGCAGCGGGCAAGCTGCACATTGAAGTCAGCGAGATCGGCAAATCCCGCCGGCACCGCTGGCTCGATGACCCGAACGCAGCGCTCCAGGTCGAGAATCTGTCGCGCCTCATCGGCGCGACCGGCATCGCGCAGGGCGTAGGCATACACCGTCAGCACCAGGCACTCGCCCGGATGTCGGCAAAGAAAAGCTTCACACAGCGACAGCGCGGCGCCCATCCGGTCGTGCGCCGCCAGCAGGTTGGCAAGATCAGCCGTGGCACGCGCATTGTCCGGATTGATGCGCACCGCGGTGCGCAAGATCGCGATTGCCGCTTCATGCTCACCGAGCATGCGTCGCGCGAGGCCGAGGTTGATCAGCGCCATGTCATCGGCCGGCTGGATCTTCAGCGCGCGCTCGAGATCTGCAACAGCCTCCGCATAGCGTTCGATACCGCAAAGGACCGCCCCGCGCGCGACCAGCAGGAGCGCCCGGCCGGGCCAGTCCTTCAGCGCGACATCGCATTCGCCCAGCGCTTCATTGCCGCGGCCGGCTTCCAGCAAGGTATTGATCAGGTTGCAGCGCACCTCGATATCGTCGGGGTCCAGCACCAGGGCACGACGATGACAGTCGGCAGCTTCATCCACATGGCCACGGTATTGCAGCAGGGCGCCGAGGTTGGCCAGTGCCCGCACGTGATCCGGCGCAAGGCGCACCGCTTCGCGCAGCGCTTTTTCCGCCTGCAGCAACTCACCCGTCGCCAGATAACAGAGACCGAGTTCGGCAGCTGCTTCCGCATCATCAGGCGCCACAGCGCATGCCTGTTGCAGCAGGCCCAGCGCATGTCCGGCATCGCCCTGCTCGCGCGCCAGCACGCCACAGAGCCGCAGGGCCCGGGCATGTTGCGGCTCAAGTTCCAGGAAAGCCGCGTAGCGTTGCCCTGCTTCGTCGAGCCGGCCGGCGCGATGCAAGGACATCGCCTCGCGCAGCAGCTTGCGGCTTTCAGCTTGTTCGATCAGGTTCACGGGCGGCAAGGGTACAGATTCGAGATGGTGGAAAAAACAAGTGTCCGGTTAGTTCAGGCGTGATACCCGATCGCGCGCCACGCCGCCAGCTTGTCGGCCGGCGTGGTGCCGGCATTGGCCGGACTGGTGGATGGCAAAGTGGCATAACGCAAGTCCGGGAACCGGAGAGCTAGCGTGGGCAACACCAGGCGACGATAAAGCTCGGCCGCGGTCTTGCCATTGAAGAACACCTGCGTGATCTGCAGATGGCGCGAGAAAAACCGCATGAAATCATTGGGCAGCGCCGATGAGCGCCGGATATTCGAATCAAGGCTGCCCGGACGCTGACAGGATGCGAGGACATCCCATAGCGCCACGCGGTGTGCAATCAGCGCCTCCAGCCGCTCCGCGTAAGGTGCCCTGCGGTCGATACCGTAAAGCTGCTCGACAATCTGCCAGAACAGGTTCTGCGGCTGCGCGTAGTACTGCCCTGCCGTCAGCGAGGCCACGCCCGGCATGGAGCCGAGCACCAGCATACGGGCATCGGGACGGGAGACCGGCGCAAAACTGTTCAGGCGATCGGGCATCGGGCTGAGATTATGCGCCGGACCATCGTGTTCTGTGGCATCTTCAGCTTCTGGCCCAACCATCCGAGCAGGAACATTCATGTCCGAGCACACAGCCCTCATCCGCTGGCAGAACAGCAGCACGACCATGGACTACGACAGCTATCCGCGCGATCACAGCTGGGAATTCCCCGGCGGCCCGGCGGTGTGCGGCTCGGCCGCCGAAGGCTATGGCGGCGGTACAGGCTGCATCGATCCCGAAGAAGGGCTGGTCGCCTCGGCATCCGCCTGCCACATGCTGACGTTTCTTGCTGTCGCGGCAAAGAAGAAGATGGTCGTGGCAAGCTACACCGACCAGCCCGTCGGGCATCTGGAGAAGAATGCGGAAGGCCGCATCGCTGTGACCCGCATCGAACTGCACCCGGTCGTGCAATTTGGTCCCGGCACCGAAGTATCGGCCGACGAGCTGCGGCGGCTGCACGACTCGGCACACCGTAACTGCTTTATTGCCAATTCGATCAGGGCCGAGGTAACGGTCGCCGGCTAGCGTCGCCGGGCAGCCCGCAGGCAAGGAGTTGCCAGCCACCAGGAAGCAGGGCAAGGTAACTCTCCGCCAACAAGAAGATTCCCGTGGAGGAAAGACATGGCATTGCATCATGCGGAGTCCGGCGAAATCGTCGACATCCGGCCCCTTGGCAAACAGCTGAAAGACACCATCGCAACCACACTGGTGAAAACCGCTCACATGCAGGTTTTTCGCTTCATCCTGCAGAAGGGCGCCGAGTTTGCTGAGCACAAGGTGCACGGCGAGATCACGGTGCAGTGCCTGGAGGGCGTTGTTGAACTCGACTCCGGCGCACGTAAACAGACCCTGCGCGCCGGCGAGCTTGTCTACCTGAAGGGCGATGCCCCGCATGCGCTTCGCGGCGTCGAGGACGCGTCGGTACTGGTGACGATCGTGGCAAACCACAAGAGCTGAATCGGCGACAGCTGCTGCGGGCCGACCATCCTGCCGGAATCCCGGCAGGATGGCAGGTCTATAAGATATATCCCATATATTGCTTTTCAGAAGCTGCCGGGTACTATAAGAACTATCGTTAATAGTTCTTATGAAACCTGGAAGGCTGACCCATGCGCTCTCCCCGTCTGATCTGGCAAACCCTCGCCGTGGTTTTCGTTCTGTCCTTCGCTGTGCTCGGCTGGACAGGCCGGGAAATCTACCTCGCCGCGCCGCCAATTCCCGCGAGGGTTGTCGTCGATGACGGCAGCGTGATCTACAGCGGGGCTGATATCCAGCGTGGCCAGCAGGTCTGGCTCGCCGCCGGCGGCCAGCAACTCGGTTCGGTCTGGGGACACGGTGGCTACGTGGCGCCGGACTGGTCGGCCGACTGGCTGCACCGCGAAGCGCTGGCACTGCGGGAAGAACTGGCGATCAGCATCTTTGCGACGCCATACGCAGAACTTGCCTTCGAACAACGTGCCGGCGTCGACGCACGTGTCCGGCTGATGATGCGCCGCAACGACTACGACGCTGACAGCGGGACGCTGCGCATCTCCGCGGCCAGGGCTGCAGCCATCAGCACAGTCGCGACACATTATGGTGAATTGTTCGGCAACGGGCAGGCGCTGGACACGCTGCGCGAGCAGTATGCGATGAGCACCGATACCGTGCCGGCCGCAGCCGATCGTCGGGCGCTCTCGGCTTTCTTCTTCTGGTCGTCATGGGCTGCAGCCACCGACCGTCCGGGAGAAACCGGCATCTCCTACACCAGCAACTGGCCGCACGAGCCGCTGGTCGGCAACCGCATGACCGCCGGCAGCGCCATCTGGTCGATCGTCAGCGTCATTCTGCTCATCGCCGGGATTGCCGCCATGCTCTGGTATCACAGTGCGCAACATGAGCCTGAGCCACCGGCAGTGCCGGCCAGGGATCCGCTGTTTGGTGCACAAGCGACCGCCTCAATGCTTGCGACCCGCAAATACTTCTTCGCCGTCGTCGGGATCCTGCTCCTGCAGGTCGCGATGGGGGTCGTCACCGCACACTATGCTGTCGAAGGACAGACCTTCTTCTCCTTGCCGCTCGGCGAACTGCTGCCCTATGTGGTGAGCCGCACGATCCACACGCAGACCGGCATCTTCTGGATCGCAACCGCCTGGCTCGCCACCGGGCTCTATATCGCTCCGCTGCTCTCGGGCAAGGAACCTGCCGGCCAGAAGCTCGGCGTCGATCTGCTGTTCTGGGCGCTGGTCGCCATCGTGGTCGGCTCAACCCTTACCGGCTGGCTCGGTACGCTGCAGGCGCGCGGCACAGACTATGCGTTCTGGATCGGCAACCAGGGCCTGGAGTTCACCAGCATGGGACGCGTATGGCAGATCCTGCTGTTTGTCGGCCTGATGTTCTGGCTGTTCCTGCTCGGCCGCGCGCTGTGGCCGGCACTGCGCCAGCCAGGGGAAACGCGCGGCCTGATCGCCATGGTGTTTCTGTCGGCCACCTGCATCGGCGGCTTCTATGCCACCTCGCTGGTCTGGGGCCAGGAAACGCACTACTCGATGATTGAATACTGGCGCTGGTGGCTGGTGCACCTGTGGGTGGAGGGCTTCTTCGAAGTGTTTGCCACCGCGGTGGTAGCCCTGATCTTCACACGGCTCGGACTGATCCGGACCAGCACCGCCAACGTTGCCATCGTCATGGAGACCACGGTGTTTCTGTTCGGCGGCATCCTCGGCACGCTGCACCATCTGTATTTCACCGGTGCACCGACCTCGGTGATCGCACTCGGCGCGGTGTTCTCGGCCATGGAAGTGGTGCCTCTGGCACTGGTCGGGATCGAAGGCTATCGCACATACCTGCGCAGCAAGGCGGCACCGTGGGTCGCGAGCTATCGCTGGCCGATCCTCTTCTTTATCGCCGTCGGCTTCTGGAACACGGTCGGCGCAGGGCTGCTCGGCTTCTCCATCAACCCGCCCGCATCGCTCTATTTCGTGCAGGGGCTTAACCTGACGGCAGCCCACGGGCATGCGGCACTGTTCGGCGTTTACGGCATGCTCGGCATCGGCTTGATGCTCTTTTGCCTGCGCGGCCTTTATGCGCCCGGCCGGCATGCCGAAGCCCTGGTGGGCAAGGCCTTCTGGTGCCTCAACGCAGGGCTGGCCATGATGGTGTTCATGTCCCTCCTGCCCGCCGGCATCTATCAGGCAGCGGCAAGTATCACGCAGGGCCTGTGGTATGCGCGCTCGCCGGAAATCGTGCACTCGCCGGTCATGGAGTTCCTGGTCTGGATGCGGGTGCCCGGCGACATCGTCTTTGCACTCGGCGTCCTCGCACTGTCCGCCTATGTACTGAAACTCCTCGGGCGGGAGCCCGGGGAGCTCAGGCAAGGCAAACTCGCGTCGGCCAGTGAAACCGCCTGAGCCGGCTCAGGCATAATATGCAGCATGCGCCTCACGACATTTACCGATTACAACCTGCGCGTGCTCATCTATCTGGCCATCCAGCCGGACAAGCGGGCCACCATTGCCGAGATCGCCGCTGCCTTCGGGATTTCAGAGAGTCATCTGATGAAGGTGGTGCACTTCCTCGGCAAGCACGGGATTCTTGCCAACGTGCGCGGCAAGGGTGGCGGGCTTACGCTCGCCAAGCCTGCGGAGGAAATCAATGTCGGTGCCATCGTGCAGCTTACCGAGGCCGACGCCCTGCTCGCCGAGTGCTTCAACGACGAGCACAACGCCTGTGTCATCACCCGCGTCTGCCAGCTGCGCCGGGTGCTTGGTGAGGCGGCAAAGGCCTTCAGTGATGTTCTCAACCAGTACACCGTCGCTGACCTGATCAGCGAGCGCCCCAAGCTGGCCCGCATCCTGTCGATTCCGATAGAGTCTGTGGGACGGAGGTAAGGCGCCGTCGACTGCGCCGGGCCGTTGGGCCCTGCCGTCAGTTGTTGTCGGCAAGCACACCCGCAACGCCGCTCACTGGTAAGGCTCTCCGCTCTTGTGCCGGAACTGCCATGAGCCGTCTGCAAGGTACGCCTCCAGATCATCATCGGGGTAACAGACGCCATCACCGGGAGTGCGGTCGCCGACCTCAAGGTAAACGACCACGGCACTGCTACGGTTAACCAGGTGGTGGCCACCACCCTCCCCGGCCCTGAATCCTGCACACATGCCCGGGGCCAGCAAGGTTTCTCCGGCGTCGGTAACAAGGCTCGGGGTGCCCTCGAGGATAAAGACAAACTCGTCCTGCCTGGTGTGTGAATGCCGGAGCGCCGATACAGAACCCGGCTCCATGCGGACAAGATTCACCCCGAAGTTGGTGAGCCCGAAGACTTCACCGAGCTGGCGCTTGACGCGGCCGCTTACCCGCGAAGCAAACGGTTCCGGATAGCTCGACGGGCTGGTTCGTGGCGCAACGTCACGGGCTGCGACCGCAACACGCTTTTTGTCACTCGACATCCGTTTTCTGCCTTCCCTGTACCGCTGATCCGATTCTCATACATCAACGCGCGAGCTCAAAGGCCCCATGCAATCGTTCTGTCGCCATCTGCGCGCCAGGCGAGCGGCTCACAGGAAGATGGTCACGACCATGGCGGCGATACCGCCACCTGCGAAAGATTCATCGCGCCTGGCGCAACCACTTCTGCTTTGCACCGAAGCCCAGCTTCCACAGCCAGGTTTCTGTGTAGAGAATCTTGTCGGGAACGATCTTCACAACCTGACGTTCGAAGGGTTTGCTGGTGTCCATGGCCAGATCGCTCACCCATTCGTGCCAGCGAAAGATCTGCATGCCGCGCTCCCAGCCGGGCGCGTGCGGCTCGATGATCGTGGCACGGCCGAAGAGCTGCACGCCCCGGGCACTGTGCCAGCCGTGGTAGGCCCCATGCACAGCGACCGAGATGCGCGAATCGCGCTGCAGGGCCTTGAGCTTGGGTGTACCGGGGTCGGGCAGGATGTAGAGATCGAGACCGTCGGCGTAGTACTCGATGGGACTCGCGATCGGGCCGCTCTTGCCGATGGTCGCCATCACACACATGTTGGTGGAGCCCAGCAGTTGCTGGATCCGGTCTTCGAGCTGCTCGCGCGGCAGCACGGTCGTGGGCCAGGGTGGTTCAACCCAGCGATATGCGGTGCTCATGGTGTGCTCCTCGGATAATGAACAAATCCTGTCACTCAGCGCTGCGCATCGGCCACGGAAAGCGCGCATCGCCGCTCGGCGTACGCCACATCTTCGACCCACAGGCGTGCCGCGCGTTTTTCGATCAGCGGGCGGATCCAGCGTGCCAGGGGCAGCACGTATTTCATCTGTGGCCGGTCTGAAGCAGCGAGCGTGGACTCGATGACAGCGCAATGCGTATCGTCGATCGGCGTGGCATGTGTCTCGACCACCGAGCCCACGCCATCCCCGCCGACGATGGTCATGACGATCGTGCGCGGCTCCGGGCAGTGAAAGCGCGCATCCACCTCGACAGCCAGCCGGCCGAGCACGAGGAAAGCCACGCGCACGATGATGTCCTCATCGCTCCGCTCGATGACACGCAGGCGGCCGAAGGTGTGCGGGTGATAATGCGCACCGTGCCAGGGATCGAGCCGGTTGGCGAGGATGTCTTCCGGACGGCACCGGGCTTCCATGCGCACCGTGGCGTCCAGATATGTTGCCGGGCGCGGCGCCATGATGGGCCCTTCGGTGGGCTGCTCACCGCAATCGTCAAGCCGCACCCACACCAGCACGCCGTCATCATGTACCGGCAATGGCGCCCAGTTCCCCATCGGCCGCTCGCCGAGTTCCAGCCCGTGCCAGGGGCAAACCAGGCAGCCGTTGCGTACCGCGCCGGCACTTAGCGATGCGCCCAGATGCGGACAGGTGTCGGAGGCGGCCATCAGGCCGCTTTTCCCCTGCCAGAAAACGAATTCACGATCATCGATGCGGTAGCGGCGCGGTTGTGCACCGAACTTCCGGCGATCATCAACAACAAACCAGCCGCCGCCGGGCTTGTTCAGCGCGCGCTGCAGCGCCTGACCGATCCAGCGCGGATCCGCCTGCTGCCAGTCAGGCAGCGTCGAGGTGACCGGGCGTGGCTCGAGTTCACGACCGAAGATGATCAGATCACTCATGCCGGTTTCTTCCAGGCGGCCGGGCCACGCAGTGCGACCGACCAGAGCGGTTCCGGCGCGACATTCCAGGCATCCAGCAGCGTGCTTGCGGCGAGGAACCCGGCGGCGGCAGCGCGCTCCATGAGCGCGGTCGGAAATGGCAGTTTCACAAAGTCTCCGGCCAGGGCGAGTCCTCGCCAGGGTGTGACCGTTTCAGGGCGCGCAGCGTAGCTGCCCGGTGCAAATGCCGGACAATCCTGCCGCAGCAGGAAGCGCTCTTCAACGATCTGTGCACCGGCCGTCTCCGGATAGAGGGTGTGCAGGCCGGCCAGCAACTCGCGCTTGAGCGCCTCCGTATCCGTGGCACCGGCCGCCAATGCATAGGCATGCAGCTCGACCACCGAACCACCGGTACGCGCCGCCCAGTCGCGGCTCTCGTCTTCCAGCAACTCGAAAACGGAAATGTTGTCGAGCGGTCCGACGCCGGCCGTACCGGCAAATTGCGCGCGACCGGGAGCGACCGGCCTGTCCAGCCACAGACGCCATACGGCAAAGGCATTGGTGACACGCAGGGTGTCCACGGATGCGCGCCAGCTCACATCGTCGAGCGTCGGCGATGCCGCGACGATTGCCTTGACGGCTGACACATCGGTGGCCAGCACCAGCGCATCGGCACTCACCGAATCGCGATCGGTTTCAACGACCCAGCCGTCGTCCCGGCGAACCAGTGCACGCACCGACACACCGGTGCGCAGTGACACACCCAGCCGGTCGAGCAGGCGCCCGAGCGGCGTGAATATGCAGTCGGAGAACGGCCGGTTGGCCACATCGAAGACCAGGCCGTCGTAATTGGCGGTGAAATAGAAGTGCATCATCTGCAGCAGCTCCGCTGCCGACATGTCGGCCTGCGGATTGAAGCAGGAATGCGCGAACACATGCAGCAGGCGCTGACGGGCCAGCGGCGGGAAACGCAGTGAATCCAGATAGCCGCCGGCGGTCTGGCGGTCAAACTGCCCATAGGTATGGCCGCGTTCGAAGCGCAGCATCTCCATCGCTGCCGGGACATTCACCTTGATCAGGTCTCGCAGACCGAGCGTCTCCGTTCGCCAGGTCAGCGTAGCGACATTGCGCAACGGTGCATGACTGAGCCCGGCAAAGGACTCATTGCCGGTCGGCGTGAGGATCGGATAGTCGGTGGTGGCGGCCAGAAAACCAAGCTCGGGGTCGATCCTGCGCAGCAGTTGGCGCAGGTTGTAGTACTGGCGGAAGAAGGCGTGAAAGCCGCGTTCCATCTGGAAGCGCGTGCCGTCGCGGAGCTGGTCAGGCCAGGCACCGGCGCGGCCGCCGAGCCAGCTGTCTTTTTCCAGCAGCGTGACTTCGGCACCACGCTCGGCAAGTACTGTTGCCGCGGCAATCCCGGCGAGGCCGCCGCCGATCACGACCACACGCCGCACGGTTTCCAGCCGTGCGGCACGGCCGGCAAGCACCGGCAGCAGCACTGGTTTCGCATGTCGGGACGGTGGTTTCTGCACACCCCTATTCTGTCAGACCCCAAAGGGAAGCGGCCGGTTTTTCCGTTATGCTCCGGACCATGCGCATTGACGTGATTCCTTCGCCGGATTCGTCACCCGGCGAGATCCTCGAACCTGGCCTGCTCGCCGAGCGTTACGGCATCGGCGCGGTATGGACCTCAATCTACCCCTCCTCACGCGACCCTTTCATCAGCTTTTTGTCTGCACGCCACCAGCGCGGAACAGGTCCTCAATTACAACGGCAGGATCTTCCAGGTCTGGGGGTACAAACCGGTCTGGGCCACCGACGCACCGCCAGCAGGCCGTGGCCGAAGCGCGACGACTGATCGGCGAGCAGCTCGTCCCGGCCCTGCAGTAGACTCCCGGGCCTGATAACAGCATCGGAAGGGCTGGTCGCATGGAAATCGACATCATCCTCAACGAATTCGCCTCGCCACAGGAAGCTGCCGAGCTCGGCCTGATGGCAGAGCGTTACGGCGCCCGCGGCGTCTGGTCCAGCAATTACGGCTGGTCGCGCGATCCCTTTTTCACCCTGTCGCTGCTCGCCCATCAGTCGTCGCGCATCCGGCTCGGGCCGATGGCCGTCAGTCCGGCCGAACTGCACCCGCTGAAAATGGCGAACCTGCTCTTCTCGCTCAACGAGCTCTCGCGCGGCCGGGCCATGATCATGGTCGGCGGCGGCGGCGCGGTGCTGCAGGCAATCGGTGGCAAACGCGAACGAATGATCCGGCGTACCCGCGAATGCCTGGAGATTCTCAAGGGCGCATCACCCGACAAGATGATGAATTACAACGGCGAGATCTATAAAGTCTGGGGTTACCAGCCGAAGTGGTACACGGACACGCCACCGCTGATCTACTTCGGTTCCAACCACCCGCAGAGTCGCAAGCTGTCCACCGAGCTGGCAGACGGACTGATCACCAGCGATTTCGTCGTGCCGCTGATGAAGGACTTCATCGCCAGGGCGCATGCCGAGCTGAACGCCGCCGGCCGCTCGACGCGCGATTTTCGCATCAGCAACTTCTGGGCCTGGCACATCAAGAAGGATCCGGCGGCGTCGATGCGCGAAGCGCGGCGCGAGCTGATGCTGCGTGGCTGGCTCGGCGAGCAGTACTTCAAGCCATTTCTCGACGCGGATGAAGTGCAGCTGATGCGCGCCCACGAGCAGGATTTTCTGAACGCCTTCCTGCGCGGCACCGATGTGATCGAGAACGTGCCCGACGAACTGGTGACCAAAATGGTCCGCAACATCTCCTTTGTTGGCGGCCTCGACCAGATCGAGCCGGCCATCGAAACGCTCAAGGCCTTCGCTGCAGCCGGTCTGACAGAAATCGCCCTGCGCGTGCACGACGACCCGGCGGATGCGATCCGCCTGATCGGCGAGCGCGTGATCCCGGCCTTGTAGCAGCGCCTGCAGGCGCGTCAGGCAGTCAGGCCCGGCTCAGATCAGGAAACGGCCCACCCACCAGGCGCAGGCGGCGATCAGTCCCGAGGCCGGGATCGTCACGATCCAGGCGACAACGATGTTGCCGGCCACGCCCCAGCGCACCGCCGAAAAGCCGCGCTGCGCCGAACCGACGCCGATGATGGATCCCGTGATGGTGTGCGTGGTCGACACCGGGATACCAAGGTCCGACGCGAAAAACACCGCCATCGCACCGCCGGTTTCCGCCGAAAAGCCACCGACCGGCTTGATCTTGGTGATGCGCTGACCCATGGTCTTGACGATACGCCAGCCGCCAAACAGTGTGCCGCAGGCGATGGCGGCAAAGCAGCTCGTGATGACCCAGGTCGGCAGATGCTCACGCGTCGCGCCCCCTGAGGCAATCAGCAGCAGCCAGATGATCCCCATCGTCTTCTGCGCATCATTGCTGCCGTGGCCAAGGCTGTACATGGCAGATGACACGAGCTGCAGCTTGCGAAAGACGCGATCGACCCGGTTGGGCGGAATCCTGAAACAGATCCAGGATATCGTGATGATCAGTATCGCACTCCACAAAAAACCGATCACCGGTGAGGCAACGATAAACAGGGCGGTCTTGAGAATGCCCGGGGCAAGCAATGCGCCGGTACCGGACTTTGCCAGCATCGCACCGATCATGCCGCCGATCAGCGCGTGCGATGAACTCGACGGGATGCCGTAGTACCAGGTAATGCCATTCCAGATGATGGCGCCGATGAGTGCGCCAAAAATTACATGGTAGTCAACGAGCCCGGGTTCAATGATGCCTTTGCCGACAGTAGCAGCCACCTTCATCTCGAAAATGGCGATGGCCAGAAAATTGAACATCGCCGCCCAGACGACAGCCTGGTAGGGCTTGAGCACTCCGGTTGAGACGACCGTCGCAATCGAGTTCGCGGCGTCGTGAAAGCCGTTCATGAAATCGAAGACCAGCGCCAGTCCGACGAGCAGGACCAGGGTGCTGAAGGTGAACTGCGGATCGATGTTCAACCGTTTTCCAGCACAACGCCTTCGATCACGTTGGCAACGTCCTGGCACTTGTCGGTGGCCGTCTCAAGCAGTTCGTAGATAGCCTGCAGCTTGATCACCTGGCGCACATCAGTCTCGTCGCGAAACAGCCTGGAGATGGCGCCCCGCAACACGCGATCAGCATCCGACTCAAGCCCGTCGATCTCCTGACAAACCATCAGGATCGATGGTGCGTTCTTCATCGAGGACATCAGACCGGTTGCCGCCTGCACCCTTTCGCAACAGATTCTCACCAGGTCGGCAAGGTGTGACGCTTCCGGTTCGACGGCCTGGATATCGTAGAGCAACAGCGATTCGGCAGCATCCTGCATCAGGTCCAGGATGTCATCCATGCGCGAAATCATGCGATGAATATCATCACGATCGAATGGGGTAACGAAGGTCTTGTGAAGCAACTGTA
Source organism: Pseudomonadota bacterium (assembly GCA_963204745.1). Lineage (GTDB taxonomy): Bacteria > Pseudomonadota > Gammaproteobacteria > Steroidobacterales > SHZI01. The sequence goes on from CAUJHF010000030.1 coordinate 58,136, forward strand.
CCGCATCATGGGTAACGCGATCGGCCGCACGCTCGAGTTCACCGATCCGGGTAATGCGCGCCGCCCGTGCCGGTACGTTGGCGTAATCCTCAAGCAACTCGGCGAGTACCGTACCGCCCTGCACCAGCAGTGCGGCATGCTGGTTGAAAAGGTCGAAAAACCTCCCCTCTCGGGGCATCAACCGGGAGAACAATTGCATCAGGATGTCTCGTTTATGCGCGCTTTCGGCACAGGTTAGCAGAAAGTGCCCGGTTCGAAGCACCATCGACCGGTCGAGGCAGTTCAGGGTGCAATTGCGGAGGGGCCCGGCGGCTTGCCAAACAGTGACTTGAGCACGGCGAGATCGGCAAAGTTCACCCGCGCATCGTCATTCAGATCGTAGTTGGGATCGGCGCTGCCAAATGCCGAGCGGAACATCGCCAGGTCGGCGAAATTCACTTTGCCGTTGTTGTCCAGGTCAGCATCGCAGATGTTGCCATAGCCATCACCATCAGAGTCGCGCTGACTGGTGTTCGCGATGCCGAGGCAGTTGTCACTGCCATCATCAACCTGGTCATTGTCCGCATCCCTGATCACGTGCACGGTTACCGTAGCGATCGCAGACTTGGAGCCATCATCGATGGCGTACTGAAAGGTGTCGTCGCCAAGGAACCCCGGATCTGGAGTGTAGGTTACGGTCGCATCGACACAGCAGTAACCAGTGTTCCCGTTATGGACCATCGCGCTGCCATGCTGCGGATTTGTGTACAGGCCGACAGTGCGCGGATAGCTGAAGCCGAGATCGTTCTGCAGGATACCCACCTCAACCGGATTTCCGGCGCCGGTTGTCACCGTATCGTCCTGCGCGATATAGGGCACCACGTGGACGGTGACCGTCGCCGTATCGGTACGCACGCCGTCACTGAGCGCATAGCTCATCGTCGCATCGTAGGCACCACCACCACTGGCGTAGTAATGGATGGCCACGTTCGACCGGGTGCCTGGTGAGTTATAGACGTATGCAGAGCCCTGCGCCGGCCCACTGAGAATCGTCAGTGTTACCGGCTCCTGGAAGCCGAGATCATTGGCAGCAACATAGAAGTACGAGTAGCCGGAGTTGCTGAGCACGTGGTAGGAATCGTCCACGGCCTTGTAGGGCAGTACCGAAATCGACACCGTAGCCGATGCAGTATTGATGCCGTTGGTGACCTGGTACTGCAGACTGTCGTTGCCGCTGAACCCTGCAGTCGGCGTGTAGTTGATGCGCAGCGCAGCCGCATCACCCGGCGAACCGGAGACTACCGCTGTGCCGTGCAGCGGACTGCCCGTGACTGTCACCGTCACCGGAGGACCGCTGAAGCCCAGGTCGTTGGCCAGCACGTCGATCGCTACCGGTGTGTAGAGCTGCGTCTCCGCAACGTCAGGGTTAGCTTGTGGTGTAGCCACGGTGACGGTAACCGTGGCGGTATCTGCCAGCGTGCCATCGTCTGCAGCGTACTGGAAGGTATCCACGCCTTCGAATCCCGGATTTGGCGTGTAGCTGACAGTGACAACCGACGGATCGCCCGGGGAATTGTTGACAGTGGCCGTGCCGTTCTGCGCACCGGTGGCAATGCTGACTGTCACCGGGTTGGCAAAGCCATCATCATTGCCCAGCACATCGATGTTCAGCGGCGTGGAAAGATACGCCGTGACATCATCATCGTATGCGCCAGGAGGCGCTGTACGGATTGCGGTCAGCGTGCCGTTGGTGGCCGCGATATAGAGCGTGTGGTCCGCGATAGCCAGCTGGCCGGCTACCGGATAACTCCAGTCACTCAGGCGAGTACCCAGGTTAAGCGCGTAGGTGTTGCTGCTGCCGCTGACCAGGACGTGGGTATCGGTCACGATCATGGGTCCGGACAGGCTGCCGGCGGGCGAACTCCATGACCACAACAGGGTACCGGTCAGCTGGTCCCGTGCGGTCAACGCGCCGTTGTCGATAGCGTAGATCACCCCCTTGGCAACAGAGGGCTGACCGGAAAAATTCCTCTGCAGTTCCCAGGCGATGACGCGACTACCGAGATCAAAGCGGATCAGCCGACCGTCATGTATCGCCAGAACATCATTCGCGCCGCCGAGCACGGGCGCGAGATCCATGGACCAGCCGTTCCAGTCAAAATTCGGATCGGAAATACTGTAGGCCACCAGCCCCGTTTGCCGGTTAATCACGGAAAGCGCAGGGGAATAGGAACCGGTATAGGCATACGCATAATTTGCGTCAACCGCGGGAGTCCAGCGATCATACTGGTTCAGCCCAACAGACCATTTCCGGGCACCATCAATCGCACTGAATGCATACATTCCGCCGTAAGCACCAGCATTCACATAAACGACATCGTCCACGATGGTTGGTGCATAGTAATTTTCCCACTGGGCGCCAAATTCAGACTGAAAGATGACCTGACCGGTAGAAGCGTCATAGGCGCGAAGATAGGGTGGAGTGGAACCGCTGCTCACCTTGCCCGTCTGGAGATAGACCCGGCCATTGGCATAGGCCGGCGGATTGACGGAATACAGGCCGCTGTACTCGACATGCCAGAGACTCGCACCTGATGCAGCATCGTAGACGTACAGACCTGCGGTATTGAAGTAGGTAGGGTTGCTGACAAAAACCTTGCCGTCGCCCACGGCCACGGGATTCAGGGCCTGCCCGTTTGCCGCCGTGATCTGCCACTTCTGCGCGAACTCACTGGTGCTTAGCGACTGGGGTACATAGCCGGTATGCGCCGCATTCCCCTGAAAACCCGGCCAGTCGGCGGCCAGCGCACCGGAAGCAAAAACGCTCAGCAACAACGGCAGCAGGCCTGCCGACAGGCTGTGCCCACGCCAATACCGGATATTCGCCATGAGATTCCCCCGAATCTGCCGTTTTCTTGCGCCGGCTTGTCTGACCAACAATACCGCGAAGCAGCGTGATGCGCCATTCAACATAAGTCCGATTCAGACCGCGAGCCGCCATGCACCTCCGTCGCGTACGATGCGGCCCGCCGAGGGCGTCGCGAAGTGACTGCCAAACACCAATACCGGCGCATCGCCGTAGCGCGCGATGAAGTCGAGCCGGGTGCGCAGGGCCATGGCCTTGTCGAAATCAAAAGGGCTGGACCAGTGCGGCCGGGCCAGCTGGCAAGGGTGATGCATGAGGTCGCCGGTCACGATCGCCTGCTCGCCCCGCGATGCGATGCGGATCGACACATGGCCCGGTGAATGACCGGGCGTCGACTCGAGCCAGACTTCGTCGGTGATGCGGAAATCGGGCGCCACACATTCGCCCTGCCCCGTGTCGAATACCGGTCGCACTGAATCCCCGGCGTAATCGCCCAGCGCACTGACCGGCGCCTTGTCGAGCCATGCCCAGTCCTGGGCGCTGAAGATGTAACGCGCCGACGGAAAGGTCGGCTGCCAGCGACCCTCGATGAGCATGGTGTTCCAGCCCACATGATCCGGATGCAGGTGCGTGCAGACCACGAAGTCGACCTGCTCGCGGGGAAAACCTGCTGCAGCAATCTCCTCCAGAAACATTCCCTGGCGACGGTTCCACTGCGGCACGATGCGCGGCTTGTCATTGCCGAGACAGGTGTCGATGACAATGCGCTGGCCACAGCTCTCGACCAGCAGCGAGTGAATGCTGCTGATGAGCCGCCCCTCCGCCGTCACGAAGTGTGGCTTCAGCCAACCGATGGGTGCGAGATTTTCCGGTGTCGCCTCGGGCAGCATGATTGCCGCGCTCATCGATGCGTCTTCGCTCTCGATGATCCGCGTGATGGTGACGTCACCAACTTTCCAGCGCTGCATTACCGCGTTACCACACTACTGTTCCGGCAAATGAAACCGCAGGCCGCAATGCCGGCTACCCGACGACAAGCACCTTCGCCCCGCGTATGTGCCGGCGCTTCAGCTCCACCAATGCCCGATTGGCTTCCTCCAGCGCATAGCACTCGACCACCGGCCGCAGCGGAATCTCCGCCGCCAGCTGCAGAAACGCCTGCACATCACGACGTGTGACATTGGCCACGCTCTTGATCTCCTTCTCGCGCCACAACTGCCGCGCATAATCCAGATCCAGCAACACGGCCTGATCGACCGCCTCCTTGCGAATGGCGTTGATGACGAGGCGCCCGCCTGCATCCAGGTTGTTCAGCGCCTCGACGACAGGTGTCCAGACCGGCGTCGTGTCGATGATCGCGGCGCAGGGCTGCGGCGACCGGTCCTTCGTATCGCCAGCCCAGGCTGCACCCAGCTCGAGGGCAAAGGCGCGCTCCTCGGGGCTGCGCGCAAAAACCACCACCGGCGAATGCGGAAACTGGTGCCGCGCCAATGCCAGAACCAGGTGCGCCGATGCCCCGAAACCGGTCAGGCCCAGCGTCTGGCCATCCTCCAGATTCGTCAGTGACAGCGAACGATAGCCGATGGCACCGGCGCAGAGCAGCGGTGCAGCCTCGACGTCGGGCAAGGCATCCGGCAAGCGACAGGCGAAATCGGCCCGCACCGTCATGTACTGCGCATAACCGCCGTGCGCATCGAGACCGGTGGCCTTGAAGCCGGCACAGAGGTTCTCTCGCCCGCTGCGGCAGAATTCACAGCTGCCGCAGGCTGAATAGATCCACGCGACGCCAACCCGGTCACCGGGCTGCAGGCCGGCGCGCTTCAGCACGCCCTGTGGATCACGATTCCCCAGCGCGGCAACACGACCCACGACCTGATGGCCCAGGATGACCGGCAGTCGCGGCGGCGGCAGGCGACCTTCGATCTCGTCGAGTTCGGTATGGCACACGCCACAGGCTGCTACCCTGATCAGGATTTCGCCGTCGCCGGCAACCGGTTCCGGCAGATCACAAGGCGTCAGCGGCGTGTCGTTGTCCGCCAGACTGGTGATTCGTTCAAGGACCATTGCGCGCATTGTGCTTACCGTGGGCGATGCGTCTTATTGACATCGACTGTTTCGACTAGACTCCGATTCTGTATTCAATCGGGCCAGGATGCGATGACAATTTCCGCCGCACAACCGGTTGCCGCACTGGCCCGCATCCGCGCCCGCAGCGACGGCGAACCCGTTCTCTGGTGGTGGCAAGGCGAAGTCATCGGCAAGCGCCCCGGCGAGATCGCCAGACACCTGATGCGCATCTGCGGCGTCGGATTCAGCCGCCTGAGCCGGCTGCCGGATGGTCTCTGGGAATCGAAGATGAGCGAGGCCGGTTTATTACATCGACGCCGGCCACGCCAGTCGTCCCGGGCGCACAAAAGGTCTTGCCGGCGAACCGATGGAAGTGACGCACTTCTGTGCGTCGCTGGCCGATGTAAGCAATCCGCTGCTCAGCATGGTGCCGGCCACCATGAGTCACACCACGATGTGGAGCTTCTATCCATGGATGGCCATGGAAGACGGTGCGGGCTACGTGCTTTCGGAAATCATCGGCCGGAAGATCGCAGGCCCGGCAGACATCCCCGCCGCACTGCGCGAGCGCATCGAGCGCGACCATCCGGGATTCCTCGCCAGCCCGGATATCTGAGCTTCGCCTCATACCCCCAGCGCGGTTTCCTTCGACACTGCCGGACCGTCCTTTTCCCAGAAAGGCGGAAAGCGCATGGCGACGGCCGAACAGGCCAGGGCCGCGGCATGGAAAACGGCAAACAGCAGCGCATTGCCGAACAGCGTGAAGTGCAGCAGCGCGATTCCAAGAAAAGGCATGTGCCCGAACAGCACTTTTTTCGCGTTCGTGGCACGGATGTTGTGCGGCGGAGAAACGTGGATGTCCCACCAGCCTGACTGATAGATCTGGCCGTAGCCGGCGAGCACGAAAAACACCAGCACCGCAGTGCCCCAGCGGGCAAAGCCGAATTCCTCGATCACGGCCCAGATCGACAGCGTCAGCTGACCTGAGCTGAATCCCCAGGCAAGGCCGAAGCCTATCTGCGGCAACAGATAAAGCTTGCGGTCATAGGTCAGCGTGCCGCGCGGCCACCAGTACACATAGCCCCAGACCAGGGCGAGCAGCCAGATGCCGGTGAGCACCAGCCACAGTGAACTGGCCTGATCGTCGGCCGGCACGAAGGGCGCATGCACCAGCACATTCAGCACGCCGGTCGTCCAGCTGACCACCAGGATCACGCTGAAATAGAGCAGCGCCCGCATCCACGCCAGCCGCGGACTGTGTACGTTGTCCGCATGCCTGTTGCGTTCAGCGAGAAACAGCTGGGCGAGCACGGAAGCGGCGAGCATCACGCCGAGGACTGCATAGTCTTCCCAGCTGCCACTGTAAACATGTGGCGGGTCAAACGAAGATTGCGCCGTCATGCATTTCCCGGAACAAGGCCGTTGTCAGCCCATGTTACGGCAGGCACGAGTGATTGTCAGACGACGTAGGAGAGAATCGTATAGAAGTGGCAACCGCTGCCACTGACCACGAACAGGTGCCAGACACCGTGACCATGCCGCAGCTTGTGGTCGGTCGCATAGAAAACCAGGCCACCGGTATAGAGCGCGCCGCCTGCCAGCAACCAGGCAAAGCCCGGCGGCGTGAGTGCATGCCAGAGCGGCACCACCGCGACGAGCGCCAGCCAGCCCATGAGCACGTAGAGGATCAGCGAAAGCACGCGTGTGCGGTTGCCGAGCAGAAGTTCCTGCCCGATGCCGAACAGTGCCAGGCTCCACACGATGCCGAGCAACCACCAACCCCAGGTACCGCGCAGGGAAACCAGTGCGAAGGGCGTATAGGTACCGGCGATCAGCATATAGATCGCGCAGTGGTCGAGCTTTCTGAGGATCGCTTTCGCGCGGCCGCGTACGCTGTGATAGGCAGTCGAGAACACATACAGCGCTACCAGCATCGCGCCATAGATGCTGAAGCTCACGATCTTCCAGGGATCCCCGAGGCGGGCGGCAATCGTGATCAGCACTATGGCGCCAGCCAGGGCCAGTCCGGCCCCCACCAGGTGGCTGATACTGTTGAAGCGCTCGCCGTGGTACATGCTGGATGGACCGCGGCCATCGCGCACAGTTCAATCGTCCCCGCGCCGGAAGAACCAGGCCTTGGCAAGTTCCGTGCTGACCATGTATGCCGCAACGATAAAGATGATGGTGCCGGCAATGGACAGGGGCAGCGGCACAAATCCAAACACAGCGGCGGGCGGACCCAGCCAGGGAATTGCCAGAGCGACCACGCCGACCATTGCCGTAAACCAGCAAAGCAGGCGGCTCGGGCGACTCCGCAGTGCCCGGCCCTGCGTGCGTAACACCAGCACCACTGCCAGTTCGGTGAGCAGCGAGACCACAAACCAGGCGGTCTGAAAGGTGGCCTGCTCCGCGCTGAACACCACCCGCAGCAGAGCAAAGGTCGCCAGGTCGAAGATCGTGCTGAGCAGGCCAAAAACAATCATGAAGCGCTGCACCTCAGCAACGCGCCAGCGCTGCGGTCGCACCAGGCGGTTTGCATCCACGTTGTCCGTCGAGATGAACAGCGCAGGCACGTCAGACAGGAAATTGTTGAGCAGGATCTGCTTGGCGGCGAGCGGCAGGAAGGGCAGCAAGGGCGTCGCCAGCGCCATGCTCACCATGTTGCCGAAATTGGCACTGGTGGTAATGCTGATGTACTTGAGCGTATTGGCGAATGTCCTGCGTCCGTCCTCGACGCCCTGCCGGAGCACGTGCAGATCAGGTTTCAGCAACACGACATCGGCGCTCGCGCGGGCCACATCGACGGCCTGGTCGACGGAAATGCCCACATCCGCCGCATGCAGGGCAGGCGCATCATTGATGCCGTCGCCGAGGTAGCCTACCGAGTGACCCATGTGCTGCAGGGCGCGGACGATGCGCTCCTTCTGTTGCGGGTCAACCTCGACAAAAAGATCGGTGGACCCGGCACAGTGCCATAGCGCCTCGTCCTTCATCGCGGCGATCTCCGCACCCGTCAGCATGGCGCGGGGATCAAAGCCGATACTTGCGCCCAGATGAGCAGAAACGTAGCGGTTATCGCCGCTGATGACCTTGGTCCGGATGCCCAGGGCGGCGAGGTCGCCAATCGCCTTTGCTGCTGTTGCTTTTGGCGGATCGTAAAACAGCAGGAACCCGGCCAGGTTCAGCCCCGCTTCGTCCTCACGCGCATAATGCGCCCGCGCCGGAACGCGCTGCGCCACGAGCGCAAGCACCCGATAGCCCTCCTCGCTGCGGCGCCTGAAGATCTCTTCCAGCGCAGCGCGGTTTGTCGCGTCGAGGGCGACTTCGACACGACCTTGCGTGAAGGTGCTGCAGGTTTCCAGCACTTTGGCGAAAGCGCCCTTGATGATGAGCAGATGTGAAGCCGGGTCACCCGTCGCAGCAACCACGATTGTCAGCCGCTTGCGGATAAAATCATACGGGATTTCATCAACCTTGCTGTAGCCCGTAGCCGAAAGTCCGGCAGACTCACCGGCGGCGACGATGGCTGCATCAAGCGGGTTCTCGATACCCGTCTGCATGACCGCATTCAGGTAAGCGAGTTGCAATACGGCCGGTGCGGGCTCACCAGCCGGATCCAGGGCTGCATCGAGCGCCACGACACCGGCAGTCAGCGTACCGGTCTTGTCCGTACACAGAATGTCCATGCTGCCCAGGTTTTCGATGGCCTCCAGGCGGGCGACGATCACGCCCTCTCCAGCCATCCGCCTGGCGCCGCGCGACAGCGTTACGCTGACGATGGCCGGCAGCAGTTCAGGCGACATACCGACCGCGAGCGCCATCGCAAACAGCAGGGACTCGAGCACGGGACGCCCCAGCCACTGGTTCACGATCAGCACGAACACCACCATGCCGAACATCACGCGCACCAGCAGATAGCCGAATTGCCGCACGCCGTGCGCAAAATCTGTCTCGGGCGCATTGGCCGAAAGCCGTCCGGCGATCGCACCAAATTGCGTATCGCGACCAGTCCGGACGATCAGCGCCTCAGCGGTCCCGCTGCGCACCGACGTGCCGAGGAACACCGAGTTGGTGCGTCCCGCCAACGAGGTATCCCCGGCAATCACACCCGGTCGCTTCTCGACCGGAAATGACTCGCCGGTAAGACCGCGCTGACCGCGTTGCGAGTGGTAATGGCAATCGCCGCCGGGTTGCCCGACCGCACCGTCGTGAGCATGAACCAGAAAGCACCGATGCCGACGCCGAACATCAGGGCAGCGCTGACGACATGGGCGAGGCGAATGAACTCGGGGGCCATAGTGCCGAGTATAGGAAATTGCACGATCGCGCGGGATGATCGGCGAGACGTCCCGCTGAGGCGAATTGACAGCGGACTATATGCCACGCGATCATCGGCCCGTACCCCAATAACTGAATTCTCGTTTACTCCAATTTCTGCAACCCGGAGCAAGACCATGAGCACCCCCTTGACTCACGATTCATCCATGCTTGCGAGCCGTCTCCCGATGATCGGTACGCTGCTCATCGCTTTCCTGCTGTTTTCCAACGTGGCGTGGTCCCAGCCGGGATTCGCCCGCCAGTACAACATCAGCTGCGCCGCGTGTCACAGCGCATTCCCCAAGCTGAACAGCTTCGGCGAGCAGTTTGCCGCCGACAACTTCCGGCTTCCGCAGTGGAAAGAAACCTCGACCGTAGACGTGGGCGACGACATGCTGCGCCTGCCAAAATTTCCGCCATTCGCAATTCGTGCGCAGGCCTATGTGCAGGCTCGCGATGGCGAGGAGGTCGACGTGGAAACCGGTCTGACGGGCAATGATTCCAGCTTCGACTTCCAGTCGCCCTACCTGATCAAGCTGCTGTCCAGCGCCCCCCTGTCGGATCACATCACCTACTACTTCTACGGCATCTTCGCCGAGAAGGGCGGCAACGGCGAGACGGTGATCGAGGATGCCTGGTTCCGGCATGATGACATCTTCGGCAGCGACATCGCGATGCTGCTGGGCCAGTTCCAGGTCTCGGACCTGATGTTTCCCCGCGAAGTCCGCCTGAATTTCCAGGACTACTACGCCTACAGGGCCGCAGGCATCACCTACGAGCGCGGCGTACTCTTTGATCGCGACGTGGGTCCGTTCGGGCTGGGACTGGGCTTCGTCAACGGCAGCGGTATCCAGCAGAACTTCGCCATCAACACTCCCGGTTACAAGCGGCCGGACAAGATGTTCGATAACGACAGCCAGAAGAGCGTATTCGGGCGGATCGGTATACCGGCAGGCCCCGTCGAGATCGGCCTGTTCGCCCTGGCCGGTGAACAAAACAGCGCCACGGGCTATGCCGGCAATGACATGGGCGCCCGCAAGGTCGACAAGACCATCTTCGGTCTCGACTTGTCAGGCAACATAGGTGCCCAATACAACTGGTATGTGCAGCTCCTGTGGAACCAGTGGGATGGCTTCTTCGACGCGGATATCAATTTTCCGGACCGGGATCCGAATACTGACTTTGACTGGTTCGGCGGCTTTGCCGGTATCGACTATGTACACAACGACCACTGGGCGTTTTCCGCCCTGTACAACTACGCCGAGGCCAATGACTTCGACAACACCGGCACGATCTACGAGGGCATCGACATCAACTCGCTGACGTTTACCGTCAGCTATTACTTCATGCGTAACGTCAAGGCCATACTGGAGGCGAACGTCGATTTCCTCAGCGAAGACAGTGTCGGGCCACCCTACGTTGGCCATCAGAGCAAGGAACACTACCTGCTGTTCGGCTTCGATACGGCGTTCTGAACCATCCGTGGAAGCGGGTATGAACCGTGCCGCCGGGAGTGTTGTCGCTATCCGGTATTGCGTAGCCCGGCCGCCACGCCGTTGATGGAGATATGAATACCGGTGCGCACGCGCTCGGCTTCAGGGTCAGTATCGCCGCGGCTGCGATAGCGGCGGATCAGCTCGACCTGCAGATGATTGAGCGGATCGAGATACGGAAAGCGGTGTTCGATCGAGCGCGCCAGTGCGGAATTCCCGGCCAGGCGCTGCGACTCACCGGTGATCTGCGCCAGCGCCTTGCTGCTGCGCTGCCACTCGGCCTCAATAGCGCCGAACAGGCGTTTGCCGAGGCGCTTGTCCTCGACCAGCTCGACGTAGCGGGCGGCGATACGCAGATCGCTCTTCGCGAGCACCATGTCCATATTGGAGAGCAGTGTGCGAAAGAATGGCCACTGCCGGTACATCCTTTGCAACAGCGCAAGGCGGCGCTGCCGCCCGACGCCATTACCCAGGTAGCGTTCCATCGCCGTGCCGAAACCCGCCCAACCGGGCAAGGCAACCCGGCACTGACCCCAGGAGAAGGTCCAGGGAATCGCACGCAGATCCTCGATGCGCAGCTCACCGCCATCCTGACGCGGGCGCGACGGCGGACGCGAGCCGATCTTCAGCCCGGCAATTTCGCGGATCGGCGTAGCGGCGAAAAAGTATTCGCTGAATCGCGGCGTGTCGTAGACGAGATGCCGGTAGGCCTCGAAGCTCGCGCGGCTGAGTTCCGCGGCAGCCTGCAGAAACTTTTCCGGTACCGAGCCGGCCTCACCCGGCGTCGCATGCAGCAGGGTCGCCTCCAGTGTCGCTGCCACCAGCGTCTCCAGGTTGCGCCGGCCGATGTCCGGATGGGCATACTTTGAGGTAATCACCTCGCCCTGTTCGGTGACCCGCAACTGGCCGTTCACGGTGCCGGGCGGCTGGGCGAGAATCGCCTGGAAGTTCGGACCGCCGCCCCGGCCAACCGTACCGCCGCGACCATGGAACAGCCGCAGCACCAGACCTTTCTCGCGCAGCGGCGCAAACAGCTCCACCAGTTCAATCTCTGCCCGGTAGAGCTCCCAGTTACTGGTGAAAAAGCCGCCGTCCTTGTTGCTGTCGCTGTAACCGAGCATCACTTCCTGCTCACCACCACTGCGCAGCACCGTGTCCAGCACGCCGGGCAGCGCGAGAAATTCCTGCATGATGCCGACTGCGCGACGCAGGTCGCCGATGGTCTCGAACAACGGCACGACGATCAGGCTGGAACACGCCGTATCGGCCAGCGTGCCCTGCAGCAGCCCGGTTTCCTTGAGCAGCAGCATCAGCTCGAGCAGATCACTGACTTCCTCGGTATGCGAGATGATCGAGTGGCGGATCGCATCGCGTCCGTAGCAGGCCAGCGCATCGCGCGCCGTCTCGAACACGGCGATTTCATCCAGCGTATCCGGCGTATAGGCATGGTCGACCACACGCATCGGCCGCGCATCGTTGAGCAGCTTCAGCAGGATGTCGCGTCGTCCGGATTCATCCAGCGCCATGTAGTCGCTGTGCAGACGGGCAGCGCGCAGCAGCTCGGCAACCACGGCGGCATGACGGTCAGAGCTCTGCCGCAGGTCGATGGTCGCGAGATGAAAACCAAAAACCTGTACGGCCCGTATCAATGGCGCCAGCCTGGGCAATACCAGGGCCTGCGCATGATGCGAGCACAGCGAAGCTTCGATCACCCGCAGGTCGGCAAGAAATTCCGTCGCGCTGGCATAGGGCGCCTGTGGCTCCACGGCATGCCGCAAGGCCTCGTGGCCGGTGTAGGCATGCAGCGTCGCTGCCAGCCGCGCGTAGATGCCGATCAGCGCACGGCGGTAGGCTTCATCGGCGCGATGCGGGTTGTGATCCGGCGACCGGTCGGCCAGCGCGGCCAGCTCGTCGGATACGCCGGAGAGCAGCTGCGACAGCGACAGTTCGGCGCCGAGTTCGTGCACTTCGGCCAGATAGAAGCGCAGCGCCACCTCGGCCTGCCGCTCGAATGCAGTGGCCAGCGTTGCAGCCGTGACGTTGGGGTTGCCGTCGCGGTCGCCGCCGATCCAGTGCCCCATGCGCAGAAACGGCGCCACTGTCTGGCCCGGCAGGGCCTGCTCGATGTCCGCGTACAGGTGCGGCAACTGGCGCAGAAAGGTCGTGCGGTAGTACGACAGCGCATTGTCGATTTCATCGATCACGCTGAGCCTGACCGTGCGCAGCATGCGCGTCTGCCACAGCTGCGTGACACGGGCGCGGATCAGCTGTTCATTCTGCGCGCGCTCGGGCTCGATCTGCAGGCCATCGCGCTGCGCGACCAGTTCCGCAATCGCGCGCTCGGCGTCAAGGATGCTCTTGCGCTGTACCTCGGTGGGATGAGCGGTAAGCACCGGACTGATATGCGCGTGTGCCAGGGTTTCGGCGATCTGCCGGTCGCTGACACCGGCACGCTCCAGACGCGCAAGGCTGAGCTGCAGCGAACCATCCTGCAGCTGCGCCTGTGCTTCCTGCTGTGCCCGCTGGCGCACCTGATGCCGGTCTTCGGCGATGTTGGCGAGATGCGAGAAATAGCTGAAGGCCCGGATCACGCTCACCATCTGGTCGCCCGACAGGCTTTTCAGCAGCCGGCTGAGGGCGCGGCCCGCATTTGCGTCCTTCTTCAGCCGGTAGGCCACCGACAGCTGGCGCACGCGCTCAATCAGGTCGAAGGCCTTGCGGCCTTCCTGCTCGCGAATCACATCGCCGAGAATGCGGCCCAGCAGGCGAATATCCTCGACCAGCGGCCGGTTCTGTTCCTCGGCATTGCGCCTGCGCGCGGCAGGCGATTTGCGGCCACGAGCTGAACTGCTCACGATGACACTGTGCGTCTGGCCGGTCGGCCCTTGACCAGCACCACTGGCAGGAGCGATTGCTGGATAACATCGCGCGCTACTGAACCCATGACGGCGCCGGCCAGAAAACCGCGTCCGTGCGTGCCCATGATGATCTCATCGCAGTTCTTGGCCTGCGCATAGTCGACGACCACCTGGCCGGGATCGCCGACACCGATATGGTGATCGCAACTGATGCCGGCCGCCTTCAGCACTTCGCGGGGTGCGGCGAGGATTGCCATGCCTTCATCACGGTAATAGCTCTCCACGCTTTCCGGCTTGATGAACAGCTTGACGTTCACACCACCCAGCGGCAGTTGCACATTGAGCAGATGCACGTGCACCGGCTCTTTGCACAGACCGGCCCGGCGCACCACATAGTCCACCGCACTCTCCGAATAACCGGAACCGTCGATGGCGATGAGGAAGGTCAACATGAGCTACTCCTGATGTTCGCTGTTGTTGTCGCGCCGGACCAGGTCGACGGGTTTCGTGGCGGCCGTTTTCGCACGGCGTTTGCCACCCAGCTTGCCGATGGCGATGACCAGCAACGCTCCGGCCAGCGGTGCCGAATAAGCGTAGACACCCGGAGCCAGCACTGCATAGCGTTCGGCAAGCATCACATCGTGGGCGATCATCTCACCGGCAATCCAGCCGAGCAGCGCCGCACCGCCCAGGATCACGACCGGAAAACGGTCCATCAGAACGAGCACGAAACGGCTGCCCCAGACGATGATCGGCACGCTGACAACCAGCCCGAATACCACCAGCGCCAGGTGCCCTTTTGCCGCCCCGGCGATGCCGATCACATTGTCGAGACTCATCACTGCATCGGCGAGCACGATGGTCTTGATGGCGCCGAGCAGGTGTGTGCTCGCATTGATCTCGTGGCCCCCGTCTTCATCCTGCGGCCACAGCAATTTGATACCGATCCAGAGCAGCAACAGCCCGCCGGCGATCTTCAGCCAGGGGATGCTCAGCAACTGCAGGGCAAAGAAAATCAGCACCACACGCAATGCGACCGCGCCGAACATGCCCCAGAAAATGGCCTGCGTGCGTTGCTGCGCCGGCAGCCGGCGTGAAGCCAGCGCGATTACCACCGCATTGTCACCGCCGAGCAGGATATCGATAGCGATGATCTGGCCGACGGCGATCCAGAATTCCGGTGAAGCGAAATCCATGTTCAACCCCTGCCCTGCACCAGCCGCGCGCTGCCGATGATCAGCAGCGAGAGCAGGAATACCGCCGCAAAATCCAGGACCGGAATCATGAACACTTCATACAGGTAACCGAGGCCCCGACCGTAGTAATAAATCAGCACGACTGACAGCAGATAAGCGACAGTCGCGACAAACCGCACCCTGCGCTTCCATGGCAGCCCATAGATCTGCGTAATCACGAACAAGCCCAGCAGGCCGGTGACAAAGTTTTCCCAGCGCGTGCCGTTCATCATACCGACCAGCACGGCGTGAACGATTACCAGCATTTCCAGCGTGAGCGTCCAGTAGCGGTTCAGATGCGTGCGGGTAAAGAACAGACTGCCCTGCAGAAGCAGCAGGAACATATACAGGAAACCCATAAGGTGCCCGGACGTATTCTCCATCGGGTGATACCAGAAGGTATAGACAATGGCCCAGGCAAAGTAATAGCCATGGTACTTGCGCGCCACTTCGCCCGCTGCGCTCACCAGCGCCACCTTGCGGCCGAAGAACAGTCCGCGCCGGTGATTCTCCATGATCAGGATCACCACCAGCATTACGGCCACCGAGGCAAAGGAAGTGGCCTCGTGCATGTCCTGCGCCAGGCCGTCATACCAGAGGCGCGTCTGCAGCCAGTGCAGCCCGATGAACAGCGCATTGCCGCCGAGCGCCCAGACATTCACCGCATGCAGGCCGCGCGTATAACCGGGCTGCCGGTGCTTTGCATACCAGATCAGCCCCCACAGCATCAGCTGGTGCGCGAGATAGCCACTCCAGGCCGTCACGCGCGTCCGGAAGGTCGGTTCAGCCAGCTGCCACTCGTACCAGAAGCCCGGCCGTTCCGGCAGGTACGGCGCCGGCGTCGGCCAGACCGTGCCGCTGTACCAGATGAAAGCCGTGAACAGCACGCTGAAAGCGATGCCGGCCGCCAGCGCCCAGCTGCTATCGAATGACTTGTTTGAGCTCCGATTCATATGGCTGCTCAGGCAAAAAAATGCAGCACGCGGACCATGGCCAGCGTGTCGTGGCCACAATAGCGCAACAGCTGCTCACGGAGCTCGCTGCGCCGCGCCGCCGCGGTTTTCGGCGCCACCGCTTCCATCCAGGCCTGCTGCGCACCACCGCCGTCATGCACGCCTTCGAGCTGTGCGTAGTCCATGTCCGGCGCAATGGCCGGCAGCAGCGCCTTGATCGACCAGCTGCCTTTCATGGCCGGGTGGTAGTACGCCGCTTTCACGATCGGGTGCATATCCACCAGCCGTTCGACCACAGCAGCCAGCGCCCCGGCAAGCTCCGGACAGAAGGCGGCAAGCGTGCCCAGACACTGCTTTTCATAGCCGGTCCAGGTCAGCACCGGCCCCTGCGTACCGATCGCGGCAAGCAGTGCAGTGGCAACAGCACGGGCCGGCAGCGCGCCGCTGAGATCCAGGAATTCGGCATGCTCCAGTTGGCCGGGCGCCGGTTCGACATGCAAGGACCACTGGAACGGTATCGCCTGATAGGGCCGCGTCCCCGCCCAGCGGGGAATCGCCCCACCGATGGTCTCGAAATCGAGGTAGTAACGCGGCCAACCCAGCGCCGCCAGTTCCTTGCGGGCCGAGTCATTCACTTCCGGCTGCCCGCTGCGGGCAGCCCGCCAGACACGCTGTGCCGCGCGGCCACCCGCACTCGCGGCCGGCAACTCGCGCACGTCCTTGTAGCCCTGTGCGATCAGCGCATCGAGACGCCCACCGACACCGGGCAGCGTGGTAAGCGGATAGTCGGTGTCCGGCCAGCAATGCGCGATGAACGGGCAGTCGTACGGCATCCTGCAGCGCCGACCGATGGGTGCGTCCGGACAGTCGCCCTCCACCGTCTTTTTGGCAACAGCCAGCCATTCGGGCACCCGTTGCTTCTGCGCGCCGATTGCAGCTCCCAGATCCTTTTCGACCAGCAAGCCGCGGTAATCACCGTCACCCTGATACACGAACTGGTTGTTGACGTGGGCGAGCGAAACCGACTTCGCTGTAACCGCTGAAGTCTCCAGCACCCAGGCCTGGATCGCGCAATCCGTGATGTGCTCGTCCTTGCAGGACGTCGATGATTTCACTTCGACGAGCCGCTGTGCCTGACGGTCCAGCACATCAGCGCGGATCAGCAGGCCATCGCGCTCGAAAGTCGCTTCAAAAAGTGGCGCAGCCGCCGGACCCGCGAGTGCAGCTGCCGTGTCGCGCAGCGCTGCGGCCATGCCGTCTGCACCGCTGATCAGCGTACCGGTGCCGTCCGGGTCGTAAAGCTGCCGTGCGATTTCGCCGATCTCATGGCCCGTCGCAAATGCGGCTTCGGTCGCCGCACTGATCTGCGCGAGTTCCGGCTGATGCTTTTCCAGCCAGAGCCGCTTCGGGCACTGGAGAAACGACATCAGGCGTGACTTGGACAATCCGGCCATGGTTACAGCATAGCGGCTAAGGCATATCTGGTGATTCTGGACTGATTCTGCTGGAGACTTGCGCCAACCGCAGTGCTATAAAAGTACAAAACCATAACAGTCGGGAGCAACACTCCATGTATGCAGCTCAATCGATGGTTTGCGCCTCCCGCACAACCCTGGTCTTGCTGATGAGCGCTGGCATGGCAGCCTGCGGCGGCGGAGGCGGGGGCGGTGTCGCAGCTGCACCGGCCGCCCTGGTGAACATAGACGCGGGCAATGCCGAGGCGATCGTCCGGGAAGTGCTGGCGGTCGGCTTCGACTCAGGCGATATGGGCATGGCGGCCGGCGGCGGCGGTATTCTGGCCGCAGACGGCGGGTCGAACGCACTGGCAGTGAAGCTGGCCGAACGGCGCACGATCCAGGCAGCGGGCCAGGACACTGGCCGGGCACAGCCCAGCGCAAACTACGGTCCCGATCGCGAGAGTTGCCTGGTCAGCGGCTCGCTCACCCTCTCCGCCAGCCTGGCCAGCACCGAAACGCTCCGGTCCGGCGACCAGATCACGGCAATCTTCGAAGCCTGCAATGATGGCGATGGCGCGGTTTACAGCGGTCAGCTGCGCATTGATGTACAGAGCTTCACTGGCGACCTGTTCGCCGATCTCTACCGGCTCGGCGGCCGGTTCACCCTGACCAATCTGGCCATCACCGAGGACGGCACCACCGAGACGGGCAACGGCACGCTGAACGTCGACATGAACCTGCTGACCCCGGGACTCGAGTCGTACGGCATCACCACAAGCCGTTTCAGCCTGAGGTCGGGAAGCACCTCAAGGACAGTGTATGACGTGGTATCGAGTGTTGATGACGATTACCGGGGCGATGAGTGGCTGATGACCCTGTCCGAGTCTGGTTCCATGGAAAGCTCAAGCTTCACGGGCAGGATCGATTACGGCACGATCACACCGTTCCGGTCAGTCGATGGCGACTACCCCGCCACTGGCGTCCTGCGCATCGACGGCGCCAACGGCTCCAGCATCCTGGTCACCGCCCTCAACGAAGAGAGCCTGCAGCTCGCCATCGACTGGAATGGCGACACCGCAGTCGATGAAACCCGGCTGATGGACTGGAGCACGGTACCCGGGTGGTAACAGGCAACCGCCCGCCCGGACTCACCGACCCTTCAGGAAACAGAGCGCTCCGCTGCCGGCTGCACGGCCTGTAGCGAGGCAGGCGCTCAGCAAATAACCGCCGGTTGGCGCTTCCCAGTCGAGCATTTCCCCGGCCACAAACACACCCGGCAAACGCCGCAGCATGAACTGCGCATCGATTTCATCCAGCACGACGCCGCCAGCCGTACTGATCACCTCGACCAGCGGACGCGCGCCAGTGAGGACCAGCGGCAGCGCCTTGATGTGTTCGGCCAGACGTGCCGGATCAGCCAGCGTTGCGGCATCGGCAGTCTCGCGCAATAACGTCGCCTTCACACCGTCAATACCCGCCACCTTGCGCAGATGACTGGCGAGAGTCGCCTTGCCGCGCGGACGTGACAGCGCCGCCGCCAGCTGCTCAGGGTTACGACCGGGCAGCAGATCGATCTCCAGCCGCACAACGTCCTGCGCTTCGATCGCATCGCGCAAAGCAGCCGACAAGGCATAGACCGCGCTACCCTCGATACCGTTCGCGCTGATGACGAATTCGCCGCGCAGCGACTGCCCGCCAAAAGACAGGGCGACCGATTTCACCGGCAACCCGGCACAGCGTTCGCGCAGGTGCGCACTCCACTGCACATCGAAACCGCAATTGGCGGGGCGCAGCGGACTGATCCGTACGCCCCGGTCTGCCAGCAGTGCGGCCCAGCTGCCGTCGCTGCCCAGGCGCGGCCAGCTTGCGCCACCGAGTGCCAGCACCGTGGCATCGGCACTGAATTTCCGCACGCCGTCCGGCGTGTCAAAGACCAGCACACCTTCTGCATTCCAGCCCTGCCAGCGGTGACGCGTATGCAAAGTCACCCCACCCTCACGCAACCGTGCAAGCCAGGCTCGCAGCAAGGGTGAAGCTTTCATCGCCGTCGGGAAAACCCGGCCCGAACTGCCGACGAAGGTTTCGGTACCGAGAGCCGCAGCCCACTCGCGGATCGCTTCGGGCGGAAAGTTGCGCAACGCCGGTTCCAGTATCGTGTGGGCCCTGCCAAAGCGGCCGAGAAAAAGCTCGAAATCTTCGGCGTGCGTGAGATTCAGTCCGCTCTTGCCGGCCAGCAGGAACTTGCGCCCCGGCGAGGGCATGACATCGAAGACATGGACCTCGGCATCTGCCGCCAGCGTCTCTGCCGCGGCAAGACCGGCCGGCCCGCTGCCGATGATTGCAACCCAGGGACGCAGGTGACTGTCAGACACGTGGTTACTTGGTCACCGCTCCAGACTCAGGTACCTGCTGCAGCAACATCCCCCGGCAGAGCCGGCTTCGCAATGTAATCGGCCGGTATCGTGCCGGTGAGGCTGCCGAGGAAGGCCCTGATTTCACCGACTTCCTGATCCGTCAGCGTCTTGCCGACCTGATACTCGGCCATCAGCCGGATCGCGCTATCCAGCGTCACAACCTTGCCATCGTGAAAGTACGGCCCCGTCTTTTCGATGTTGCGCAGCGACGGCACCTTGAAAATGAACTTGTCGGCCTCGTTCTTCGTAACATCTGCACGACCCGTATCGGCAGTCTCGAAAGCTTTCACGAGACCGAGCTTCTGGTACATGCCGCCCCCGGCACCAACACCGTTGTGGCAGGTGGCACAGCCACTGCTTACAAAGGTATTGAAACCGGTCAGCTGCGCGTCGTTGAGGGCCGTCAGGTCACCGGCAATGAATCTGTCGAAGGGCGCGGGCGTCACGAGCTTGCGCTCGAAGGCACCGATCGCCGTACCCACGTTGTCGTAATTGACCGGGTCCCTGTCATCGGGAAATGCAGCCTGGAAAAGTTCGGCATAACCCGGAATGGCCTTCAGCGTTTTTATCACAGCATCCGCATCGGGCATTGCCATCTCGACGGGATTGAGGATCGGCCCCTTGGCCTGGGCCTCGACGTCTGCCGCACGGCCATCCCAGAACTGCGCGATATGCAGCGCCGCGTTGTAGGTCGTCGGCGAATTGCGGCCACCCAGCTGGCCTTTGTCGCCGCTGCTGGTTGGCTGCCCGTCCACACCGTAGTTCGCAAGGTCGTGGCAGGAATTACAGGAGATATCCTGGTTTTTGGACAGGCGCGGCTCGTAATAAAGAATCCGGCCCAGCGTGACCTGTGCTTCGGTAACCGGATACGGATCAGCACTCGCCTGGGCCGGCAGCACCTTGAACATCGCCGCAGCCTGTGCCTGCAACGCCGCAGCATCCACGGCAACCGATGCCTGCGGCGCGGCTGGTTGAGCGGCGTCCTGCGGCGCATTCCGCCCGCACGCCGAAGCCAGTACCAAGGCTGACAACCCTGCCAAAGCGATAGATAAACGCATTTCTGATCCCTGTCTGAAGTTCGCTGTGGTGCGAAGGTCTCCGCACTGGCAATCACCATACCTCGCCACGGGGGATTTGCACAATTCAGCATCCCCGAACGGAAACGCCGGTCCGGCTGTACACACTAATGCCGTGAACAAGGGTGCCGGCGTGCGGCAATCGACGGCGCACTGTAGTAGTCTGATTCAGCCTGTATACAGGGGAGATCCCATGGCCAACATCGTCATCGTCGGCGCCGGCATTGGCGGAGTGCCCTGTGCCTACGACCTGCGCAAGCAACTCGACAGCAGCCACCAGATCACATTGATCGGAAGTTCAGGGCGATTCGAGTTCACACCCTCAAACCCGTGGATGGCGGTTGGCTGGCGCGAAGCGCCAGACACCAGCGTCGAGTTGCGCAAACCGCTGGAAAAGCACGGGATCCGGTGGATCCAGACACCTGCCAGTCGTATTGACGCCGAAAAGCGCCAGGTCGGCTTCGCGGACGGCAGCGACATCCCTTATGACTATCTGGTGATCACCACCGGACCCAAACTGGCATTCGAGGAAGTGCCCGGCCTGGGCCCGTCCGGCTTCAGCCAGTCCATCTGTACCCACGCGCACTCGCTGCAGGCCTGGGAGCGTTACCAGGTTTTCCTGCAGAACCCCGGACCCATCGTCATCGGCGCTGCACCGGGTGCAAGCTGCTTCGGGCCTGCCTACGAGTTCGCCATGATCCTGGACGCAGACCTGCGCAAACGGAAACTGCGCGACCGGGTGCCGATGACCTACGTGACCCCGGAACCGTATATCGGGCACATGGGACTCGGCGGTGTCGGCGACAGCAAAGGCCTGATGGAAGCCGAGCTTCGCCAACGACACATCAAGTGGATCAGCAATGCAAAAATCACCCGCGTGGAGGATGGCAATCTCCATGTCGAAGAACAGGGTGAGGCGGCGCAGCCGGCGAAGAACCATGTGTTGCCGTTCGCCTACAGCATGATTCTGCCGGCATTTCTGGGGGTGGACGCGGTGGCTGCCGTGCCTGGCCTGTGCAATCCGCGCGGCTTCGTTCTCATCGACCAGTTCCAGCGCAGTCCGAAGTATCCTGAGATCTATTCCGCCGGCGTCTGCGTGGCGATTCCACCCGTGGAAGTCACACAGGTACCTACCGGCGCACCCAAGACCGGTTATATGATCGAGTCGATGACGGCAGCCATCTGCGAGAACATAAAGTCCGCCATCGCCGGCCACCCGCCCACCGCCAAGGCAACGTGGAATGCCATCTGCCTGGCCGACTTCGGCGACATCGGTATCGCCTTTGTTGCGCTGCCTCAGATACCGCCACGAAACGTGACGTGGGCAAAACAGGGCAAATGGGTACACCTGGCCAAGATCGCGTTCGAGAAATATTTCTTGCACAAGGTCCGCTCGGGAACCACCACCCCCGTGTACGAGACCTATGTAATGAAAGCCTTGGGCATTGAACGTCTGAAACTGAAGGACAAGCCGAAATCGGCAGGAGACACGCAATGAGCATCGATCGAGTGGTATTGGCTTTTGCGGGCACGGTAATTCTGGTGAGCCTGGCGCTGGGCGTCTGGCTGAACCCCAACTGGTTCTGGCTGACAGCGTTCGTGGGTGCGAACCTGCTGCAGTCCTCTTTCACCGGATTCTGCCCGCTCGCCATCATCCTCAAGAAACTCGGGCTCAAGCCCGGCGCCGCATTCTGATGTGGCGCTGTTTCTCCGCAGCAGCGGCATCCGCCGCCAGGTTGTCGCGGCCGATGCTCTTGCTGCCGGGGATGGTGCTGTTCGCTGCCTGTGGCAGCAAGACACCGCCGGCGCCGGCCACGCTGCCGGCTCCCTCCTTTGCCACTGTGGTCGTCCAGCCGGTTGCCGGCGTCGCCGAGCGCGAACTCGACGGTACTGTCGAAGCGGTAAACCAGGCCACCGTGGCAGCCCAGACAGGAGGTCGGGTCGCCGAAATCCATTACGACGTCAATGACTTCGTACCGGCCGGCGCCGTGCTGCTGAAGATCCGCAGCATCGGACAGCGGGCAGAACTGAATCAGGCCGAAGCGGCATTGAGCGAGGCCGGGGCCCGCGAGGCTGAAGTCCGTGCGCGCTACGAGCGCATTGCAGCCATGTACGAGCGCAAGGTCGTGGCCAGGGCGCAATTCGACCAGGCGCTCGCCGAACGTGACGCGTCGCTCGCGCGGCTGAACGCAGCCCGGGCTGCCGTAGCGTCCGCGACGGAAGGTGTCGCCTGGACCGAGGTACGTGCGCCCTATGCAGGCATCATCACGGCCCGCAAGGTCCGCGTGGGCGAAACCGTTGCGCCGGGCACACCTCTGATAAGCGCTTACTCGCTGGAGAAACTGCGCGTCACGGTGGATATTCCCCAGAGCCTCGTCGAGCAGGTACGCCTGCGCAAGAAGGCAGCCGTGTATGTCGGCGAGCGTCGTATCGACGCGAGCACGGTCACCATTTTTCCGGAGGCTGATCCGCTCTCAAACACTTTTCGTACCCGGGTCGAACTGCCGGCCAATGCAGCAGACCTGTATCCAGGCATGTATGTGAAGGTCGGATTTGTGACCGGTGAAACCAGCCGTCTGCTGGTGCCCCGTACAGCCGTCATCACCCGCAGCGAAGTAACCGGAATCTACGTGGTCGCGCCGGACAACCAGGTATCGCTGCGCCAGGTCCGGCTCGGCCACAACTTCACTGGTGCGACAGGGGCAGAGCAGATCGAGGTGCTGGCGGGTTTGAGTGCCGGCGAGCGGGTCGCCCTTGACCCGGTGGCCGCGGCCCGCGCCGACTGAGCGTCATGGCAAAAGACCTTGGCATCAGCGGCCGCACCGCACGTCTGTTTCTTCATTCCGAACTCACACCGCTGCTGGCGCTGACTGCCCTGCTGATGGGCCTCTTCGCCGTGCTGGTGACTCCCCGCGAAGAAGAACCGCAGATCAACGTCACCTTCGCCAATATCCTCATCGGCTTTCCCGGGGCCAGCGCAACGCAGGTGGAAAACCTCGTTGCATCGCCAATGGAAAAGGTGCTCGGCGAAATCGACGGCGTGAAGCACATCCAGTCCGTGTCGCGACCGGGCATGGCGGTGCTGAGCATACAGTTTGAAGTGGGTGAAGAACGTACCGCGGCGATCGTCCGGCTCTATAACGCCGTGTACTCCAATCAGGACTGGCAGCCGCCGGCGCTCGGCGTGCTGCCGCCGCTCATCAAGCCCAAGGGCATCGACGATGTGCCCATTCTGGGCCTGACGCTGTGGACGCGGGATCCGGCTCGTGGCGCCTTCGAACTGGGCCAGGTTGCCCGGGCCATCGAGATGGAAATCAAGCGCGTGCCGGGTACGCGCGATGTCTACACCATCGGCAGTCCCGACAGCGTGGTGCGGGTCGCGCTCGACCCGCAGCGACTGTCTGCCTACGGACTGACGGCCGCGGAACTGTCAGCAGCGCTGGCGGCGGCATCTCCGGCCGCGCAGGCAGGCCAGGTCACAAGCGGCGACACGACCGTTCCCGTGCAGGCCGGCGAATTTCTCGCCAGCCTTGCAGACGTGGCCGGCCTTGTCGTCGCGGTACGCGACGAACGCCCCGTATACCTGGCAGACGTGGCAACCGTCACCCGCGGCCCCGACACGCCGGGAACCTATGCCTGGCATGGCACCGGCAAGGCGGCCGGTGGTGGCGCGCCCGCTCCGGCCGTCACCATCGCGGTGTCCAAGAAGCCCGGCGAGAACGCCATCGATGTGGCAACCCGGGCGATAGAGCGGGTGAATCTCCTGCGTGGCACCTTCATCCCGGACGGTGTGGAGGTCACGGTCACGCGCAACTATGGCGTAACCGCCAACGACAAGGCCATGAAGCTCATCCAGAAACTCGCCTTTGCCACCCTGTCGGTGGTGGTGCTGGTGATGCTGACCATCGGCCGGCGCGAGGCCATCGTGGTTGGCGCTGCAGTGATCGTGACACTGGCAGCCACGCTCTTTGCCTCCTGGGCCTGGGGATTCACGATCAACCGCGTGTCACTGTTCGCACTGATCTTTTCCATCGGCATCCTGGTGGACGATGCCATCGTCATCGTGGAAAACATCCATCGCCGCCGGCAACTGGACTCCGGCAGCTTCCTCTCGATCATTCCGGGAGCCGTGGATGAAGTGGGCGGACCGACCATCCTCGCCACCTTCACTGTCATCGCCGCGCTGCTGCCAATGGCCTTTGTCAGCGGCCTGATGGGCCCCTACATGAGCCCGATTCCGATCAATGCCAGCATGGGCATGTTCATTTCTCTTGCCGTAGCCCTGAGCTTTACGCCCTGGCTTTCCGGCCGGCTGCTTGCCGGTGGCCACACGGAAGCGTCACCTGCAACCGCGCAGCATGGCGGTCGCCTGCCGCGCTTCTTTCACCGCGTACTCGATCCCTTCATCAGTGGCGACCGGGCGCGCAGGAACCGGCACCGGCTATACATCGGGCTGGTGCTGGCGATTGTGCTCAGCATCGGCCTCACGCTGGTGAAATGGGTGGTACTGAAGATGCTCCCCTTCGACAACAAGTCGGAGTTTCAGGTGGTGCTGGACATGCCCGAAGGTACGCCGCTGGAAAGAACGACGCGGGTACTCAGCGAACTTTCCCGGGCTGTCGAGCAGATTCCGGAACTCGTCAACTATCAGGTTTACGCAGGCACCGCCGCGCCGATCAATTTCAATGGCCTGGTACGGCAGTACTACCTGCGGAGCGGTCCGGAACAGGGCGACATCCAGGTCAACCTAAAGGACAAGCACGAGCGTGACCGATCCAGCCACGAGATCGCCGTAGCCGCGCGTCCCGCGCTCGCCGCCATCGGCAAGCGCTACGGTGGCAGCGTGCAGGTCGTGGAAGTGCCGCCGGGTCCGCCGGTACAGGCGCCCATCGTCGCCGAGGTCTATGGCCCGTCTTATGATGGCCAGCGATCGCTGGTACAGGATCTGCGCACGATCTTCAACGAGACGCCGGACATCGTCGACGTGGATGATTCGCGGGAAGCGCATGCGATGCGTTATGCAATCCGCGTCGACCGGCAGAAAGCCGCGCTCATCGGCGTTTCACAGGCAGCTGTCGTGCAGGCGCTCAGCGTGGGGCTGGCAGGTGCAGACAGCGCCTACCTGCACGAAGGCCGCGAGCGGCACCCCATTCCCATTCGCCTGGAACTCGCCGCCGCCGATCAGGGCAGCATCGCGGAAGTGCTGGAACTCGAGGTTCGCTCGCGTTCCGGGCACCTCGTGCCGCTCTCCGAACTGGTACAGGTGCAGGAAGTACCCTGGGACGGCGCCATCTATCACAAGGACCTGCTGCCGATGAGTTTTGTCACCGGGGACATGGCCGGCCCGCTGGACAGCCCGCTCTACGGCATGTTCGAGATGGTGAGCCGGCTCGACGAACCGCTGCCGGGCAATACCTTGCGCGGTGGTCCGCCTGAGCAGTACTTTTTCGCCCAGCCTGAAGATCCGAACCGCTTCGCCATCAAGTGGGACGGCGAGTGGCAGATCACCTTTGAAACTTTCCGCGATATGGGGCTCGCCTATTCCGTCGGCCTGGTTCTTATCTATCTGCTCATCGTCGCCCAGTTTCACAGCTATGCCATGCCGCTGATCATCATGGCGCCGATTCCGCTCACCATCATCGGCGTCATGCCCGGACATGCCCTGCTCGGTGCCCAGTTCACCGCCACTTCGATGATCGGCATGATTGCGCTGGCCGGTATCATCGTGCGCAATTCAATACTGCTGGTGGACTTCATTGATGCAGAGCTCAGGCGCGGGCAGCCGCTGGCCGAGGCCGTCATCGCCGCGGCTGCCGTGCGCGCCCGGCCCATCGTGCTGACCGCGCTGGCCGCCGTCTCGGGCGCATTTTTCATTCTCGACGATCCGATCTTCAATGGTCTGGCCGTGTCGCTGATATTCGGCATCATGGTCTCGACCGCGCTGACGCTGGTGG
The DNA here is from genome assembly GCA_963204745.1 of Pseudomonadota bacterium. Taxonomy (GTDB): domain Bacteria; phylum Pseudomonadota; class Gammaproteobacteria; order Steroidobacterales; genus SHZI01. Next base: position 84,805 of record CAUJHF010000030.1, read on the forward strand.
CGATCCCGATCTTCTATTTCGCCTGGCGCAGCCGCTTGCAGCCCGGAGTCACCTCATGATGCGGGCGCTGCTCTTGTGTCTGGTGGCACTGCCGCTGCAGGCCGAGACGCTCGCGGATGCCTGGAATCTGGCGCTGGAGCGCAACAACGCGCTGGCCGCCGTGCGCAACCAGGTTGATGCTGCGCGGGCCGATGCCGATGCGGCCCGGGCCGAGCGCTGGCCAAGGCTGTCGGTCGACGGCAGCTACCAGCGTTTCGGCGACGCGCCGGCCTTCAGCTTTCCGGTCGGCGGCCAGGACTTCCTGTCGCCACCGCTGGTCGATGATGATGATTTCTACGCCGCGCGGGCACATATCGAACTGCCCGTGTTTACTGCGGGCCGCATTACTGCCGGCATCGAATCGGCCGAACTCGGCGCACGGGCCGCCGGTTCAGCCAGCGACAGCGCAGTACAGGATCTGAAGCTGGCGGTGGCTTCGGCTTACGTGGACGTATTGCGCGCAGGGAGATCGCTGGCCGCTACAGAATCGCAGGTGGACAGCCTTCGCTCGCTGGTCAATGACGTGACCGTGATGGTCGAACAGGAGACAGTAGCGAAGAACGACCTGCTTGCCGCAAAGCTCACCCTGGCCGAAGCCGAGCAGGACCGCTTGCGTGCTGCCAACCGGCTGTCCCTCGCACGCGCCCAATACAACCGCCTGCTCGGCGAGCCCCTGGACCGGATCCCGGAGCTGGCCGAGCTGCATGGAGCGCCGCCCGACACGGCCGCCACAGACAACAGCCTCGACGCGCTGGTTGCCACCGCCATCGCCCGGCGCAGCGACCTCGCCAGCCTTGATGCCCGGACCCGCTCACTGGACGAACGCGCCCGCAGTGCGCGGGCTGCCGGCTGGCCGCAGGTCAGCCTGATGGCGGACTACCAGTACCAGGAAAACCAGGTGCTGGACCGGGAAGACTTCTCGCTGGTCGGCATCGGTTTCAACTGGACGGTTTTCGACGGCGGGCGGATCCGCAACCAGGCGGAATCTTTTGCGAACGCGGGGCGCGCTGCCGGCCGCAGTCGCGACGACCTGCGCTCGCGCATCGAACTGGACGTGCGTCAGGCCTGGCTGGATCGCGAGGAAGCGAACGCCCGGGTGGCCGTTACGCGGGAAGCTGTCGCGCAGGCGGAAGAAAACCTGCGTGTGGCGCGCGAACTCTACAGCGTGGGACTGACAACCAATACCGTGGTGCTTGACGCCGAGGCGTTGCGACGGAAGGCCGTGGGCAACGCGGATAACGCACGTTTTGACCAGGTGTTGAGCGACATACGCCTGGCACGCGCGACGGGCGGACTCCAGTAACGCTCGTCGGGATCACAACCGCCACTTCCAGTTGCGGATTTCCGGCAGGTCCTGGCCGTGCTTTTCGATGTACTGCCGGTGCTCGATGAGCTTGTCCTTGAGCTGCTGCTTCAGGTAGATGCCCTTGTCGCCGGTCTGCGGCAGGCGGTCGATCGTATCCATCACGAGATGGAAGCGGTCCAGCTCGTTCAGCACCGTCATGTCGAAAGGCGTGGTGATGGTGCCCTCTTCCTTGTAACCGCGAACGTGGATGTTGTCGTGATTGGTGCGGCGGTAGGTCAGGCGGTGGATCAGCCACGGATAGGCATGGAAGGCAAAGATCACCGGCTTGTCCCTGGTGAAGATCTCGTCGAAATCCGTATCGCTCAGCCCGTGCGGGTGCTCGCGAGGCGGCTGCAGCTTCATGAGGTTGACGACATTCACCACGCGAATCCTCAGCTCGGGCAGGTGCTCGCGCAGGATGGATACCGCCGCCAGGGTCTCGAGCGTGGGCACGTCACCACAGCACGCCATCACCACGTCCGGCGCAACCGCCTGGTCATTGCTCGCCCACTGCCAGATACCGATGCCCTGCGTACAGTGTTTGACAGCGGCATCCATGCCCAGCCACTGCGGTGCCGGATGTTTGCCGGCAACCACGACGTTGACGTAGTGACGGCTGCGCAGACAGTGATCCATCACCGACAGCAGGCAGTTCGCATCGGGCGGGAAGTAGACACGCACCACTTCGGCCTTCTTGTTGACCACGTGGTCGATAAAGCCGGGATCCTGATGCGTAAAGCCATTGTGATCCTGACGCCAGACATGCGAGGCCAGCAGGTAATTCAGCGAAGCGATCTTGCGCCGCCACGGCAGATGCGCGGTGACCTTCAGCCACTTGGCATGCTGGTTGAACATCGAATCGATGATGTGGATGAACGCTTCGTAGCAGTTGAAGAGTCCATGCCGCCCGGTCAACAGGTAACCTTCGAGCCAGCCCTCGCACTGATGCTCGCTCAGCACTTCCATAACGCGTCCGGATGGCGCAAGAAATTCATCGCCCGGCACAGTCTCCGCATCCCATTGGCGGCGAGTCACTTCGAACAAGGCCTCCAGGCCATTCGAGAGCGTCTCATCAGGGCCAAAGACACGGAAATTCCGTTGCTCACTGTTGAGCTTCACGATGTCGCGCAGGAAAGGCCCGAGCACATGCGTATCGCCGATGCCAGGCGTTCCGGGCGCAGGCAGTTCGACCGCATAGTCGCGGAAATCCGGCATCCGCAGGTCGCGCAGCAACATGCCGCCGTTGGCATGAGGATTCGCACCCATCCGGCGTGTGCCCTCGGGGGCGAGTTCCGCAAGTTCGGGACGCAGCCGGCCATCGCTGTCGAAGAGTTCCTCCGGCCGGTAGCTCTTTAGCCACTCTTCCAGCAGTTTCAGGTGCTCCGGATGCGCCGTCGGATCAGACAGCGGCACCTGGTGCGCGCGGAACGTACCTTCAATTTGTCGGCCATTGACCATCCGCGGACCGGTCCAGCCCTTCGGCGACTTGAGCACGATCATGGGCCAGCGCGGACGTGTGCGGTTGCCATGAACGCGGGCATCCTGCTGGATTTTCCGGATCTCCTCCACGACCGTATCGAGCGCTGCAGCCATCGCCTCATGCATCAGCGCGGGCTCATGACCTTCGACAAAGTACGGCGTCCACCCGTAGCCGCGCAGCAACTGGTCGAGTTCCTCGTGCCCGATGCGCGCGAGTACCGCCGGGTTGGCAATCTTGTAACCGTTGAGATGCAGGATCGGCAGCACCGCACCGTCGCCGACCGGATCAAGGAATTTGTTGGAGTGCCATGCCGTCGCCAATGGACCCGTCTCCGCCTCGCCGTCGCCGACCACACAGGCGACGATGAGTTCAGGATTGTCGAACACGGCGCCGAAGGAATGGCTCAATGAATAGCCGAGTTCGCCACCCTCATGGATCGAACCCGGACACTCCGGGGATGCGTGGCTCGGAATGCCGCCCGGAAACGAAAACTGGAGAAAAAGCTTCCTCAGTCCGTCCTCATCCTGGCTGATATCGGGATAGATCTCGCTGTACGTGCCCTCCAGCCAGGTGTTGGCGACAACGGCCGGGCCACCATGCCCGGGACCGGACACGTAAATCATGTCCAGATCGTATTTTTTTATAACCCGGTTCAGGTGCATGTAAATGAAATTCTGCCCGGGGGTCGTGCCCCAGTGACCGAGCAGCATGTGCTTCACATCCGCAAGCATCAGCGGTCGCCGCAGCAAGGGATTGTCGTAAAGATAAATCTGCCCGACCGACAGATAGTTGGCGGCGCGCCAATAGGCATCCATCTTGCCGAGCAGTTCCGGGGCCAGCGTATTGGTCCTAACCACGGCGGGCACCTGCGAGCCAGGTGGCACTCGCCATGCGCACCGAACCACCGCTCAGATGCGGCTTGAGTGCCGCGCGGACTGCGGTGACAACGGCAGCCTGGTCAGTCGCGCTGGCGGCGGCGAATGCGCTCGCCGCGGGACCCATGCGGGTCATCTGCGTCACCGCATCGTCGATGCTGCCAAGATCCAGCACCTGATCGTGCGGCTCAATACTGATGTCCGTGTATCCGCTCTGGCCCAGGATATCGCGCAGCCGTGCGCCATCGGCAAAGGCAAAGGGCCCGGGCGCCGTCGGCGGCTGCGGCTCCGGGATCGGCAGTACCGTAAATGCAGCGCGCACGCAGTCGGCCATCCAGGGATTCTCGTCCAGCGCACGCCAGCAAATGAATGCCAGCCTGCCTCCCGGCTTCAGCGCGCTGCGCAGCTTGGCGAAGGCTGCCACCGGATCGGCAAAGAACATCACGCCGAAACGCGAACTGACGAGATCGAAGTGCCCGGCATCGAGCGGCATCGTCGCGGCATCGCCCAGCGCAAAGGACAAATTGGCGACAGCGGCGTAACGCTCGCGAGCGACCGCAAGAATTACCATTGACACATCGAGCCCGAGGACATTTCCGGAAGGACCCACTGCGCCGGCAAACGCAGCACTCGTCACGCCACCACCGCAGCCGACGTCGAGTACCCGTTCGCCAGGCTGCGGCGCAGCGTGACGGACGAGGCGCGTCAGGAACGGCTCGATCATGCGTTCGACGCGCTGGATATTGCTGACCCAGCGCTGACCGCCCTCCTCGTTCCAGTAAGTCGGTTGGTCGGGCGGTACGCTGGTTGCCTGGCTCATGGACGACTGGCCCCGGTCTGCAATCCCTGACATCGGGATCAGGCCCGATAATGGCCCCGCGAGTTTCAGATGGGAAGGGAAAGCGCGACCGGCTGCCCGGTCAGGCGGTCGCCGCGATGGCTGACGATCCGTCACCACTGAGCCAACGGGCTTCGAAAGCCGCCGCATCCAACGGTCTGCCCAGGTGATACCCCTGGCCGATATCGCATTGCATCGCGACGAGCGTCTGCGCGGTTGCCTCGTCTTCGATACCCTCGGCAACCACCTCGAGCCCGACCGCGTGCCCGAGCTGAATGATTGACTCGACGAGGCGCCGGTCGGTTGCAGAGTGAGTGATCGGCAGGACGAAGGACTTGTCGATTTTCAGTTCATCCGCCGGCAGGACCTTGAGGTACGCGAGGCTCGAGTAGCCGGTACCAAAGTCATCGATGGAAACGTGCACGCCGAGTTCCCGCAACTGGTGAAGCCGGCCCGTACTCGCCTTCGGGCTGCGCATCAGGGCCGTCTCGGTAATCTCGAGGATCAGCTGGTCGGCAGGAAAGTGCCATATTTTCGTGGCATCCGCGAGCAACGCCACCAGGTCTGTATCGGCGAGGCTCAAGGGTGAGGCATTTACCGCAATCTTGAATCCCGGACAGTGCGTCTGCCACGCCGACGCCTGGCGCAATCCGGTATTGAGTACGTACCAGAGCAGGGTCCGGACACTGTCGGTCTCCTCGATGACCGGCATGAACTGCGCCGGTGACAGCAGGCCCTTGACCGGATGTCGCCAGCGCGCGAGCGCTTCCGCACCGATCAACCGCCCCGTGCGCAGCTCCAGCTTCGGCTGGTAATGGATCTCGAATTCACCCTGGTGGAGTGCGTCGTCGACCTCTGCCCACAACGCCTGTGGCGTCTGTTGCACCGTGTCCAGTGCCGGCCGGTAAACGAGATAGTCATCGTTGCCCGCTGCCGCCTCCTTGACGGCCAGTTCCCCCTGGCGCAGGAACTCTTCCGCCGTGGTAGCAGCACCCGGCGCGAGGAACGCTATACCGGCACTCGCCCGCAGCCGCGCCCGGTTCGCACCGATGGCCACTGGCTCGGTAATCACCTGTACCGCTTTCTTTGCACCGAGAATGGCGTGGCCTTCGTGCAGCGGGTTACGGATCAGCAGCGCAAACAGGTCACCACCGAGCCGGGTCAGGCAGTCCTGCTCGCGGGCGACTCCGGCAATGCGGCCGGCAACGGCACTCAGCACCTCATCGCCGGCGGTGTAGCCGAGTGTCTTGTTCACCTCATCGACACCCTTGAGCCGCAACAGGACGAGCGCCATGTTGTCCAGGCCTGCGCTCTCGCGGAGGTTTTCGATGTCGCGCAACAGTCGCGTGTAGCCGAAGAAATCGGGGCCGGTAACCATGACCGCCCGCCCTAGGCGAAGAAGTCCTTGGGATCCAGGCCGTGAGCACCGGGTTCCAGCCCGCATACGATCCAGCGGGCCGAAGGGTCGGTACCGCTGGCCGGGACCGTGCGCAGATCAAGCGTCGAATGCGTGCGAACAGGTGACTTGTCTGCTTCCAGCAGGAGCATCAATTTTGGACGCAGCCGCCTGACCCGGTTTTGCTCGATGACAATGCCGACCTGGCCCGTGTTCAATTGCACCAGCGAGCCGGTCGGAAACATGCCGAGCGCCTGCACGAACTGCTCGACAAGCTCACGCTGGAATAACGTTCCCGCCAGGCTGTTCAATTCACGAATCGCATCGTAGGCAGACTTCGCGCGAGCATAGGGACGGCTCGTGATCATGGCATCGAAGGTATCGATGAGACCGGCGATGCGACTGAAGACCGGTATGTCGGCACCGGCCAGGCCGTTGGGGTAACCGGATCCGTCGTGCCGCTCATGATGCCCGTCGATCATGGCCATGATGTCGGCGTTCATGCCGGGTGCTTCGGCAGCCATGCGCGCACCGAGCGCGACATGGCTGCGCATCACCTCGCGCTCCTTCTCATCCAGCGGTCCCTTTTTTACGAGGATTTCGTCGGGAATCCCGGCCTTGCCCATGTCCAGCAGCAGCCCGCCCATGGCCAGGGTATCAAGCCCGGCACGGTCGAAACCCAGATGACGACCGAAGATGACTGCCCATACCGAACTGGCGAGCGAGTGATGATAGGTGTAGGTATCGCGCTTGCGGAGCTGCACGAGCCAGGCCATTGCATCCTGGTTGCGCGTAACGCTGTCGATCATCGGCGACACTGCGACACGCAAGGTTTCAGTATCCAGTCCCTTGCCGGCCTGCAACCGGGCGAGCACATCGGCCATCACCGTGGACGCCGCATCGTAGGCGACGGTGGCCGGCCCGGCCTCGGCATGCGTAGAGACCGTATTGTGATATGGCCGGGGCTGGATCCTGGCAGCGAGTATTCCGGTACTGTCGAGGCTGGCGATGGCATCCAGTGTCGAGGATCGCGGAACCGGCATCGCGCTTGCCGGCTTCACGGACTTCGCAGGAGGCCGGATTTTCCGCAACTTCTCCTCGGGCAGTGAACTGCGGGCCACATCAACGAAAACATGCTCGCAGCTGTCCTTCAGCTGCTGAAGTTCATCGGACTCCTGGATCTCGAAGCCCTGAAACAGGAAGGGCGTTCCAAGCCACGGGCGATCAAGCTCGGCGACATACATGCCAAACTCGAGATCTGCGGTGTCAATCCTGAGGTGTTTCTGAGACATTTCCCGGCGCTTGCGGCCACGGCACGGCCTTGCAGTTCAGGGCTCATCATATGAATGGCGGCTGTCCCAGACCGGGGCAGTCGTCACAGAATGGGCCAACCGGTAGACTCCACCCAATGACCAGCAGGCCACAGCCGAACAACCCCCTGCACGGCATCACGCTGGAAGTGATGGTCAGCGAACTGGTGGCGCATTTTGGCTGGCAGGAGCTCGGTCGACGGATTCCAATCCGCTGTTTCACACACGACCCGAGCCTGGGTTCCAGCCTGAAATTCCTGCGCCGGACACCCTGGGCAAAGCAGAAGGTTGAGGCTCTCTATCTCGTCATGCGTGATGCGCGTTGACGGATTCGCCGGCAGCATCGAAACGCCATAGGCGTCATCAATTCAGGCGGATGGCGAGATCGATGGCCTGGTTGCCCACGACGAACTCCGCGTCCCTGAACTTCGGTGGACCGAAACGCGCGGGCGCATTGTTGGAAGATCCCGACTGTTCAGTCGGGATGCCAATGAAATTGGCATCAAGTTTCCGGTTGCCGTTCATGTCCTGGAAAACGGACAGCGCGTACCGTCCCGGCGGCAGGTGCATTTCGAAACTGAGCGTCCCCGTGACAGTCGCCGGTACCGGCACTTCGATACTGGTCACGGTGGTACCACCGAGCCAGGTCGATTCCTGGTCATAGGCTCCAGCCAGGAGGACGCCGCCCGGTTTGGCGATGTTGCTTACCGAGACGCGGACCAGCGTGCCGTCGGCGGCCTGGATCCCTACCGGGGCCAGCGCCAGGGCAGCAACGACGGACAGGGCAAGTTTCAATTCGCGATTCATGGCATTTGTCCGACGACCCGGAGCTTACCGGTTATTCCGCAACCGGAGAAGCACGGCCCGTGCACCGCATGCGGGCTTGGTGTAGAAAGGAGTCATGCAGAAGCAGGAGGAAATTTGCAATGCAGATCCAGGTAAATACTGACAGCAACGTGCAAGGCGACGATTCCCTGGCCGGGTGGGTCCGCCAGGAACTCGAGGAGAAGCTGGCGCGCTTCAGTGAACACATTACGCGCATCGAGGTGCACCTCAGCGATGTCAACGCGGCGCGTGAAAGCGAGGCGGACAAGCGCTGCATGATCGAGGCGCGACTGGCCGGCCGACCACCCACAGCGGTGAGTCACGATGCCGGGAAGGTCCCTGACGCAGTACTTGGCGCAACTCACAAGCTGGTGCACGCCCTCGACAAGATTGTCGGTCGGTCGCGGGAGGCGCACCGACGGGATTCGATACGCGGCGACTGACCGCCAGCGCCGGTACTCTGATATCGTTTCCCGCAATCGGAATCGCGCGCAGCAGGGAGTTCCAATGAGAATAATGCGTTACCTGAAAGCCCGGATCAGCGTATTGCTTGCCGCAAGCATGTTGCTGACCGTGCCGGCATTGCCGACGGTTGCGGCAGATGACCCGGTTCAATCGGCAGCAGCCAGTGATTCGGTCGCCATGTACGCCCGGGGAGTGCCCTGGGACCAGTTCCTGGCCAGCACCCGCGTGCAGCGCGAGACCTGGCTGAAGAATGCGGGGCGCGAGGTGCCACCCGGCCTGACAGATCGCTTCAAGCGGGCCGGTGACGGTCTGCGACTCCTCGTCATCACGGCAGACTGGTGCCCTGACTCGCTGCACAGCGTTCCATATATTGCCAGGCTCGCTGCAGGTGCCGGCGTCGACATGCGGCTGGTCGATTTCAAAACCGGCAAGGCGATCATGGAAGCGCACCGTACGCCGGATGGCCGGGCGTCCACACCGACGGTGATCCTGCTGCGTGGCGATCAGGAAGTTGCGGCCTGGGTTGAACGGCCAGCTTCATTGCAATGGTGGTATCTCGGCATGGCCGATGCGATCAGCGACGAAGAGCTGCTGGAACGGAAGATGTCGTGGTACGACTGGAACCGCGGCTCCGATGCGCTGACCGAGATCGTCGTGCTGGCGGAGCAAACCGCAAAGAAAACCGGATCAGCCCCGCGGTCTCACTAGAGGCCAGGCCGCCTGAACTGCGGCTGATCGCCCGACCCTGTGGCGTCAGTGGCAGCGCTTGCAACTCTCCAGCTGAGCGAGCCGCTGGGCCCGGCCAATCGCCGGGCCCGGAGGCCATGCGGCGCTGTGACACGTGGCGCACTGTTCCTGCCGCTCCACGACCAGCCGGTGCGCTTGCGTGAAATGCCAGAACCCCGGCGCTTCCTGCCGGATGCGCGATGCGAGCGTTCGTGTGTCGGCCGGGGCCGGTGGCGCGTCCGGCAATAGCGCGGTTGCCGGCGCGTCCTGTCGACGCTCTTGCGTCAGCGCGATCTGTGCTGCCGCGGTACGCCCCGCGATGCGCCCGATGAGCAACGAGGGTCCGAGAAAAGTGCCGCTACCGCCGTGACTGCCATTGATTCCGGCGATACCGGTGACCTCTCCAGCGGCATAGAGTCCGGTTATCGGGCGTCGGTCACGGTCCAGCGCGCGCGCATCGTGATCGATAACGATACCGCCCATGCTCTTGCGTGTCATGGGGTACAACCTGATCGCGTAAAACGGCGGTTCGGTGAGCGATGGCACTGCCCCTCCGGACACGCCCGGCCCGAAACGACCGAAATCCTCGTCGCTGCCCCGAACAACAAAACCGTTGTAGCGCTCGACAGTGCTGACCAGGGCATCGGCCGGCAGTCCGGTGGCGACGGCCAGCGCGCCGATGCTGTCCGCGCGCTTGACGAGCCGCGGGTTGTCCATGATCTCGGCAGCGATAGTCTGGCTGTTGAGCCAGGGGCCGCCGCGGATCATGAGTTGGGAGCGCCCCGCGGCATCGAACAACAGCCAGTACGCAGGCGGAGAGCGCGCCATGACCAGCGACTCGATCACCTTGGAGGGCGCCGATTCGTTGACGAAGCGCCGCCCATGGTCGTCGACCATGATTGCTGCAGGGTTCAGCACCAGCAGTCCGCGTCGGCCTGACGGATCGCGCGGGTTGGGCAGCCCCGTCACATAGACGAGCTGGCGGTCCATGCGGGTCAGCGCGGCACCAGCCGCCGTGGCGAGTCCCAAGCCACTTCCAGTCGCGAACTCGCCAGAACCGACATACAGCGGATCGGGTATCGCCCGGCCTGCTGGCCAGTGGGCGCGCACCATCTCGTCATTACTCTCGAAGCCGCCGGTCGCGAGCACCACCGCCGGAGCGCGCAGGGTCAAGCTGCGCCCGGTGCGCAGATCACGGGTGACCACCCCGGCAATACCGCGGGTATCACGCAACAAGCGGGTCGCCTCGCGGTTCCAGACAAAGGTGATGGAGTCCCGGGACAGCGCTTCGCGCAGCATCGGGAGCACGGCATTCACTGCTCCGCCACGCGTCAGGTGAAAGCGCGGCACCGAATCCTCCGCGTTCGGCAGGATCATCGCGAACTCGACACCCTTGGCCCTGAGCCAGTCATGCACCTCGGTGCGCGACGCCTCGACATAGCGGCGCACCCAATACTCGTCGGCATCCTCGCCCCACGCCATGATGTCGCGAATCGCGAGTTCCGGATCGTCGCGGAACCCGTTTTTCTCCTGCAAGGGCGTGCCGACGAAGGAGAAGCCACTGGCCAGAACCGCGTGACCGCCGCCGACGGAATTGGCATCCACCACGACCACGCGTGCGCCGCCATCGCTGGCTTCCAGCGCTGCAGCGAGACCGCCAATCCCGGCACCGATGACGACGACATCGGCATCCTGCGGCGCCATCTCGTGTGCGGCACAGCTGCCGGAAAACAGCCCCGCCGCGGACAGCGCCGCCGTAAATGCAATGCTTCTCGAACTGGCGCGCACCGATCCCTCCCTCTATGCAGGGGCAATATTACAGGAACGATGTCAGAATCCCGGTTGCGCAATCGCCGTGCACGCGGAGAGATGGAGTCGCAGCCGGGCACGGGTTAAGTCGCTGAACGATCAGGCAGCGGCGGGTACCGGTTTCTCGTGGACGCCACAAACAAGAAACCCGCCGCAGCGGGTTCCTGTTTGGCCAGTTGGTTGCTGCTAGCTGCTGATCTTCCTGCGCATCACGCCCATCAGGCCGAGGGCGGAGCCGAACAGCCTGGAAGCCCCAGCGTCCACGCCACAAAATGGTTCCTTCCGTACGACGCATCATGCCAATGAAACGAATATCTGATTGCAGGACCAACGCTGTCTACATAGCGTCTGTACGGCGAGCGCACCCAGACACGAGCATTCGCAAGTTACTGACCAGATCGGTGGTGATGGGTAGAGTTGAACGACAGGCCTGCTCGTCATCGAACCGCCGGACGCTCGGCAGCTGGCGACGGACCAGGCACACCGAGACTACGTGTGACGAACGCGTCCACGGCAGTGAAAAGCTTCAGGCGTTCCGGGCCGCGCATGACTGAATGATCGGCGCCTTCCAGTTCAACGTATTCGTACGCCTTCCCTGCCCGGTCCAGTGCTTTGACCATATCGGTAGTCTGCTGGATGGGTACGGCCCGGTCTTTGGTCCCGTGCGCCAGTAGCACCGGCACCTGGATGCGCCTGGCGCCATTCACTGGCGAGTTTTCTTCCAGTGAATTCCGGTCTTTCCAGCCATCGCCAATGTGTCTGGTAATGATACGGGCGTTGAGGTATCTGCGCCTGGAGCTGAGGAAATCGCGCAAATCACTGAGACCGGCGATGCTGACAACGCAGGAATACAGAGCGGGCTCCTTTACGGCGCCCATCAGCGCTGCGTAACCCCCGTACGACCAGCCGACGATGCAGATATGTTTCGGGTCGGCGATGCCCTCTGCAGCCAGCCAGCGCGTGCCATCGGTGACGTCGTCCTGCATCGCCTGGCCCCACTGCCGGTGGCCCGCTCCCTGAAACTCATTGCCGTAGCCGGATGAGCCCCGGTAGTTCATCTGCAGCACCGCGTAGCCCCGACTCGTAAACATCTGGACCAGCGTGTCAAACGAGGAAAAATCGCGGGCGCCAGGGCCACCATGCGGCATTACGATGGCTGGCAACGGGCTCTCCGGGCGAGCAGTTGTGACACCAGCTGGCAGGCTCAGGTATGCGGGTATCTCCAGGCCGTCTCGCGCCAGGTAGCTGGTGGCTCGCATAGCGGCCAGCGGGAGCTTGTTCAACTTCGGATAAGCGTAGGCAAAATACTGAAGGCCTTTGGTCTCCCGGTCGTACAGGTAATAGCGGCCAGGCAGATCGGGAGATTCGGCGTAAAAGATCACCTTGCGATAGTCCGTGCTCCAGCTGTTGACGTACAGGTGCTCCGCTCCGATCCGCAACCGTACATCCTCGAAAAGAGCGCCGACCTGGGGGTCGAGCCAGTGCACCCTGCTTTCCGCGACGGTATATCCAACGCCGACGATGTGGCGCCGAGATGGATCGAATATGAGATGGTCTATATCCACCTCGGGGTTGAGGTAGACCTTTTCCACGAATGTCCGGGTACTAAAGCGGTAACGGTACAAGCCCGTCGTACTGCCTTCATGATTGGAGCGTACCCATGCGACGTCCGGATCATCCCGGTCGAAAAGTACAGGAGACAAATGTGCGCCGTCATCCAGCGGGTGTTCCCAGAGTACCTCCCAATCCTTGCCATCCGGCGTGCGATACAGGTACCGCTCGAGCATCTCCTGGTCGTCAAGGGAATACGCAAGACGCGGGCGTCCTTGCTGGTCCGCCGTCCAGTCAACGACGTCCCTCATGCCACTCTTCACCAGTGCACGTCGGGCTGTGAATACGTTCACACGGTAAATATGCGGCCGGCTATTATCTTGTGCGTTGAACTGCATCAGGATGTGCTTCGGGTCGTCGGGCAGGAAATCAACGATCCGATCCGCGATCTGCACCACGTCCTCGCGTAGCCCGCTCTTGCTCAGCCGGCGCGGCGGCACCAGGAACTTGATGTCGGAACCGTCGGGATTGATGCCAAACAGTCGGGTTTCGACGCTGGCGATACCATAGCGCCGGTCGGCAAACGAAAGACTGACCAGCAATCTCTCGTCGGACTTCCAGTGGAGCCAGTTGACTTCCATTTCCTTTGGACTTGCAACGACCGGCTTCGACGCCCCGATATTGTCGAGGTCATAGATGACCAGCATGTATTGCCCGTTGATGAAGGTCTTGGTCGCAACGTACCGGCCGCCCGGTGAGATTTCGACACCTGCAACCTCGGGAAGGGCAGCGAACAGGCTGGCATCGGGGGCAGCCATGGCGCCCTGAAGGTGCAGGCAGAGCACTAGGCCAGCGAGTGCAACAATACATGTCCGAGTCATGCATCTTCCCCCGAAGTACCAGGCACGGATGGGGAATCAATATACCAGCCCCGATCGAACCGGGTTATCACCCAAGCGATTGAATGGATGGCGGTGATGGGTAAGTTGAACTACCGACCTCGGCATCATGAGGGCGACTTTGCAAAACTAACTCATTGATTGATTGGCGCGCCCGGAGAGATAGATTCGCGGCCGGGTACGGCCGCTCACCCCTGCGGGGCAGCCTGCGGCTGTCCAAAACTGCTCTGCAGTTTTGTCGAACTGGGGAGTTCTCACCGGGTCTCTGGACACTGGTAAATAAAAAGGACCCGCTTGTGCGGGTCCTTTTTATTTACTGGCGCGCCCAGAAGGAGAAACTTCGAACTCCCTTCTGGACACGTTAGCCGACTGGAATACCTACCTTGAACAGCATGCGCCTTCCTACCGGGAGACGCGGCGATGGGGAACATAGGCGGCAATGTCCCACCGTATCAGGATGTTAGCACCCGGCAGGCCGAGGACGCTCCGGCTCCCTTTTCCCTTCGGCTGACCTTTGAGGAACGGGCGGCGCTGGAACAGGCTGCCGGGGATATGCCGCTCGGGGCCTATATCCGCGACCAAGTCCTCCGGGACGGGACGGCCCGTGTTGATTTCCACCCAATATTGACCCGGGGGGGGTGCGGACAGAACCTTGGACTGGTTTAGGTTGCATATCCGAGGTTCGCGCGGTACTCCATTGGACTGCGTGAACCCAGTGAGATTTTGATCCGCTCTTCGTTGTACCAGCGAATGTACGAGTCAACCTCAGCGATGAAGTGCTCGATGGTCGTGGTCTGCCAGCTCCCTGGGTAGAACAGCTCATTCTTCAAACGGCCGAAGAAGCCCTCACATGCAGCATTGTCTGGGGAGCAGGCCTTGCGGGACATCGAGCGAATCAGGCGTGCACCATCAATTCGAGACAGCCAGCCCGGCCATCGATAGTGGGCGCCGCGATCAGAGTGCACGATGGGTCGGTCAGGGCCGTTGGCAACCGTCTCGATGGCCGTGTCGAGCATGGTGTTCACGAGTTCAGCGTCTGGCGTTGTACTCAGCGACCAGCTGACGACCAGACCGTCGAAGCAGTCGATGATCGGTGACAGGTACACCTTGCCGGCCGGGATATGGAACTCCGTAATGTCGGTGAGCCACTTCTGATTTGGCGCGGCCGACCGGAAGTCGCGATTGATCAGATTCTCCGGCGCAGGACTGATCTCGCCCAGGTACGAGCCGTACCGGCGCCGCTTTGGCGTGGCAGCGATTAAGTTCTCCTGCTTCATCAGGCGCCGCACAACCTTCTCCGAGAGGGAGATGCACATCCGTCGCAACGACGCGTGCATCCTGCGGTAGCCGTAGCAACGACGATTCCTCTCGAAGATCTCGGCGAGTGTGCGGCGCACGTCGACATACCGGTCCCCGAGGCGAATCTGGCCACGGTGGTAGAAATAGGAGCTGCGCGCCAGGTCCAGCGCCGCCAGCAGTTCCTTGACGGCATGAACCGGTCTCAGGGCATCAACCAGCATCGTCTTCTCCCGATTGGTCAGGAGCTGCAGGTTGACGCCCAGGTCTTTTTTTATGATTTCGTTGGCCTTTTTCAGCAGGTCGTGTTCGAGCTGAAGTCGTCGCAGCTCGCCTTTCAGCGCTGCCAGTTGTTGCTCCACCTGGGCCTTGTCCGGGTCGGCCGGCGGTTTGCTTTGGCGTTTCATCGATGCAGGCGCCTCTCGACCGAGTAGCTGATTCTTCCAGTTGTACAAGGTTTCCCTCGAGACGCCTAGATCCTGCGCGATGGCCCGCGCCTTCCCCTGCCGCGTACAGAGGGCAATCACGGCTTCTTGCTTTACCTCTAGGGGGCTCGGTACTGCGCGACTGCGCCCGACACTGCGCTGACAGAGTTCCGGATGCCGCTCGTAAATCCAGCTCCGCAACACCGACCGGCAGGGATAGCCCAGCACTTTCCGGGTGAAATCGATGCAGCGTCCATGGTGGAGAAAATGAGCCACAGCAGCCTCCTGCTGTGCCATCGAGTACTTCGGTGCACGGTGAAATCCCTTCGCAAGGTCGCCTCGCCGCTCGT
>CAUJHF010000031.1 GCA_963204745.1 Pseudomonadota bacterium
GGGCCGACGCTGTGCCTGACGGCACTGATCCACGGCGATGAACGCAACGGTTTTGAAATTGCCCGCGAGAGCTTCACCGGCATCGATCCGGCCAGGCTATCCGGTACGCTCATCGCGGTGCCCGCTGCCAATGCACACGGCTTCCGTACCGGCAGCCGCTATATGCCGGATCGCCGTGATCTCAACCGCGCATTTCCCGGCAAGGTCGGCAGCGACAACACGTCGCTGATGGCCGGTATCCTGTTCAGCGCCCTGAGTGAGCACTGCAACGCGCTCATCGATCTGCATACCGGCTCCTTCGACCGCGCCAACCTGCCGCAGGTGCGCGTGGACCTCGCCAACCCGCAGGCGCTGGATCTCGCGCGACGCTTTGGCGCCACGGTCGTGCTCGGTGGCGCCGGCCCCAAAGGCAGCCTGCGTCGGGAAATGATGGATGCGGGCATTCCGGCGATCATCTACGAGGCCGGGTTGCCGCTGCGCTTTGAACCCGCCGAGATCGAGCACGGCGTGCAGGGCGTACGCAACGTCATGATCGGACTGGGCATGATCGGTGGCCAGGCGACAGCGCCGACGCCTGCCGAGCGCGTGTTCAGCAAGGCACACTGGCTGCGGGTGCCGCTGGGCAACGGCGGGGTGTTCTATCCGGTACGCAAGCTCGGCGACCATATCCGCAAGGGAGATCTGATCGCACGCGTCTTTGATCCGTTCACCGACGAGCGCTTCGATCTGCCCACGTCGCTGGAGGGCCAGATCATCGGCATGGCGGTACCGCAGGTGGTGTTCTCCGGCTACGCGCTGGTGCATGTCGCATCGGCTCCGGCCAGCGACGCCAAAACGTTCCGGCCTGAATGACCGGCCGGGTCAGGTCAGCGTCTCCGGACACCGACCGCCCACGTTCACAGCGGTCGCGGACGGGGAGGGTTTTGCTGCTACCGTGAGTACACGGTGAGCGCTTGCAAAACCCTCCCCGCCCACGACCGCGGCACTACGGAGTACGTTTGAGGATCAGGGTCTCGTCGGGCAAGCTGTTCACGAGCGGAGGGTCCGGTATGGCGGATCAGAAATTTCTGAAAAGACTGAATAGTGTCGCGTCTGCTCCCGCCGGTGGCCGCTGATCTCCAGAGGAGGATTCCGCAATGATCTTCAGACAACTGTTCGAGCCGGTCTCAAGCACCTTGACCTATCTGCTCGGCTGCGAGGAAACCGGTCTTGCAGTGCTGGTCGATCCGGTGCTGCCAGCATGGCAGCGCGATCTTGCCGAGATCAACGATCTGCAACTCACGCTGGCGTATACCCTGGATACGCATATCCATGCAGATCACCTGACCGCGGCCAGGCGCCTCAGGCAGGAGGCCGGCAGCCGCATCGCCAGTCCGGCGCCGGACTGCCTGCCGTGTGTCGATGTTGCTGTAGATGAGGCCAGGCCGCTCGCCGTTGGCAGCATCACGATCCTGCCGTTGCACACGCCCGGTCATACCAACAACCATTTCGCGTACCGGCTGCATGATCGCGTATTCACCGGCGATGCCCTGCTGATCGACGGCTGTGGTCGTACCGACTTCCAGAACGGCGATGCCGCAACGCTGTACCGCACGATCACCGGCAAGCTCTTCTCCCTGCCGGACGAGGAGCTCGTCTATCCGGGCCACGATTACCAGGGCCGGCGCGTATCCAGCATCGGCCAGGAAAAGACCCGCAATCCGCGCATCGGCGGCGGAAAATCGCTCGATGAATTCGTCCGGATCATGGCGCAACTCGGTCTGGCGTATCCGAAGTTCATGGATTTTGCCGTTCCCGGTAACCGGCAGTGCGGTATCTGCCCGGCCGACATCCCCGAAAACATGGATCAGTACTGTGAGCAGATTACGCTCAGCCTGCAGGGCTGAGCGGGCAACAGCCTCAGCTCCGCAGTGCCGGCAGGACCCGTTCGCCCAGAACCCTGATGGTCTCTGCCGGATTCGCATAGATGCGCAGTGCGATCTCGGTCAAACCCGCCGCCTGAAACTGGCGCAGACGGTCGATTTCCTGGTCCAGATCCCTGAGCGAGCAGGCCGATGTACAGCGCTGCGTGAGCTTGTGGATGATCGCGTCCGGCACGCCTTCGATGACATCGCTCTTCTTGTTGTAGGCGCGGATGAAGTTGTTGATGTTCCGGTTGACGATGGCCGCCTCGTCCGGGTCCAGCACCTCATCGATGTGCGGTGGATAAAGCGTGCCGCGAACCGTCAGCCAGATGCGCGCTTCGCGCTCGGCTTCTTCCTGGCTCTCCTTCACGTGCCAGGCCCAGAAGTTGTTCATCGGGAAAGTCCGGGTATCGCGGCCCGCCTCGGTGAGTGAGGCATCGATGATCGCCCGCGCCTTGCGCACCTGTTCGACCACGAAATCGCTGACCATGATGCCGTCTGCATAGCGTGCCGCGGCGCGCAGCATCTGCGGGCCACCGGCGCCCACATATATGGCAGGCGGCGGACTGTGTACCCAGGCCGGGTTGTACCACTTGATCTCGTAGATCTCCCCCTGATACCGGACGGGCTTGCCGGTGGCAGCCGCCTTGAGGATCTCCACGCATTCCCGCACGGCGCGCACCACCCGCAGCGGTTTCGCACCCATGGCCGTCGCGGTGCCGCCGCCGGCACCGACCACGATCTGCGCACGGCCCTTTGCCACCTCGTTGAGCGTCAACAGTGAACTGGCCATCTTCAGCGGATGCAGTTCGAAGGGGCTGACGGCAATGGGGCCGAGCCTGATGCGTTCGGTCTGCATCGCCAGCGGCACGAAGTTGATGAAGGGGTCGCGGGCGTCGTTCATGTTCGACACCCAGACGCCGCCCAGACCCTGCTCTTCGGCCAGACGGCCGAGCTTCAGCACTGTTTCAGGCGGATTGTTGGCCTCGAGAATGACGTCGATGCGCATGCAGGTTCCGGAGCCTCGGCCGAAGTGTCCGCGCTCAGTGCATGGCCGAAGCCGGTTTGTAGGCTGATTTTTCCAGCGCCGAGCGGACGCTTTCGCTGATCCACTTGATGAAGTTGTCGTGCTGCACGATGCCCTTGGCGTTGAATGCGTAGTCCAGGCCTTTTAGATCGCGCCGGAGTTTTGCCTGAATGCTCCGGGCGCCGACCAGGTTGGTCACGACCAGTACCTTTTTGCCATCTTTCGTGGCGCTTTCCACCATGGCCCGCAGCTTCTCTACGTTGGCGGCGCGCACTTCCGGAACGGCGTCATCCTGCAGCGTGCTGGCCCGCACGGCCGCGAAGCCACCGTCTTCTTTCACATACTTCGCCAGGGTTTCGAGATTCATTAGCGTCTGCACATTGTCTGCCGCGCCTGCCGGCCCATGCGAAGCGATGATCACCACTTCATTCTTTGGATCCGTGCTGATTTCCAGAGCATGGTCGAGCAGGATTTCGGCGATCAGCGGATCAGTGCCCGGCGGCGGGACCAGATGCAGCACGGCATCGGTTTTGACCTGGCCGACCGTGGCATATGAAGCCTCTGCGCGGCGGCCGAGCACGTATTCCCACTGCCGGTACATTTCGTCGTGAGTGGAGGACACGATTGGTACCACCACGATCTCTTTCGCACCGGCGGCCTGCAGGTCATCAAGCCCAAGTTGTATGTGCTCGGACATCATCATCGCCATGCCGACGCCCAGCGTCGTGGGCAGGACATCGCCGATGGGCTGCACGCGTTCCCGGAACAGCTTGTCGCCCTGTTCGCGGAATCCGTGCAAGAGGATCAGCACGCCCTGACCGGCATGCAGATCAGCGGGACTGATATACCAGCTGTAGTCCTCACCCATCTGCTCCATGGAGAGGTTCATCTGGGCGTCGGTGTATTTTGCAAACAGCGGGATTTTCTGCCGCAGCTCGGCAGTCAGTTCGGGCGACATCTCGTGCTTCATGCCATAGAGTCGCCGCCCGAGTTCATCGCGGCCCGCATCGTGTCCTGCATGCTCATCACCGGCGGCATGCTGCGAATGATCCGCCTGTGCGCTCGCCAGAGCCGGTATGGCCATGCCGATGGCTGCAGCAAGCAGCGGCCCGCAGACAGTGACGTTTAGCCAATCGCGATTGTGCTGTTTCATGGAGAGGATCCCTATTGGCCGTCGAAGTCCCACTCTCCGGTCGAGCGTGACCGAACCGGAATACCGGCTATCACCGGCGCCTGTGATTTCAGCTTCGGGTCGTAGTTGATCGCATCGCCTTCGACGATGACGCGCTCGTTGACCGTGATCCAGTTGAGCAGCGTTCCGTCCAGCCGGAAAAAACCCGTCCAGCCGCGCTCTTCGCCCGCCACGAAGTGGCCGTGCTTCACCCGCGCGGGCCTGAAGAAATACGTGCCGGCGGCGAGCGTGCCAAAGTTGTACTGCAGATGACCGTCGAGGCTGTAAGCCTCTTCGAATACCGGGTGGTGCACCATGCGGTCGTCCGACCAGCCGGGCGGTGCCCAGGCCAGCATGGTGACAAAGCCCTTGTCGTTCTGTCCCGGCGGCGCGGGATCGTGATACAGCAGCTTGAGCTTGAGAAAGCGCTGCGTATCGCCTTCGTAGGCGTTGGGCATCCATTCCATGCGGTTGGTATCGGCGATGACCAGCGTACCCTGTTCATCGGAGGCGGTATTTCCGCCTCGTGCGACGAAGCGACTGCGATTCTTTGCAGAGACTGAAAAACCCCAGTCGCCAAATTCACGGAATATCAGTACATCGGTGCCGGCGGCCACCTGTATGGCCGGAACTCGCAGGCCGGCCGGTGCGCGGAAGTAAGCGCCCTTGCCGAGCAGGCGATCGCCGAGCTTCACCTGCCCGGCCATCACGTACCACTCGACGTCGCCGTGATGGTAGCCGGCCGGCCGGCTCCAGGCCGATTCGAAAACCACGCGTGTCGAGGCGCCGCCGTTCTCTTCGTCGTAGGAGAGGTTTCGCTGGCGGGCCTTGCCGCTGCCGCGGGTGAGTTCCGCCGGGTGCCAGACGAGGTCGGCTTCCTGGATCAGTTCCACATGAGGACGCATTTCGTTCTCCCTTCGCCCGGCTGCTACTGGCGTGCCTTGCGGCGTGCTTTGCTCTTCTTCTTGCGGGGCCGCTTCAGCGGGCGGGCTTCTTCGAGCAGCGGAAAATCGTCACACAGTGCGCGTGTCTGCCGACAGGCTTCGATGAACTCATCCATGACCGGGCCGCTGACCGGCACCTGGCCGGATTTCGGCGCAGCCCGCTTCAGGCTGCGCCAGAGCTTATTGACCCGCTTGAGCGTCTGCTCCATTGCATTGGCGGCATAGCGGGAATGAAAGTCCCAGTCGCCGCGAATCTCGCCCAGATCAACTGCCTTGTCTGTCATTGCCTGCGCTCCAGGGTCGTGCGTGATTGGTATCCGGATGCGAGGGACTATACCGTGGCAGCTGCGACTTGCTACCCGTCGCGCGCTGAGCGCGACCAGCTGGCGGGTGCAGCCGCTGTCCAGGGCTGAGCGCCTGTATCCGACCGATTATTCCTCGACAGCGGGCTGCATTATGGAAAAAGATAGCAGACCATCGCCGGCGGGATCCCAGGGGGAACGACGACATGACCGACCGTTACGGAGTAATCGGCCATCCGATCGCGCACAGCAAGTCGCCGGTCATCCATCGGCTGTTTGCCGAAGCGACCGGGCAGGACATCACCTACGAGGCCTGGGATATCGCTCCGGAGGTCCTGGCCGAGCGGGTCCGGCAGCTGATTGCCGAGGGCGTCCGTGGCCTCAATGTCACTGTGCCCCACAAAACCGGGGTTGCCCGGCTCGCCTCCCGGCTGACCTCGCGTGCTGAACTGGCCGGTGCGGTGAATACCCTGGTCGTGCAAGCCGATGGTGCGATCGAGGGCGACAATACCGACGGTGCGGGTCTGGTCAATGATCTGCGCCAGAACCTGCGCCTGCGGCTCTCGGGTATCCGGATATTGATACTCGGCGCCGGCGGCGCCACGCGCGGCATCGTTCCCGCCCTTTTCGAGACCAAACCACGCGAAATCGTTATCGCCAACCGGACACCCGAAAAAGCACGTGATCTGGCGCGGGATTTTCGCCTGCTGGGACGGATTCTTGCCTGTCAGTTCCAGGAACTCGGCGGGCAGAGTTTCGATCTGGTCATCAACGCGACTTCGGCGGGCCTGCACGGCGAGTTGCCGCCGTTCCCGCCGTCGATACTCGGCCCGGAAACGCTCTGCTACGACCTCTCCTATTCGATGCACGACACGCCTTTCGTGAGCTGGGCCAGGGAGCATGGCGCCGGCCGCATCAGCCAGGGCTGGGGCATGCTGGTGGAGCAGGCGGCAGAGTCCTTTTATCTGTGGCGCGGGGTACGGCCGGATACCAGGCCCATCATCGCGAAACTGCCTGGCGCACCGGGCGCCACCGATACGATGCAGAAACGTCTGGCCTGACGCCATGCCGCCGCCGCGGCCAGCTGCCGGGCCACCGACGCCGATGCAGGCGATCTGGCGAGTCATTGCGGCCATTCCGCCCGGGCGGGTTGCCAGCTACGGGCAGATCGGTGCACTTGCCGGACTGCCACGCGGAGCACGACAGGTCGCCCGGGCGCTCAGGCATGCGCCCGCCGAGCTGGGCCTGCCATGGCATCGCGTGCTCGCGGTGAATGGCCACATCGCCATCCCCGCCACGAGTCGCGGTTACCGTACCCAGATCAGCCGGCTGCGTGGCGAGGGCATCGTCGTAACTTCAGGTCGGGTGGATATGCGTGTGTACCGCTGGGCGCCGCGTCTGGATGAGTTGCTGTGGGGGCCGATGCCGGACCTCCCTGGAGACTCGCTGCGGGACTAGCTCTGACTGTCAGCTTCTGCGAAAGCGGCAAGTCCGCGCAGTGCGGGCTGATCGGCGGTGATGACCCGGGTGGGAATGCCGGCGAGAAACGGCCGGTAACGGCCCTTGTCCTCGAAACGCGAGCGGAAGCCTGAGGTTTTCAGCTGCTCAAGGTATCTCGGTGTGATCCCGCCACCGATGTAGACGCCGCCGAAAGCGGCGAAGGTGAGCGCGAGATTGCTGGCCGCCGTGGCGAGTAGCTGAAAGAACACCTCCAGCGCCTCGAGAGCGGCCGTTTCGCCGGCGACGATCCGCGCACCGACTTCATCCGGCTTCAGCAGTTCGCCGCCATGCAATGCCAGATAAAGGAAAGCGAGGCCGGCGCCCGAGATCAGCCGCTCGGCCGAGCAGTGACCGAAGCGCTCGCGGCCCAGCGCGATGATGCGTGCTTCACGCTCGTCGCTCGGCGCCATGGTGACGTGGCCGCCTTCGCCAGTGATGGCATGCCAGCGCCCGCCGACCTGCACCAGGCCTGCCGCGCCAAGCCCCGTGCCCGGACCAAGCACTACTTTTGGCGCACCGGCGACCTCCGTGCCGCCGCCGATCTGCAGCAGGTCGGCTGGCCCGAGTACCGGCAAGGCATAGGCCTGGGCTGCAAAATCATTGAGCGGGGTGACGCGGCGTAAAGACAGTGCGCGCGCCAGCTCGCTGACGGAAAAGCTCCAGTTGATGTTGATCATCCGGACTTCATCGCCCTGGATCGGTGCGGCGATGGCCAGCACGGCTTCGTCTGGCCGTTCAGACGGTGGCAGCATGCCGAGGTAAGCGCCCAGCAGCCGGTCGAGGCCCGGGAAATCCCGGTTGCGGAAACCTTCAATGTGCTGCAGAACTCCGCCCGCACTGGCTACCGCGCAACGGCTATTGGTTCCACCGATGTCTGCGACCAGCCAGCGCATCACGACTCGGCTGCGGCTTCCTGGGCGACAGGAAAGTGATGGCGGGTAGCGTTGGCGATGCGCACCAGCGCCAGCATGACCGGCACCTCCACCAGCACGCCCACGACCGTTGCCAGCGCCGCGCCGGACTGCAGGCCAAACAGCGAAATGGCAACCGCAACGGCCAGTTCAAAAAAGTTGCTGGCACCGATCATGCCGGCAGGGGCCGCGATGTTATGGGGCACCTTCCATGCCCAGGCCCAGCCGTAGGCGACGAAGAAGATCAGGATGGTCTGGAGTACAAGCGGGATGGCGATCAGCGCGATATGCAGCGGATTGGCGATGATCACGTCGCCCTGGAAGGCAAACAGCAGTACCAGAGTGATGATCAATCCGATCGGGGTGACTGGTTTCAGTCGCTTCAGCAAGGTGTTGTCGAGCCACTCGATGCCGCGCTGTTTGATGGCGGTTCGGCGGGTCAGGTATCCGGCGCCCAGCGGGATCACGATGTAGAGCACCACCGACAGGATGACCGTATCCCAGGGAACCTGGATGTTTGATACACCGAGCAGAAAGACCACGACGGGCGCGAAGGCGAACAGCATGACCAGGTCGTTGAGTGCGACCTGGACCAGTGTGTAAGCGGCGTCGCCGCGGGTGAGGTAGCTCCACACGAAGACCATGGCGGTACAGGGCGCAGCGCCCAGAAGAATGGCCCCGGCCAGATATTCCTCGGCCTGTTCCGTGGGGATCAGTGGCGCGAACACCACGGTCAGGAAGAACCAGGCGATCGCGAACATGGTGAAGGGCTTGACCAGCCAGTTGACCGTGGTGGTGATGATCAGCCCCCTGGGTTGGCGGCGTACGCCGAGGACCGAGGTGAAATCGATCTGCACCATCATCGGAAAGATCATCGCCCAGATCAGCACCGCAACCGGGATCGATACGCTGGCATATTCAAAGCGCGACAGGGCCTCGGGTATGGCAGGGGCGAACTGCCCCAGCAGCACGCCTGCCACTATGGCCAGGGCTACCCAGACGGAGAGCAAACGCTCGAATAGCCCCATGGCTTCCGGGGTGCCCGGGGCAGGCGGCTCCGGGCGAGTGGTCTGCCGGACTATCGTCCCGCTCCCGGATAGTGAACCACTTCGCCGTCTTCTTTGCTGAAGTGTGCGACGGGATGTTCGAGGAGGTCGAGCACAAGCTCGGAAGGCCTGCAAAGGCGGGCGCCCTTGTCGGTCACGACGATCGGCCGATTGATCAGGATCGGGTGCGCCACCATGGCATCGATCAGCTGATCATCGTTCATTGCCGGGTCGTCGAGCCCCAGCGCATCGTACGGTGTGCCCTTGCGCCGCAGGAGTTCACGCGGAGCCATGTTCATCATCGACAACAAGGCAAGCAGTCGCTCACGGCTGGGCGGCACCTTGAGATACTCGATGACTTCGGGGGTTTCGCCCGAGGCCACGATCATCGCCAGGGTGTTGCGTGAAGTGCCGCAGCCGGGATTGTGATAGATCAGGGGTCGCATGCAGGGGGAATGCTTCTGGATGAGACCCGCAGGATAGAACAAAAACGCCCTCGATTGGCTTTGATGTGCCCATACGTCCCGGCATGTGGACGCAATTCAGATGCCCAAAAAAAAGCCGCCCCTGGGCAAGGGGCGGCAAGATTGGGCTTGGGATGGTGCTTTGTCGCTCTTTTATTGTTTTTGTTTTTCTTCTTCTTATCGAGGTTGCTGTTCGGTCATTGGGTTTGGGCTTGGGCTTGGGTTTTTGGGGTGTGGGCTGCTGTGCTATCTCTTTTGACCGTTCAGCGGGGTCCTCGCTGAAGTAATTGCAGCAAACGTGCCAGCCTCGCACAGAGCGCCCGGCGGCTTTACAGAATCCGGAAAATAGCCGCCTTACTGTGACTGTCGTCACACGAAGCCGGAAGCTGGCCGGTCGCCTGGCGACGGGAAGAGGGCTGCAGTTGGCCGCTCCCGTGCCGATTTGTATAGCAGTGCGACGCCGGACTCCGGGGATCAGGAGAACCGCGTCACATCAGCCGTATAAACCCATTGCCAAACAAAGCACTACAGGCTTGCCGTCTTTGTAAGATTTGCCGACGGTGATGGTCCGTGCGCAGCGCTGTCGTGGCTTTGCGGCCACCGGCGCTCAGGCGTTGAGGTCGGGAATTCGTGCGCTTTCGAGCCGCGTGATGAGGTCCTTGAGGCGCAGCTTCTCTTTCTTCAGACGCCGGATACGCAACTGATCCTCAGCCGCAAAGCGGTCCAGGGCCGCGATGGCTGCGTCGAGATCGCGGTGCGCGACGCGCAGCTCTTTCAGTCGCCAGAGGTCACTGAAGACATTCGTGTTGATGTTGTCGTCGTCGCTCATCGTGCTGCAAGTCTAGCAGTCGTGGACCATCTACCGGGAGTGCAGCAGGGCCAGCCAGTCCCGGTCCGGGTCGCCACTGGCCAGAAAATACGGGTTCAGTACTTCCGGTCGTGTGTTGTACCGGAGTGGCTGGCCATCGAGATCCACCACGCTCCCACCGGCTGCTTCGACAACGGCCTGGGCCGCTGCGGTATCCCATTCGGAGGTCGGGCCGAGGCGCGGATACACATCCGCGGCACCTTCTGCCACGAGGCAGAACTTCAGCGAGCTGCCCATCGACACGAATTCGTGTGCGCCCAGTTGCCCGAGAAAGGTGTCGAGGCTGGCGCCGCGATGCGAACGGCTCCCGGCGACGCGAACCGGCGAACTGGCCGGCCGACGCACGCGGATCTCGCGCGGAGCCTGGCGCGGATCGGTGCGCAGTGCGGGACCGCCGGCATATCCGCAGTAGTCGCGACCGGGAACGGGCGCATGGACCACGCCGAGTACGGCCCGGTGGTCGTCAACCAGTGCGATGTTCACCGTGAACTCGCCGTTACGCTTGATGAATTCCCGCGTGCCGTCCAGCGGGTCCACCAGCCAGAACCTGGCCCAGTGCCGGCGTGTTTCCCAGGGGATGGTGCCGGACTCCTCGGACCAGAGCGGGATGCCGGGTGTGAGCTGCGCGAGCGCCGCGGCGATGGTGTCATGTGCCGCGCGGTCGGCGGCGGTCAGTGGCGTGTTGTCGGCCTTGGTTTCCACGCCAAAGGCGGTGGCGTAAATACGGTTGATTTCGCGACCGGCAGCCTGGGCGATGGCCTGAACGCGCGGCAGCAAGCGGTGCAGTTCTGTGATCATGGGCGCGGACGGTACAATCCGTACCCGGCCCGGGCAACCCCGCGGCCGACCTCAGCCGGAACAGCCGCATGCACGACTGGCGAAGCTTCGACACGATCCTGCTCGACATGGATGGCACGATCCTCGATCTCGCCTATGACAACTATTTCTGGCGCGAACTCGTGCCCAGATGCCTGGCGCGCAATCGCGGCGCCACGCCCGAAGAAATTGTGCCGGATTTATTTGAACGTTTTGCCGGCATGCAGGGGCGGCTCGAGTGGTATTGCCTCGACTACTGGTCTGCCGAACTGTCGCTGGATCTGCGCGCGCTCAAGGATGCCAGCAGTCATCGCGTGCGTTTTCTGCCCGGCGCCAGGGAATTTCTGGCCCGGCTGCACGCCAGCGGCAAGCATGTGGCCGTTGTTACCAATGCGCATGGCGATGCGCTGGACATGAAGAAGAGCGTCGCCGGACTGGGCCGCTATATCGATACCTTCCTGTCCTCGCATGAGTTCGGTGTGCCCAAGGAGGAGCAGGGCTTCTGGTCTTCCGCACAGGGGCGCCTGGGCTTCGATCCGCAACAGACCCTGTTCATCGATGACAGCAGGTCGGTGCTCGATGCTGCACGCGCCTATGGCATCCGCGGCCTGCTGGCGGTGAACCGGCCCGACAGCCAGCGGCCTGCGCGCGCCGTCGACGGACATGCTTCGGTCGAAGCGATCGGTCATCTGGACTAGCGACGATCAGAACCAGCGTGAGCCGGGATACCTGCGTGACAGCCGGCCATCGAGCCCCAGCCAGCGTCCCGAGGGCCAGCTCATCATCATGATGCTGAGTGCAAAGAACGGGATCAGCGAGGCGTCGTAGTACCCGCCGGCCGAGAAGCCCAGCAGGTTGATCAGCGCGATGGCCGCCGCCCAGCGTGTGGTCAGGCCCAGCAGCAGCGCGATGCCTACGTAGAGTTCGCTGACCGTGACAAACACGGCCACCAGTTTGTAGAACGGGATCGCAAAGTCCTGCAGGAACATCACCTGCAGGCTGGCCGGGTGCAGCTCGGTCAGACGATCCTCGAAAATCTGCTTGAGGATATCGGTGGTCAGCCATTCCTTGCGGAGCTTGTTCACGCCGGCGGCGATCCAGAACAGTCCGTAGAGCTCGCGCAGGAACAGATGCATCACAACGCCGACCATCCGGAACGGATGCTCCCGCCAGCGCTTCGCCGTCCAGACGCTTTGCACGGTCTCGATTGCCCGGGTCATGGTGCGCTCTCTTTGCTGGTGTGCTTGTCGATCACCTCCAGCGCACCCCAGAGCGGTATGCGCTGGCAATGGCCGAGTTCCGTTGAAGGTGCCGACTGTCGCCAGCGCCGCCCGATGCGCTCGATCTCGCGCCCGTCCGACGTCTTGAGCAGTGGCGGGTCCAGGGCGATATGCAGTTCACCGGCCACCGGTGGCGCCCATGCACCATCGTCAACCGTGTAAATCGTGACCGGCCGCCGATGGCCGCTCTCGAGTTGCTTCGAGCTGAAATTGGCGATGAACCACTCCCAGATCGTCCCGACCTGTGACCAGAAGGTTCGTGGCTGTATGTGGTAGAGCGTAAAGCTCCCGTTTGTCGGAACCGACGGGTATGCGGGTGGAGTCGCACCTGCCTGGCAGAGCACCATGACATCGCACATGGTGCAGACTTCGCCGAACTGGCCGACCAGGAAGTAATCGGCATAGGCCTTGTTGTTGACCTGCGCATGTGCCGGTAACAGTGGCACGGTCAGCAGTCCTGCTGCCAGCCATCCCAGCGATAGCCTGCGCGTGAAAAAACCTGCACGCGACATGTTTCAGTTCCTTGCGTTTTCCGGCAGCCGGGCCAGTTCGCGGGCCATGTTGAGCACATCGCGCCACCCTGCGTCGGTATCGAGGCGCAGCCCCATGAAATTGGGTGAACGCCGCGAACGCATTGCGAGATAGATCAGTGCGGCATGAATGATGACGATCACGCGGTGATTGCCCCGGCGGAGATAGCGGCGATCGCCCAGCATGGTTTTCAGATAGGGGCGGCGGCAGTCCTCGCGTGCTGAAGCAAAGGCAGCCGAGAGGTCGGACGTTGCCGTCAACTCTTCGGCAAGAAACTCCAGCGTGACCGGATGGGCGCGCAGATATTCGGCGCTGGCCACCAGCTCGTCCGCGATCTGCTGCCTGAAGCTCTGGTCATCCGGTTTGTGGTGGCTGGGCGGGCCGGTCCCGGCCACCTCTGCCCAGAACCCACGCCGCTTGCCCCATGCCTGCACCAGTCCCTGCAGGTCGCCAAAGTAGCGGTACAGGAGCGGCTTGCCGACTCCAGCCGCTTCGACCACGGCATTCACGCTGAGTTGGCGCAGGCCGTCACGCTGCAGAACCGTTTCGAGCGCATCGAGGAGGGCTTCCTCGGTGGCGCCGCGGCTGCCTGGCGTTGCGCTCCTGCTTGGCGGGTCTGCTGGCATGGGGAGCGATGTTACCGTACGGTAACATCGGGCTACAACAGATGACGATGCGCTTCAGTTGCCGGCGCGATTCGCACAGACCGCGTATCGCCACGTCGGGGAGTTGTGTGCCGGTATTCGCCGCTATCGGCTGCGCCCGCGTTGGCCACCTGCAGGCCTCTTGCCGCGTCCACTGCCGCCACCGCCACCGCCACCGGTTCCGCCACCGCGACGGGGCGGGCGTCCGCCGGCAGGTGGATATTTGCGTGGTTGCCATGGCGGTGTTTTCACGCCCTCAAGGAGGCTGCTTTCTACAGCGCCAGTCGGGATGCGGTGGCCAATATAGGCTTCGATCTCCGGCAGCGAAAAGGCATAGGTTTCACAGGCGAAGCTGATCGAGTCACCGCTGGTCCCCGCACGTGCGGTACGCCCGATGCGATGCACGTAGTCGGCTGCTTCCTGCGGCAGGTCGTAGTTGATTACATGGCTGACATCCGGCACATGCAGGCCGCGGGACGCGACATCGGTGGCGACCAGAACGGGGAGGGTGCCTTCCTGAAATGCCTTGAGCAGACGCAGCCGCTTGTTTTGTGGCACATCGCCGTTGATGGCTTCGGCCGGCAGATCGTTGAATTCGAGCAGTCGCGCGATCTCCTCGGCTGCCCGCTTGGTGTTGACGAACACCATCGTGCGCTTCGCGGCCATGCTCCGCAGCAGGCCGACCAGCAGCGGTCCCTTCTCCTTGTTGCTCGGGAAGTAGACGATTTGTGTCACCAGGTCGACCGTCTTTTTGTCCGGCTCGATCTGGACAGTCTCGGGATTGTTCATGTGCTCGTAGGCGAGTTCGAGCACGCGGTGTCCGAGCGTCGCAGAGAACATCAGGTTCAGGCGCTTGTCCGGTGGCGGCAGGCGGCGCAGCAGGTAGCGGATGTCCTTGATGAAGCCGAGATCGAACATGCGGTCGGCTTCATCGAGCACCAGAACCTGGGCGTGATTCAGCGTGTAGACATGTTGTTTGAAGTAGTCGATCAGCCGTCCGGGCGTGCCGATCAGCACGTCGACGCCGGCCTGGAGAATCTCGCGCTGCTTGTCGTAATCGGCACCGCCATAGACCACAGCCATGCGCAGTCCCGTACTGCTGCCGAGGATTTCGGCATCGGCATGGATCTGCACGGCCAGCTCGCGTGTGGGCGCGACGATAAGCGCCCGCGGCGAAGATGTGTTCTGGCGTGGTACCGGATGTGTCAGCAGATGATTGAACATCGCGATCAGGAATGCAGCGGTCTTGCCGGTGCCGGTCTGTGCCTGCCCGGCAATATCCTTGCCCTTGAGTGCGATAGGCAGGGTTTGTGCCTGGATGGGTGTGCACTGCTGAAAACCCGCGGTACGTATGCCCGCAAGGATTTCAGCTGGCAGCCCCAGCTCGGCAAAGGTCATGTTCTTCTCTTGGCTCATGTTGTCCTACAGTGGAATAGCTCATTCAAAAAACGACCCCGAACCGGACGGAGCCACTTGCAAAAGCCGGCCGGACAGGTTCAAATTGCCCCAGTCGCCGCGTGCCTGTTGAAGCGCCCGCCCGGGCCGCGACTGATTAGCGACTCGTTAAACCCCTTTTTGAGCTGCCCTTTAACGGGATAAGCAGGAAGCTCGCGGGAACGCTTCTACACACGGGATTGTGCCCTATCCGGTCCCGCGCTTCACAGAAGCTTCACGATGAAGTGTTTTCGGAGGCCGGAAAACCTCCTGTACAACCCCGGTATCGGGCAATAGATGGCGCTGATCGCGTCAATGGGTACCCCTCAACTTTCGATTCACGCTAGGCGACCGACAGGCGCAAGCAAGGCAGATTCAGCCAATTCCGGATTTTTTCATCCCGCCATCACACTACGAGCACCAGAGGATCATGAGCATAGAGCACGTTTCCGACGACAGTTTCGCCACACAGGTTCTGCAGTCCGACCGTCCCGTCCTGGTTGATTTCTGGGCGGAGTGGTGCGGTCCCTGCAAGATGATCGCGCCAATCCTTGAGCAGATCGCTGCCGAATACGGTGATCGCCTGACGGTCGCCAAGGTCGATGTCGAAGCCAGTCAGAGTACGGCGATGAAGTACGGAATACGGAGCATCCCGACACTGATGCTTTTCAAGGGGGGTGTTGTCGAAGCGCAGCACGTGGGTATGTTGTCCAAGGAGCAGTTGAGCAAACTGCTTCAGGCGAAATTGTGAGTATCGGTAAATGAGAGGTTATCTGGGTAATTCAGCGCGTAATCGTCCCAAGGGCGGCGGTGGCAACAACGGGCCCCGCAACCGCAACGACGACATGAACAAGAAGCATTCCATGCCGCCGCGCCGGCGTCAGGGCCATGAGGAAGTGGTCTCCTTCTCTGAAGACGAGGTGATCGCCAAGAGCCAGCTGGAGACTGGCCAGAACCTGATGGACCTCAACGAACTCAAGACCAAGCCGCCCGGCGAACTCGTCGCGCTGGCTGAGTCGATGGGCCTGGAAGGCATGGCGCGCTCGCGCAAGCAGGACATCATCTTCGAAGTCCTCAAGGCGCATGCCCAGAGCGGCGAGAACATCTTCGCCGCCGGCGTACTCGAAA
The DNA here is from genome assembly GCA_963204745.1 of Pseudomonadota bacterium. Classification (GTDB taxonomy): domain Bacteria; phylum Pseudomonadota; class Gammaproteobacteria; order Steroidobacterales; genus SHZI01. The sequence goes on from CAUJHF010000031.1 coordinate 15,971, forward strand.
TCCTGCAGGACGGCTTTGGCTTCCTGCGTTCCTCTGACAGCTCCTACCTGGCTGGCCCGGACGATATCTATGTCTCGCCGAGCCAGATCCGGCGCTTCAACCTGCGAACCGGTGATACCGTTTCGGGCCTGATCCGTCCGCCCAAGGAAAGTGAGCGTTATTTCGCGCTGCTCAAGGTCAGCGAGATCAATTTCGATGCGCCCGAGAACGCACGCAACAAGGTGCTGTTCGAGAATCTCAAGCCACTGTTTCCGAAGAGCCGGCTCGGGCTCGAGCAGGGCAATGGCAGTACCGAGGATCTGACCGCGCGCATCATCGACCTTGTCGCACCGATCGGCAAAGGCCAGCGCGGCCGGATCGTCTCGCCGCCGAAAGCCGGCAAGACCATGCTGCTGCAGAATATCGCCCTCGCCATCACCTCCAATCATCCCGAGACCTACCTGATCGTGTTGCTCATCGATGAGCGGCCCGAGGAAGTCACGGAGTGGGAGCGCAGCGTGCGTGGCGAAGTTGTCTCCAGCACCTTCGACGAGCCGGCCAGCCGGCACGTACAGGTGGCGGAGATGGTGATCGAGAAGGCCAAGCGGCTGGTCGAGCACAAGAAAGACGTCGTCATCCTCCTCGATTCGATCACGCGCCTGGCGCGCGCCTACAACACCGTGGTGCCTTCATCCGGCAAGGTGCTGACCGGTGGTGTGGATGCCAACGCCCTGCACCGCCCGAAGCGCTTCTTCGGTGCGGCGCGCAACATCGAGGAAGGCGGCAGTCTGACCATTCTCGCCACCGCGCTGATCGATACCGGCTCCAAGATGGATGACGTGATCTACGAGGAATTCAAGGGCACCGGCAACATGGAGATCCATCTCGATCGCCGTATCGCCGAGAAGCGGATTTTCCCGGCTATCAACATCAACCGTTCCGGCACGCGCCGCGAAGAGCTGCTCACCCAGCCCGAAGAACTGCAGAAGATGTGGATCCTGCGCAAGGTCCTGCATCCGATGGACGAACTCGCAGCTGTGGAATTCCTGCTCTCGAAGATGCAGGACACCAAGAAGAACGTGGACTTCTTCGATTCGATGAAGCGTTAGGCCGCGCGCACACCCGGGGCAGTACTGAATGCCTACAACCCCCGCGCAATCGCGCGGTATGCGATGTCCTTGCGGCAGAAGGCGCCGTCCCAGTGAATCTGGTTGACCAGCGCATAAGCGGTCTTTTGTGCGGCACTTACCGTGTCACCTGTGCCGACCACGCAAAGCACGCGGCCGCCGCGGGTGACGATCTGGTCCTCGGTGTTGAAGCCGGTGCCGGCATGAAAGACCTTGGAATCAGCAGAAGGGTTGGTCGGCAATCCGCTGATCGGGTCGCCGCTGCGATATTTGTCCGGATAACCGGCGGCAGCCATGACGACGCCGACAGTCGGGCGCGGATCCCACTCGGCCCTGGTTTTGCCGAGATCGCCGTCGAGCGCGGCTTCGATGAGCGAAAGCAGATCTGATTTGAGCCGGAACAGGATGGGCTGGGTTTCGGGATCGCCGAAGCGGCAGTTGAATTCCAGCACCTTCAGCGAGCCGTCGGGCCCGATCATCAGGCCGGCATACAGGAAGCCGGTGTAGCGCACGCCATCCTTTTGCATGCCCTCGACCACCGGCCGGATCACCTGGTTCATCACGCGCGCTGCGATTTCATCGGTGACCACGGGCGCCGGCGAATAGGCGCCCATGCCACCGGTGTTGGGGCCACCGTCGCCATCGTCGCGGGCCTTGTGGTCCTGCGAGGTGGCGAGCGGCAGTATTGCGCCGTCCACGCCGACCATGGCGATGAAGCTGGCCTCTTCACCCTCCAGAAACTCTTCGATCACCACGCAGGCGCCGGCTTCGCCGAAGCTGCCTTCGCCAAGCATGGCCTTGACGGCCTGCCCGGCTTCTTCAACCGAGTGCGCGACCACCACGCCTTTGCCTGCCGCCAGACCATCGGCTTTCACGACGATCGGTGCGCCGACCTCGGCGATGTAGGCAAGCGCCTTGTCGAGTTCGGTAAACGAGGCGTGATGCGCGGTGGGGATGCCGTGGCGGACCATGAACTCCTTGGCAAAGTTCTTGGAGCTTTCCAGGCGTGCCGCCTGGCGACGCGGCCCGAAGCAGCGCTGGCCGGCGCTCCAGAAGCGATCAGCGATGCCCGCGGCTAGCGGCGCTTCCGGCCCTACGACCGTGAGGCCCACATGCTCCTCTCGCGCGAGCCTGAGCAGTCCCTCAATGTCGTCAGCTGCGATGGGCACGTTGCGCACACCCGGCTCCAGTGCGGTGCCGGCGTTTCCTGGCGCGACGATGACAGACTCCACGAGTTTCGACCGGGCCAGCTTCCAGGCCAGTGCATGTTCGCGTCCGCCGCCACCGACCACGAGGACCTTCATGCTCAGTGCCTGAAGTGCCGCATGCCGGTGAAGATCATCGCGATGTCGTGTTCGTCTGCCGCGGCGATCACTTCTGCATCGCGCATCGAGCCGCCTGGGTGGATGATGGTGCGGATGCCGAAGCTCGCGGCGAGATCGATGCCATCGCGGAACGGAAAGAAGGCGTCGGAAGCCATCACGCAGCCGGCAGTCTTCAGGCCGGCTTCCCCGGCTTTCCAGGCCGCGATGCGCACGCTCATGACGCGGCTCATCTGCCCGGCGCCAATGCCGATCGTCGCCTGATCGCGAACGAACAGGATGGCGTTGGATTTCACGAAGCGCACCAGTGACCAGGCGAGGCGCGCATCGGCAAGTTCTGCTGCGGTCGGCTGACGCTTGCTGACAACGCGCAGCGCATCGGCTGACAGTGTTGCGACATCGGTGTCCTGCACCAGCATCCCGCCTTCGATCTGCTCGACGCGCAGTGCTGGCGGCCGGCTCGTGTGCAAGGTGCCGGTGGCGAGTACGCGGATATTCGGTTTGCGGGCGAATACGGCAAGTGCGTCCGGCGTAAACGCCGTGGCCAGCAGCACTTCGACAAACTGTCTTTCGATGATGGTGGTCGCCAGCGCGCCGTCCACTTCAGTGTTGAAGGCAATGATGCCGCCGAAGGCTGAAGTCGGATCGGTGGCGTAGGCCTTTTCGTAGGCTGCCGCGGCAGAACTGCCGAGCCCCACACCGCAGGGGTTGGCGTGCTTGACGATCACGCAGGCCGGAACGGGCAGTGGTCGTACACATTCAAGCGCGGCATCGGCATCGGCGAGGTTGTTGAAGGAAAGTTCCTTGCCCTGCCGCAGCTCCGCGCCGACGACGGTATCGCCAGCGCCGCCGGCCAGCGTATAGAGACCCGCGCGCTGATGCGGGTTCTCGCCATAGCGCAAAGTCTCGCGCAGCCGCAGGCCGATCGGGTAGCGCGTTGGCAGATCGTGGTCGTCATCGGCCGCGCGCAGCCAGCTCCACACCGCCGCATCATAGGTGGCGGTGTGCGCAAAAGCCTTGCGCGCCAGATAACGGCGGGTCGTCATCGATACGCTGCCCCCGGCTTCGAGCTCGCCAAGCACGCGCTCGTAATCGGCGGGATCAACCAGCACCGCGACGAAATCCTGGTTCTTGGCCGCACCGCGAATCATCGCCGGTCCGCCGATGTCGATGTTCTCGATGGCGTCTTCGCGAGTGCAGCCGGGCCGGCTGGTGGTGGCCTCGAAGGGATAGAGATTGACCACCAGCAGATCGATGCCCTTGATGCCGTGCTGCGCCATGACTGCGGCATCGGTCTCGCCGCGGTTCAGCAGACCGCCGTGGATCAGGGGATGCAGGGTCTTGACGCGTCCGTCCATGATCTCGGGAAAGCCAGTGATATCTGCGACATCCGTGACCGGAATACCGGCCTCCCGCAGCGCGACGGCCGTGCCGCCAGTCGAAAGAATCTCGATTCCGAGTCTGTGCAGACGGGTGGTGAGAGCCACGACGCCGGCTTTGTCAGAAACGCTGATCAGGGCTCTGGTGCAACGGGGCATGAGGCTGCCTGGGCTGGGTGAAAGGGAAATAATGCTGCGGGGCGGGCTCAGTCCAGTAGTTCGTAGTGCCGCAGCTTCTTGCGCAGCGTGGCGCGGTTGATGCCGAGAATTTCCGCTGCGACACTCTGGTTGCCGCCGGTGTAGTCGAGTACGGCCTTGAACAGTGGTGTTTCAATCTCGCCGAGCACCAGTTCGTACAGATCGCCGGGACGGTGACCGTTGAGATCGCTGAAGTAGCACTGCAGTGCTTCTTCCGTGAGGTCACGCAGCGGCCGGTTCTTGACGCGTACGACTGCGGCACCGTTATGGGCGGAGACAGGCTTTTTCGTGGAACTCTTGCCGCGCGTCTTCTTGGCCACCGCTCGAATACTCCTGGAGACAGTCTTTGGTCGCCGCCAGCTGGCATGGCAGCCAAAGCATCTGAATTATTTTAAGCGTGCTCACCACACGCATGGTCTTCATCAAGTGAGTCCGCGGCGCAACGGCGTATAAAAAATGTTTTCGACGGTGCGCGGGGGCGCGATCATAACACGTCGTTGTCGACGCTAGCGCGTGAAAGGTGCTTTCTGATCCCGTTCCTGTTGACAGACCAGTCCTTCACGACGGTAAAGCACACAGACGTCCACCTCGTAGCCAAATGCATCTGTACCGGGATCGCGCAGGCTGATCCTGACCGGAATCAGATAGCCTGGCGCAAGCAGTTCTGCGGTTGGCGAAATACCATCGAGATATTCATCGGGGCCGAATACGCGACTGCCCAACGATTTCGAAAAACGGTCGCGCAACGTGACGCGCACCATCGGCAGTCCCACGGGCTCGGAGCCGACAATGGCAATACGCGCGAGTATATCGAGCGCACCGCGTGTTGTTCCGCCGGCTACCGCCTCTGAACGCCGTACTTCATAGGCATGCAGATTCCAGCCAGGCAGCAATGCCAGATCCAGTGCGCCATAAATGCGTGTGAGGGGCCGGTACAGGGCGGGTCGCGCGGCAAGATCATCGCGCTGGTAATGAATGAGCTGCAGCACAAGAGCCAGGGCCAGAATGGCTGCCCCCAGCGCAACAAACCGGCGTCGGCGGGGCGGTGTTTCCGGCAGTTCAAAGCGGGGCTGCCACTCAAGGGGGCGTCCGATCAGAAGCGGCTCAGCCAGTGGCTCCGCTGTGTCGGCTGGTGTCGCGGGTGAATCACCACGATTGTCTTCGTCCGCGCTGTCCATGGCTTCGATGGATGGATCAGCGACAGATGCTGGCCCGGACGCCGGTGTGAGTTCAGGGGCGGCGTCCGGGGCGTCTGCATCGATGCGGTACACGGGGGCTTCGTCAGCCTCGTCGGGTACTTCGTTGAGCAGATCCTGCCAGTCTTCCGGTACATAGTTGATCGATGCTGTCTCCGGACTCGCGTCGGGTGCAGGAGCCGAGCCGGGTTCTGATTTGCCGTCGCCTTCTGATTCGGCTTCGGCGATTTCGTTGTCGTCTGGTGCAGCCGTGGCACCGATGGGCGGCAGCGCTTGCGGCCCGGCAACCTCGACAAAAAACTCCGACCAGTTGTCCTCCGGGACATTGAATTCCAGAACAGCATCGCTGGTAATGACAGAATCCAGTGCGGACATATCGGGCTCGGGCTCTGGCTCTGGCTCTGGCTCTGAGTCGGGTTCGGGTTCCGGTTCCGGTTCCGGTTCCGGTTCCGGTTCAAGCGCAGGCTCCGTCCCCGGCTCGAGTTCTGGTTCAGATTCAGGTTCCGCTTCAATCTCTGTTGCGCGCACGAGGTGCGGTGGTACCTGCAGTTGCGGCAGGATGGTGGTCGGTGGCGGCTCGTCGGTGAGTGTCGCGAGCGCATTGAAGGTGGCAGAACAATGCCCGCAGCGCACCTGGCCCTCCGCAACGCGAAGCTCCGCGGGACTTACCCGGAAAACCGTGCCGCACTCCTTGCAGGTGGTAAACATAACCTAGTCAGCCACGCATCCTGTCAGCAGTACCCAGTCGTCCTGTTGTGCCGTCCGCTCCAGCCGGACCCAGGGCCGGAATGCAGCCACGACTTCAGCGGACTGCCCGGCAAGGATACCGCTCAATGCGATGCGGGTCGCCGGGCCGGCGTAACGTTGCAGCCGGGGCGCAAGCCTGACCAGCGGGCCGGAGAGAATATTGGCCACGATCACAGCATAGGTTTCGGTCGGGTCGTCGGCCGGCTCGCCAAGCGTGAGCCGTTCGCTGCAGGCATTTCTCAGCGCATTGTCCCGGCTTGCCAGCAGCGCCTGCGGATCGATATCGATTCCCTTGCAGCACTCAGCACCAAGCGCCAGGGCGGCGATCGCCAGAATCCCGGAGCCACAGCCATAGTCGAGTACCCGTTTGCCGGTGAGCGGTATGCCGTCGAGCCAGCCAAGGCACATTGCGGTGGTGGGGTGGGTGCCGGTACCGAAGGCGAGTCCCGGCTCAAGAATCACGCTGATGCCATCGCTGGCCGGGCAGGGTTGTCCGACCGGGCAGATCCACAGGTGTTTGCCGAAGCGCAGCGGTTTGAGTTGCCGGCGCCAGTCGGCATCCCAGTCGCGGTCCTGAACCACGCTGAAGCCGACTCTCCCGGCTGCTGTGCCGAGACCGGTCTTCAGGCCTTCGGTAATCTCGGCGCGGGATGCGTCAGCCGGAAACAAGGCCGTAATGCGGACTTCGGCCCACAGTGGTACAGCGCCGGGCGCAGGCTCCAGAATCTCTTCATCATTGGCTGACTCGGTCCAGCTGACCAGTGCGCCCAGCGCCTCCAGCAGTGCTTCAGCGCTGGCGATGGAGTCGCGCGGAACCTCGAGTTGCGCCTGCAGCCAGCTGTCGGGCATGGACATCGTACATGCGCATCAGAGGCGCAGACGTTTTTCCAGGTAGTGGATGTCCGAGCCGCCGGCCCGGAATGCGGCGTCCTGGCACAGGTCCACATGCAAGGGGATATTGGTCCTGATGCCATCCACCACCATCTCTGACAGGGCGATGGCCATGCGCGCGATGGCGGTTTCGCGGTTTTCACCATAGGCGATCACCTTGGCGATCAGGGAATCGTAGAACGGTGGCACCACATAGCCGCTGTAGATATGGCTGTCGACGCGGATGCCTGGCCCGCCCGGCGGATGCCACAACTCGACCTTGCCAGGCGAGGGCATGAAGGTCCGCGGGTCCTCGGCATTGATGCGGCACTCAACGGCGTGTCCACGTATCGCCAGATCCTCCTGGCTGAAAGACAAGCGCTCACCGGCCGCAATGCGCAACTGTTCCTTGACGATATCCACGCCGGTAATCATCTCGGTGACCGGATGCTCGACCTGCACCCGCGTATTCATTTCGATGAAGTAAAACTCGTCGTTCTCGTACAGGAACTCGAAAGTGCCGGCGCTCCTGTAGCCGATCTCCTGGCAGGCGCGCACGACTCGCGCGCCCATCTTCATGCGCAGCTCATCGGAAATGCCGGGTGCTGGCGCCTCTTCGATGACTTTCTGGTGTCGCCGCTGCATCGAGCAATCACGGTCAAAAAGGTGGACGACGTTGCCATGCGCGTCGGCGAGTACCTGAAACTCGATATGGCGCGGGTGTTCCAGGTATTTCTCCATGTACACCGTGCCATCACCGAAGGCCGCCGCAGCTTCGGTGCGCGTCAGCGTCACCGCGTTTGGCAGCGCGGCGTCGCTGTGCACAACGCGCATGCCACGGCCACCGCCGCCTGCCGCCGCCTTGATGATCACCGGATAGCCGATCGAGCGTGCCATGGCCTGTACTTCGTCGAGGTCTTCGGACAGCGGGCCATCCGAGCCTGGTACACACGGTACTCCGGCTGCTTTCATGGCCGCCTTTGCAGAAATCTTGTCGCCCATCAGGCGAATCACATCCGGCGGCGGGCCGATGAAGATAAACCCACTGCGCTGTACGCGCTCGGCAAAGTCGGCGTTCTCCGACAAGAAGCCGTAACCCGGATGGATGGCCACGGCATCGGTGACTTCGGCGGCGCTGATGATCGCCGGCATGTTCAGGTAGCTCTGCGCCGATGCGGGCGGGCCGATGCAGACGGTCTCGTCGGCAAGCAGTACGTGTTTCAGGCTGGTATCGGCAGTCGAGTGGACGGCGACCGTCCTGATGCCGAGTTCGCGGCAGGCGCGCTGTATGCGCAGTGCGATCTCGGCGCGGTTGGCGATGACGACCTTGTCGAGCATGTGCTGGCTGACCTGGGTGAGGCGACGCGTCGGAAAACGGCGCAGCCGGAGCTACGGTGCGATGATGAACAGGGGCTGGCCGAACTCGACCGGTTCGCCGTTCCTGGCGAGCGCGGCGACCACCTTGCCCGCCACATCGGCCTCGATCTGGTTCATCATCTTCATCGCTTCGATGATGCACAGGGTATCGCCGGCCTGTACCTGATCGCCGATCTTGACGAAACAGGCGGCACCCGGTGACGGTGCCTCGAAGTAGGTGCCGACCATGGGCGACAGTACCCGGTGACCGTCCGGCTCCTCGCTGACTGGCGCAGTGCCCGCTGCACGCGCGGCAACCGGCCCGGCGGCAGATGCAACCGGCAGCGGCTGTGGTGGCAGGGTGTACTGCACCGCTGTCGACGTTGTGCTGCGACTGATGCGTATCGACTCTTCGCCTTCGGTGATCTCGAGTTCAGAGAGGCCGGATTCTTCCAGCAGCTCGATGAGCTTTTTGACCTTGCGGATATCCATGGATGTTCCTCTACTGGGGTTGCGGCGGGCGTGCGAGCTGCGCACAGGCCGCCTGCAGGGCAAGTTGGTAGCCGAGCGCGCCGAGGCCGGTGATGACGCCGACTGCGATGTCCGATACATAGGAATGCCGCCGGAACTCCTCCCGGGCGTGCACATTGCTGAGGTGAATCTCGATAAACGGAATGCTGACCGCCAGCAGTGCATCACGCATCGCAACGCTGGTGTGGGTCAGGGCGCCGGGGTTCAGCAGGATAAAGTCCACGATTCCGGCCGACTGCTGGATCCGGTCGACCAGATCGGCTTCCGAGTTGGTCTGGAAGGCCTCCAGTTGATGCCCGGCGGTCTGTGCAGCCGCGGCGGCATCTCGTTCGATGTCCGCCAGCGTGGTCGCGCCGTACAGGTGCGGTTCACGACGTCCGAGCAGGTTGAGGTTGGGGCCGTTGAGCAGCAGCAGCCTGGCCATGTTTGGCTCTTTATCGCTGGAGATGGCCGCGAGTTTAGCGAGTTTCTGCGCCGAATGACATTATGTGCAGCACCGCGGTCTTTATCGGGCAGGTGCTTTTTGATTGCGCTGCAGTATGACGCGGGCAGCGGCCGGTGTCAGCTCGCCCGTCGCCAGTTGTTGAGCCACCGTGCCGATCTGGGCCAGATCCCGGGCGCTGACTTGCCCGGTATGGATCGCGAGGATGGTACCGTCCGCGGCGGCAAGCACCGAGAAGGGCAAGCCGACGAAAGCCTCGCCAAATTGTTCGGCGGCGCGCGTCGCCGCTTCCTCGCCGAGCAGGACCGGGTAACTGATGCCGGTCTCACCGACAAAGCGCAGCACCGGCTCAGGTCGGTCGAGTGCGATGCCGATCACTTGCAGTGTTGCCGGATCCATCGACTGCTGCAGCTGTTCCAGCAGCGGCATTTCCTCGCGGCAGGGGGCGCACCAGGTTGCCCAGAAATTGATCAGCAGGGTGCGGTTCGGCCAGTCGCTGAGCGAACGGCTTTGCTCGCGCAGATCCTTGAGCGTGATCGGCGGCAGTCTCGTCGGCGTGGCCACTGCCGGTCGCGTTTCGGTGGCGGCCGACCCCGCGGGCGGTGTACTCAACTGTCCCCAGTAGCGGCCGGCGAGTATCCCGCCGAACACGAACACCGCTGCCCACAGGCCTACTGCCAGTTTGCGCAAGGGGCTCACGTCTCAGCTACCAGCCCGTGGGGCAAAGGCCTTGCGCAGATGCGCGGCAAACGCTTCGGCTTTCATGAAACCCACCACGCGCATTGCCGGCTGTTCGGTACCGGCGGCACTGAAGAACACGATGGTCGGCGGTCCGATGATGCCAAAGCGCTGCATCAACGTCTGGTCATCGGCATCCATTGCGGTGACATCCGCCTGCAGCGTGATGGCTCTGGTGAGCTCATTGCGCACCGCAGGATGCGGGAAGGTGTATCTCTCCAGCTCCTTGCAGGACACGCACCAGTCGGCATAGAAATCCAGCATTACCGGCTGCCCGGCGGCCGCGGCGCGCGCCAGCTGCGCATCGAGATCTGCGCCGGTCTTGATGCGGGTGAAGGCTGAGGATTCGGTTTCACGGGTCCGGCCATCCGCACTGCCCGGTGCGGTGCTGCCAAGGAACTGCAGCGGCCGCAGCGCGTCTTTGCTGCCGCCAAAGGCACCGATCAGCAGTGCCACACCGTAAAGCAACACGACGATACCGAGGCCCTTGCCGAGCTTGCGCGCCAGCGTCGCCTTTTCGCCCAGTGCTTCAAAGGTGCCGAGCAGGTTGCTGGCTGTCACCAGCAGTATTCCCCACAGCGCGAGCGTTACGGTGGCAGGCCACAGGCGGTCCATCATCCAGACTGCCATGCCCAGCATCATCAGGCCGAAAAGCGCCTTCACCGAGTTCATCCATGCGCCGGTTCTGGGCATCAGGTGGCCAGCCGAGGCACCGATTGCGAGCAACGGGATACCCATGCCGATAGCCAGCGCAAACAGAGCGAGCGCGCCGCGCGTGAGGTCGCCGGTTCTCGCTATCACCGTAAGGGCAGCGACCAGTGGTGGCGTCACGCAGGTGGTGACGACTGCGGCGGAGATCATGCCCATGACACCGGCGCCCAGCAGCCGGCCTGACTGTTGCCGGCCGGACATCGCGTTCAGCCGGGTTTGCCACGAGGAAGGAATCTGCAGATCGAACAGGCCGAACATCGACAGCGCAAGCGCCACGAACAACAGCGCGACAACGATGGTCACGACGGGCATCTGCATGACGGCCTGCACCTGGGCGCCTGCGGCGGCAAATACGGCGCCGAGTGCCGTATAGGTCACGGCCATGCCCAGCACGAAGGCAACCGAGAGCAGAAAGCTCCGGCCCGTACCGCTCTTTCCGTCAGCTCCGCTCTGGCCGACGATGATGCCGGACAGGATCGGATACATGGGCAGGCAGCAGGGCGTAAAGGAAAGCAGCAGCCCGAGTCCGGCAAACATGGCCATCACGGCCAGCAGATTGCCGTCGCGTATCAGCGTGAACAGCCGGTCCTGTTCCATTTCCGTCTGCGGTGCTGCTGATGCAACACCGCTTGCGTCGGTGCTGACGGCCGGCAGATCGAGGGTGATCGTCACGCGCTGCGGCGGGTAACAGATGCTGTCGAGCTTGCAGCCCTGGTATTCGATGGTGAGCGGCAGGCTGACTGCTGCCGGACCACGCCGGATCAGCGGCAACTTCATCGTTGCCGGGTCATGGAATACGAAGGTCTCGCCGTATGTTTCGTCGCTCATCGCGCTACCGGCCGGCAGCGACGGCGGGCCCAGTTGTACGCTCTCACTGCTGGTGCTGGCCTTGAGGGTATGCCGGTAAAGGTAATAGCCCGGCGTGATGTCCCAGCGCACCTCTACGGTGAAGTCATCGGCGAGCACGGCATCCAGTGGAAAGGCCTGGGCGACCGGCAGGGGCTCATCCTGCTTGCCGGTGCGACGCGAGCCATTCAGCAGTGCGCCCAATTTCCCGGTTGTCGGAGAGCCGGCCCCGGCCGCCGGCAGTTCCACGTTGCTCACCCACACCTGGGGCGGGTAGCAAAGGCCGATGTCTGCGCAACCCTGCGACTTGATCGCCAGGGCCAGTTTTGCAGGGCCCGGAGGCCGGGTACTGACCGGCAGCCGCACTTCAAGGCCGTCCCTGAAGATGTGCATCTGTCCGAAGTATTCATCGCTATGCGGCGTTCCCTGCGGAATCAACGCTGTTCCCAGCGTAATACCCGGAGTTCGGCTCTCATAGCTCATCCGTTCGCGATACAGGTAGTGTTCCGGTTCGATGGTCCAGCGCACCAGAATCTCGTCCGCAGTAGCGCTCACGGCATAGCGGAATGCCTGCTCCGGCTTGAGGATGTCGGCTTCACCGCTGCGCCCCGCGGCCTGGGCCGCTGCTGCGGTGTGAAGCAAAATCAGGCTCAGGCCTGCCAGCCGGAAGAACTCCGGCACCCGGTATTTCATCCCTGTATTACCCACTCGATTCAGTCGTTTGCCCAACGGGATACGGTCGCATCAAGGTACCGGTGAATTCCATCGATACCGGCGCGAATTATGTCAGCCCTTGAAATTCGCGGTGCCGCCCCTATCATTGGCACTCTCAGCGAGAGAGTGCTAATCCATTCGAATAATTGGTGTCCTGGGGCCCTGCAGGGCTTTGGCGGCACCCTGTCACCGGCTTATTGGAGGAGAGTTTTGTCATGAAGATCCGCCCGTTACACGACCGCGTCATCATCAAGCGCACCGAAGAGGAGCGTAAGTCTCCCGGTGGCATCGTGATCCCTGACTCGGCCACTGAAAAGCCCATCCGGGGCAAGGTTATTGCCGTCGGCAAGGGCCGGATCCTCGAGAACGGCGACGTGCGTCCGCTCGACCTGAAGGCAGGCGACAAGGTGCTGTTCGGCAAGTACAGCGGCACCGAGGTCAAGGTCGATGGCGAAGACCTGCTCGTCATGAAAGAAGACGACATCATGGCCGTGATCGAAGGCTAAGCGTCGAATCAACCAGGAATTCAGAGGAATACAACAATGGCTGCCAAAGAAGTACGTTTCAGTGATGACGCCCGCTCGCGCATGTTTGCCGGCGTCAACATTCTGGCCGATGCCGTCAAGGTGACGCTCGGCCCCAAGGGCCGCAATGTGGTGCTCGACAAGAGCTTCGGCGCCCCGACCGTCACCAAGGACGGTGTGTCGGTCGCCAAGGAGATCGAACTCGAAGACAAGTTCCAGAACATGGGCGCGCAGATGGTGAAGGAAGTCGCTTCCCACACCTCCGACGTCGCCGGTGACGGCACCACGACGGCCACCGTGCTGGCCCAGTCGATTCTGAAGGAAGGCCTGAAGTCAGTGGCCGCCGGCATGAATCCGATGGACCTCAAGCGCGGTATCGACAAGGCCTCCGCTGCCGTCGTCGAGCGTCTGAGCAAGCTCGCCAAGAGCTGTCAGGACGACAAGGCAATTGCCCAGGTCGGCACGATCTCGGCAAACGGCGACGAGTCCATCGGCAACACGCTGGCCGAGGCGATGGCCAAGGTCGGCAAGCAGGGCGTGATCACCGTCGAAGACGGCTCCGGCCTGGAAAACCAGCTCGATGTGGTCGAGGGCATGCAGTTCGACCGCGGCTATCTGTCCCCGTACTTCATCAACAACGCGGGTGAGCAGAACGCCGAACTCGAGGCTCCGTACATCCTGCTGTACGACAAGAAGATCTCCAACATCCGCGAAATGCTCCCGCTGCTCGAGAACGTCGCCAAGGCCGGCAAGCCGTTGCTCGTCGTCGCTGAAGACGTCGAAGGCGAAGCGCTGGCAACGCTGGTGGTCAACACCATCCGCGGTATCGTCAAGGTTTGCGCCGTGAAGGCGCCGGGCTTTGGTGATCGTCGCAAGGCGATGCTGCAGGACATGGCCATCCTCACCGGCGGTCAGGTCATTGCCGAAGAAGTCGGCCTGTCGCTCGAGAAGGCTCGCCTGGAAGACCTGGGCAAGTGCAAGAAGATCGTTGTAGACAAGGAAACCACCACGATCATCGACGGCGCTGGCAAGTCGAAGGACATCAAGTCTCGCGTTGACCAGATCAACAAGGAAATCGAGGCTACGACTTCCGACTACGATCGCGAGAAGCTGCAGGAGCGCGTTGCCAAGCTCTCCGGCGGCGTTGCCGTGATCAAGGTCGGTGCCGCGACCGAGGTCGAGATGAAGGAAAAGAAGGCCCGCGTTGAAGATGCGCTGCACGCCACGCGTGCTGCTGTCGAAGAAGGCGTGGTTCCTGGCGGTGGCGTTGCGCTGCTGCGCGCCCGCGAAGCGCTGAAGGACCTGAAGGGCCTCAACGAAGACCAGAATGCCGGTATCAGTATCCTGCGTCGCGCCCTTGAAGAGCCGCTCCGCCAGATCGTCATCAACGCTGGTGAAGATGGCGCCGTGGTGCTGAACAAGGTTGTCGAAGGCAAGGGCAACTTCGGTTACAACGCTGCGACCGGTGAGTACGGTGACATGGTTGCCATGGGCATCATCGATCCGGCGAAGGTCGTGCGTTATGCGCTGCAGAACGCCGCTTCTGTTTCCGGGCTCCTGCTGACGACCGAGGCGATGATCGCCGAGGCGCCGAAGAAGGATGCCGGTTCGCCAATGCCGGGTGGCGGCATGGGCGGCATGGGCGGTATGGATATGTAAGGACCTGCGGGAGCGGTTCCAGTGGGAGCGCCTTCACGCGCGATCATCGGACCGAGGAATCGCGGCTAAAGCCGCTCCTGCAAGTGACGACCCGGGAAAGCCCCGCTTCGGCGGGGCTTTTCTTTTGTCCCGTTCCCGAACTCCTGTTGATTCTGGCTGGGCCGTTTCAGTCGAGCCGATACCGGGCAGCGTCGCAATCGTTTGATCGAAGTGTCGGCGATGCTTACACTCATGTCTTGAATCGACGGCCAATATCCCTCGATACTGCATTGTCAGGACGTTGGCACGTGTTTTGCTTGCACTTCCCGACCTTCTCCGCAGGACCGCGGTGAAACCTCATCAGCGCGCGGAGCGACCCATGTCTTCATCCAGAATTGCGACGACCGTAACTTCCCTGGCTCTCAGCGCCCTGCTGGCGACTGGCGCCGATGCGGCGGTGACCAGCTACGAGTTGACAGGTACTTTCAGTAGCCCCGGAACGCTCGACGCCAACTTCGCTGGCACGGTGGGGCAGCCCTTCACTTATCCGGTCTCGTTCAATCTGAATTTCGATGTCGACGATAGCGTGTCGGGGAACTCGAACATTTTCTTTCCGACGACCAGCTTCCCGGGTGCTGCCGGTAACCTCTCCCTGCTGGTTGACGGCAACCCCTTCCCGATGATTTTCTGGACCAGCCCTTCAGCCGAGGTGAGCCAGGTCTACGCCGATGCGCTCTCGCCCCAGCGATGGACCTGGAGCAGTGGTGAGGGAACCTTCAGCAGCAGCCTGACTGCAACCGGGACCTCCACCGGTGAGCCGCTCGAGCTGTTCGGCACTGGCGTGGATATCGACCTGGTGGATCTGGAGCGCGAAATCTACGGTACCGAACTGGCTTCCACCAGCCTGATCACACTGGATCCCGCCAGGTTCAATTACGGCGAGATATTCATTTTCTGGTCGGGTGAGAACGACGCGGGAGATTTCGCTGATTTCAACATCACGGGCGACATCGAGTCGATCTCAGTGGTGACCGCGGTCCCGGCCCCGGCTGGCGTCTGGCTCCTCGGCACGGCACTGTTTGGGCTAATCGGCGCAGCCAGACGCAGGCACGCCTAGATCGACCGGCCGATTTCGCCGGAGCGGTTCATGCCGAACCAGAAGGCGGTGTACACCAGCGACGGCAATCCCGCGCGACGATCCTGAAAAGCCCCGCCACGGCGGGGCTTTCCTTTTCGGGTTGCTGCTGAAGCCGCGTTTCAGAACATTGCATCCCGATTCAGCTCGAGCGCCCGACAGGAACGATCTGGCGGGGTTGGTGGCTGACGCTGCGGCATTTAGCCATCGGACGGGAGATGCGCTACATTGCTATCATTGAACCGCAACGTCGATTCACTTCAGGACAACAATAATCAAGGAGACCACTGTCATGCGAATCCGTCCAATAACTCGATGGACGACCACCGGAATTGCGGCTCTCATCGCTATTCTGGCCGGCTGCAGCCCGCCCGCCAGCCCGGTGGCCGCCACTGAGCCGGAGGCCAGAGCGACGTCACCAGACCTTGCGAACCTGGCGTCACCCGATGAAGCCCCGCCCGCGGAGTGGGCCGGGAAGGAACTGCCGGTCCGCATGATCCCCAATATTCCGGAATCGGCAGAGGCCTACTATGCCCCGGATAATATTCACGTCATCGCCCAGACCAAGGATCCGATGGCGGCGCAGCCTGAGAAGGGCAAGATCGGCGGCTCGCTGACCTTTACCTATACGGACACCGGCGAAGAACTTACCCGCATCAACGACAAGGGGCAGGACGCCTGCTCCTGGTTTCTTCCCGACGGCAAGGGGCTCATCTGGACCTCTACCCGGGACAATCTGGACATGCCGCCGGGCAACTGGTCTGAAGAGACTGATTATCCCCAAGGCGCCGAGTTGTACACTTCCGACCTGAAGGGCGGGAATATCAAGCGCCTCACCAACAACAAGTACTATGAGGCCGAGGTGACGACCTCCCTCGATGGCAAATGGGTGTTCTTCGGTCGGCAGATCGACGGCAAGCTGGACATCTGGAAGATGCGCATCGACGGCACGGACGAGCAGCAGCTGACCTTTACCGCCGACTGGCAGGAAGGCGCACCGTACCCGACCCCGGATGGCAAGCACCTGATCTTCCGGGCGTGGAAGCGCAGCGACAAGCTGCGGATCAACGAAGAGTACAAGGCGACCGGCAAGCACCAGCAGACGCCGATGACCATCTTTACCATGACGACGGATGGCACGGACGTGCAGCCGCGCACCTTCACCAAGGACATGAACTGGGCGCCGTTCATCGCCCCGGATGGCCAGCATTTCTTCTATGACCGCGTCTTTGAAGGCAACAACTGGGAAGTCGTGATGAACGATCTTGCCGGCGGCGAGCCGGTGCAGATCACCTACAACAAGGGCTTCGACGGCTTTGTGTCCATATCCTGGGATGGCAAGAAGCTGCTGTTTGGTCGCAGCCTTGGCTCAGGCTTCATGTCCAATATCCACACCTTCGTGATGGATATCTCCTCGCTCAACGTCGGGCCGGAGAACTTCAAGGGCAGTATTCCACCGCGGGCCAAGCGTCCGCCGGGCTGGGTCGAGGATCCGGGCCTTCTGGAGTATGGTGACCGCCTGGGGACCTGACGACCGGATAATCCCGATCGCGGCTGAAGCCGCTCCTGCGGGATACGATGCTGAAAGCCCCGCCAGAAATGGCGGGGCTTTTTTTTGCGCCGCTTAAAGCCTGCGACGCCCTGCCGGTGTAACGCGACCATACGCCGATGCTGCACTTTGTTCGGAGGTGGTGAGGCGCAGAAAAAAAGGGTAGCGTCACCGTATGTCGATGCTCGATTCCCTCAGGACGCATACCGTCGTCGTTGCCGACACCGGCGACATCGGCCAGATTGCCCGGTACAAACCCCGCGATGCGACGACCAACCCGTCGCTGCTCGGCAAGGCGGCGCAGCAGCCGGAATACCGGCCGCTGGTTGAGGAGGCGCTGCGTTACTCGCAGTCGATCAGCGGTACCACAGCTGAACGTACTGCCGCGTTCACCGACCGGCTTGCCGTCAACTTCGGTACCGAGATCCTGAAGCTCGTTCCCGGTCGCGTGTCCACCGAAGTGCCAGCCTCTTATTCCTTTGACATGGCGGGTTCCGTGGCAAAAGCCCGTGCGCTGATCGCGATGTATGAGAAAGCCGGGATTGCCAGGGAGCGCGTGCTGATCAAGCTCGGCAGTACATGGGAAGGTATCAAGGCAGCCGAGGTGCTTGAGTGCGAAGGCATCCACTGCAATATGACGCTGCTGTTTTCTTTCGCCCAGGCAGTTGCCTGTGCAGAGGCGAAGGTCACACTGATTTCACCTTTCGTCGGGCGTATCTATGATTACTGGCGCAAGGAAAAGGGCGTCGAGATACCGGTCGATGAAGATCCGGGTGTCGCTTCAGTGACGCAGATTTACAACTACTACAAGAAGTTCGACTACAAGACCGAAGTCATGGGCGCAAGCTTCCGGAAGATCGGGCAGATCCTGCTCCTGTCCGGTTGCGATCTGCTGACCATTGCGCCCGACCTGCTCGCTGAGCTGCAGAAGCGCGAAGGCACGCTGGAAGCAAGACTGAATGTCGCTGCGGCCAGGGCCAGTGACATGCAGAAAGTCACCATGAACGAGCAGGCTTTCCGCTGGGCGCACAATGAGGACGCGATGGCGACCGACAAGTTGGCCGCCGGCATTCGCACCTTTCACCAGGATGCCCTGAAGCTTGAGGCGTGGGCGAGTACGCTGGTCGAGTAGAGGGCGTTTCCTTCTTTGACGGGATAGGGGGTAGCCCTCCCTTCAGGCTTCCCCCAGCAAGCGGGCCAGTTCTGCCGGTGCGGCAAAGAACGGTGAGTGACCTGTCGGCAGGGCGTACACCGGGTCGCAGGGCACGGTTGCCTGCATCCGGCGTTGAAACCAGAGCGGGATGGCGATGTCGTTCAGGCACTCGATATAGCTACGCGGGATGCTGCCGGCCCGCCCGGCAGTGAGCCGTACGGGTGTGATGAATGGTGTAACCGGCTCGGCGCACAGGCGCCGCCGCGCGAGCGCGACATCACTCTCCGGGCAGTCGGCATAGAGCAGTTCGCGCACCCGGGAGAGATCCAGTCTGATCAGCTGCTGGTCTGCCGAGATGCTTGAGCTGGTGGCGACCGGGTTATCACCGTCAGCCGTGGCGAGCCGCGAAAGGGATTGGCCGTTGGCAGGCAGAAACGCGGTCAGATAGATGAGCCGGCTGATCCGTTCCGGAACGATCTCCGCGGCCTGGCTGATGACGATGCCACCGAAACTGTGGCCGACGAGCACCACCGGCCCGGAGGCGGTGCGCACTGCCGCTGTGACACATTCCGCGTAGGCCGCCAGCGTGAGCTGCGCGACCGGCGTGGCATCATCGCCATGTCCGGGCAGGTCCGGCGCCAGCACCTGATGACCCAGTGCCTCCAGTTCCGGCACTACCCGGTGCCAGCACCAGCTGCCATGCCAGCTGCCGTGTACAAGAACAAAAGTTGTCATGATGAAAGTCTACTAATATCGCCGGGATGAATCCGCTCTCATTCGAATTTGAAGCCGTCCCTGCATCCTTGCGTGATAGCGTCGTCGCCCTCACCGGGCAACTGATGGCCAGCCCGGCGCTTGCCGCGTTCCCGGACGATCCCGGGCTGCGCACGCAACTGCTGCGCGTGCTGACCACAAGCCCCTATGCAGCCGACATCCTCGTGCGCTACCCCGCAATGCTGGCCGAGCTGCTGGCCAGTACACGCCTGCAGCGCACGATCACGGCTGATGGCTACCTCACGCTGCTGCGGGCTGCATTGCCGCCCGATCCGGGTGAGGAAGAGTTGCAGCGCCGCCTGCGGCTGTTCCGCCACAGGGAACTGGTGCGGATCGTCTGGCGCGACCTGGCCGGCAGCGCCAGCGTCACGGAAACCCTGCGCGATCTGTCGAATCTGGCCGATGCATCGATCAATGTCGCACTGGCCTGGGCGCAGACGACCCTGCAGGCGCGCTATGGCGAACCGCGCACCGAGGAGGGTGCGCCTTGTGGCTTCGGTGTGCTGGCGATGGGCAAGCTGGGTGGTCACGAACTGAACTTCTCTTCCGATATCGACCTCGTGTTCGTGCACTCAGGCAGCGGTGAGACCAGTGGACCGCGTTCAATCAGCAACGAGGAGTACTTCCGTTTCCTGGCCCAGCGCCTGATCGATTTGTTGAGTCGCAATACCGCCGAGGGCTTCGTGTATCGCGTCGACGCGCGACTGCGTCCCTTCGGCAGTGCCGGACCACTGTCGGTGAGTCTGGGTGGACTTGAAGCCTACCTGCTGCGGCATGGCCGCGACTGGGAGCGCTACGCTTACATCAAGGCGCGGGTCGTCAACCCCTGGGATGACGCCGACGGGCTCTATCGCGATGTCCTTCGTCCCTTTATCTACCGCCGCTATCTGGATTACGGCGTGTTCAGTTCCCTGCGCGAGATGAAGGCGATGATTGCCGCAGAGGTCGAGAAGAAGGAGTACCGCGCCAACCTCAAACTCGGTCCGGGCGGGATACGCGAGATCGAGTTCATCGTGCAGGCTCTGCAGCTGGTGCGTGGCGGGACGGTCATCGGGCTGCGCGAGCGGCAGCTGCTGGTTGCGCTGCCGCAGCTGGTGCAGGCCGGCTGTCTGCCCGCTGAAGATGCCACCGAGCTGAAGACGGCTTACTGCTTTCTGCGCCTCGCCGAGAACCGTCTGCAGGCGCTGCACGACCGGCAGACGCATGACATACCGGCGGATCCTCCCGACCAGCAGCGCCTCGCTTTTGCGATGGGTATGGCGACCTGGGAAGAATTTCTCGCCGCACTCGATGTCCAGCGTGACCGCGTTGCATACCATTTTCGCGACATCGTCTTCCGTGGCGCCAACGGTGCGGGCAGCAGCGGTGCGCCGGCCGATGACGCAATGCCAGCCCCGTCATCTTCCGTGCTCGATGAGATATGGAACGATGAGGCCACACTGGAGCTGCAGGAAAAGCGGCTGGCTGAGGCGGGCTTCAGCGATCCGGCCGGCATTGCCGAACAGCTGCGCCGCCTGCGCGAGGGCAGCCTGTTGCAGCGCCTTGATACGCCTGGTCGCCAGCGGCTCGATATGCTCATTCCGGCCATCCTCATGCATGCCTGCAAGCAGCCCAAGCCGGTGCGTGCGCTGGATGGCATGGTGCTGATCATCGAGGC
This sequence comes from Pseudomonadota bacterium, assembly GCA_963204745.1. Lineage (GTDB taxonomy): Bacteria > Pseudomonadota > Gammaproteobacteria > Steroidobacterales > SHZI01. Next base: position 36,557 of record CAUJHF010000031.1, read on the forward strand.
GATCGGCCGACGTTCAGCCTATTTTGCCCTGCTCAACGAAAATCCGCTGGCGCTGGAAAAGCTGGTGGCCCTGTGTGGCAACAGTGAATTTCTGTCCCGCCTCGTTGCGACCCACCCGCTGCTGCTCGACGAGCTGCTTGATCCGCTGGTCTTTGAATCGGCGCCCAGCCGCGAAGAACTTGCTGCTGATCTGAAACTGCGCCTGAAGCGTGTGGCCGAAGATGACGGTGAGGGGCGACTCGATGCGCTGCGCAACTTTCAGCAGGCGGCGATTTTCCGCGTGGCGATTGTCGATCTGGCCGGCACGCTGCCGCTTATGAAAGTCAGCGACCGGCTGACAGATATCGCCGAGCTGGTGCTCGAAACGGCACTGCAGATCGCGTGGCAGGAACTGGCTGAGCGGCATGGTGAGCCGTGCTGCGCAGAGAAGGGAATAATCCGTCCGGCGCGCTTTGCGATCATCGCCTACGGCAAGCTCGGTGGACTCGAGCTCGGTTACGGCTCCGATCTGGATCTGGTGTTCCTGCACGACTCGGCTGGCGAGTCGGAACAGACCGATGGCGCACAGCCACTCGACAACGCGATGTTCTTCGCACGCCTGACCCGCCGCATCATCAGCATCCTGACCATGCATACCGCTTCCGGCAAACTCTACGAGGTGGACATCCGGTTGCGGCCGAGCGGGCAGTCCGGGCTGATGGTGTCGAGCCTTGCGGCATTCGACCGCTACCAGCAGCAGGATGCATGGACCTGGGAGCACCAGGCCCTGTTGCGCAGCCGGGCAGTGGCCGGCGATGCCGGCGTCAGGGCCGCTTTCGAGACGCTGCGCGTCCATGCGCTGACCAGCTACGTCCGTCGTGACAAGCTGGCCACCGAGGTTGCTGAGATGCGTCAGCGCATGCGCTCGGAACTCTCTCAGGGCACCGACGAGCGCTTCGATGTGAAGCAGGATCCCGGTGGCGTGGCGGATATCGAGTTTCTCGTCCAGTACCTCGTGTTGCGTGAGGCGCACCGCTATCCGGATCTCGTACGCTGGTCGGACAATATCCGCCAGCTGGAAGCGCTGGCGGCGCACGGGATTCTTGCACCTGCCGATGCGGAATTGCTGGCCGACACCTACCGGGAGTACCGGCGGCACATCCATCACCGGAACCTGGCTGGCCGCTCGGGGCTCATGCCGCATGCGGAGGTGACCGGACTTGCGGCGACAGTCACCCGCCTCTGGCAGGCCGTGTTTTATACTGCTGTCCCGGCAAACCAGGATGAAGTCTCATGATGGCCAGAGCGGCGCAGGAATCCGCGTTGATACAGCCCAACGCCGAGCATCACTACAAGGTGACGGCCGATGACCTGCCGCTGTCCTGTCCGATGCCGGGCATGTACCTGTGGAATTCCCACCCGCGAGTCTATCTGCCGCTGGTGCCCGGTGAGCGGGCCAAGTGCCCCTACTGTGGCGCCACCTACACGCTCGTGAAGTAGCCGCGGCCATGCTCGTCGTGACCGGCGGCGCCGGCTTCATCGGCAGCAATCTCGTCCGCGCACTCAATGCGGCCGGCCGCAGCGATATCCTCGTCGTCGACGATCTGCGCGATGCACACAAGGTTCTTAACCTCTCCGACTGCCGGATCGCCGAATACCTCGACATGCACGACTTCCTGTCCCGCATTACTGCCGGGCAGGACCTCGCGCCAAAGCTCGAGGGCATCTTCCATCTGGGCGCCTGTACCGATACCACGGAGTGGGACGGCCGGCTGATGATGCGGGCCAACTACGAGTACTCGAAACAGGTGCTCCAGTACGCGACGGCGTGCAAGGTGCCGCTGGTCTACGCCTCATCGGCGTCGGTCTATGGCGCAGGGCGTGAGTTCCGCGTCAGCGAAGAGTGCGAGCGGCCCATCAATGTTTACGCCTTTTCGAAGCTGATGTTTGACCGCCACGTCCGGAAGGTGGCGGCCAGCTTCCGTGCGCCGGTTGTCGGTCTGCGCTACTTCAACGTCTACGGGCCAGGCGAAGCGCACAAGGGCAAGATGGCAAGTGTCATCCATCACTTCAATGAGCAATTGAAGAGGGGCGATGAAGTGCGGCTGTTCACCGGCAGCGATGGTTATGCCGATGGCGGGCAGCTTCGCGACTTCATCCATGTCGATGACATCGTCGCGGTGAATCTCTGGGCGCTGGAGCGCGGCGGCAAGTCCGGGATCTTCAATGTCGGTACCGGGCAGGCGCGCAGTTTCAACGACGTTGCCAACGCGGTGCTCAAGTGGCACGGTCGGGGGCAGATCAGCTACATCCCGTTTCCGGCGCATCTGCAGGGCAGCTACCAGAGCTATACCCGGGCGGACCTGTCCGGCCTGCACGCGGCCGGGTATTCCGCATCCTTTATCCCGATTGAAGCGGGTGTGCCTCGCTACCTGGACGCCGTGGCTACTGTGTAACCTGTATCCGGCCCAGCATTGCGCCGCTGCGGTTGTCCTGAAGCTCGTAATCGATAACTTCCGTACTGATCGTGCCGCCACCGGGGGCGGGCAGCACGCCGGTGATCCTCAGCCCGACATCGAGTGACACATTGCCGCCATAACCGATCTTGTCGCGGATCTGTTGCGCATCCGCCGCGGGAACCTTCCATATCTGCGCTGTTCGCCCATTGCTGAACTTGAGCGAAACCTTCTGTCCCATGGCCGGGAACTCGACCACCGAGCTGGGTGCCAGCGCGCGCACCATGAATTCACCGTAGCTGGGGTCATATTCGCTGAGGTTCGCATTCATCGACAGACGCAGCGTACCGATGCCGCGTACGGCAGCAACCCCGGACTCCAGCTCGGCCTTGACCTCGGCGCGCTTCGCGGCCTTTTCGATTGCCGGCACGTACTGCACGCGATTGTCTTTCTCGACCCAGTCGTCGATGGGCGGCGGAATCCCGGCCAGGTCGTAGTAGAGAAAGACCATGGTGCTGTTGTCGGGATTGACCAGCTCTCCGGTCCGGCCTGCGAAGGCGCCCTGGCCTGCGGCTGCAGGACGGGTTGCGGCACTCTCGCCGCGTGCTTGCGCAGTGTCGGGCGATGCCGCGCCAGAGACCTGTCCGGATTCGGAGTCCGGCGCCTTGGGCCCGCCGCATGCCGGGAGCAGCAGTATGGCTGCGACCAGGCCGATGCAGCCGCGCATCGGTTCAAGCCTAGAGTTGCGGCGCATCGGCATTCTTCCCGGCTTCTTCCACCTGCTTCGCCTTGCGCGCGTTGTCCTGCTGCTGCAAGGCCTGTTCGGTTGCAGTGATGGCCTCGTAGCCGCCAGCCTGATTGACGACGCTCACCTGCAGCGTTTTGGCAAGCTCCGGATTATCGGTGCTCGGCGTGATCTGTGCGGTCACAAGGATTCCGCAATCCGGTGACAAATTCACGCCGGCATCCGGACTCGCCTGGCCATTGCTGCATTGACTGAAAAGTGGCGAGGTTTCCGTCACCGGGCGTGACAGCGGATCGTAAGCCCAGCTGAGGTAGACGTTACCGCCGGATTTCTGGCTGCGGGTTACCGTTCCGTATTTCTTCAGCAGCGCCTGCTCGACACTGGCGATGGTCGGGTTGCGGCCCTCCGCAAACCATTCCTCCCGCGCCGCGTTGATTACGCGTTCCTGGCCAGGCAGGCCCATGGTGCCTACATACCATTTGGACTCGCCGGGCTGCATGTCCTGCCGGCGGGCATTGCCGCCGCGCGCGATCATGTCGTCCTGCATCTCCTGCATGATCTGCTTGGAGGTCTTTTCGACACGCGGCTTTGCCGGACGTGCGCTGAACCCCTGCCGTATCGTTTGCCCGTAGGTCTGCATGTTGAAGCCGCGGGAGTTATCGGCGGTGACGACCATCAGGTCGCCGGTACACATCACGACATTTGCGGCTTCCTCGTAAGTCATCCCCGGCCGGACGCCGACCACGTCATCGACCGGTGCCGATGCGGCGCGTGCGGGTGTGTCGATGTCTGCCGGGCAGTCCACATCGCCCCGGGCTTCTTCAGCGACTTCCTCGGCGGTGGCGTTGCCGGAAGGCGCTGATTTTGGTATGTTGCCGAAGCCACCCGAAGCTGCACCGCCGGTGGCGGAATCCTTTGAGCCGCCGCACGCGGCGATCAATGCCGTGAGCAAGACAAAACCAGTCCATTTCAAGATTCGCATCGTCTTCCCCTCGAGTGTCTGTTTCCCGGAAATTTTCTGCTACTGCGCTGTATCCGCCGCCTTGACTTCTATTCCGTCGAGCGTGATCCCGGCATTGCCGGAATTGAGCGAGGTGAAACGCAGGGTGGTTGTGGCACTGTCTGCCACGAAGCCGTCGCTGAAACCGAGGTAGCTGCCGAAGGCTCCGACCGTCTTGTCGTGATGTACCTCTGCCTGTAGCAGTGGCGCCGAGCCGACTACTTCCACTCGGGCACGTGCGGGTGTGGCGCCTAACTGGTTGTTTCTGGCGTAGTGGAAACTCAGGGTGTATTTCCTGCCAGCCGTGGTTGCGAAGCTGGTGGCGATGACGCCGGCTCCCGGGGAACCATTCAGATCGAGCGTCTGATTGCCGTCAAATGCGGTGACTTCGCGCCGGGCCTGAACGTTGCAGATGTCTACGCCGCTGGTCGGCACGATCCAGGTATTGGTCGCCGTCGTAAAAGACTGGCCTGCGTTGTAGGTCTGGTAGTTGGCAGTCGCCGGCGCCTCGAAGGATTCGCTGAGTACCTTTGCAGTCGCTGCCGGCGTCAGTGAAACGTTATCCAGCCCGTTGCTGTTGTCGTTTGCGGGATCGCGATTGATGAAAGCGATCGTGGTGCTGTTGCCTGTCGCCGTGATCGGCAGCTTGACCTGGCCCCATGACTGACCGCCCGGACTGTTGCTGGCATTGCGGGAAATGCCGAGCGAATTGCCGTCCACCAGTACTTCGATGCTGCTGCTGGTGCCGAAACCGCCGCCGACCACATTTCCGACATAAAACACCAGTTCGTACTGTGTGCCGGGCTGGGTCCGGACGGTTTGCTGGACACCAGCCGCTGAATTCGATCCTGGCCCCGTCATGTCCAGCCATTGGCTGCCCTGCTGCGCGTTGAACTTGATGCCGGAAGCTCCGTACTCGCCGCTGATCGGCGACACGCTGCCTGAGCCGATCACCTGCCAGCCTGCAAATGACTTGCCGGCCGGAAAGGTCACATAGCGGCCCTTGCCGACCACGGGTTCTTCGAAGCTGCCATTGACGATGAGGTTGCCGGGGCGCTGGCCGTTGCCGAGCGCGTTCAGGACCTTGCCGAGCTTTTGCAGCGGGTTATCACGTGCACTGGCTGGTGCAACTGCAAGGATGAGGGCAGTGACCAGAGCGATACAGTGGAACCAGGCCGCCATGCGTGGGGGGACCGAGATGCTCATGATTGCGCTCCGTGACTGTTGTTTGTATGGAGTTCAGCAAGCTGTCGGCGCCTCCGAATATACCCCAGCCATGCTGCCATGCAAGTATCAGGCTGCTCCCAGGGCGGCCCGGGAAGCCATCATGATCAATGGGTTATACTGCCCCGCTGATTTGAGGAGATTTCCCCGCTCGCGTGCTTCGTCTTGTTTTTCCCATTCTGTCCCTCCTTGTCAGTGTTGCACTTTTGCTGGCCGGCGGCGGGTTGCTCAGCACCCTGCTGGCGATGCGCGGTGGGGTTGAAGGTTTCGATGAGCTGACCCTGGGCCTGATCATGTCAGGCTATTTCGTCGGTTTTTTTCTGGGCACCTTTGTCGCCCCGCTGCTGATCCGGCGCGTCGGGCATATCCGTGCCTTCGCCTTCTATGCCGCGTTGGCTGCAACAACCGTCCTGATCTACCCGCTGTGGGTTCACCCGGTTGCCTGGACCTTGCTGCGCGTCGTCACAGGACTGGCCGTCGTGGGACTCTGCACGGTGATCGAGAGCTGGCTGAACTCGCAGGCATTGCCGGAGCAGCGCAGCCGCATATTTGCCGTCTATATGGTGGTCAGTCTGCTGGCCCTGGCTTCCGGGCAACTGCTTCTGGACCTGCAGCCGCCGCGCAGTTTCGCGTTGTTCAGCGTGGTTGCCATCCTGATTTCACTCGCGACGCTGCCCGTTGCTTTTACGTTGCTGCCGCAGCCTGCGATGCTGCCGGCGCCCCGCTCGAATATCTGGCAGATCTCCGGGATGGCGCCGAGCGCCGCGATCGGCGCCGTGCTGTCCGGTCTCATGCTGGGTGCGTTCTGGGGCATGGGCCCGGTGTACGCACTGGAATCGGGGCTGGACCGGTCGGGCGTCGGCCTGTTCATGATGATCACGATATGCGGGGGCGCTGCACTGCAATTTCCGATCGGCCGTTGGTCGGATCGTGGTGATCGTCGCACGACGCTTGCCGCTGTCAGCGCGGCAGCCGCAGGAATAGCGCTGATCGCAGCCGCGCTTTCGCCCGGACCCGGTGTGCCGCTGTTCGTGATGTTCTTTCTGTTCGGTGGCCTCGCCTTCGCGCTCTATCCCTTGTGCGTGGCGCAACTGCTCGACCAGCTGCCAGCCGGGGCCCTGCTTGCTGGATGCAGCGCCTTGTTGTTGCTGAACGGTATCGGCGCGGCGCTGGGTCCGGTAACAGCAGGGTTTCTCATGCACCGCCTGGGTCCGGACAGCCTGCCCGCGTTCTTTGCGTGTGCCGCGGGCCTGCTGGCGATTGTCACCAGTGGGCGGCGGCTGTTCAGGGCCCGCCAGATTTTCCATCACGCGCGATTTCATCCCATGTTGCGCACCACGCCTGCCGCATTGGAGCTGTTGCCGGATATTCCGGTGCAGCCGCCTGAAGGACAATCACCATGAGTACTACGACCACAGCTGTATCGATGTTGCTTGCCACTGATCTGGACGGCACCTTCCTGGCTGGCGAGGCGGGAATGCGCCAGCAGTTGTACCGGCTGGTCGACGCGCATCCGGAAATAAATCTCGCCTGGGTTACCGGTCGCGGTCTGGAAAATGTCCTGCCGCTGCTCGCCGATCCCCTGCTGCCTGAGCCCGACTATGTGATCTGCGATGTGGGCGCTACGCTGATCCGTACTTCCGATATGCAGCCGATACAGCCGCTGCAATGGGAAATCGAATCGCGCTGGCCCGGCGACCATGCTGTTGCGCTGGCGATGTCACGATTCAAGGGGCTGATACGCCAGAATGTGCCGCAGCAGCGGCGCTGCTCTTACTGGTGCCGGCCCGAACTTGCGCGGCGAGATCGAAGCTGAAGCGCTTCGTCTGGATTGCGAGGTGCTTTACTCGGCGGACCAGTACCTCGACATACTGCCGCGCTCTACCGACAAGGGCAGCACCCTCCGCATGCTGGTCGAACATCTGGACATTGAAGCGCCACGGGTGCTCGTGGCCGGCGATACGCTCAACGACCTGTCGATGTACAGGGAAGGCTATTCGGGCGTCTGTGTCGGCGACTCGGAGTCAGCCCTGCTCGCCGCAACCGATCATCTGGACAATGTCCTGCATGCCAGGGCCACCGGCTGCGGCGGAATTCTCGAAGCAATCGATCACTTCGCACTGATCGATGCGGACAAGCTCGTCTCGGGGACAAGCGCCGATCCCGCCTGTGGGCAGGCCGAGCTGGTGATGGTCTATCACCGGCTACCCTACGAAGAGAAGGTCGTGGACGGCAAGCTGGTGCGCAGCCGGCACAGTTCACCAAACGGCATCATTCCCAGTCTGCTGAGCTTTTTTGGCGATGGTCATCCCGGATCATGGGTCGCGTGGAGCGTGGAAGACAAACGGAGCGGCACGTTCGAGATGCATACGGCCGTCGACACGGAGCGTTACCCGAATCTCACGGCTGCGCGCGTTTCGCTGACCAAGCATGAAGTCGATGTGTTCTACAAGCGCTTTTCCAAGGAAGCGTTCTGGCCGGTCATCAATACCTTCTGGGAGCGGGCACGATTCAATGAAGATGACTGGCAGGTATTCAGGAAAGTCAACCGGCGTTTTGCCGAGGCCGTCGCTGCCGAAGCGGCGCCGGGTGCCGTGGTCTGGTTGCACGATTACAACCTGTGGATGGTGCCCTCGACCCTGCGCGAACTCCGGCCAGACCTGAAGATCGCTTTCTTTCACCACACGCACTTCCCGGCGGGCGATATCTTCAACATCATTCCCTGGCGACGGGAGATCCTCGGCAGTCTGCTCGCCTGTGATTACATCGGCTTTCAGATCCCCCGTCATGTCGAAAATTTCGTCGATGCGCTGCGTAGCGCGATACCGGTCGACATTGTTTCGACTGCTTCCTGTGCGCCGCGCTTCCTGACCTTTGGTTGTGCGGTAGGTATTGCCACGATGGCGACTGGTCTCCGCCACGGAGAGCGAACGGTGCGCCTGGGCGCTCACCCGGTTGGTACCGATGTGGGCCGGATTCGCGAGTGCATGGAGCTGCAGCAAGTGCAGGCCGATATCGCGACCATTCGGGCCGAGATCGGTGACAGAAAGCTTGTGCTCGCCATCGAGCGGCTGGATTACGGCAAGGGGATTCTGGAGAAACTGCATGCCTTCGAGCGCCTGCTGGACGCTGATCCTGCACTTCCGGGCACGCTGACTCTGATGCTCGTCTGTGTACCAGCTGCCAGGGAGATGACTGTCTATCGCTCGCTGCAGACGCAGATCGACCAGGCGGTTGGCCGGATCAACGGCCGCTACTCCCGTCTGGACTGGACCCCGGTGCGGTTTTTTGCCCGTTCCCTGCCGTTTGAGGAGGTCGTGGCGCACTATGCGGCGGCTGACATCATGTGGATCACGCCCTTGCGCGACGGCCTCAATCTCGTTGCCAAGGAGTTCATCGCCACGCACGGCGTGCATGGTTCAAGCGGTCTCCTGGTGCTCTCCGAGTTTGCGGGCGCTGCTGCAGAGCTTAAAGGCGCGCTGCTGACCAACCCGCATGACCAGGCTGATCTTGTCGCCACCCTGCGGCTGGCACTGACCATGACAGATGGCGAGCGCGACAGTCGCCAGCGAACGCTGTTCGAGATCGTGTCCCAGCACGACCTGGCGCGCTGGGGGCGCGACTTTCTGCAGGCAGTCCGCCAGTGAAGATTTCCGGTCGCTTACTGGATGGCGTCTGCAGGCGTGACCAGATGGACGGTCTGGGTCGGGAAAGCGAACTCGATTCCTGATGCCTGGAATGCGTCGATCAGCTCCAGGTTGATACGCTGCTGGATATCCATGAATTGCCCGTAGTCGGGACTTTTTACGTGGTAGACGACTTCGAACTCCAGCGCCGAGGCACCGAATGTGGCGAAATGGGCGCGATCGAAGCGGGTCAGCGGATCCGGCCCGATAATCCTTTCGACGACGACCGGGATGTTGCGCAGCTTGTCCGGTGGCGTGTCATAGGTGACGCCGAATCCAAACACCACGCGACGCTCCGACATCCGCTTGTAGTTGCGGATCCTGCTGTTCACCAGATCGCTGTTTGACAGCACGATGGCTTCGCCCGACAGGCTGCGCAGGTGGGTGGTCTTGAGGCCGATACGTTCAACGGTACCGGTCAACTCGCCGACGACGATGAAGTCACCGATGACGACCGGCTGGTCGAGTGCAATCGCGATCGACGCAAACATGTCACCGAGAATGTTCTGTGCGGCGAGAGCGACGGCGACGCCGCCAATGCCGAGGCTCGCCACCAGCGTCGTCACGTCGAAGCCCAGGTTGTCGAGCAGCATCAGTACGACAAGTGACCAGAGGGCAACCTGCGCGATGAAGCACAGGATCGAAGTGGTCGTAACTCCGTTGGCATCGAGGTGCCGCTGCCGGGCCAGGTAGCCGGACAGCAAACCGCTGATGGCGGCGTGTGCCCACAATCCCGCCTGAATGATCAGGGCCAGCGTGAAAACGTGGCTGATGATCGACTCAAGCTGCGCCGGCAGGTGCAGAAACTGTACTCCGCCCAACAGCGCGACAGCAGCGATGAACCAGAAGTGTGTTGCCCGCATCGCGGCGGCCAGGGCATCATCGAGCGTGCCGTCGGTTTTCCGCGCGAAAATCGTCAGGCGTGTGCGAATGAAGCGGAAGAGTATGAGCAGCGCGATGACAGCCAGCAGGGCTGTGCCGGTTGCTGTAGCCCACTGCAGCAATGAATTGCCAAATAGTTCCAGTGACAGCATTTCCATGTCGGGTGTGTTGATCCTTCAATACAGTCGGTGATTCAGGACAAGCAGCGGGCTGAATGCCGCTGGTAACCGTGATGAAAACACAGTTGCCAAACTCGTATCAAGGAATGTGGTCAAATATTCAGCATCCCCGATTCCAGCAGGTCATCGTTCGATGTCGTGCGAGAATGGCCTGAGCCACCGAGGGCAAGCGATAGTGGACCGGCGGGAAATTCTGACGGGCGCAGCAGCGCTGGGCATGACGGCCTGTGGAGGACTCACAACGATGAGCGTGGAACAGACAAAAATGAGCGCGCAGGATCTGCGCAATGAAAAGCTGGTACGGGATTTCTGCCGCGACTGGTCGCTGCGCGACGTCGATGCGTTGCTGCCCTACCTGGCAGAAGACCTGTTGTACCAGATCGCACCCGGTCAGCTGCTGGTCACCAGCCGGGATCAGTTTGCAAAGCAGATGGGGCCGTTTCTGAAGAAGCTGGATTCAGTGCGCTGGGATATCCTGCGCTCCTTTGCGGTTGCGCCGCTGGTGCTCAATGAGCGCATCGACAGTTTCAATGCGCCGTCGGGCGGACTGAGCATGGAGTTTCATATTGCCGGGCATTTCCTGATCGCTGACGGCCTCATCAAGGAGTGGAAAGACTGGCCGGTACCCGGTACGAAGCAGAAGGTGGGTAACAGCATCCGCGAGGCTTGAGGCCCGGCCGGGTGATGCCGGTCCCGGAACTCAGGCACGGCGCAGGGGCTGCCGCTGCTTGTAGGTCAGTGATTTCCAGACCCATTCAAATGGGCCGAAGTGATAGCGCGCCAGCCACCAGTTGCTGAACGCGATCTGCATGATCCAGATGCCGACGACGATCAGGTACAGGTAATAGCCGGTAAACCGGCCATACAGTCCGAAACCGATGGTATAAAACAGCAAGCCGCACAATATCGACTGACCCAGGTAATTGCTGAGCGCCATGCGGCCGACCGCGGCAATCCGTGTCGCCAGCCAGCTGCGCGGATACCGGCGACAGAACAGCAGGATAAGGCCCAGGTGTCCCAGCCCGACGGCCATGCGTCTGAAGTCGTAGTGAATCAGGTTGCGCGCCTTCAGGATGGGGTCGAAGTCATTGCCGATCAGTGCGGCGGTTTCCCATGCAGCCAGCGGCAGCCCGATGCCGTAGCCGAACAGCGCGAGCAGGAAATAGCTCGGCGCGGCTGCCGACATGGTCAGTACACCGGCGCGCAGCAATGCCATGCCAACCAGCATGGCGCCAAGCGAATCGAGCAGCAGTGATTTCAATCCGACGAAGATCAGCAGCATGAGACTGGTTTGCAGTTTTGAGGCGAGAAATTCGCCAAACGCACCGCTGCCGGTGACGCGAATCAGTTCGCTGGTTCTTGGTGCGTTGAGGTCCGGATGCGCGCGTTG